>DASTCT010000278.1:0-3443 GCA_035710845.1 Candidatus Angelobacter sp.
TGTGTTCTTTTCCATTTTGTTGTCCATGCCGGCACTTGCTGGCACTGCCTTTAAAGCCAGCACTACCCTAACGGCTGAAACTTCCAACAACACCAGTACCGCATCAACCTTTGCCGCGCAAACCAATGGCAACATTGGGCCAACGAATATCAGCAAGGTGCCTACGCGCACCCTGCTTTATCCCGGCTCCACGGCCAAGATCTACGCCCATTTAGTTCCCTGGTTTGGCTTTGGCGACCACATGAACGTGGGCTATGTCTCCAGTGACACGTTGCAAATCCAGAAACAGGTGAATGACATGATTAGCCGCGGGCTGGATGGAGCCGTCATTGATTGGTATGGCCGCGGTGAGTCAAGCGCGCATTTTCTTTCCTACGATAAAACCACTCAAGGCTTTATGCATGAATCCGAGCTTCACGCGGGGTTCAATTTCGCCATTATGCATGACGTTGGCGCTCTCAAGACCTGCGCCGCCACCCTGGGCTGTGATGTGACACAGACCATGATCGATGACCTTAACTACGCCAACGTCACTTATTACAATTCACCGGCCTATCTGCATAGCGGCGGGCGGCCAGTGGTCTATCTCTTTGGCCATGAGGCCTACAACATTGATTGGACTCGCCTGCGGGCCGGAATAACCGGCAACCCAATGCTTATCTTCCGCAATGGCAGCGGCTTTACCAAGGCGCAGACCAGCGGAGCGTTTTCCTGGGTCGCGCCGGAAACCGTGTCAGCCACAAACCTTATGGCGATCAGCTATCTCGACGGTTATTACAAAACAGCCTTGGCCTTCCCCACTGAGTATTCCACGGGATCAGGTTACAAGGGCTTTAATGACGTGCTGGCAGCATGGGGCTCAGGCCGTCTTATTGGCCAGCAGTGCGGACAAACCTGGCTGCAGAGCGTGGCGGACGCGAACAAATATTATTCCGCAACCAAGCAAATGCTCGGCATACAGCTTGTGACCTGGAACGACTATGAGGAAGCCACTGAAATTGAAACCGGCATCGACAATTGCGTAACCGTCACTGCTACCGCTGCCGCGACCACGGTTTCTTGGAGCATCACCGGCCAGATGAACACAGTTGACCATTTCTCTGTGTTCGTCTCCCAGGATGGCGAAAATCTTATGTGGCTGACGGACGCTGCCACATCCGTTACTTCAGTCAACCTGGCAAGCTTCAATTTGAATTCAGGCAATTACATTGTTTTTGTAAAGGCTGTAGGCAAGCCTTCGCTGACCAATAAGATGTCAGCCGGTGTCCAGATCACCGTGCCGAACCAGCCGCCCGTCGCGGCCCTGAGCATAACGCCACCTACCGCCACTGCGCCGACAACAGTGGGTGCCTCGTCTGCAGGCTCCAGCGATCCTGATGGAACGGTTGTTTCCAGCAGCATCAGCTTTGGCGATGGCAGTGCTGCCGTCAGCGGAACGAGCGCAACGCACATCTACAAGGCGAGTGGAACTTATACGGTTACTGCCAGCGTGACCGATAACCTCGGCGCAATAGCCAGCAGATCAGCAAGCGTGGTTGTGGCTGCCCCAGCAACCAACAAGCCGCCTGTAGCGGCGATTTCAGCGACTCCATCCACAGCTTATGGCCCGGTTACTGCTAATGTGAGCGCTGCCGGATCATCTGATCCTGATGGAACGATTGCCAGCGTGGTTCTCAATTTTGGCGATGGCACTACGGCCAGCGGAATGACCGCCTCGCACACTTACAGCAACACCGGCGTTTACACGGTGACGGCAAAGGTGACCGACAATCAGGGGGCTTCTTCCACTGCCAGCACCACTGTGACCGTAAAAGCTCCTGAGGTCATTGTGAGCAGCCCGGCGAATAACGCGAGCGTGGTCTCCAGTGTGAATGTGATTGCTACCGGCTTTTCCGGTAATCCGGTCACCGCCATGCAGATTTATCGCGACTCAGTGCTCATCTACACCGTTCACTCTGCAAGTTTGAATACCACGGTGGCACTCTCAGCCGGCACTCATACCCTGGTGATAAAAGGCTGGGACAACGCAGGACGCAACTTTGCTAAGACCTTGACCGTGACTGCCAGCCAGACCGCGGCAAGCCAGCAGAGCGCTTCTTCTACCACCGTGGCTGTCACGACGACACCCAAAGTGGTGGTGAGCAGCCCGGCCAATGGAGCGCAGGTTCTCTCAAGCGTGCACGTAGTAGCGCAAGGATTCTCCACCAACCGCATTATGGCCATGCAGATTTATCGCGACTACAAGTTGATCTACTCTGCTCATTCACCCAATTTGAATGCGACCATCGGCCTCACGCCCGGTACACACCTGCTGGCGGTGAAAGGCTGGGACAGCAAGGGACGCAGCTTTATGAAGTTACTGAACGTGACAGCCAGCCGTTAGAAATGAAGCAGGATAGAAAAGAGATCAGGCTTCCCAGACAAAGGCATCGAACCGGCGGCGCGTTTCAAAACTCAGCCGCCGATAGAGATCAACGGCCTTCTGGTTGGCCTCGGTCACGGTAAGGCTCAGGCCGATGAAGTTACGGCTACGAAGTTCCTGCGTGCACAGCCCGATCAGAGATTCGCCTATCCGCTTCCCGCGATGTTCCGGCAGCACGCAAACCTGGGTGATATGCCCCACGTCCTCGCGCACGCGAGAACACAACAACAACCCGGCAATGGATCGCGTGGGCTTATGCAGGGCGACAAACGACGCATTGCCATCAAAAATACCGCAGCCGGGAAAACGCACGATGTTGTTCAGAAAACGTAGAGATCCATTCAGGTTGCGGTACTGATCGTTAATCTCAGCATCAATGTGCTCGCGATACGCTGTGGTAATCACCGCCGCTGAAGGCTGGAAATCCTGCTCCACCCAGCGGCGAAATTCAATATCCGGCAGCGGCGAGATCTGCGGACGCAATCCGTTCTTGAGCGGCAAGGTCATAAACAAGCGTGGGAACTGGCGGAAGCCTTCCGCCAGAAACGGCGCGCTAAGCACTCCGGATTCATGAGGCAAAAGCTGCGCCTCAATGCGCTGAATACCCGGCGACTGTTGCAGCGTCCCAATCACATGCACCGCCAGCCGGTGCTCAATGCTCTCGCCTTCAGGACGGATCGAGTCATCGGCATAAAGATCGCCAATCACGCCTTTGCTGCCTTCATAGACAAAAAATGCATAGCCGCCAATGTGGTTATCTTCAACGGCAGCGTAGCCGGGCAGGATCTTGGAATCGATATAGCGCAGGATCATCTCGGCCGAAGAACGATAATCCCAGGACATCATCTGTGCCCACAAAAGCGTCTCCCGCTCCAGCAAAGGACGCAGATGGTGCGAGCTGAAGTGCCTGAGATCCAGAATCTCCAAGCCAAAAGGATGATGGGTCCGGTGTGTTTCGATCGGGGTATGAAGGCCCATGGAACTTCCCTATCCGCGCTATCTACTACGGTAAACGGCGACG
>DASTCT010000279.1:0-29300 GCA_035710845.1 Candidatus Angelobacter sp.
CCGATGCACGATCCGAATCCGCGGGTCTGGAACAACATTGAGCAATCCCTGCAACAAGAGGGAATGCTCCCGGAGGGCCGAATGTCCCGCCAGGGACATTCAACGAAAACCTCGACACAAGCGAAAAATTGGACGCCTTTAGGATGGGCCTTGGCCCTCGCGGCGGTGATTTTATTTGCCGTTGTGCTTACTAACTATAGAACCCGCCAGTTGCCTTCCAACCAGTTATCGGCGCAGAATGTTCCTGCTGATCCAGCTTCAAACATAAATGGCGATGACCAGCAACTCATTGCTCAAGTTGCCCAGGAAGATCCGGCAGCGCGCGGGGCCTATGAGAGCAGCCTGCGTGAGGCGAATTCGTATATTTCAGACGCTCAGCAGGCAGCGCAGCAGGACCCGGATGATCCGGCAGCCCAAGAGCTTTTATTTGAGGCTTATCAACAGAAAGAGATGCTTTACCAGATGGCAAATGCCCGCTCTCTGCCTTGAGCGGACGAGGAGGCTTAACAGCCATGAACCTGTTCCCCACCCCATCCCGCGAAGCTAAAACGCGGCGCAGTCGATCTCTTTTTATTATTGCCGGCGCCGCTCTCACGTTGTGGGTAGCTGCCGCCCACGCCGCAGACAATCACAAAGAAGCCAAGCTTGACATTGCTCCGGGCGGAAACGTCACTGTTATAAACCCCAGCGGCTCCGTAACGCTACACTCCACCTCTGGACATCAAGCCCTAATTTCCTACACCACTCATTCTGACAAGGTGGAAGTTGACCAAAACGCAACCGCCGATAAACAGCGCATTGAGCTGCGTACCCACACCATCGCCGGGCAGAAGCCTACGGCTGATGAAGACAAGGTGGATTTTGAAATCTCAGTGCCGGCTGGCACTTCCGTCAATGTGAGCACGGTTTCCGCGCCGGTAACGGCTGACGGCCTTAATGGCGATATCAGTCTTTCCTCTGAGAGCGGCCAAATTGACGTTCACAATATGGCCAAGTCACATCTTCACGTCAGAAGCATGAACGCTCCTGTAAGCCTTACCGGCATTACCAATACGCACGTCGATGTTCAATCGAGCGGCGGTGCTGTACACATGAGCAATGTCACCGGGCCGCGAGTCGCCGTGGGGACTACCAGCGGCAACGTTGATTATCATGGAGACTGCTCTGGCGGTGGCGACTACATTTTGACCACTCACAGCGGCGAAATTGATATGTGGCTCCCCAAATCTGCATCTGTTGAGCTTTCTGCGCGCTCACACACCGGCTCGGTTGAAAATGAATTCCCTCTTGAAGAAATGAACCATCCTAATCTCCCGCCTTCGCAGGGACGTTCCTTCGCAGGCACCTCGAATTCCGGCTCATCTTCGGTTGAGCTCCAGTCTTTCAGTGGTAAAATCCGCGTGAAGAAGCAGTAATTTGGCTTTGCGCCGTTAAAATTTTTATGACCCGAGTGGATGCAACTGATCCTGGCACGCGGCATGCGTGCGTGCGGCCGCGCTAGATGCGATGCGTGGCGCTGATCGGGTTCATGGGCGCGGGCAAAACCACGGTAGGGCGCGCGCTGGCCAAGCGGTTGCGCTGCCGGTTTCAGGATCTGGATGACGCAATCGAACAGCGTGAGCGGCAAAGCGTGGCCCATATCTTTGCTTCTGTTGGCGAAGCCGGGTTTCGACGTGCTGAAAACGCTGCTCTGCGCAATCTGCTGCAAGAGAATGCCGGCCAGAGCGATCTTGTATTAGCGCTCGGCGGCGGGGCTTTTATTCAGCCGCAGAACCGCAGACTGCTGAAAGAAGCAGGGGCTGTCACTGTGCTACTGGAAGCGCCGCTCGAAGAACTTCGGCGGCGATGCCAGAAAGAGAGCAAAGTGCGCCCGCTGGCGCAGCAGGAAGCAGGGTTCGCCGAGCTCTTTGCAGCCCGGCGCGCAGAATATGAACGGGCACGCTTTCGCGTGCAGACTTTGGGCAAGCCCGTTGAGCAGGTAGCCTCGGAAGTTGCTCAGTTGTTAACAGAGGTACTAAAAGCGGAGGTAGAAAAGTGAAAGCAGTAAAGCTGGCCATTCTCTTAAGCGCCGTGTGCGTGTGGTCTCTCTGCCTGGGCGCGTCCGATAAGCCCAGAGAAAAAAGCAATTCCAAGGTAGCGGACTCCGGGAGCTTTGGAATTTATCTGAATGGCAAGCGCGTAGGCACGGAAACGTTCAACATCACAGAGACGTTGAACAATGAGCGGCGGCCGGAGTATTCAACCACAACTTCAGAAATCAAGTTTGACGATGGCAAGTTCAAAGCTGACCAGACTTCGGAAATGCAGGTCTCAGCCAAGGGAGACTTACGTTCGTACGTGTGGCATGCAACCGTCCCGCAGAAGGAAGAAGCCTCCGTTGAACCCAAGGACCAGCTTCTGGTGGAGCACGTAATCCCCGCTGATCAGAAAAAAGTGGATGTTCCCCATATGTTGCCGACCTCCACCGTGATATTGGACGACAACTTTTTCTCCCAGCGCGAGGTGCTGCTGTGGTGGTATCTGGCCAACAGTTGCCAGCGCCAGAACAACGATCTGATGTGCGGCGCCCGCAAGTTCGTGATCCTGGTTCCTCACCAGCATGCCTCCGGCAACGCGACATTGGAATTGATGGGGCAAGACAAGGTCATGGTGAAAGGCAGTGAGCGCGAACTGAACAAAGTAAAGCTGGAAACCAATGGCCCCCTGGCCATGACCTGGCTCAACGAGCAAGCTCGCGAAGACGATTCAACCCAATGGCTCCTGTGGGTGGATGATCAATATAAGGTCATCAAGATGACCGTCGCAGGCAGCGGCATTGAGGTGGTAAGGGATTAGCCGGTTATTGAACAATCCAGCCCCGCACTCGAAACTTTGAAGATTATCCATCACATCTCCTTTCACCAGAAGGAAGTACCGGCCTTTCAACGTTGCGGAGTAGAACCTGAACTCCTTGAGGGCGGTGATTTAGTTCATCTTGCAACAGCCGATATAGCAGAAGACGATCCCCGGTGGAACGAAGTCTCCCAGCTTGTTAAAAAGCTGAAAGCACTTGATGTCCCGTTCACAAAATTCTCTGATGACGAGCTGCGCAGCGCCCGGCACCTGGCTGTTTTGCCCAATTGGCATCACGGCTATCCTCAACCGGAAGGTGACTTCGACTATCTTTCTGCCACGTATGACCTCAGCAGCTACTGCAGAACGTGTGGAATCGGCGCGAAACAAACCCATCCGTTCCGCATGAAGAAGGAACCCGCCTGGGGCAAACACTCAGTCCTGCAATTGAACTGGGTTTTTGATGAGTACTTTGTGCGCCCGGAAACATGGCATTCCGTATTCGAGCAGTTTGGTATAGGTTTTCGTCCCGTCCTTCATCACAAGACCGGAAATCAACTTCAATCCATTGTGCAACTGGATATCACTCAGACTACCGATCTTAAGACTGAGAATCTGGCTTTGACTCAGTGCTCCGTTTGCAAGCGACAAAAATATTCCCCCACGGTCACCGGCTTTTTCCCGGCACCATCTTCATATTTTGTTTTAGCAAAATCCAGGCAATACTTTGGCAGTGGAGCAAGCGCCTTTCAGCAGATTATGATAGGCCACGAGTTATACGTGAAGATCAAAAAGGCCGGAATGAAGGGCGCTGACTTTCAAGCATGCAAGGCAGAGTAGTTCGCATCTCATCGCGCACAATCATCGATTCCTGACTTCCAAGGCAAAATTTTCGGCTCGCCACCGGAACTAACACTTTCGACTTCGTAAATTTCAACAACTCAGGTTAAACTCATCTCATACTTCCACTCGGCTCGAAGTTGCAATGGCAAACAATCACCGGTCTGACATTCTGTTCTTTTTCGGCGTAGCGCTGGCCATCTATGTGGCTTATACCGTGCGTGACGTGCTTATGCTCGTCTATGCCAGCGCGCTGTTTGCCGTGGTGCTCTCGCCTGCGATAGGCGTCATCCAGAAGCTGCGGATCAACGGCTGGCGAGCGGGCCGCGGATTTGCCATTGTGTTTCTTATCCTGATGTTGGTATTGGCGGGAACGCTGTTTGTGGTCTTCGCGCTCCCGCCGGTGTACCGCGACGGGCGCAACTTTTCCGCTGACTGGCCACGCCACATGAACGAAATCAGTGAAGGCATCAAGCGTTTGCCTTTTGCCTCCAAGATTGATCCAGCGGCTTTGCAAAAGTACGCCGGGGAAATCGTGGGCGGCGCAGGCGGGCTTTTCCTGAACCTGGCAGGCGGTATTTTCGGCTTGTTCACCGCGGTCATCCTCACCGTCTATTTCATTATTGATGGTGATCGCACTTTCAAGTGGGCCGTCTCCATCTTTCCGTTCGATCAGCAGACAAGGCTGTCCTCAACCCTGTTGCGGGCCAAAGCGCGCATGCGCAACTGGCTGATTGGGCAAGCCATCCTGATGTTTAGCCTGGGAACTTGCAGCCTGGTGGTGTATTGGGCACTTGGCCTCAAATACTTCTACTTGCTGGCGATGTTCGCCGGCATCGCCAACATTGTGCCCATTGCCGGCCCTATCAGCGCAGTGGTGCTGGCATCAGTAGTGGCAGTGCTGGATTCCCCGGAAAAACTGGTTGGCGTGATCATCTTTTTTGCCGTGTATTTCCAGTTTGAGAGCGGTTTCCTCTCGCCCCGCATTATGCGGCACACGCTCAACCTCTCTCCGCTTGCAGTGATTATCGCCTTGTCACTGGGAGGTGCTCTGGCCGGAGTGCTGGGCGCGCTCGTCTCTGTCCCTACGGCAGCGTTGGTGATGGTGCTGGTGGATGAGTATCTGGTAAAACGAAAGCCGGCAGCCGCTTCAGCAGCTTCAGCGACTGCGGCGGATTGAAGCTTGCAGAGTGACCGTGCTTTTTTCTGAAATCCCCGAAGCGCAGCCGACCCAGCACGCGCGAGTTTCGCGTGATGGGATGGCGAGCGGAGGGAACCATATAGCCCTGAAACTACCTCTAAGGATGCCACGGACGCAATGGAATGGAACACTGATGTTGTTCAGGCCTCGCACACTTTGCGTCCTTGCGGTGACAGTTGCTTGGCTGAATGCTGAGCGCTGATTGTTGAGTGCTTTCCTGCCAATGCTAAAATCACAACTTAGGCCCGCACATGAACAACAAAATTCCAGTCGGCATTCTCGGCGCTACCGGGACGGTCGGGCAGAGGTTTATTCAACTGCTCGATGAGCACCCGTGGTTTGAAGTTACCTGGCTCGCGGCATCTGATCGCTCTGCTGGAAAACCCTATGCTGAGGCTGCCAAGTGGAACCTGTCCACGCCGATTCCGGCAAAGATCGCCGCCATGAAGGTCTCTGCCTCTGCGCCTGACAAAAGCACGCCTCGGCTGGTCTTTGCCGCCCTGGATGCAACGGCGGCGCAGCAGATCGAACCTCTTTTTGCTGAAGCAGGCCACGCCGTGGTTTCAAACTCATCGGCTTTCCGTATGCATGAAGAAGTCCCGCTGGTGATTCCTGAGGTCAATGGCGACCACGTTGCGCTCATCAAGTCGCAAAGCTGGTACAAGAAAAATGGCGGCTTCATGGTGACAAACCCAAACTGCTCCGCCATCGGACTGGTACTGGCTCTGGCTCCGTTGCACCACCGTTTTGGGATCGATAAAATTTTCGTCGCCACCATGCAGGCCATCAGTGGCGCGGGCTATCCCGGCGTGCCCTCCATGGACATTCTGGGCAATGTGATTCCCTACATCGCCAAGGAAGAAGACAAGATGGAAGCTGAATCGTGCAAGCTGCTGGGCACGCTCAACGGCTCGCGGGTCGTTCCTGCCGATCTCACGCTCAGCGCGCATTGCAACCGTGTGGCCGTGGAAGATGGGCATACGGAATCGGTCTCGCTCAAGCTGCGCCAGCCGGCGCAGGCGGAAGAAATCATCTCCGCATGGAATGACTTCCGCTGCCTTCCGCAGAAGCTCAAATTGCCTACCGCGCCGGAGCAGCCGGTGATCTACGACCGTGCGCCAGACCGTCCCCAGCCACGGCTCGACCGTGATCGTGGACGCGGCATGTCATCCGTATGCGGCCGCCTGCGCCCCTGCAACATCTTCGACTGGAAATTTACCGTGCTCTCGCACAACACCATTCGCGGCGCAGCCGGCGCGGCTCTCCTGAACGGCGAACTGCTCAAAGCACAGGGATATCTGGATTGATGGATCGGGCACGCCAGGAACGCCGAATCAATATCCTCGTTGGGAATCTTGTGCTATTAGCGGTTGTACTGTTCTGGATATTGAACCCGCAGAAATGGCCGTTCCGCTCTGAGGAACGCAAAACCGCGCCTGGCACTGAAGCACGCGAGGCCGAACTCAAGAAGGCACTAGAAGATATTCCGCCACCGCCGGGTGACGAGCCCGGCAGGCTGGAGACTCTCCATTTCCCCGGGACGGATCGATTGGCGGTAACTGGCATTTATTCAACCAAGTCTGGTTGCGCCGGTCTGGAAGCGCATTACAAAGAAGAATTTGCCCGGCGCGGCTTTACCTTCACGGGTACGCAACTGTCTTCAAATAACATAGACAACGCGCTTTCTTTTTCTTCTCCGAACTATGATGCAAGGCTTACCTGTACCAACACCGCGGGCTCGTTTCGGCAGTATTTCATCGTCATCTGGTCTAGAACCAGTGGTTGAAACACGCTTGCTCAACTCCGAAAGAGAGGGCCACCGATGATTGTCATGAAGTTCGGCGGCACCTCTGTGCAGGACGCGCATGCCATTGATCGCGTGGCCGCTATCGTGCGCGAACGCCTGCATGAGCGGCCTGTTGTCGTCGTAAGCGCGCTGGCCAAGATTACCGATCAGCTTCTGGCTATGGCCAATGCCGCTGGCGCAGGCAATCGCGAAAAAGCGCTCGAACTTTCTCGCGCGGCGCGCGAGCGCCATTACAACTGCGCCTCTGATCTGCTGGGCACGCACGCCTTTGAGCAGATAGCGCCTGAACTGGAAGCCGACTTCAACGGCCTGGACGAGCTTTTGCGCGGGGTGGTTGCCGTTGGCGAGCTTACGGCCCGGACCACGGACACGATTTCCGGCTTTGGCGAGCGCGTCTCCTCAAAAATTGCTGCCGCCGCATTTTCCCAGCGCCATATTGAAGCCAAGCACGTGGATTCGCGCCAGTGCATTGTGACCGATGCGAACTTCGGCAAGGCCATACCGCAGTTTGAAGAGACAAATGCCCGGCTGGCAGAGACCGTAAAGCCGCTGCTCGACCGCAAGTTGGTGCCGGTAATGGGCGGCTTCATCGCTTCCACGCGCGAAGGCATCTCCACCACTCTGGGGCGTGGCGGGTCCGATTTCAGCGCGGCCATTGTCGGCGCAGGTCTGAACGCCGAGCGCATTGAGATTTGGACCGATGTGGACGGCATGATGACCACCGATCCCAATCTCTGCCCGGAAGCGCGGCGCATCAAGACCATCAGCTTTGAAGAAGCGGCAGAGCTGGCCTATTTCGGCGCTAAAGTGCTGCATCCGGCCACGTTGCTGCCAGCGATCCAGAAGAATATTCCCGTGCTGATTTTGAATTCGCGCAATCCCAAATGCGAAGGCACGCGCATTACCGCCACAGCTCCCAAGAGTAAGAACATCTTCAAGGCCATCGCCGCCAAAAAGCGCATTACCGTGGTGGACGTAGTGGCCACGCGCATGTTGATGGCGCATGGTTTCCTGAAAAGCATTTTTGAGGTGTTCGCCAACCATCGCTGCCCGGTCGATATGGTTTCCACCTCTGAAGTCAGCGTCTCCGTTACCGTAGATTCAAATGAGTCAATTGCCGCCATTGCCGCTGACCTGGCCCGCCTGGCCGATGTGAAATATGAAGGCCGCAAAGCCATCGTGTGCCTCGTTGGAGAAAACATCAAAAGCACGCCGGGCATTGCCGCCAAGGTTTTTAGCGCCATACCAGATGCCAATGTGCACATGATTTCCCAGGGCGCATCGGAAATCAATATCAGCTTTGTGATTGATGAGGACGACGTGCCTGATGTAGTCTCGCGTTTGCATCGCACATTTTTCTCCCAGGTTGATCCTGAGGTGTTCGCATGAAAATCCTTGTGCTTGGACGCGGCAAAACCGGCGCGCTGGTGGCGGAAGTGGCCAAAGAGCGCCATCACGAGGTCTACTCGCTGGGCAGCCAGGACAATCCTGACGGCCAGGCGCTCACTCCATCAACACTCCAGGAAATCGATGCTGTCATTGACTTCACCACGCCGCACGCCGTGATTCCCAACATGATTCGCTGCGTTGAAGCAGGTGTTCCCGCTGTGGTGGGCACCACAGGCTGGTATCACCATCTCGATAAAGTCCATGAGTTGGTCACGCAGCGCAAAGGCGCGCTGCTCTATGGATCAAACTTCTCTATCGGCATGAACTTCTTCTTCAAGGCCGTGCAGGCCGTGGCCCCGATCTTGAAACATCAATATCGCGGCAGCATCGTAGAGCGGCACCACATACACAAAAAAGACAAGCCTTCAGGCACCGCGGTAACGCTGCAGAAGATTCTTGAATCCGGCTCCGGCGAAAAAGTTGAAATCGCTTCCGTGCGCGAAGGTGAGACCGTGGGCATGCACCTGCTGATGATGGATTCAGCCAACGACACCCTGCTCTTTACGCACGATGCCAAGTCGCGCCTGGGCTTTGCTGAAGGCGCTGTGCGCGCTGCCGAGTGGATCAAAGGAAAGACAGGATTCTACGAGTTCCCGGAAATCGTGGACCAGCTTTAAAAATCTACGCTCTGGCGCATATAATTTTGGCGATTGAAGCCCTCTCCCATTGCCAACGATCAACAGGAGAGGGCTTTGGTTTTTATTTCTTGGCCGGCTCGAACCTGGTTTCGTTCAGTGTGTTGTGCTCAAGTTCGTCATTCTTGAACAACTGATCATAGGCATGATTGGTAAGCCACTGCGGCAGCAGGTTCACGTAGAACGGACTGCCCAGCACGCCGCTGATTCCACCCGGTAATGAACTCACGCCATGAAGGCCTTCATGCCTGCCTTCGCTCACAAACCGCTGTGATGGCCCGGAAGAAAATGTAAATCTATTCACGCCATTGGCGGTCACAGAGAAGCTGGCAGCATCCACGGTTTGATAGCCGCCATCGGTCGGGATTCCCGGCAATCCAGCCAGTGGTTGTGGGAATGCGCCACCAGCGGGTGGAATGCTGAACGGCGCGCCCAGGAGGTGCGAGAACGTAATGCGGTGCAGCTTGCCCCAGCGATAGTCATTTTGGTTGGTTGATCCGCCAAACGCCGCGCTGAAAGTTGGGCTGGCCAAAAGCGTCAATGCATCTTTCAGGCTTTGCAGGATCACGATATCGCGACGGTCATTGGCATTCGTCACGCCTGCAACCTGGAAGAAGTTCAGCCCTGATGCTCCGACTCCCTGCGCCGTTGAGAAATTCTCCAGCAGATGGCGCAAAGCTTTGAGATAAGTCTGGTCCGGCAGCGAAGCCTCTACCGATCCCAGCCCAACCTGTCCTAGTGTTGTGCCCAGCGTTTCATTGATGAACTGGCTGCGCCAGACGTTATAAAGAGTGGCCGCAACGCTATTGGCAATCTCTTGTCCAGAGCGCGCAAACGGCGGATTACCAACATCGAATCCGTCAAAACCCTCAGGAATGCCGGTGGGCATGGTGAAGTCCCAGCCGCGTAGGCGGCCCACGGCTTCCACGATCGCTGGATCGCCAGCCAGCACAGCGAGTTTTGTGTTCTGCCCTGAGCGAGCTACCGCATTGTCAAAAGCCTGGGTGATGAAGCTGGTAAAAAACTCAGCATCTCGCGGCGCTACGTTGGCCTGGATCTGCTGCACGTCGGCAAAAGAAATTTTTCCGTTCTTCAGCTTCTCGCGGATCAACTGTGTAATCCGTCCTGAACGGAAGCCCGCGTCAAACGTGTAGCCAAGATAGAAGATGCCGCCACCGGGCCGCAGCGTGCCAATCGGATTATTGTTCAGCGTGACGCCTGCAGGATCATTGTTGGCATTCACAAAGAAGCCAGCTTTGGGATTGATGAGGTGCGGCATCTCCGCGAACGGCAAAATCTCAAACGCCGTGGACTGCCCCGGCTGCGGATGGATCACCGGCAGCCACTCATTGCCGCCCTGTCCGTTGCGGATGAACACCGGCAAAAGACCATTCACCGTACCGGCCTGCAGATCTTCACGCACCGGCATCTCGCCCACAGCAAAATAAGCGATGTTGCCCCTGATATCGGCATAGGCAATGTTTTGCGGCGGGCAGGAGAAGAACGGCAACCCGGCTTCAAACTCCCGCAGGTTATGCGCAGAAGCCCAGGTCAGTACCGCATCAAGTTCGTGCGTGGCGCTGTATCCGGTCCACTCAATGCTCAAGGCTGAACCAGTGGTTGTATCCAGAGAAATAATTGGGCCGTTGTTGCGCCGAGGAACAATCAGTGTTGCAGCAGGAATGTTTCCGCCAGCGGGCACAGTCACAAGATCGTCAGGAATGCCATCGCCAACATTGTTGAAGCGAAACACCTCAGGTATGGGAATCACATGCTCCAGCGCGCCTTTGAACAGGGTGCTCAGGCCGCTGGGAGAAGTAGGATCGGGAACGACCTGCTCCTGGAATGTATCGGTCACGTCGATTCCATCATTGGTCGCGCCCCAGGCCAGAAACTTGTTGTGGCCCAGCGTGACGCCGGGGGTTCCGGGAAAACCGTTTCCTATTACGTCCAGGTCACCGGCTTCAAGATGAATCGGATACCATGTGGAAGGTTCGCCGAGCGAAAGATGCGGATCGTTTTCTACAAACGGATTACCGGTGATTGTGTTGCGGCCACTGATGGCAAATTCATTGGAAGCGCCTTCCAGTTGCTGCTCGCGCGCATGGCGAAGCAGAGGAATTTCACCGATCTTGGCAGCGTAGTCTCGCGCCAGCGCCAGGGTCTCTGGGCGAATACCCTTACGCGGCGCATTCTTGCTCCAAAGCTGCTGTGAGAGCGGGATAGACGCATCCGGCACGGTTGAGGCCGGATCAAACGGCGCAGAACGTTCAATATCTTCAAATAAGAGCTTCGTTCCATCGAAACCTGCGGCTTTGCCCGCAGCCTGAAAACTCAGCAATTCGATCGTGGCTTGCGTGTCGATATCGAATGACAGGCCGAAGGCAATCAACTTCACCACGGCCAGCGAATCTATAGCGGTCCACGGCGTAAACTTGGTCAACTCCAGCGCATGATACTCCGGCGGCAGAGGATGCGACGCCACCCAGGCATTGATACCGTCAGCATAACCATTCAGAAAAACCAGAGCGCGCGGCGACTGCACCGCCAACGATCTTTCCGCCGCACGGCGCAATCCCAGAGTGCGCAATTGCACGTCCTGCGCCAGCGCTGCCTGTCCTACAAGCTCTGCCAATGTGCCGCTGGCCTCGCGGCGGCTCACATCCATCTGAAACAGGCGGTCTCCCGCGTGAAGATAGCCCTGCATAAAGGCCAGATCGTGCTCGTTGGAAGCTCGAACGTGGGGAATGTCATTCACGTCGCGGATGACTGTCACTTTCTCCAGCAATCCCGGCAGGATCTGTGTATTTTTGCTTTCGCCTTTTTGAGCAAAGAGGGCCAACGGGAGCGCCATGACCAGAACAAACATCATGAGCAGGCTGTAGCTGCGCAGAACAAAAGTTGATCTGAAAGAAATCGCATAGGGAGACATGCTGATACTCCTTTTTGATGGATGAAGCGGCTCGCCCGGATAGCCTCGTCTTCTTGCGGCAACGTGAAGGTGCTCTGTTGCGGCGACCAATTGTACGCCTGCGATTTCAGAGTTGGAAGCCTGGTTGCTACCTTTGCTATGCTATGAATCACCATGAATCTACAGGGTTGCGGCACTGCGCTCATTACTCCATTCAAGCAAGATCAGAGCATCGACGAAAAAGCTTTGCGTGAACTCGTCGAATGGCAGATTTCTTCCGGTATTCATTTTCTTGTTCCCTGCGGGACCACGGGTGAGACGCCGACGCTGAGCAAGGACGAATGGCTGCGCGTAATCGATATCACGATTGAGGTAGCGGCAGGCCGCGTTCCCATTGTCGCCGGCGCAACGTCAAACTGCACCTATGACGCCGTGGAGAAAGCCAAAGAACTCGCCCGGCGTAAGGGCGTGGATGCGATCCTGACGGCCTCACCTTATTACAACAAGCCGACGCAGGAAGGCCAGTACCAGCATTTCAAGGCGATTGCAGAAGCCGTGGATAAGCCTCTGGTGCTCTACAGCGTGGTGGGCCGCACCGGCGCAAACATTGAGCCGGCTACGCTGGGACGGCTGGCTAAGATTCCCAACATCATCGCCGTAAAAGAAGCCAGCGGCAACATTGGGCAGATTGCAGAGGTCTTCAATCATGTGCCGGAAAGCTTTCTCGTCTTCTCCGGTGACGACGCCGTGACGCTGCCAGTGATCGCCTTGGGCGGCGTCGGGATTATTTCTGTTTGCTCGAATGAAATTCCTAGAGAGATGTCAGAACTCACCGCCGCCGCGCTCAATAATGACTGGAACAAGGCCCGCCAATTGCAGCGCCAATTCCTGCGCCTGATGCAGGCCAACTTCCTTGAGTCAAACCCCATGCCGGTGAAGGCCGTACTGGCCATGATGGGCCGCATTCAGGAAGTGCTGCGCCTGCCCATGCTACCGGTGAAGGCAGAGACGCGGTCAAAGCTGGAAAAGATCGCCGCTGAAGTGGGATTGCTGCAGGTGCACGCTTCCGTATCCGATCTGTAAAGCGAGCGAATAGCCACAAAAGTTACCCGGTTTAGCGCGGGCCGCATTTTTGCTGGCCAAAAGGCTTCCCCAGAAAACATATTTTCAATGAATAAAACATCTTTGAACAGAACTGTGACAAAGAGCATCTAGTCTGCCAATCGCGCCACGAAATTCCCTGCATAAAATCAAAAATTGTAAAGAACTGAAAAGGTTGCTTTGTCTTTCACCAATCGCTTACTGGCGCGTGCGAAACTTGGTCTTCTTGCCGGTGTTGATGTAAGTAAGCGTTGACCTGCTAGTGGTTGATGTGAGCGGGGGCCGCTTTTCTTACTGTGTTGTGAATCATGAGGGGCTCTAAAACAGTACGAAAAAGGATTAGAGAACATGAAAGCGCAAACTCAAAAATGGTTTTTCGCAGTAATTACTCTTCTGGCGTTGCTGTGCGCTCCGGTCTTTGCGCAAGATGATTATCCACCGAACAATTATCCGACCAATCAAGGCGGCGATCCTCCAGATCGCGTGGCGCGGCTTGGCTATGTGAGCGGCACAGTTTCATTTCAGCCTTCCGGTGAAGACCAGTGGAGCCAGGCAGTACTGAATTATCCGCTGACCTCTGGCGACAGAATTTATACAGACAGGGATGGACGCGCGGAACTGGAAACCGGAAACATTGCGGTACGCGTCTCTTCTTCTACTGATCTGACCACCACGAGCCTGAATAACCAGCTTGTGCAGCTTGGGCTGGCGCAGGGAACGTTGCGCGTTCGCGCTTATGACATGCTCTCCGGGAGTTCCGTAGAGATCGATACCCCGAATGCCGCGCTTACGCTGTTGCGCCCGGGCAGCTATCGGGTGGAGACGTATCCTGACGAAAATACGACCCTGGTCACCGTTAACAGCGGCGATCTGGAGATCAGCGGCAACGATCTTTCCCAGACCCTGCATAGCGGGCAGTCAGTAAAACTGACCGGCACTGACCAGGTGCAGATGGATTTTGTTTCTGCACTGGGCGGTGATGATTTTGATAGCTGGTGTAATGACCGCGATCGTCGCTATCTTTCTTCCAACTCTCGCCAATACACCGGCGACTACGTGCCGGGATACGACGATCTTGATCAGTACGGCCAGTGGCAGCCATCCCCGGATTACGGGCAAGTGTGGTACCCGAGCGGTGTGGCGGCAGATTGGGCGCCTTATCGTTATGGGCGCTGGGCCTGGGTGGAACCGTGGGGCTGGACCTGGGTTGAAGAGGAGCCCTGGGGATTTGCTCCTTTCCACTATGGACGCTGGGTCTTGATTGGTCCGCGTTGGGCCTGGGTGCCGGGAGCGTATGTGGTTGGAGTAAGGCCGATTTACGCGCCTGCGCTGGTGGCTTTTGTCGGCGGCCCAAGTGCAGGTGTTCAAGTGTGGTTTCCGCTGGGTCCGCGCGATCCGTTCTTCCCCTGGTATCACCACAGCGATCTTTATCTGCGCCGGGTGAACGTGACCAACGTGCGGGTGAACGTAAATATCGTGAACGTAATCAATGTTCGCAACGTGGAAAATATCCACTATGCATATCAACGAGTGGCTCCAACCGCGGTCTCCACGGATGTGTTCCGCGGCGGGCGGCCTGTGGCGCGCGAAACTGTGCGCGTGGATGTGAATGCCATTGCCAGAGCGCGTGTAATTCCTCATCCAACCGTTCAGCCTGACGCGCACGCGATTCACGCCGGAGCGCCGGAAATGCATCCTCCGGTGGAGCGTACCCGTCCGCATATTGAGAACCGTGCTCCTGTCTCAGCCGGCAACCGGGGACCAGCGCCGGGATCGTTCAACAGGGGCGGGCCTCCGCAAAACAATAGAACTGAAACCATTCACACTCCTCCTTCTGGTGAAGTGAACAGAAGGGATGTGCCGAATGACAACGCTCGCACGGCGCCTGCAGAAGTGCCACGGCGTGATGTGCCGAATAACGAGAACGAGCACACTCTGCCTGCGCAAGTACCGCGTAACGACGTGCAGACAAACAATGCCGGACGTCCCGGCCAGATCGATCATCCTGCCGGACAGCCCGGGCCAGGCGGACCGCCCTTAGAGCGCGGGCCGTTGGTAAATAATCAGGTCAACGCAGGACGCCCCGGCCAGATCGATCATCCTGCCGGACAGCCCGGACCAGGCGGGCCGCGCTTAGAACGCGGGCCGCTGATAGATAATCAGGGCAACTCCGGACGCCCTGGTCAGATCGATCATCCTGCCGGACAGCCCGGACCAGGTGGACCGCCCTTAGAGCGCAGGCCGCTAGTAACGCGGACCCCGCCTCCTCCGCAGGTTCCGCCGTTCTCGCAACGGCAGGCGCCTTTGTCGCAGGATCCCGGAAGGCCGCTGGAGCCGCAGCAGGTGAACAACATCCGTCGCGGCCAGCCAGCGGGCCCACAGCGTGATCGCGAAGTGCCGCCGCATCAGAACCAGCAGACGCAGTCGCGGTCAAGATCAAACTCTGGCCCTCCACCGCGTTCAGAAGATCGCGGTAAGGACAACAGAGACCATCGCTAGAGCATTGCTGGCCTAACCCAAACGCCTTCAGCTTTTAAGCTGAGGGCGTTTGTTTTTGCGGCGACATTCCATGACATGCGCTGCTTGCCGTTGTATGCCGCTTGAGAGCGCTTCCCTTCCCAGCCTACTGTTGCCTGTGTGGCCGCAGCCATTGCAGCCGATTGGAGCAGTACAAGATGACGAATCCCACAAAGACTGGCTTTTCTCGCCGTGATTTTCTCAAGACCTCTCTGGCCGCCGGAGCCGGCGTCTGGCTGGGCGGATGTGCAGCGCAGAAGCCTCCACTCTCTGCGCTTCCTGCTGCTGCCGCGCCCACTATGAATGGAATTACGGTCAATGACATTCATTCACAGTTGAACCAGACCATGGTGCAGCAAATTCTTACCCCGACTTCAATCGACGAGTGCCGCAACATTATTCGCTCTGCCCATCAGGCAGGCAAAGCACTCTCCGTTGCCGGCGGCAGGCACTCCATGGGCGGCCAGCAGTTTGCCGATGGCGGGCTGCTGGTGGATACTCGCAGCCTCAACCGCGTTCTGAGCTTTGATCGCGAGCGTGGATTGATTGACGTAGAGGCCGGAATCGAGTGGCCGGAGCTGATCCAATATCTCCATCAGGAGCAAGCGGAACAGGATTTCCAGTGGGCCATTGTGCAGAAACAGACAGGTGCGGACAGATTCACACTTGGCGGCTCGCTATCGTCGAACATCCATAGTCGTGCGCTGAAGGAGAAACCGATCATAGGCAACGTAGAGTCTTTTACGTTGCTGGATTCCGATGGAGAGCTGCACGAATGCAGCCGCCAGACCAACCCGGAGCTGTTTCGCCTGGCCATTGGCGGCTATGGATTGTTTGGTCTTATCACCTCAGTCAAGCTGCGACTCAGGCAGCGTGTAAAAGTCCGGCGGATTGTGGAGCTTCGCGCCCTCAAAGATATTCCCGATGCCTTTGAGCAACGCATTCGAAATGGCTACCTCTACGGCGACTTTCAATTCGCCACCGAAAGCGGTCGGCCAAGCTTCCTGCAGCAAGGCGTCTTCTCCTGCTATCAAGAAGTCCCCGTAAGCACGCCTGTCACCGAGAACCCCACGCGCTTCAGCCCGGAAGACTGGGCGAAGCTCACCTACTACGCGCACACCCACAAACGGCGGGCCTTCGATCTTTATAGCAAGCGGTATTCGCAAACTTCAGGCCAGGTCTACTGGTCGGACTCACAGCTCTTCGGCGCTTATCTTGATAACTACCATCAGGAGCTTGACCGCAAAATGCACGCTCGCGTGCCGGCTACAGAGATGATCACGGAGATTGACGTGCCGCGACCGGCGCTGGTTGATTTTATGACCGAGGCCGCGCAGACCTTGCGACGTGAACATGCCAACGTGATTTACGGCGTGGTGCGGCTGATTGAGCGCGATGATGAGAGCTTTCTGCCCTGGGCCAAAGACCGCTATGCCTGCGTGGTTTTCAACCTGCACGTGACCCATGATCGTGAAGGCATTGAGAATTCCGCGCGCAGCTTTCGCTCGCTGATTGATCTGGCCATCAAGCACAATGGGAATTACTACCTGACCTACCATCGCTTTGCTACGCGAGAGCAGGTGGAAGCCTGCTATCCGCAATTTCAGCAGTTTCTGCAATTGAAGCGGCAATATGATCCGGCGGGACTCTTCCAGAGCAATTGGTACCGGCATTACCAGAAGATGTTTAGTTGAGCGGCCAGGGTTGAGCGATCCAGAAAAAAGAGCGGTTACGCCGTTTAGCGCAACCGCTTTGCACCACCTCCGAACACAGCCGCCGGGCAAGGAGTTCAGGTTTGTACGACGGCCGTATTCGGGGTTCCACCTAGGAGAACATCCCTCAGAGATAGATCGCAGGCGATAAAACTTCTTGCAAGAAAAATTTCAGGCTTCCATGGTCTGTAGCGTTTTTGTGGGACGAATCACACTCTCATAGAGTTGCAGGTAAGCAGCAGCCATGGCGGCGCTGCTGAAGGTGGCACGAGCATATTGCAGACATGCCGCTGGGTTAAGGCCGACAATACGCTGGCAGGCTGCACTCGCGCCCTCTACATCGTCTGCAAGAAAGCCTGTCACTCCTTCTCTGACGATTTCTGAAAGCGCGCCGTGACGAAATGCAATCACGGGAGTTCCTGAGGCCGCCGCCTCAATTGCCACCAGAGAGCTGGTTTCATTTGCCAGGCTGGTGATCAAAAGCGCCTGCGCTTCACGCAATAGCTTGCGCTTCTGCTCGAACGTGGGGGATGTAATTAAGGTGGCGTTCGGCATCTGCTGCAGGCGGGGAGCGACTTCCCTTTCAAAATATTGCTGATGATATGAGAACGGGTAGATCTGCCCTGTCAAAGTGATTGGTAATCCTGAGCGGGCGGCGATCTCCAGCGCCAGATGTGGTGCCTTCTCTTCACAGATTCGTCCCAGCCAGAGCAGACCTTGCCGCCGGCTAGGATTTCCGTTTCCATTTGTTCGGTGTTCCGGCTCAAAGCGATCCAGCACAATCCCGTTGGGCACAACTCCGATCAGCCTCTTCAGATCAGAAAAGCTATGGGCCTGCGAGTGAGAAACGCAATTCAAGCTCACGTTGGCAGGGACATTCTGAAAATATTGCGGGGGGTAAAAACTTCGCGGCAAATGAAGCGTAGCTAAAACAGGAAGATCGATCTCGGCGGCGCGGCTCCAGAAGCTGCCCGACATATCATGCACAAGATCAAACCCCCGGCCTTCGCGGACTCGGTCCTCGATGAAGGAAATAGTCCTCTCCTGATGCTCGCGGTTACGCCGCTCGTAGTCGTCAGGCTGGGTGCAGGGATCGCCCGTGGAAAACAGCTCACCTGCAATGCGTGATCCAGCCGAGGCCGCGACCGTGGTACAAACGCCGCGCCGGGCCAACTCACGCTCCAGCGTCCACAGCACCTGCTCAGCGCCGCCGGCTGATTCATCAGAGACAGTGAGCAGAGGATAGGCGATATAAAGGATATGGAGAGAAGGCATTTTTCAATTTGGTAAATTGGGTAAGTTGGTAATTTGGTAAATGAAAGCTCTTTGCAGCGGTGCGCTAAATTCAGCTGCCTTCAATTACCAACTTACCCAATTACCAAATCAGTAGGATGCAAAACTCACGTTTGCTGCTGGCATGACTCGCCGTTTATACTCCGCCAGTATCTATGCACAGATTACAGACTGAAATTGAACGGCTTTACGCCGCTCGATCACTGCTCGCTGAAGCGGCAGGTCGAGCGCGACAGGTATTTCAGGAATTTCGCCAAGCCCTGGCGCAGGGTGAAATCCGCGCAGCGGAGAAGCAGGACGGACAATGGCGTGTGAATGCCTGGGTGAAGCAGGGTATCCTGCTCGGCTTCCGGCTGGGCGAGTTAGAGGAGACCACGAGCGGCGCGCTTTCCTTTGTCGATAAAGACACCTTTCCTGCCCGCCGCTTCAGTACCAATGAGCGGATTCGCGTGGTGCCGGGAGGCTCTTCTATCCGCCAGGGCGCTTATATCGCTCCGGGCGTAATCTGCATGCCGCCAATGTATGTAAACGTTGGCGCATACGTTGACGAAGGCACGCTGATTGATTCTCATGCTCTTGTAGGATCGTGCGCGCAGGTGGGCAAGCGCGTGCACCTGAGTGCGGCGGCACAGATTGGCGGCGTGCTGGAGCCGGTAAACGCTTCTCCTGTGATTGTGGAAGACGACGTTCTGGTGGGCGGCAACTGCGGCATCTATGAAGGTACGCAGGTGCGCAGCGGCGCTGTGCTGGGCGCAGGTGTGATTCTTACTCGCGCAATGCCGGTGTATGACATTGTGCGCGAACAGGTATATCGTTCCACAGCGGATGCACCGCTGGTGATTCCAGAAAACGCCGTTGTGGTGCCGGGATCGCGCGCCATCAGCAAAGGCAAAGCCGCAGAGTGGGGGCTGGCGCTGTACACGCCGGTAATCGTGAAATATCGCGATGCCAAAACGCAAAGCTCAATTGAGCTGGAGGATCTGCTGAGGTGAAAGCAAAATCCGCGAATCAAGGCCGGTTTTTGATCGCCTTTCTGGCGCTTGCCGGGATTGCCTGCGTGCTCTGGGCGATTAATCACTACACCGGCGCTGCTATGAACCCGCATCTCCTGGCCGTCACCCGTTGGATCGCGATTGCCGCCTTTTGCGCTTACGCATGGGTACGGCGCTCACTCACAACGTGGATCATGGTCGGGATTCTTCTGGGCGCCGAAGTCGGACACGACTTCCCTGCTCTGGCCAAAAACCTTCAGGTGTTGAGCGCAATTTTCCTGCGCCTGATCCGCACCATCATTGCGCCCTTGATTTTTGCAACGCTTGTGGTTGGAATCGCCGGTCACTCAAACCTGAAGCAGGTGGGGCGCATGGGCATCAAGGCGCTCATCTATTTTGAATTGGTCACAACCGTCGCTTTGTTTATAGGGCTGGGCGCTATCAATCTCTCGCGCGCCGGCGTTGGCGTTCGCCAGCCTCCAAACGCTCCAACAGCGGCCAATGTGCAGAAGCAAACCGCATCTGACCTGATCCTGCATGTCTTTCCAGAAAATATTGCCAAGTCAGTGGCGGAAAACCAGGTCCTGCAGGTGGTGGTCTTCAGCATCATCTTCGGGATCGGCTTAGCGCAGCTGGATGAAAAACGACGCCGCCCCCTGTTGGAGTTCTCAGAAAGTTTTTCTGAGACCATGTTTAAGTTCACCAACATCGTGATGTTGTTTGCGCCCATTGGTGTGGGAGGCGCCATTGCGTTCACGGTAAGCACCATGGGCTTTGATGTGATGTGGAACCTCATCAAGCTGGTGCTGACGCTTTATGCAGCATTAGTAGTTTTTGTTAGCTGTGTTCTGGTGCCCGTGGCGCTGATGGCGCGCCTCGATTTGCGGCGGCTGTTCAAGGCCGTTGCTGAGCCGGCCTCGATCGCTTTTGCTACCGCCAGCTCAGAAGCGGCGCTGCCCCGCGCCATGGAAAACATGGAAGCTTTCGGCGTTCCCCGTCGGATGGTGGCTTTCATCATTCCAACCGGCTACAGCTTCAATCTGGATGGCAGCACGCTTTATCTCTCGCTGGCATCGGTCTTTGTAGCTCAGGCAGCAGGCATTCACTTGAGCTTTGGTGAGCAACTGATGATGGTCCTGACCCTGATGCTTACCAGCAAAGGCGTAGCCGGCGTGCCGCGCGCTGCTCTCGTGATTATGCTGGCCACGGCAGATTCCTTCCATCTGCCGGCTTGGCCCATTTTTGCGATTTTAGGCGTGGATCAGCTCATGGACATGGCACGCACCTCAATCAACGTAATTGGCAACTGCCTGGCCAGCGCCGTAGTTGCGCGCTGGGAAGGTGAACTGGGTACTGGAACCTCGTCGCCCACAACAGCAGACGCTATGGCACAATAGGCCCGTTTATGTCCACATCGATTTGCGAATTCACCGGTCACCACTTTGTGCCCGTGGGGCTGGATCTCAGGTTCTTACTTCGGCAAACGGCAACGGCAGGTGCTGGCCCGCATGGAAGCCAATGCTTCCGCTCATACCGCAAAATGATCTCTGCTGCGATCTCATGGGGCATGGCACCGTTGGAACGCATCTAAACCTGCGGTTCTCTGATAGCATCACCTATAGACCATGTCTTCGCAAAAACTCCATTTAATTCCCCTTGGCGGCCTGGGCGAGTTCGGTATGAACTGCATGGCCGTTCGCTGGGGCGATGACATTATTGTGATTGACGCCGGCCTCATGTTCCCGGAATCAGAGCTGCTCGGCGTGGACATTGTGGTTCCCGATATCACCTATTTGATCCAGAACCGTGAGAAAGTCCGCGGCATTGTGCTCACACACGGGCATGAAGACCACATCGGCGCGCTGCCGTGGGTGCTTTCAGAATTGCAAGTTCCGGTCTTCGGTACTGAGTTCACGCTGGCGCTGGTGGAAAACAAGCTGGATGAACATCAACTGCTGGAAGACGCTGACCTGCGCGAGATTCGCGCTGGCACCCGGTTTAACCTGGGGCCATTCTCCATCAATCCTATCCAGGTCACGCACAGCCTGGTTGATTGCGTGGCGCTGGCAATCCACACGCCGCTGGGCGTGATTATCCACACCGGCGATTTCAAAGTTGATCCTACCCCGACAGATAACCGCCTTTTTGATCTGCACACATTTGCCGAATACGGCAAAGAAGGCAACGTGCTGGCCCTGCTGCAGGACTCAACCAACGCTGAGCGACGCGGCTACACGCCCAGCGAGCGGGCAGTGCGCGGCAAGTTTGACGAAATCTTCGCTCGCGCTGAGCGCCGGTTGTTTATCTCCTGTTTTTCTTCTTCGATCCACCGCATCAAGCTGGCCATGGAGATGGCGCGGGAGTACAAGCGCAAAGTCGCTCTGGTCGGGCGCTCCATGACTGAGGCCGCAGAGATCGCGCTCGACCTCGGCTATTTTGAAGTGCCGGAAGGCTTGCTGATTCATCCGGGGCAGATCAAAGACTATGCGCCGCAGCAGGTCTGCGTGATGATCAGTGGAACTCAGGGTGAACCTATGTCCGCGCTGTCGCGCGCGGCAGTGGATAACCACAAGCACGCGCGGATTGAGCGCGGCGATACGGTGGTGCTTTCTTCGCGCATTATTCCCGGCAATGAAAAAAGCATTTACCGGATGATCGACCACCTCTTCCGCCGCGAGGCCGATGTGATCTATGAAGACGGATCAAATCCTCCGGTCCACGTGAGCGGACACGCCAGCCAGGAAGAACAAAAGCTGATCATGAATCTGGTGAAGCCGAAGTATTTCATTCCGATTCACGGCGAGTATCGCCAGCTCAGGATCCAAGCCGATATGGCGCGCTCCATGCATGGAACCGTGGGGCAGGTGCTGATGCTGGAAAGCGGCGATGTGCTTGAGTTTGACGAGTTGGGCGCGCGCAAAATTGATAAAGTCACTGTGGGACGCATCTGCATTGATTCCGGCTCGCGCACTGATGTGGTTGAAGATTTGGTCATCAAAGACCGCCGCCACCTGAGCGAAGACGGCTTTGTGCTGCCGATCATCGCTATCAACAAGCTGAAAGGAACCGTGGAGTCAATTCCGGAGATCGTGATGCGCGGCTTTGCCGCCGGATCAGAGAACGGCTTTGTTCAGGAAGCCCGGCGCATCGTAGCGGCCACGCTTGACGGCTCCACGCCGGAAGAAAAGGCCGACTATGGCGTGATCAAAGAAAAAATCCGCGCTGACCTGAAGCGGTTTATCGTAAAGACCACCTCGCGCCGGCCCCTGATTATGCCGGTGATCCTGGAGATCTAGTGGCAAGGTTCACGCGCAAACAGAAAATCTTCATCTTTCTCTTTGTCATTGTTGCGTCTTTTGGGCTGATTGGCGCGGTGTTGCTCCATCCGCTGGGCCCGCATCTGCGCGCAACTTCGCTTATGTTGCGCTTTGCCGACCCAAAAGCCGGCGGAATTGCCGCCAGTTTTGCCAACCATCCTATTAAGGAAGAAGATGGCACCGCGCAAACGCCGCATGGGCCGCTGCACTATCGGCTTTACATCCCGCAAGACGTAAAGAATCCCCCGGGGATAGTGTTGCTACACGGAGTTCATCATCTGGGGATTGAAGATCCGCGCCTTTGGAACCTTGCGCGCGCAATGGCCGGAGCAGGCGTGCTGATAATGACTCCGGAGTTGCAAGACCTGGCCGACTATCACGTGACCGCGCGGACCATTGACGTGCTCGGCGATTCCAGCGTGGTGCTGAGCACGCGACTGCACCAGAGCGTGGGGCTGATTGGGCTGAGCTTTGCCGGGGGGATGGCGCTGCTGGCCGCCGATCGAAAAGATTATGCACCGGACATTGGATTTGTTGTGGCGATTGGCGCGCATGACGATATGGAACGCGTAGCCCGCTTCTTTACCACCAATAAGATCGCCCTGCCGAATGGCACAGAGTCATCGCTTACGGCGCACGAGTACGGCGTGCTGGTGCTGGCATACTCGCACCTGGAGGATTTTTTCTCGCCGCGGGACATACCGGCTGCGCGTGAAGCTTTGCGGCAACACCTTTGGGAACTGCCTACATCTGAAAAAGCCGCAGCAGCTTTGAGTCCCAAAGGGCAGAAAGAGTTGGACGAGTTACTGCACCATCGTGATTTGCTGCGTGACGATTTCCGCAAAGAGATCACGTTGCACAAGGACGAAATGGATATGGTTTCACCACACGGACATCTGGCAGACCTTCGCGTGCCGGTCTTTCTTCTGCATGGCGCTGGCGATACGGTGATTCCCGCATCGGAAACGCTATGGCTGGAAAAAGACGTTCCTCCAGAGGATTTAAAAGCGGTGCTGGTAAGCCCAGCGCTGGTGCACGTAAATATGGACGCCAAAGTTACGTGGCAGGAAGAATGGGAACTGGTCGAGTTCATGTCGCAAGTGCTGAGCGCAGCCGACAACCCGCATAGGTTAGAGCAGGCGACAGCCACATCTCATTGATGGGAGGTCCCAATGATCAACCTTTTATCTGATAAGCGCTTTCTTGCCATCTATTCCTGCTGCTCCACTGCAGCTCTTGCATTGACTGCACTCTGTGGCTTCTCTCCCGCAAAGCGTACAACAACATTTGATGAGATCACGGCACACCGCATCAATATCGTCGAACCCGATGGAAAGATTCGCCTGGTCCTCACGAACAAAAGCAGCGCGCCGGGTATTTACATCAAGAACAAGGAGTATCCACACGCGACGCGCCAATCTGCCGGTCTGCTCTTCTTCGACGATGAAGGCACTGAGGATGGCGGCTTGATTTACGGCGTGAAGACGGACTCCAGCGGCCACGTGATCGGAAGTTACGGCCATCTCAGCTTTGACAAGTACATGCAGGACCAGATTTTCACGATTGAGGCCGGCAGCGAGAACCATGAAGACTATTCAGCCCTGAACATCCAGGACCGCGGGGACTATCCGATCATGGATGCGATTGAAGCCAACCAGCGAATCTCAAAGCTGCCTAAAGAGCAACAACGGGCGGAGTGGAAAAAGTTTATGGCCACGCATCCGGGCGACCATACACGGGTAGTGCTGGGCCGGTCCACCGACGGTAGCGCTGTTTTGCGGTTGAAAGACAAAGAGGAACATGACCGCATTGTCTTGCGGGTTGCACCGGATGGAAGTCCGCGATTGCAAATGCTTGATGCAAACGGAAAAGTCCTTAGCGAGTTGCCGCAGTCGGGACAGGCACAGCCCAGTCACCCATAATCCGATCAAATGTAAAAAGGAACTTGGGGCTGGGACAATTCGCTTTTCTAACCCTAAGGTAAAGCTGAAGGCTTACGCCCTTTCTTATACGGTACTGCAACCAGTTTTGGATTGAATCTTCAGGGCATCCTATGCAGGCTTCTCTGTGGGCACGCTGCCACGTTGTGGGCCTGAGAACACGCGCCGTCCAGGCAACGTGTGATCCTGTATCCCGCTAAGTCATTGAATCTTTGGCCTGCAAACTCAACAATCATGCTGGCCCTGCTCTTGCACTCTGCTGCGATGCGTCACTCAGGTGATGGAGGAAACTATGGCACGCATCGCAAAAATCTGGTTTAAAAGAAATGAAATTTGTGTTCCGCTGGCGCTGGCGCTTCTTGCGGTGCTTGCGCTTTTGAGCGGATCAAGCTTTGGACAACAAACAAGCAGCGGTCCGCCCCAGGTTGGCGAAGGATCGCTCATCTATCGCTCACCTAATTCAAACCAATATCAAACTGTTCCGCTGGTGCATACAGACGCCGCGCTGGATGTCCGCGGGCTGGTAGCTTCCGCGACGGTCACACAGCAATACGTCAACTCCAGCACACAGCCCATTGAGGCCATTTATATCTTTCCTTTGCCGCATGATGCCGCCGTCTATGACATGGAGATACGCGTTGGCAACCGCGTGATTCGCAGCGTGGTGAAGGAGCGAGAAGAGGCCAAGAAGACTTATGAAGCAGCGAAGTCACAGGGCAAGCGCGCAGCTTTGCTGGAACAGGAGCGGCCCAACATTTTTACTGCGTCGGTGGCCAACATCATGCCCGGCGATAAGGTGGACGTTTGCATGCGCTATGTTGAGCCGCTCACCTGGGAAGACGGCAAGGTGCGGCTGGTCTTTCCCATGGTCGTGGGCCCGCGCTACATTCCCGGCACAGAAGCGATGGGCCACAGCGGGACGGGCTGGTCGTATGACACAGAGCGCGTAGCGGACGCTTCGCGGATCACACCGCCGGTAGCGAATCCAGCGACGCGTGCAGGTCAGGATATCTCGGTCTCGGTCGATGTGGACACCGGATCAAACCCCGCCATTATTTATAGCGTTTCACATGCGATTCAGGTAAGCCGGTTACCCGATGGCAGGCAGCACGTGGAACTCTCCGGCGGCAAGACGATCCCCAACAAAGATTTTGTGCTGGAAGTCCAGCGGAGTGAAAGCAGCAAGCCGCAAACGGCGCTCTTCCTCTCGCCTGATAAAAAGTCGGGAGAAACACACCTCCTGCTGGCGGCGTATCCGCCAACGGTTCGTCCAACCCAGCACATTCCCGTAGAGATGCTCTACATGATTGACGTCTCAGGCTCCATGGAGGGAACGTCAATCCAGCAGGCCCGCGGAGCGTTGCTGCAGGCGCTGGACCAACTGCAGCCGGGCGACCGTTTCGGCATTCTGGCTTTCAGCAGCGGTTATCAGGAATTTTCACCTGAGCCGTTGGCAGCGACAAATGACAATCTGGCGGCAGCACGACGCTATGTGAAGAGCCTTGAGGCTGGCGGCGGCACGGAGATGTTGCCGGCCCTGGAACACCTGATGCAGAAGCCGCAGCTTCCCGGATACTTGCGCCATATCGTGCTGCTGACCGATGGCGATCTGGGCAATGAAGAAGAAATATTTGCGGCGCTCCGGAGCCAACTCGGCAACGCGCGTCTTTACACCGTGGCGATCGGCAGCGAACCCAATACCTTCCTGGCGACCAAGATGGCCCAGTTCGGCAGAGGGACGTTCACTCACATCGCCGACATCAACGAAGTGCAGCAACAGATGAGCCGCCTGTTTGAAAACATTGAAAGCCCCGTGCTGACCGATGTGAAGCTCTCGTTTGAAGGAGTGCAAGTGGAAGATGTGTATCCGTCGCAACCGCCGGACCTCTTCATGCGCCAGCCGCTGTTGATCTATGGACACATTATCACCGGACACAAAGGCAAGATTCACCTTACTGCTCATGCAGGAAGCCGGCCTTACGAAACCACGATTGCATTTGATACTTCGAAGGCGTCGTTTCATCCCGGCATCACCACGCTCTGGGCCCGCCAGCGCGTGGAAGAGATGATGGACAAGTGGCGGGAATCCGATCAGAAAGGGCAGGCAGATATTCGCGCAGGCATCATCGCTCATGCGATCCGCTATCACCTGGTTACGCGATTTACCTCACTGGTCGCGGTGGAAGAAGTAGTGGTGAATGCAACCGGCCAATCCAACACAGCTGCTGTGCCAACCGAACTGCCGTCCGGCTGGCAGATGGACAAGGTCTTCGGCGCTCCGGCAACCGGCACGGCCGATGAATTCCTGGAAACTCTCGGCTTCACGCTGCTGCTGGCAGGCGCGGTTTTATGGTTGCTCACGCGCAGAGTACGCACGGAGGCAATCTCATGAGAGCGCTCCGATGGCTGTGTGCCCTGGCTCTCATGGTGGGCGCGGGCCTTACGGCCCGCGCCGCGTACCTGCACGCTAAAGCAGAGCTGGCCAGCATCCTAATTCGCCGTGCATGGCAGCAGAGCGTGCAATCCGGCGCCTCGCACGCCCCCTGGCCGTGGGCGGATACCCATCCCATTGGCCGGTTGCAGATTCCGCGATTGAATTACGACGAGATCATTCTGGAAGGCGCAACGCCGCGCACGCTGGCCTTTGGTCCGGCGCGCATGTTCACCGGCGCAGAAATGGGCGAACCAGGCAATCTGGTTCTGGCCGGTCATCGCACAAGCTGGTTTCGGCGGTTGGAGGCCGTTCGCCAGGGCGACAAGATTCAACTTGAATGGTACGACGCGCGCCGCCATGAATTGCGCCGCCGAAGCTACACGGTAGAGACCATTCGCGTGGTCGATCCACAAGAGCTGGATATGTTGTCGCCCACCGCCGATGACGCCTTGACCCTTCTTACCTGCTATCCGTTTGGCAGCAGTCCGCGATCGCCTCTGCGCTATATAGTGCGGGCGGTGCCACAAACGTAAATTCGTGCAGCTCTGTCCCAGTGTGCCAACTTTTATTTCGCAGCGCGAAGGGCAGCACCCAAACGTCAAAGCAGAGTAATCGCCGCATAAACACACTACTCATTCGGTCCGCAGAGCTGTCATCGGCGAAATAGATGCTGCACGGCTGGCCGGAATGATGGCCGCGATGAATGCTGAAAGCGCCAACGCTCCTGCTGCTACCAGTAGTGCGGGCGGATCCCAACTGGAAACGGCGTAGAGCTTTGAAGCAATCAACTTGCCTGAACCGATTGCCAATGGCACTCCCAGCAGCAATCCCGCCAGCACGCGCCTTGAAGCGCCGGCCAGGACCAACTGCACCACCTTCGTTCGATCAGCGCCAAGAGCCATGCGAATCCCAATTTCCTGTGTGCGCTGCGCCACCGTGTACGTGGTAGCACCGTACAAGCCAACCGCAGCAAGAAGTAATGCCACGATCCCGAAAAGACCGGCAAGACCGGCCACAGCGCGTTCTTCCTCAAACGTGAGATCAACCTGTTGCTGCATGCTGCGAACGCTGATGATCGTCAGATTGGGGTCAATTTCAGCCAACATGCGCGTCAGCATCGGCTCAAGGACGCCAGGCGGAGTATTGGTCACAAGCATCATCGCGCTGATGTAATGCGTGCTGACTTCGATCCTTTGCATCAATGGCTGTTTGTAATCGATATGCTGGGCAAGCGGCACGTAGAACATGGGGCGGGCCGGCTCCCGCAGGGCGAAGCCGGCGAATTTTGCATCATTCACAACACCGACAATGCGATACGTGTTTACGTTCTCCGGCATGTCAAGCCCAAAGTGCTGGTCAAGGGGGTCTTCGCCGTCTTTGAAGAACCGCTTCACGAACGCCTGGTTGACTACGGCAACCGGCGCAGTGGTGTCATTGTCGGCCGGGGTAAACGCGCGTCCACGTAAAACCTTCACGCCAAAGTTCTGGAGATAATTGGCGCTCACCCTATCCCATGAAGCACCATGGTTTTCGCCAGTTGTGGGAGTTGGTTGGCCGGCTACCAGAACAAGCTCGCCCCAGTTGTTGGTGAGCGGGTTGTAAAGCGCAAGCCCGGAGCCCTGGACGCCGGGCAGTCGATTGAGGCGTTCCTCCAGTTCGGCGTACAGGGCGTCCACCTTGTCCAGCGAGTAAGTGGATGGAGGCTGGCGCATCTGCACCACAACGCGGCCCGGCACACGGAAGCCGAAATCCTGGTTTTCAAGCTTGCCCAGGCTGCGGCCTAGCATGGTGGCTCCGGCCACCAGAACAACTGACAACGTGGCCTGTACCAGCAGAAGAGCTGTTCGAGCAAATGACGATCTGTCACTTGTGCCGCGTCCCGATCCGCGCAGCGCATCCGATGGATCTGTGCATGTGGCAAACCAGGCCGGCGCAGCACCAAAGATCACGCCGGTAATCAGCGCCAGCGCAAACGCGAATGCCAGCACTGTAAGAGACGGGCGCGTGCTGACGGGCAAAAAATGTGCGCTCTGGAAAGCAAGGGCCAGCAGCAGGCGAGCAGCGCCCATCGCCACCACAAGGCCTGCCACGGCCCCGGCAAGAGCCAGCACCACGCTTTCAAACAGCGCCTGCGTCACAATCTGGCTTCGTGAGGCGCCTATCGCCATGCGCACAGCTGTTTGTGCCCGGCGTGCCACACCGCGGGCCAGAAGCAGGTTCGCTACATTCGCACACGCAACCAACAGCACCAGGGCGCAAACCACCATCAGGATCTGCAGACTGCGCCCGTATTCTTCTTTCATCAACTCGACGCCTGCG
>DASTCT010000280.1:0-26799 GCA_035710845.1 Candidatus Angelobacter sp.
GTGGGATGAATATGAATGATAGCGCCGAGCTGGTTGGCCGCTTCCCAGACCGGCCAGAAACGCTGGTCACTGAGCGCGACGCCGTTGATGTTGGAGAAGACCATTGCGCCGCGAAACTTGAGTTGCTCCATGCCGCGGCGAAGTTCGGCGACGCTGGCGGCGGGGTCGCAGAGTGGGAGCGTGGCCAGAGCGACGAAGAGGCCTTTTTTATCGGCAACGGCGCGGGCAAAGGCGTCATTGCAGAGGTGCGCGAGCTTAATTGCGGTTGCGGGAGCTTCTATATGCGTGCCCGGCGTAGTGAGCGAGATGACCTGGACATCGACGCCGGAGGTGCGGAGCATTTGCTCGCGGTAGTCGATGTCGCGGTGGCCGCGGACGGCAATGTTGTAGTCGCCGGGATAGTGCAGAGCGGGATTTTTCTCTGCGTCATAAGTAATGCGGACGGCGCTTGGTCCCTGTTCAATAGCCTTGATGTATTCCGGTGGATAGTAGTGATTATGAAAGTCAATGACTGGCATGCGTGCTGGCCCCTTGAGAGATGTTTTCTGAAGTTCCGAACCCTGAGCTTGCGAAGGTGAGGAATCCCTATGGCGACAAGGATTTCTCGGTTTCGCATTTCAAATGTATTTATTCACGTTGCGATGAAACCAGACAAAGTACACGGGAAGGCCCAGCAAAATCAAGCCTAACCCGATCGCGCTGTCGAGCGGCGTAGAACGAATTTGGTTGATCGCGATAGCAGCTGAGGTGATGAGCGAGACGGCGGGCACGAGCGGATAGAGGAATTTGAGGTAGCGCGGCTGATATTGTCGGCGGCGATGCAGGACGAAGATTCCCGCTGCGAGAAGCGCGAAGAAGAGCCATTCCGTGTAAACAACGCGAGTAAAGAGCGCACGATACGAATTGGTGGCGGCGAGAACGCAAGCCCAGACGGCCTGCGCGGCGATGACGAGATGCGGCGTCTGCCGCTGCGGGTGGAGAGCGGCCATCCATCGGAAGGCGAGACCGTCTTGCGCCATGGCGTAGTAAACACGCGGACCGGCAAGAGCGATACCGTTGAGCGATCCGAGTGCGGAAACGATGATCAGCAGCGTGATGGCGGCGGAGGCTCGCGTGCCGAGAATGCGGGACATGGCGTCGGCAGCGACACGCGTGGAGTTGGCGACAGAGTTGAGCGGCATCACGTAGAGATAAGCCGCGTTCAACAGCATGTAACACGCGGTGACGATTAGGACTCCGAGAATCAGCGCGCGCGGGATAGTGCGCTGGGGATCACGCGTTTCGCCCGCCGGGTAAGTACACATGTGCCATCCACCGAACGAAAAAAGTCCCGCAGCAATCGCCAAGCCGAATGCTGCAAGCGACCAGCTTTGCGAATTTTGCAGTGCTGAATCAGTCGGCAAGCTTCGGTGCGCCGCTCCGCCCAGAACAAACAGCAACGCGCACATCACGCCGATTGCCGCAACTTTCGCGACAGTCAGCGCGACCTGCACCGCGCTGCCCGCTTTTACGCCGAGATACTGAACAAATGACACGACCAAAATCGCCGCCATTGCCAACACACGCACGCCAAGTTCGCCAAAGCCGAAGAAGAATCCCACATAACGCGCTGCCACAACAGCGATGGCCGCTAAAATTCCTGTGTGCATGGTCCAAAACATCCCCCAGCCCCACAGGAACCCCAGCGCCGGCGAATAAGTTCTTTTCAAAAATACGTAAACGCCGCCGGTTTCCGGAAACAGCCAAGAAAACTCCGCGCACACCAGCGCCGCACAAAGCGTAAGCATGCTCGCAGCCAGCCACGCCAGCATCACGCCGCGCGTGCTCGGCGCCAGCCGCGTGACCTCCGCTGGTTGTACAAAGATCGACGCGCCCACAATGATGCCCACCACCATCGACGTGACGGCAGTCAGCCCCATGCTTCTGCGTAGATTGTTGTCTTGAACTTCGGCGCGGGAATCAGCAGGCATTAGGAGTGTGTAGCAAGCCGCGCGATTCTACCACGCAACGCCGCAAAAGAAATTTTTACCCCCGCACTAGGTGCTGTCCCCTAACTTAAGGCGAATACCGCGCAATGCCGCCGCAGCCTCACAACGCGCCAACATGCGTACGACACATATCTGAATAAGACCTGCACATATATCTCACGCACACGCCCTCTCAATACGCCGCAAGCGCCACCGCACTCACACGCTCACGCTGCCTTTTTCCTTTTCTGCTTTGCCACCTTGGCTCCCTGCTTACCCAAAGCCGTTCTGGTTGACTTTGGCAGATGCGCAATGGTCTGCTTCTTCCTCGCTGCCGTCGCTGCTTTTCTAATATTCCGTCGCGCTGCCGCTCGTTGTTTCTCGCTTGCCATTTCCTCTCCTTTATTAGTGATGATGGAATTAATGCCGCTTAAAATACTGCACCGCACGCTCATGCGCTTTGGCTTTGCTTAGCGATGAAAATGTCCCCAAGTTGCGGCGCTTCCCTGTTTTTGGATTTTTCTTACGCGAGTACAGCCGATACTCGCCCGACTTGAGTTTCCGAATCATGCCTTGAATCACCCTCTTCGATTTTTAGGATGATCTTTAGGACGAGTTGCGTCGCGTCACCCTGCTGATTGATTCAACTCACCCCAGCCAAAGTTCGATCTGCGAACCATGTTCATGCGCCTGTAGTCTCCGCCTTTCGCACCATCAGCTCTTTGCTGGGACGAACCGCACTGTTCATTTTCGAACGCGCAATTGCGAAATCGATCAAAATTCACGCTGTACGTCTGATTGAATCCCGCAACTAAACGAATGTCTCTCAATCACTTGAAGCAGTAATAATCGTTGGAATCAAGTTTGCTCGCACTTTGTTTTGCAAGCGTGTGGCGGCAGCCGCCGTTAAGCGTTAGGATTTGCTGGATTGCGATGTAAGAATGACTCTTCAGGCTTGAGAGCACAACAATCAGGGTTTCGTCCCTGCGAAACTGGAGGTTCCAATGGCGAAGGTTGAGCGCATTCGTGAGGTGGTAACGGGCTCCGTGGATATGGATTACGTTCGCCGCAAGACTGAAGCCGGCTGGAAGCTGGTGGCCATGGAATGGCGCCGTGAACTCCCCGGTGACGAATCAAAAGACCTGGTTCTTGTGGAAGAGATTCCTTACGGTCTCCGCGTCGCTACAGATTGCAGCCGCCTGGAAGAAGATCCCCAGGAACGTGGCATCCTTATCCAGATGATGGAGTTGATCGTCCAGGATTATTCCATTACCCTGGTGGCGTCAGAGCTGAACAAGCGCGGTCTGCGCACCCGCACCGGCGGATTCTGGACCCCGGTTTCCGTCTTCAACATGCTTCCTCGCCTCATTGAAGTCGGCCCCAACATCTTTTCTAGCGATGAGTGGGAAGCCCGGCGCGAACGCCTGCTCAAGATGGTATAGCTGCTCTCGGCAACTTGCGGGCGAGGCCCGGGTCGGCCGAACCCGCTGCTCTAAGCGCTAGATAAGGCAGCCACGATCCACTCTTTTCGGCGGTTTGGAGCCAAGCGACAAGAATCCTGAAGCCGAGTGGGAAGCCCGAAGAGAGCGATATTGAAATGGTGGCCCGACCCTGAGGCGCTTTGGCGATATCTGAGCCGCCACCCGAAATCCTGAGCGAAGTCGAAGAACCTCCACGCAGAAATAGCGATATCCAATCGCCAAATGGAGCACAGCGATAGAAAATAGAAATCGAATTTAGTCCCATCGGGAAGCTACTGAATGGTTTTGACCCGGCAAAGGCCAGCAAAGCCCAAAAGATAACGCCCCTTCCTTGTCTTGAGGCTTAAGTAACAATTTCCTGGTTTGAACCTTGCAAATTGTGAGTACAATACGCCCATCAACTTAAATTCCACAAGGGGGAGCTGTATATGAGCAAGCCTGCTGGTGTAATTGTGATCGCGATTTTGTACTTTTTGGGAGCTGGCCTTCTTTTGCTGCTCGGAATCGGCTTCGTCGTAGGCGGCGGAGCTATCGCTACAATGATGAGTCAACAGAACCAGGCTGGCGGTGGCTTGGCTACGCTGATGGGCGCCTTAGGTGCAGGCGTTGGAATATTTTTCCTGGTTTGTGGCGTTCTCGACGCTTTAATTGGAATAGGCCTGTTGAAACTCAAGAACTGGGCCCGCATTGTCGCCATTGTCTTTGCAGCAATCGGCGCATGTTTTCAAATATTCGGACTGCTTACCTCTCTTGCCCACTTCAACCCATTCAGCTTTATTATCGGCTTGATTGTTTTGGGTGTTCAGGCCTTGATTATCTGGTATCTGCTGAAGCCTGAAGTAAAAGCCGCATTCCAGGGTGCTCAGGCACGGGCTGTTTCCGCATAGCTAACTTTAGATCTTTACACCATGGCGTCTCGTCGATTCCGGAGCGAGACGCCTTGTTTTTTGGTGACCATCAGTGAGCCCAAGTTTGATTTTATTTTGCGAATATTGCTTCCTTGGATCCCGTACAGCGCAGCGTAGTGCGATACAAGAGTAGCCCCGCGCGGAAGCTCTGGGTTAAGGTAGATGAAGCGACCAACCCCGGAGGCGCGATACTGATGCCCAACCTCGTCTTCCTTTTTGACGTTGACAATACCCTGCTTGATAACGACCGCGTCACCGCCGACCTCAAGCGCCATCTTGAGCAGCAGGTCGGCCCTGAGCGCCAGCAGCGCTATTGGGACATCTTTGAGCAACTCCGCACTGAGCTTGGCTATGCCGATTATCTCGGCGCGCTCCAGCGTTACCGCATAGAAAATCCCCGCGATCCCGGCTTGCTTACCGCTTCCCGCTTTCTCATCAATTACCCCTTTGCCACGCGACTCTATCCTGACTCGCTCGATGCCATTGAGCACGTCAGGCAATGGGGCAAGGCCGTCGTCCTCTCTGACGGCGATGTCGTCTTCCAGCCGCTCAAGGTGGATCGCTCCGGCATCGCCGATGAAGTTGACGGCATATTGATCTACATTCACAAGGAACAGGAATTACCTGACGTTGAGCGTCGCTTCCCTGCTGACCACTACGTTCTGATCGATGACAAGATTCGTATCCTGGCTGCCGTAAAACAAATCTGGGGCGCTCGTGTTACAACGGTCTTCCCGCACCAGGGCCATTACGCTCTCGATCCCAAGATTGTCGCGGCCTATCCCCCTGCGGATATCTCCATCAATCGCATTGGCGAATTGCTGAACTATAAGCTCGCAGATTTCGTAACCACCGCCATCGCCAATCCCAAAGCCAAAGTTCGCTGAGGGGAAGTAGCCGCGACCGCGGATAAACGCGGATGTCGCGGACAAAGCAGAGCGGGAAGTAAGATAAAACAGATTTCAATCCCACCCTTCACAAAGGCGAATGGATGAGGCAACGGCCACGTAAGCGGTTAAAAAATGCTGATTGAGTATGAAATCTCTGAGCAGGATTTTGTCAATGCGCAAAGGCTTGCGTTCAGAAATCTGCCAACCCGTGTTTCCAGCTTTCTTTTCAGGCTGGTTCCTTTCTGGGGGCTGCTGATGCTCGTTTTCGTTACCCTGAGTGCAACACAACCCCGATTCCACTTGCACAGCACTATGATTGTGCCGGTGCTCTTTGGCTTGCTTTTTCTTTTCAGCCCATGGCTGTTTACCTGGGCACAAAGAATGTTATTTCGTCGGACCCAAACCCTTCACGGCAGGCGCACGCTTACGGTAGACGAGGCCGGCCTTACTTTTACCAGCTCTGCCTCCTCGTCGCAGTTAGAGTGGGGTTCTTTTCAAAAATTTGTTGAAGATGACACCGTCTTTGATCTCTACCTGAGCAGCAGTGTCTTTCACATTGTGCCCAAACGGGAGCTTTCACCGGAACAGATTACGGAGTTGAGAGAGGCCTTCACGAGAAATATCGTGCGCAAAAGATGAAGAACCCGCCCTTTTTGTGAGGCGGGTTCCGTTTGCACATGTTAGGTCTAAGAAGTTTGCTCGTTGGGTGATTGTGAGAATCGCTCCCGATCGCGCTCTTCAATACGTCGCATGGCTCCAAGCAGATGGTAATTCGTGCCTGCTCGAAGCTGCTCCGACTGGCGGTTGAGGGACTGCATCATCAGCGGATCAAAGATGCCAACCTCCTCCAATGCCGCCATATTGCGATGGACGCGAGCGAAAGATGCGTTCAGGCGGTAGAGAAGATCGTAGATTTGGGGTTTTGGTACACCGCTAGAAGGTTTGGGTACGCTGCTGGAAGGTTTAGGTGCGCTGCTAAAATCTGTGTCAGCCATAGGTCGCCTTTCTTAGGAAGGTGATTTGTGGTCAGGGACCGTCCGTGCGCTAACACGGGCGTGTCCCGTCTTTTTTTGTGTAACCGATTTTGCGCAGCGATGCAACGTAAAAGAATCGAAAATTGAAGAAACGAATTTTGTGAAGCGCGTGGTGAAGATTGTGAGGCGGTGAGGCGAGCGGTGAGTTGAAATTCTTGGTGGTGTCCTATTAATCACGCTAACCGAACATTACCAAATTCTTGCAGACCTCGACATCCCGGCGGAGAAGGTCTGGGTTGTATCGCTACATAAACCAGCGCCGCAGATGCGAAATGCTCTTAAGTTGAATCAAATTCCATTAACCTCGATGCTTCAGCGCCGGAGGCGCGACGAGAGGTTAGCCCACCCTGAGCCGAGCGCATGCGAAGGCGTAAGGGTGGGTTGGCGTGAGTAAAGGCGCTGAGCCCCAGCGGCGCGACACAAAAGAAATGCTACAACTCTCAGGGACTCGGCGAAAGCAAAGAAATCGAATCATCGATCCAACAACCGCAGAGTAGTATCGACAGCATTAACTTCGTGCCGCTATTCCCTGCACCTCAAACCTGGCATCAAACAGCAGCCTGCCTGATCCCAGGAATGCTCGTGCTGGAAACTCTCCGTTGAAATACGTGCGATAGACCGTATTGAACTTTTCAAACAAGCTCACATCAGAGCAGAAGATCTGGACTGAAACCAGATTTTCCATGGCCAGGCCCGCGGCTTCAAGCGTGTGCTTTATGCCATCCAGGACAAGCCGAGCCTCTTCTTCCGGTGTCGCGCCGGGCTTTCCAGTTTTTGGGTCCAAGCCAATGTGCCCGCTCAAATAGAGCGTATCGCCGTGCCATACTGCGTCACTGAATGGAAGATTTGCCTTGATCGTGCGCTCTGATCGGATTCTCTGCATTTGAAAGCTCCTCTCGCCATCGGAAAAATTATCTTGAAAGTGTAACGTGCTTTTCTGCAGATGCTCTGCCTGCTCCCTGAAATTCAATTTTTCTGCTCAGTCTTTGCCCGATGTGCGCAGTGTAAAATGAATATCAGGAAAGTTGCTCAGCATTACTCACAAAAACTGGAGGGATAATGCGTAAGTTCCTGGTGATTTCGCTTCTCTTGCCCACTCTGCTGTTGGCACAAACCGCAACCGCGCCGAAGAAAAGTTCCAGCACAGCCAAAGCGGCAGCGGGACCTGTCGTTGTCACGCCCGATAAAATTCAGTGGGGCCCTGCGCCTCCCATATTCCAGTCCGGCGCGCAATTCGCTGTGCTCTCTGGCAATCCCGCCAAGCCCGGTCCATTTGTTGTGCGCTTAAAACTTCCTGACGGTTACCGGGTCATGCCTCACTGGCACCCAACGGCGGAAACTGTAACCGTGCTCTCCGGCGAATTTCGCGTTGGCATGGGCAGCAAGTTTGATGAGAGCGGCCTTACCACGCTGCCCCCAAATTCTCTTGCCGTGGTGCCGGCACACCACAACCACTTCGCCATGGCCAAGGGTGAAACTGAGGTCCAGGTGAATTCCATGGGACCGTTCAAGCTCGTGTATGTGAACCCGGCAGATGATCCTTCGCATGGGCAAGCCAGCCCCGCCAAGAAAACCGGTGCGGCGCCAAAAAAGAAGTAAGCAAGCTTTCTCAGATCGATTGGAAAACGCAGCAAGTCGGGTGCGCTTCGGCGCACCTTTTTATTTGATCAGCCTGATTGGCGGACAGGACGGCGTTGCCACCGAGCGAATCCGCTGCTGTATGTTCTCTCTCGCCTTCTTCATGGCGTTGCGATCATCCAGCAATTGCAGCGCCCAGTTCGCGCCCATCGCCAGCGAGTAAATTTCAAAAGCAAACTGCTCCGGTTCAACGGTAGCTTTCAGGTGCCGCGCCTTTTTCGCGGCGTCCACCGCGCGAGCCAGTGTTGCCAGCCAGGCTTTCATGGTATCGGCAATCGCGTCGCGCACCGGCCCGCTTCGGCCATCGAACTCCAAAGAAGCCGCGGTAAAAAAGCAGCCGCCTTTAAACACCTTGCCTTCCACGTGCCCCAGCCAGCCCTGGCACAGCTTTACCAGCCGCTCAATTCCTTCCGGCCCCGCCAGCGCCGGCCTGATGATGTGTTCCACAAAAATCTGCCGCGCCATCTCAATCGTGGCCAGTTGCAGTTCTTCCTTTGAACCGAAATGAGCAAACAGCCCGCTCTTGCTCATCCTCAATTCATCCGCCAGGCGTCCGATAGTCAGCCCTTCCAGCCCTTCTACTGACGCAAGGTCCACGGCAACGCGCAAAATACTTTCGCGCGTGCGTGTGCCTTTGCTTGGGCGTGACTCTGCTGTAGCGGTCTTTGTGGCCGGCATAGAAGATAATCTACCGCGAAAAATATAATAGCACGAACGTTCGTTTTTGTGCGATACTGCTGTTGTTCCGGAGGCCCAATGCCCCGCAGTCTCGCGCTCAGCCTGTTTCTCCTGTTGTCACTCGTAGCCGCGCGTTTTGCCTTTGCTGAAGAAGTTCATCTGGATAGCTGTGATGGCCTACCGGTGGTTGAAGTCAGCGTGGACGGCGCAAAAGCCTCAAAAATAAAAATGCGCTTCCTGGTCGATACCGCTGCTACCTCCATGCTCAATAGCAAGTCTTTTGCGCACGGCGACCCAACTAAAGTCTCCGTCACTTCTTGGAGCGGCACGGTTGAAACCAAATCCCATGAAGTCGCTCTGCCGGAGCTTGTAATCGGCCAGCACCGTTTGACTGATCTTCATCTTCCCGCTGTCGATCTCTCCGCCATCGGCCAGGCTTGCGGTAAAAAGATAGACGGCATCCTCGGCGTCGATCTGCTTTCGCGCCTCGGCGTCACGCTCGATCTCAAAAATCACACGGCCGAGCTTGTGGCTGATTCAAAGACCGTAGAGGCTACCCTGACGGAGCTTCACCAACAACTCGTGGGTTGTGAACAGGCTTTTAACCGCGCCGACGAGTCTGCGTTTGCCGAATGTCTTGATCCGCAAATCGTCACCTTTACCTTTGGTGGAGATTTCTACGGACGCGACGCGGTCATGGCCTACTACCGCAAGAAATACTTTCAAGCGCAGCCGCACGCCTTTCTTACTATGGTTCCGCGTGCGCATCACCTCATTGGAGACGCTGTTTGGGTGGAATATGACCTCAAAATCGTGCTGCCGCAGCAGGTCATCACCGCGCGTGGTACCGCTCTCTGCCGCAAGAGCGCCGGAAGGTGGCGGATCGTCCACATGAACCACTCCAGCCCGCCGCCGGACGCGTTGCAGGCGCAGACAAATTCCGAAACTCAGCCTTAGCTCAGAGCATCTGTTAGGCAAAAGGAAAAACCATGGCCTCAACCGGCAACAATGGCGCAGCCCGTAAGCTGCATCGCAGGATCAATTTTTATCCGCCTTATCTCGGAGCGGCCGTTCGCGTCACCCGCATCTCAGACGACTTTCGCGACGTCGAGGTCGAAATGCCTCTGCGCTTCTACAACCGCAATTACGTAGGCACGCATTTCGGCGGCTCGCTCTATTCCATGGTCGATCCTTTTTACATGCTCATGCTGATGAACATTCTTGGTCCCGGCTACATCGTATGGGACAAAGCCGCCAGCATTCGCTTCAAGAAGCCCGGCAAAGGCGTGATGAAGGCTTCATTCCATCTCAGTGAAGAGCAGATCACCGAGATCCGCACCGCCGCCGACACGCAGCCCAAGGTCGAGCCGCAGTTTCTGGTGGTGGTAAAAGATGCGGAAGGCAACGTGGTCGCAGAGATCGATAAGTTGCTGTATGTGAAAAAGAAAGACAAACGATAAGTCTTACCGCGGATTTTCGCGGGTAAACGCGGATTGATTCGCAACAAATCTGGATTTATCCGCGCTCATCTGCGTCAATCCGCGGTAAGTATTCTAAGCGACGCTGCTTCCCCACCGTTCTTCCGCCAGCCTATCCGCCGCCTGATATGTTGGAATCCTCTCCCGCTCAGCCACGGCAAAGATCCTGAGCAGCGTGTCGTAGATCGCATCGGTCTTGGCCAGCGTCTTGGGAACATCCCAGCCCAGCATCTCGCGGCAGCAGCCGTTGATCACGCCGCCGGCGTTGGCTGCGTAATCAGGCGCGTAAAGAATCCCACGCTGCTCCAGCAGATCGCCGTGGCGAGGCTCCAGTAGCTGATTATTTGCCGCGCCAACCACCAGTTCAGCTTTCAATTGCGGAATAGTCTGATCATTCAGCACGCCGCCCAGCGCACACGGAGCAAAGACGTCGGCCACCACCGAATAAATTTCTCCCTGCGCCACTGCCGTCGCGCCATACTCATCCACCACGCGCTTCACTTTCGCGCTATCCACATCGGCAACAATCAGCTTTGCACCCACGCGCACCAGTTCGCCAGCCAAGAAATAACCTACGTGACCACAGCCTTGAATAGCTACGGTCTTCCCGCCCAGATCGTCGCTGCCCCACTTGTATTTGGCTGCTGCCTGCATGGCGCGAAAGACGCCGCGTGCCGTATGCGGTGACGGATCGCCCGACCGTCCCTGCAGCCCACCGACATAGCTGGTTTCTTTCAGAATGTAATCCATATCCGTCGGGCTGGTCCCCACGTCTTCCGCTGTAATGTATTTGCCGCCCAAGGTGTTCACCAGTCGGCCATGCGCGCGAAAAAGCTGCTCGCGGTCTGTCGTTTTACCGTCGCGCAGCACAATGGATTTACCTCCGCCGAATGGCAGCCCTGCCAGCGCATTTTTGTAAGTCATGCCGCGCGCCAGGCGCAGCCCATCCGTCAGCGCATCTTCTTCCGTCTTGTAACTCCAATATCGCGTTCCACCCACGGCAGGCCCAAGCGCCGTGTTATGGACCACAATAATCCCCTGATAACCTGCTGCTTCGTCCGCTCCACACACTACGCGCTCGTAGCCGGGCACACCGGTTTCCCTGATTTTCATTTGCAGAGTTCCTTCAATTGAATGGATGGAGTACCTCTGAATTTACCAGATCAGGGCTGGCAAGCGGAAGCGCGTCTTATACAATGCTTCTGCCTATGCGCAAATTTTATTTCCGGCTCCATTTCATCCCAATCGCAGCCCTTTTCGTCCTCCTTGCTTCCTCTTTTATGGTTGCCCAGCAGTTAGATTCCGCTCTTTACGGCGGTCTGCGCTGGCGCATGATTGGCCCGCACCGTGGCGGACGCACCGTTGCCGTGAGCGGCGTTGAAAGCCAGCCAAATGTCTATTACTTTGGCGGCGTCGGCGGAGGCGTGTGGAAGAGCGTCAACGGCGGCATCACCTGGCAGCCGATCTTCGACAGCCAGTCCATCGCCTCTATCGGCGCTCTGGCCGTTGCTCCATCCAATCCCGACGTCATCTATGTAGGCACTGGCGAATCCGATTTTCGTTCTGACCTCACGTATGGCAATGGCGTTTACAAATCCACAGATGGCGGTCGCACATGGAAGAACATTGGCCTCAAGGATTCCCGCCACATCAGCCGCATTGCCATTGATCCGCAAAATCCTGATATTGTCTTCGTCGCGGCCATGGGCAGCGCTTACGGTCCTGGCGCAGAGCGCGGCGTTTTTCGCTCCACTGATGGCGGCTCTACCTGGCAGAAGGTCTTGTACCGCGATGAAGACTCCGGCGCTATCGATATCACCCTTGATCCCGATCATCCCCAAACCGTCTGGGCGGCTCTGCTGCATGATCGCCGTCCGCCCTGGAGCGCCTACCCGCCAGTCACCGTTTCCGGCGCTATCTATAAATCCACCGACGGCGGAAACGTCTGGAACCCGGTAACGGGTGGCGGCCTTCCCGGCGGAGATTGGGGACGCATAGGCCTGGCCGTTGCGCGCGGCACTCACGGCCAGCGCGTCTATGCTTTGATTGATACGAAAGACGGCGGCGTGTTCAAGTCAGACGATGGCGGGCAGACCTGGATCCGCACTAGTCATGATCCGCGCCTCGGCCGCCTCTGGTATTTCGGCGAGCTGTATGTCGATCCCAAAAACCCGGACACGGTTTACATTCCCAATGTCTCCATCTATCGCTCAAACGACGCTGGAAAAACTTTTGTCGCCATTAAAGGCGCTCCCGGCGGCGATGACTACCACGCTATGTGGATTGATCCTTCCAACCCTCAGCGCATGATCTTCGGCAGCGATCAGGGCGCAGGCGTGAGCGTTGATGGCGGCCACACCTGGAGCGGTTGGTACAACCAGCCCACGGCCCAGTTCTATCACGTCGCCGTGGACAATGAATTTCCTTACCACGTTTACGGTGCGCAGCAGGATAGCGGCAGCGTTTACATCCTCAGCCGCAGTAATGATGGCTCCATTACTTTCCGCGACTGGCACCCCGCAGGAGCTGGCGAGAGCGGCTATATCGCCCCCGATCCTTCTGATCCCAATACCATCTATGGCGGCGGAACTTACGGTGAGCTTTTTCGCTATGATCGCCGCACCGGCCAGGCGCAGGTCATCGCTCCCGATGCGATTCGCAACTTCGGTGAAGCCCACCCGGAGCATCGCTTCACCTGGACCTCGCCGGTGGTATTTTCACCGCAGGATTCGCACACGCTCTACTTCGGTTCGCAATATGTGATGCGCACCACAGATCGCGGCAATAGCTGGCAAAAGATCAGCCCTGATCTCACCGGTGTCGATCCCAAGGCTTCAGAAGAAGGCCCTCTCACCTTGGCCAACGCCAAAGCGCGCGGGCACGGCGTGGTTTACACCATTGCGCCTTCACCAGTGAAGACCGGAGAGATTTGGACCGGCAGCGATAGCGGCCTGATTTACCTGACTCGCAACGATGGCAAGAACTGGGAAAACGTCACGCCGTCAAATCTTTCTGACTGGAGCAAGATCAGCCTGATTGAAGCTTCACATTTTGATGCCGCCACAGCTTACGCAGCTATCGACCGCCATCGGCTGGATGACATTGGCCCATACATTTATCGCACGCATGATTTCGGCAAGACCTGGACGCGCATCAACAATGGCATTCCCCAAGGAGCTTACGCCCGCGCAGTCCGTGAAGACCCCGTCAAAAAAGGTCTGCTCTTTGCCGGGACTGAGCTGGGCGTCTTCTTCTCCATCAATGACGGCGATTTCTGGCAGCCGCTGCAACTCAATCTGCCGGTTTCGCCGGTGCATGACCTAGCGATCAAAGATAACGATCTGGTCATCGCCACCCATGGCCGCTCCTTTTGGATTCTTGATGACATCTCTCCGCTGCGACAGCTCACTACTGACGTGGAGATATCGCAGGCTCATTTGTTCGTGCCTGCGACGGCGATGCGTATCCGCGCCAATACTAACCATGACACGCCTTTGCCTCCGGAAGTGCCAGCAGGTGAAAATCCGCCGCCCGGAGCAATCTTCTACTATTACTTGAAGTCGCCAGTCCAAGGTGAAGTAAAACTTGAAATTCTGGATGTGAAGAGCCAAGTCGTTCGTTCCTACTCCAGCAAGGATCAGCCATTCCGTCCACCCACGCCTCCGGCATTTCCCATGTATTGGTTCAATCCACCAGAGCCGCTGGCCGCAATGGCAGGCATGCATCGCTTTATCTGGGATATTCGTTACGCTGCTCCGCCGATAGCTCAACCCGGCTACAGCATGTCAACCGCAGCCGGCACAGATACACCACGCGAACCTGAAGGCCCGCAAGCTCTTCCCGGCTCTTACCAGGCGCGGCTCACGGTCGATGGCAAGAGCTACACTCAGCCATTTAAGCTGGTAATGGACCCGCGCGTAAAGACCAGTGCGGCAGATCTCGAGAAACAATTCGATCTTGAGCTCAAGCTAGTTCAGACCATCAGCCAGGCGAATCAGGCGGTGGAAGAAATCCACGCTGCAGCCCAGGCGGGCAAAATCAGCGCGGACGAGGAGCAGAAACTTGCTGGTGCGCGCCGTCGCCGTGAAGAAGCCGAAAGCGAAGGCTCTGCTGCGCCACCTGCCTTTGCCCAGATTATTGGCAATCTGAGCCAGCTCGTTGTCTCCATTGATAGCGCTGATGCTGCACCTACGGCGCAAGAACAACAAGCCGCAGCAAAAACTCTCACTGAAGCACAGTCCGTGTTCAAACAATGGGAGACGCTTAAGAGCAAATAGCCATGCAGACAGCAGACGTAGTCATTATCGGCGGCGGTATCGTTGGCTCCAGCATCGCCTGGCATCTCACTCATGCCGGATGCAAGAGCGTGCTGGTCATTGAGCGGGAAAGCTCGCAAGGCAAGGGATCAACCGGCAAGAGCATGGGCGGCGTGCGCGCCCAATTCTCTACTCCAGTAAATATCCAGATGTCGCTGTACTCGATTCCCTTCTATGCAAAGTTTGAAGAGGTGGTGGGACATCCTGCCGATTATCGTCCGCAAGGCTACCTCTTCCTGGCGACCAAGCAATCTCATCTCAACTATCTGCGTGACAACTTTGAGCGCCAGAAAAAGCTCGGCCTGAAAACTGCTCGGCTGCTGTCTGCGGATGAAATCCGCACTATGCTGCCGCAGCTTCGCTCAGATGACGTTCTTAGCGGCAGCTTCTGCTCCACCGATGGCTTTGTTGATCCTTACAGCGTCATGAACGGCTTCATGGCCTCGGCCGTTGAGCACGGCGCAACGCTATGGAAGAAAACTGAGGTCAATGGGATCACCACCGATGGAAGCGGTGCATTCAGTGTGGAAACCACGCGTGGCACGGTGGCGACGCATACAGTAGTAAATGCAGCTGGCGCATGGGCTGCGCAGATCGCCAAATTCGTTGGTATTGATCTTCCGGTAGAACCGCTGCGCCGCATGCTTGTGCCTTCAGAGCCATTCGATGATTTTCCCCACTCCTCGCCCATGGTCATCGACATGGGCACCGGCTTCCACTTCCGTCCTGAAGGCCGTGGCTTTCTTTTGGCCTGGAACGATCCCGAAGAAACACCCGGCTATAAAACTGATTTCGAGCCTTCATTCATCGAAAAAATCCTGATGCATGCCGCCAATCGCGTGCCTGCGTTTGAAAATCTTCCCATCAATCCCAAACGCGCCTGGGCCGGACTCTATGAGATGACGCCCGATCACCACTGCATTCTTGGGCCGGTGGCCGCAGTGCCCGGCTTCTTTCTTGCCAATGGCTTCAGCGGGCACGGCGTAATGCACTCGCCCGCTACCGGCAAAATTCTTGCCGATTTGATATTGCAGGGAAAAACAGACGTGGTGAACAACGTCTCTGTTCTTAGCTTTGAGCGCTTTGCCAAGGGCAAGCTGCTGCATGAAACCGCTTTGCTCTAGATCGATCCTGCAATAAACGATCTATTTGTGAACCGGATTCACCTGATGAAATGAGTTGATGATCTTGTCCAGCTCGGCTGGCCGCTTTCCTTTATATCCTGCGCTGAACATGTAGAAAATCTTGTTGCCACATTGAAAGCGATGCAGGTTCCTCTCTCCGGCTTTGCTGGTTTCGTACTCCAACCCGCTCAGCCCATCCAGCGAGACCTGCTTGAGCGAACCGCGAACCACCGGATCCTGAGGATCTTTATTAGCATCGGCCTTGTCCCAGAGATCGGCCAGGGTGGTTTCGCAATCCATCAGCTTGTGGACGGCGCGCAGGCTGAAAACACCGCCATTGCTTAGCCGGACTGTGTACACATGAATATGGCGGTCGCCGTTATCGTTGTAAGGAGTGACCGGCGCTGGCAGCATGATGCTGAAGCCATCATCTGGAAAGATGTAAGGTTTCCACTGCTGCTGTGATTTTTGCGCCAGTGTGGGACAAACCAGGATTGCGATCAGGACCGCTGCAAAAAGGCTTCTCATAGGCTGGAGACATCTTACCAGCGGCGCGGCTAGTGCAGAAATCGGTTAAACAATCTTGGTCAGCGCGGCTTCTAGCTTTTGCATTGCGGTGCGTAAAGTCTCAATACCGGCAAAATCTTTTCCCTGCACTTCAAGCTCCGCAGCCAACTGGTTGCACATGCGTGTAATGCTGCCAATACGCTGTTCCGTGATCGCCGTGGAGAGGTCGCGGTTATCGCCATCCAGCCATTTCTCCACCTGCCAGCCGGTTTGCCGGGCGCGGTCCACCGCATAGCGAAAGTCGCTTAAAACGCGGCGATCTACCATTCCCGCAGCCAATAACTGCTCCAGGCGATTAAGTTCGCTGGTAATGCGGGCAACTTGCGTTGTTACCTGCTTGTTAAAGGCTTGGTTGGCCTCTTTTAATGCTGCTTCTTTAATTACTGCGTCCATCATGGGCACTCCAAAGGGTCATGTACCTTGTGGATGTAGAGTAGTACAACCGCAGAATTCCCCGTTAATTACGTTAGTAACCAGCTTCCAACGTGGAAAAGGACTTATGCCGATCACAAACCCAAAGACCAGCCTCAAGCCTTAATTTGTTAATTGAATCGGAAAAAATCCATATCTTGAGCAAAAACCACATAGCACAAAGCGAATTAGAGCAAAGATCAAACAACCCTGCAGATTGACTTCTTCAAATCCTTCTCAACTTTGGATAGACTCATTCGTTTCAAAACCTGTTGAAGGCGGTGCTTGTGCGAAACTTGCTGCGTTATCTCCCTGCTTCATTACTCATCGGCCTTGTTTTTCTTTTTTCTGCTCGAGCATTCACCCAAGCGTCGCCGCAACAAGAGCCGGCCGTTCTGCACGGCTATCAGAAAGCGCCACCACCGATTTCTGACATTCTGAATGCACCGCCAACTCCGCTGGTGGAGGTAAGCCCAAACTCCAAATGGCTTCTTGCGGCTGACCGGCTGGCAAATCCTCCAATCGCGGACCTTGCTCAGCCCATGCTGCGCCTGGCGGGCTTGCGCATCAATCCCGCCACCAACGGGCGCCATCATCCTCCGCGCCTCATCGCTTTGAACCTGGTTGATACCGCCACTGGTAAAACCCGCAAAATCACCGGTCTTCCTTCCAATCCTTATCTGGGCACGCCTGAGTGGTCGCCCGACGGAACAAAATTCGCTTTCACTAACACCGGCAGCGATGGAATCGAGCTGTGGGTGGGCAACGTCGAGACGGCCAAAGCCGAGAAGCTTGAGGGCTACAGAATCAGCGCCGTTCTTGGAGATCCCGTGCAATGGATGCCCGACGGCAAAACGCTTCTGGTCCAGACCGTGCCTGCAGGACGGAGTAATCCGCCTGCGGAACCAAAAACGCCCGACGGGCCCATCATCCAGGAGAGCGATGGCAAAAAGGCGCCGGTCCGCACCTATGAAGACCTGCTCGAAAACCCGCATGATGAAGACCTGTTCGACTACTACGCCGTCTCGCAATTGACGCGCGTCAGCTTTCCTCATACCGGCCACTTGGGTCCCGTCCGGGCGAGTATTGACGTGAACGGAGGAAGCAAGATCGGCAAGCCGGGCATTTTTGCCCACGTCGAGCCCTCGCCTGACGGCCAGCATCTTCTTGTCGTCCGTATCCATCGTCCTTATTCCTACATAGTCCCTGAAAGCGAGTTCCCGCGCGACATCGAAATCTGGGACCTCTCCGGCAAGCTCCAGCACAAAGTCGCCAGCCTGCCTCTGGAAGATCACGTTCCGATTGAAGGCGTACCGCTTGGCCCGCGCGATTATCAGTGGGTTCCCACAAAGCCAGCCACGCTGGTCTGGGCTGAGGCACTTGATGGCGGCGATCCCAAAACCAAAGCTCCATTCCGCGACCAACTCATGATGCTCAGCGCTCCCTTCACTGGCGATCCGCAAGAGCTGACCAAGATGGAACAGCGTTTTGTTCCTGCTGGCGGTGGCTTTGGCGGCTTCCGCTCCGGCTCAGCTATTGAATGGACTGAGCATGGAACCGGCTTGGTGCGTGATTACAATCGCGATCGCCGCTGGCAGCGCACTTTCCTGATTGATATTGCCAAACCCGGCGCAACGCCAAAGCTGCTCTGGGAGCGCTCCGTCCGCGACCGCTACCGTGATCCCGGCACGCCGCTGATGCGTACCCTCGCCAACGGCAAGCGCGTCTTGCGCCAGCAGGGCGATTCCATCTTTTTGGTGGGTGCAGGCGCATCGCCAAAAGGCGAGTTCCCTTTCCTTGATCGTTTTGATCTGGAAACCGGTAAATCTGAGCGCATCTTCCAATGTGGTGACGGCCAATATGAATCAGTTGTAGCCCTGATGAATGACGATGGCACGCAATTCATCACTCGCCATGAAAGCCCTACTGAGCCGCCAAATTATTTTGTTCGCACAGCCAACAGCACAGACAAAAAAGCGCTCACCAACTTCCCTGATCCTGCGCCGCAGTTGCGCGGCATTACCAAGCAGCTTGTTACCTACAAGCGTGCCGATGGAGTACAGCTTTCCTTCACGCTTTACCTGCCCGCCAATTACAAACAGGGTGAGCGCCTGCCGACTATCGTGTGGGCTTATCCGCTGGAATTCAATGACGCTGCTACAGCCGGACAGGTCTCAGGCTCGCCCTATCACTTCACCACCATCACCGGCATCTCGCAGCTGTTTTTGGTAACGCAGGGCTACGCCATCCTGGATAACGCCGCCATGCCCGTGATCGGCGATCCGGAAACCATGAACAATACCTACATCGAGCAGATCGTTGAGAGCGCCAAGGCAGCCATTGATAAGGCAGTGGAAATGGGCGTCACCGATCCTGATCGCGTCGGCGTCGGCGGACACAGCTATGGCGCTTTTATGACCGCCAACCTGCTGGCCCACTCCAATCTCTTCCGTGCCGGCGTAGCGCGCAGCGGCGCTTATAACCGCACGCTTACGCCCTTCGGCTTCCAAAGCGAACGCCGCACCATTTGGGAAGCCCCGGAGATGTACATCAAGGTCTCACCCTTTATGTATGCCAACAAGATCAAATATCCCATTCTGCTGATTCACGGCATGGCAGATGATAACTCCGGCACCTTCCCAATCCAGAGCGAGCGCATGTATGAGGCAATCAAAGGTAACGGCGGAATTGTCCGCTATGTGCAGCTTCCGTATGAAGCCCATGGTTATCTTGCCCGCGAATCCACGGAGCATACCCTGTGGGAGATGGTGACCTGGTTTGATAAATGGGTGAAAAACGCACCGCCCAGGAACCAGACCACCACGGCAAAGACTGGCGGCACCCAATAGATTGTCGGGAGAGGCGTGATTACACATGAAGAATGAACTTTTGGTTCCACCAATCGCCGAGTCTGATCCTAACGCAATAGAAGTGGTGCGCGTATGGGTGGCAAAGGGCGGACAGCATGTGAGCCTCAACCCGCTCGTTTGGAAGGATTCCCAAGCATGGGGCATTGTGCTTGCAGACCTGGCTGGCCACGTTGCTAATGCTTACGAGCAAGAATTGGGTCTGGATAGGCAGGCGACTATGCGCAAAATCACTGATTTGTTACTAGCAGAACTCAAGAACCCCACAGATACTGCTCGCGGGCAAATTCACAATAACGCAAGCCACACCGTGGAAGCTAAAGCAGCAGAATGACTTATGAGTTTTTGGCGCAAGAAGCTATCTCAAAGATCCTTCCATGTGTGCAAGCGGGGCAAAAAAATCTTTATTCGGGGTGAAACGTTTACCCCATTTTCCGCACTATCTATCAGGATGAACGGAAAAAGCACTTAACCAGGGCGGCGGTGGTTGCCAAGGGGGTGTCACCGCCGGTTTGGTGTTGCGCTTGACTCCTTTTGCCTCTTCAGAAGGAGAGCGCGGCTTACCTGGCCGCGCTCTCGCCTTGTCTCTTAACATTACATTCACATTGAGAACGGCTGTTTGGCCGTCCCTTCCACAGAACATCAAATTAGTTGTAGGCTAATCATTAGGATTGGTGAACGATGGCGCTTTCTCCCACATTGCCCCAGGTAGCCGACCAGACCAAGGATATAAAGAACGCCGGCAACCTCGACCAGCTCTGTATCAACACCATTCGCACGCTTGCCATGGATGCCGTGCAGCAGGCCAACTCCGGGCATCCGGGAACGCCGATGGCCCTTGCGCCTGTAGCCTATGCGCTCTGGCAGCGCTTCCTGCGCTTCGATCCTGAAGATCCTATTTGGCCCAACCGTGATCGCTTTGTCTTGTCAAACGGACACGCCTCCATGCTGCTGTATTCCCTGCTTCACCTTACAGGCGTGAAGGCGGTTGATCCTAATTATGAGACGCTGGGCGAGCTCTCAGTCAAACTTGACGACATTAAGCGCTTTCGCCAATTAGATAGCAAATGTCCCGGCCATCCTGAATATCACCTGGTTTCCGGCGTTGAAACCACCACAGGCCCACTCGGTCAGGGTGTTTCCAACAGCGTTGGTATGGCGATCGCAGGAAAGTGGCAGGCAACGCACTTCAACCAGCCGGGCTTTGAAATCTTTAATTACAACGTTTACGCCATCTGTGGCGATGGCGACATGATGGAAGGCGTTTCCAGTGAAGCCGCTTCCCTGGCCGGACACCTCAAGCTGAGCAATCTCTGCTGGATTTACGACAACAACCACATCACCATTGAGGGCAAAACCGCCCTGGCTTTTACTGAAGATATAGCTGCGCGTTTCATGGGTTATGGCTGGAATGTTACCCGCGTGGGTGACGCCAACGATCTTGATCTGCTCAGCCGCGCCTTGGAGAGTTTTCACAATACCTCAGACCGGCCAACTTTCATTATTGTTGATAGCCATATCGCTTACGGAGCACCGCACAAGCAGGACACAAAAGAGGCCCACGGCGAGCCTCTGGGAGAAGATGAGATTCGCCTCGCCAAGCGCTATTACGGCTGGCCTGAAGACAAAAAATTCTACGTCCCCGATGGCGTGCGTGAGCATTTTGCCGCGGGCATCGGTACGCGCGGCCATGAGTTGCGTACCGGATGGGAAGATTTATTTGCCCGCTATGGCAAAGAGCATCCCCAACTGGCCGATCAGGTAACGCGAATGCAACGCCGCCAGCTCCCGGATGGTTGGGACAAAAATCTTCCGGTCTTCCCTGCTGACCCTAAAGGCATTGCCAGCCGCGATTCATCGGCCAAAGTCTTGAACGTGCTCGCGCAAAACGTACCTTGGCTGATTGGCGGCGCTGCTGATCTTGCGCCCTCAACCAAAACGCGCCTCACCTTTGATGGCGCTGGAGATTTTGAAGCCGGCAGCTATAACGGCCGCAATTTTCATTTCGGCATCCGGGAACATGCCATGTGTTCGATTCTGAACGGAATGTCGCTCAGCAAGATTCGCGCATTCGGCTCAGGCTTTCTGATCTTTAGTGACTATTCGCGTCCGCCCATGCGCCTGGCTGCGATCATGGAGATTCCGGTAATTTATGTCTTCACCCATGATTCCATTGGCGTCGGTGAAGATGGCCCCACGCATCAACCTGTTGAGCAACTTGCCGCGCTGCGTGCGCTGCCCGGCTTTCTTACGCTCCGCCCCGCCGATGCCAACGAGGTGACGGAAGCCTGGCGGGTAATCATGCAACTGCGGCATGAGCCTGCAGCCCTGATTCTCTCGCGGCAGCCCTTGCCCACCATTGATCGCAGTAAGTACGCTCCTGCGGCGGGCGTGGCGAAGGGCGCTTACATTCTGGCCGATCCACCGGACGGCAAACCTGAATTGATTCTGATGGCTACCGGCAGCGAGGTTTCACTCTGCATTGCCGCCTATGAAAAATTAACCGCTGAAGGCCGAAAAGTTCGCGTGGTGAGCATGCCTTCATGGGAAATCTTTGAGAACCAGCCTGCTGAATACCGGGAGAGCATTTTGCCCTCAACCGTAAAGGCGCGTATTGCTGTCGAACAGGCATCTACTTTTGGTTGGGCGCAGTATGTGGGGCATGATGGAAAAATTATCGGTATGAAGACCTTCGGCGCTTCGGCGCCGTTGAAAGAGTTGTTAAAAAAGTTTGGATTCACGCCGGAAGCGGTGCTTTCCGCCGCGCGCGAGTTGCTTGGAAAATCCAGCTCTTAGCTCTTCGCCTTTAGCCGTTGAGGTTCGCGCTCTCGTTTTAGCTAAAGGCTGATAGCTAATGGCTAAAAAGCTAATCAATGACAATCACCATTGGATCTGACCATGCCGGTTTTGAACTGAAAAAGGTGCTGATCGATTATCTCCGTCAGCAAGGATACGAGTTGATTGACGTTGGCACTGACAGCACTCGCCCAGTGGATTATCCTGATTATGCAGAGGCCGTCGCTCTCAATCTACTGAACGGCAAATCTGAACGCGCTATCCTGATTTGCGGCAGCGGCGTTGGAGCATCTGTAGCGGCCAACAAGATTCCCGGCATTCGTGCTGGACTTTGCCATGATGGTTATTCCGCTCACCAGGGCGTGGAGCATGATGACATGAACGTTCTGGTCCTGGGATCGCGCGTGATTGGCCCGGAGCTGGCCAAAGATTTGTGTATTGCATTTTTAAATGCCCGTTTTACCGGTGAAGAGCGGCATCGCCGCCGGTTGGAAAAAATTCATAGCATCGAGCAGCGCTACTCGCTCGCTGCCACCAAGGAGAAGATTTCATGAACCCGGTTACCACTCCAGAAAAAACCCAGGCTACAGGCGCTCAAAATGCATTGCTAGGTCTGCAAAAATACGGTCAATCCGTCTGGCTGGACTACATTCGCCGCAACATCATCCTCAACGGCGAACTGCAGAAGATGATCGATCAGGACGGCCTGCGCGGCATCACCTCAAATCCCTCGATCTTTGAAAAAGCCATCGCCGGCAGCGACGATTACACCGATCTTCTTACCCAACTCGGCAAGCAGGGCCTCTCCGCTGGTGATATTTACGAGCGCATCGTCGTTCGCGATATTCAGGACGCCGCTGATAAACTCTTGCCCGTTTACAAGTCCACCAATCGGCGCGATGGCTACATAAGCCTTGAAGTCTCGCCCACCCTGGCGCGCGATACCGAGGGCACCATTGAAGAAGCTCGGCGTCTGTGGAAAGACGTCAACCGCCCCAACATCATGATCAAAGTCCCCGGCACGCCTGAAGGCGTGGAACCGGTGCGCCGGCTCACCAGTGAAGGACTGAACATCAACATTACTCTGCTCTTTGCCCAGGAAGCGTATATTGCCGTCGCGGAAGCTTATCTCGATGGCCTGGAAGCTTTGCTCAAAGCCGGCAAGGACATCAGCGGCATTGCCAGCGTGGCCAGCTTCTTTGTCAGCCGCATTGACACGCTCGTGGATTCCACCATCGACGAGCGCCTGAAAAATGCTAAAGGATCAGACACTCAGCTCCTAGAGTCGCTTCGTGGCAAAGTTGCCATCGCCAACGCCAAGCAGGCTTACCGCTATTACCAGAAGATGATTGAGAGCCCGCGATGGAAAGCCCTTGCCGCAAAGGGCGGACAAACTCAGCGTCTGCTCTGGGCCAGCACCAGCACCAAAAATCCCAAATATCGTGACGTGCTGTACATAGAAGAGCTGATTGGCCCGGACACGGTAAACACCATCCCGCCGGCCACCATGGATGCCTTCCGCGATCACGGCGTGCTGCGCCGCACTATTGATGCCGATCTACCTTCGGCAGACAAAACCATGTCTGATCTGGAAAAAGCAGGGATCTCCATGAAGCAGGTGACCGGCAAACTCCTGGACGACGCCATCAGGCTCTTTGATGAGGCCTTTGACAAGGTGCATGAAGTCGTAGAGCAAAAGAGGGGCAAGCAGTGAGCACAAAATCCATTATTCAGCCGCCGCGCTGGCAATTCTCCGCTCCGCTTACCCAGGCCGTGCAAGCCACGCTTAAGGACTGGCAGGCCAACCGCAAGATGTCTCGTCTTTGGCAAGGCGATGCCACGCTCTGGACCAACGACGACGAATCAAAGTGGCTTGGCTGGCTGCGAGTAGTGGACGATCAGCGCAAGAACCTTCAACCATTAGTTGAAGTTGCTGCTGATGCCGCAAAAGCTGGGTTCACCCATGCTCTGCTCCTTGGGATGGGCGGCTCCAGCTTGTGTCCCGAGGTGCACAAGATCACTTTCGGCAAACAGGCGGGCCATCCTGAGCTGCATGTGCTCGATTCCACCGATCCCGCCCAGATCAAAGCCATTGAAAGCCAGGTCGATCTGGCGCGAACACTCTTCATCGTTGCCAGCAAATCCGGCAGTACGCTGGAACCAAATATCTTCAAGCAATACTTCTACTCTCGAGCACGGGAAGTTGTTGGGGAAAACAAAGCCGGTGAGTGTTTTATCGCCATCACTGATCCCGGCTCCAAGATGCAGCAGGTCGCCGAGCGCGACCATTTCCGCAAAATTTTCTTCGGCGTACCCAGCATCGGCGGACGTTACTCTGCTCTCTCCAACTTCGGCATGGTTCCCGCAGCAGTGATGGGGATCGATGTGCGCAAGTTCCTTGATCGCACAGAAGAAATGATCCAGGCATGTGGGCCTGATGTTCCTGTCGATCAGAATCCCGGCGCGGTTCTGGGCGCGATCCTTGGAACCTTGGGCAATCTTGGCCGCAACAAGGTCACCATCATTACTTCGCCCGGAATTCAAGATCTGGGCGCTTGGCTGGAGCAACTTCTGGCCGAAAGCACGGGCAAGCAAGGTAAAGGGCTTATCCCTGTGGATCGTGAAGAGCTTTCCTCACCTGATGTCTATGGCGAGGACCGCGTCTTCGCTTATCTCCGTCTTGCCGGCGAGCCCGATGGCAAGCAGGCAAAGAAGATCGATGCGTTGCGCCAGGCTGGCCAGCCGGTGGTGGAAATTGAGCTAGCCGATATCTACGACATCGGCCAGGAATTCTATCGCTGGGAGATCGCCACAGCGGTCGCAGGATCAATCCTTGGAATCAACGCCTTCAATCAGCCAGACGTGGAAGCCAGCAAAATTGTGACGCGCCAGTTGACTGAAGCCTATGAAAAGACCGGGAGCCTCCCAGATGAGACTCCAATTCTCGAAGAAAACGGCATCAAGCTCTTCACCGATGAGCGCAATGCCGCGAACTTGAAAGGCTTGGCTGGCAAGGATCAATCCTTGATCGGATTGCTGCGTGCTCATCTGAACCAACTCGGCGCCGGCGATTACATGGCGCTGCTGGCCTACATACAGATGAACGACGAGCATGAGGGCCTTCTCCAGCTTATCCGCCATGCGGTTCGTGATGTAAAGCATGTAGCGACGTGTGTGGGCTTCGGTCCTCGTTTTCTGCACTCAACCGGACAAGCCTATAAAGGCGGCCCAAACAGCGGAGTGTTTTTGCAGATCACCTGTGATGATGCAGTGAACCTGCCAGTGCCGGAGCAGAAATACACCTTCGGCATCGTTAAAGCAGCGCAGGCGCGCGGAGACTTTCAAGTGCTGGCAGAGCGCAAGCGGCGTGCGTTGCGTGTGCATTTGCCTGTGGATGTGAGATTAGGATTGACGAAGCTGGAGATAATGGTGCGAATAGCTTTGACTGGTCGATCGGGCTCTTAGAAATTCTGCAATCCCGAGCGCGTAGCGCGAGGGAACCCTACCCTTACCAGGTAGTCTTGGCCACATATGGATTCCTCGCTACACTCGGAACTTCGGAAAAACGGGTCGCTCGGAATTGCAGATAATCGGAATTGAGTTGAGAGGAAGAACAAAATGCAACTAGGCATGGTAGGTCTGGGCCGCATGGGCGGCAACATGGTGCGGCGGCTGTTGCGCGGTGGACATCAGTGCGTGGTTTCCGATCTGAGTCCCAAGAACGTCAATGAACTCGCTGGCGAAGGCGCCACAGGCTCAACTTCGCTTGATGATTTTGTGTCGAAGCTCAAAAAGCCTCGCGCTGCCTGGATCATGGTTCCCGCCGGCGATCCCACCGAGCAGACTGTTGATGCTCTGGCCCAGCGCTTCGAAGCCGGAGACACCATCATTGACGGTGGCAACTCTTATTACAAAGATGACGTTCGCCGCTCGCTCAAGTTAAAAGATCGTGGCATCAACTACGTCGATGTCGGTACCAGCGGCGGTGTCTGGGGCCTGGAGCGCGGATACTGCATGATGATCGGCGGCCCAAAGGACGCGGTAGAGCGTCTTGATCCCATCTTCAACACCCTTGCCCCGGGCATGGGTGATATCCCGCGCACGCCCGGACGGGAGAAGCTCGGCGGCACAGCCGAGCAAGGCTATCTTTATTGCGGCCCTTCAGGCGCCGGCCATTTCGTCAAAATGGTTCACAACGGAATCGAGTACGGCCTGATGCAAGCTTATGCTGAGGGATTTGATATCTTTCGCAACGCCAATTCAGACCAGCTTCCCAAAGATCATCGCTACGATTTGAATTTGCCTGATATTGCAGAGGTCTGGCGGCGTGGCAGCGTTGTTTCCTCCTGGCTGCTCGATCTTTCGTCCATTGCGCTGGCAGCAAATCCCGCGCTTTCTGAATATACCGGCTTTGTGCAGGATTCAGGCGAAGGCCGCTGGACGGTCACTGCCGCGCTGGAAGAAGCGGTCCCGGCAGACGTGCTTACCGCCGCGCTTTATACGCGCTTCCGTTCGCGCCAGGACCACACCTTTGCAGAGAAGCTGCTGAGCGCCATGCGCCAGCAATTTGGCGGTCACATTGAATTGACCGCGCCCAAAAGCAAAACAGCCTGACAAGCCGGAGAATTGCCCATGCCACAAACG
>DASTCT010000281.1:0-2283 GCA_035710845.1 Candidatus Angelobacter sp.
TTGAGGTAGGGTGAGGCATCAAATCCAAGCGCGAGATCGGGCAAAATTGTTAGCGCGCTGTTTCCTGTCCAGTTACCGTACCAGATCAGATAAATGTGATGCTGCCTCATGATGAGGCCGCCGTTGTAGTCAATTCCGTTACCCAGTACAACCTGGGCCTGCACGCCAACCCAGGGAACCATGCACATAAGAACAATGAGCCAGAAAAGCCGTTTCATTCCATCTGCCTCCTGTCGCAAGTCAAGCACGGGCGTCGCCGGCGGCTTTTTTAAAGCTCATGCTCGCTGCCAGCGCGCTAGTCTGAAATGGCGGTTTCGCCCGATTTGTTGCAGAACTGAAAAATAAATTTTTAGTTCTTGATCAGGATGGTCTACCGGCGCGCTCCCCAGGCTGTAACTAGAGCGCTTCCAGTCTTTTGCGCAAGCGATGAATTCGGCTGCGGAGTGTCGACTTCTGCATTCCCGCTTTCCGTGCCCAGCTATCGCCCTCGCCGGCCATGTAAGCCATCAGCATTTCCAATTCTCGAGCGGATAGGTCGCGCGTGCATTCCGCAAGAAAAACAATCTGCTCTTCGCGAATGAGCTTGCGGAAAAGCGGAGGCGAAGGCGGATCTTGTTCTTCCACCCATGGTTCTTCTGCGCGGGCATTCCATCCCTCGCGGAGCAGGTTGCGCGCGACGCCGAAGAAATAGCTCTCGGGATTTTCAGCAGTGATCTTTTGTCCTTGCTGTAGCCTGGCAAGGCTCCGCTTGACCGCCTCCTGCGCCAGGTCTTCGGGCTCGCTGACGCGGTTCCAGCGAAAGTACCGAACCAGCTTGTGATAAAGATCGGCGTACCTGTTCTCTGCTCGCGACGGATCAGCATCAAGCACCTGCAGCAAATCGCTTTGCGAAAGAATGGCACGCAGCACGGGGCCACTACCCCGTCTTACCTTCTCTGACCCAATGGCTCCAGGTTTGTCCAGCCCCATGCGTGCTCAGATCGAGGACCTCTTCCAGACAAGGCTATTTCCGACTGGAATTGATCTTTCAATCTGCCTCTGCCGCGGGACTTTAGAAAACCAGAGCTGCTGAAGTCCTCAATTGGGTGATCAATTTGTTTTTAGTTCTCTCAGTTCCTCTGTTTTCTCAAGGAGTTCTAATGTTTGAGTAAAGATGCGGCAGACAGCGCAAATACATAACAACAAAAGGCTTAGTTGATTCTTCTTCTGTGGCAGCAACCCAGTGGCTATAATTTGGAGCAAAACTTTGACTGGCGATCACCGACTTTTTCACGTTTCTAACCGTATATATATGACTGGGGAAATCAGTTGATCTACGAGTTCGGTTCATTTCGTCTAGATCCGGAACAAAAGGTCCTTTTGCGCGGTGGAGAGTTGGTGAATCTGGCGCCCAAGGTGCTCGAAACCCTGGTCTTGCTGGTGCAGTCGAGTGGACGGATCCTGGAGAAAGACGAGCTGATTCAGACCCTTTGGCCCGAAAGTTTTGTGGAAGAGGGCAATCTCAGCCAGAACATCTTCGTGCTGCGCAAGTTTCTGGGAGATGACCGCAACGGCAACGCATTCATTCAAACCATACCTCGCCGGGGCTATCGCTTTGTTGCTCCAGTAAAGTCTCTGGAAACCACCGCGCCGTTGGCCGCAGGCCAGTCCCCTTCACCGGATTATTGGGTTCGGCACAGCCCATTCCGCAGCTTGCAATCGTTTCAATCGGAAGACGCATGGCTTTTCTTTGGCCGTGAAGCTGAGACCCAGGACCTGCTTGACCGTCTTGACCGGTTTCCGGTGTTGGCTCTCTTGGGCAATTCCGGAAGCGGTAAGTCTTCTCTGGTGCGTGCCGGGCTGGTTCCCGCACTTCATGCAGGGCGTTTTTCCCAGCATGGCGCACCTGTATATTCCTGGCGGGTAGCAGTCTTCCGTCCTTCTTCTGCTCCGTTTGATTACCTGGCGGAAGTGTTGCCGAAACAGCTGGCGCCATCTCTGGATTTGAAACAACAGGCCGAATTCATCGCTGATTGTCGCGCCAGGCTGCCGCTCAGCACGGATTCGCTGCGCAACGCCATCGCGGCCCTCGCCAATGTGTCGCCCGACCAGTCTGCACAAACGCGTGTCCTTTTGATCGCAGACCAGTTTGAAGAGATCTTTACCCTGACCCAAAACCAGCAGGCTCGAGATCGTTATATCGATACCTTGCTCGCTGCGGCCAGCCTGGACCGGCAAGTCCCCGTGCACCTGCTGCTCTCGCTGCGCGCGGACTTTTACGCCCATTGCCTCGACCATCCTCAG
>DASTCT010000282.1:0-21277 GCA_035710845.1 Candidatus Angelobacter sp.
GGCGTAATTCTGTTTCTCTATCGCTGGCGTCCTGCGCCCACAGAACACCAGAACGGCGCCACCAAATTTACTAATGCCATCACCATTGGCCTGCGCTATGCCCGGCAGGAGCCGCGCATCCGCGCCGTCCTGGTCCGTACACTTGGCTTTTCGCTCTTTGCCAGCGCTTTCTGGGCGCTGCTCCCGCTCATCGCCCGCAAATTCGGCCCGGAAGGCTTTGGGGCCATGCTGGCCTTCTTTGGCACTGGCGCTCTTGTGGGCGCAGGAGTGCTGGCGCTTGCCCGCCGGCGCGTCTCGCCTGACGCAATCACCAGCGGCTCTACATTGCTGTTTGCCATTGCTCTGATTGGGCTCGTGCGGCCAACCACGCTGTTCGCGGCATCAATCGCTTCGGTCGCGGCCGGCCTGGCCTGGATGGGCACGCTGGCCACGCTGAACACCTCCGCCCAGACCGCTGCTCCCTCATGGGTGCGCGCGCGCGTGATTTCCATGTACGTTCTGGTGTTACAAGGTGGGCTTGCGCTGGGCAGCGCCATCTGGGGTGTGGTGGCGGAAACGCAGAGCGTACCGTTTACTCTTACCGTGGCCGCTGCGGCCCTGGCTGCCGGATTGGTGCTGGCACCGTTCTATCGTCTTGAAGCCGCAACCTCACTTCAGGCCCACTAGGACGAAAGGAAACTCGGAATGAAATTGATTCGCGCGTCGGAGTACCTTCGCATGAACGGCATGTGCCGTCGGCCAGCCGTCCGCGCAAAGCATAAATACAAAGGTCTTGATATAGTTACAACCTTAAACGGAGAGACAAGGAGAACCCGATGAACCACCTGAGAACACTTTGCCTTTGTGCCGTGCTGTCTTTCGCAGTGGGCGCAACGGCGCAAGCCACGGCCAAGCCCGCTGCTTCGCCCACACCTGCGCCGACCATCGGCACCGTAATCGACCGCGAGATCAGCAGTATGGAAAGAGAATTTGTAAGCGCGGCTGAAGCCATGCCCGACGACAAATTCAACTTTTCTCCCACCAGTCTTAACATCGGCGGCAGCGAGTACAAAGGCGTAAAGACATTCGCCGAAGAAGTAAGGCACGTTGCAGCAACAAACTTCGCACTGTGGGCGCCAGTCACCGGCGACAAACCGCCAATTGAAACCACGGAAGATAATGGCCCGCCTCAGCTCAAGACCAAGGCGGAAATCATCAAGTATCTGAAAGATTCGTTTGCCTTCGGACACAAAGCCGCCAAATCTCTGACCTCAGAGAGTGCGGCCCTGACGCTTATTCCCAACCCGTTCGGCCAGGGACAAACTACCAAGCTCTTCTGTACTTCCTTTGCCGTGGCCCATGCGTTTGATCATTACGGGCAAATGGTGGAATACCTGCGCATGAATGGAATCATCCCGCCGGCCAGCCGCGGCAATCAATAACCTTCGCACAGAACTATTAAAAGTACGGAGGCCAACGGCCTCCGTACTTTGCGACTTACAATTTTGTTCGGCATCTCTATTAGGCCAATGAGCACGAACCGAGGTAGTGGTACATTTTCAAACTGTACCACTACCCGAACCGAAGCCCGCTGGCGCAGCCGAAAGCGCGCATGATATCTTTTTCGGTCGTTCGATTCGCAAAAATGAGGAGGGTTCAAAATGAAACATCTTAGAGCTTTGTTCCTGCTGGCCGTATTGACCTTTGCTGTTGGCGCTTATGCGCAGGGTGGAGCGCATCCAGCCTCTCCCTCGCCCACGCCCCAGGCGCAAACCACCCCTGCCGGGCCTTCCAGCCTTGCTGAAATAGTTGACCGCCAGGTAAGCCAGTATGAAAAAAACGTGGTGGGAGCGGCTGAAGCCATGCCGGAAGATAAATTCAACTTCAACCCGGCGAGCCTTAATATTCCTAACGCCGAGTACAAAGATGTTCGCACTTTCGCGCAGTTGATCACGCATACTGCTGCGGCAAATTTCTTCTTCTGGACCACCGTCTCTGGTGAAAAGATGCCGGAGAACATCAAAGGCCCCAACGGTCCGGAATTTAAGACCAAGGCTGAAGCCATTCAGTTTTTGAAGGACTCATTTGCTGCCGGGCATCGCGCGGCCAAGACTTTGACCCCTGCAAATGCAGGCGACCAGTTGCCGTTCTTCCATGGCACCACCCAGGCCCGTTTGTTTATCGCTTCTGGTGCGGTTATCCATGATGCCGATGAATACGGCCAGATGATCGAGTACTTGCGCATGAACGGCATTGTGCCGCCGGCGAGCAGACGCTAAAAGTGACACAAAATAAAAGGCACAGACAGGAATGTCTGTGCCTTTATTGTTTTTTTGAGCTGATCCTGAAACTGGGTCAGCGAGTTGTAGCCGTAGCTTGGCGCTAAGCTATTGCACGCTGAATGGAATTTCCGCCGGATAGCTGGCCGCGATCTTCAAAGCCTTTCCGTGGGAAAGATCGCTTGGAGCCGTGAGCTCTCCCAATCGCTGGCCATTAGCTGCATCTACCAGCACAAACGTCAGCGTCGCGCTGTGGGAAAGGCTGCTCCATAGCGGATCGCTGCTGAAGTTGGGTAGGTCAACCGCAAAAGTTCCATCGTTTTCCACTTTGGCCTTGCCTACGGAAAAAGGCGAGATTGCCAGGCTGGGTACGCCAAAGAATTTTCCGGCCCAGTGGCACATATAAAGCGCTTCCACCTGCAACTGTTTGCCTGTGAAATTGGAGATGTCAGCCTTTCCGTGCAAAGACGTGGTATCAAGTTTCTGGCATTGGAAATCAGCCTGTCGGGTGCTGGCGGTCAGATCGTTTGCGTTGATGGTGGCAAACTCGCATCCCGGTGAAAACACAATTGCCTTAAAACCCTTCGCTGACTTGTCTTCAACGCCGGTCTTGATCACAATCTGGTTATTGTCCGGTTTGGCAATGCTGCCGGCTTGTTGCAGCCCGGAATCGCCGCTCAGAAAATATCGCACCTGCACGTCTTGAGGTGAAGTGGGCGGCTTTACTGTGATGGTAAAAATATCCTGGTCGCTGGTCTGCGCCACTGCGAACATGGACACTAGAAGAAGGGCAATAACACCAAGCCTGCTCATAAATCGTTTCCCTCGTGTCTGCTCATTATCGCGCAAAGCGAAATGAATGGAACAAGTTTATGCGCAATTTGTGAAGATAATCTCGCCTAAGTTATCGCTGAAGGCTGATTCTTTACTTACGCCAGATTAAGTGCCCGCTTGAATGATCCGCGCTCTTTCTGAATCTTTTCTTGCAGCAGCGTAATGGCATAGATCAATTGCTCTGGGCGCGGCGGACAGCCGGGAACGTAAACATCCACGGGAATCACCTGGTTCACGCCCTGGACCAGCGCGTAATTATTGAACACGCCGCCGGAGGTGGCGCAGGCTCCCATGGAGATCACCCACTTGGGTTCAGGCATCTGCTCCCAAAGCTGGCGGATCACCGGGGCCATTTTTTGTGAGACGCGACCGGCAATAATCATCAGGTCAGATTGGCGGGGCGAAGGACGAAATACCTCAGCGCCAAAGCGAGCAATATCAAAACGCGATGCGCCCATGGCCATCATCTCAATCGCGCAGCAGGCCAGGCCAAATGTCATTGGCCAGATAGAGTTTTTGCGCATCCAGTTGACCACGTTGTCCAGCGAGGTAAGGACTACACCCTGCGGTTGCTCATTGCCAAACAGCACCTCGCGCAGGTGACCGGGGTCGCCTGCCGGATACCCTTCAGTGTTCTCAAAACGCTTGGTAAGAGCTCCGCGCTCAGTATCAGGACTGACTATATGATCGCTCATGGCTATCTCTATTTTAATTGGATGTGGGGGTGGTTGGGAAGGATTCCGTTCATTGCAGATGGGCCTCGACCAGTTTCACGTGCATATCGTGATTTAGCTCCCGATCAGTGTTATCAGCCTGGATAATGCCAACTCCCAAAGCTATACGGGTCACATCCACATATACGTGGTCTTCGGATGCGAACTCCCAAATCTCAGCATTGGTCAAATTCACTCCCTGAAGATGGACTGCTGATGGCTGCTCCCGGCTTACTCTTCCACAATTGACAGTATCCTGCGGTTGCGGATGGCCAGCTTTCCAATCCATGGACTTTGGACATTCCCCTTCACGGAGCGGAAAGGTGATCCATGGAGTTTCGTGTTTGATGTATTCCACCAGCGAATCGGCAGGGTTCCGGACGAGCTTTAAAAAGTCTGGGACGACGGCGCCGAGATTATAGAAACCTCCTGCATATGTTGCCCAGACGCAGAGCTCAGGCTCGTGATCGAAACCATAATAGATTTCTAAATCCAAAAATGATCCGCGCACAACATATGCAGTCACCGGCCCATGGACGTACTTTTCCAGCACTTGGATTTTGTAGGTGACCTCGTATGAACCATGGTCGCGCGGGTATTCGATCTGGCCATTTGGCTCGATAATGTCGATAATCCCGCCCGCGGGGGTGTTGGCCCATTTGACTGTTCCCTTATAGACCCAGAAGTTTCCCGGCTGAAGCCGCAGCAGTTGCTCGATGGAAGAGCTCTGCTGTGCTGTCCCTGGAAGCGCCCCTGAAAGGAGCAACAACCACAAAATAGTTCCGCGCATTTGGAGGCGTTTCCTTCCTCATATTTAGACCAGCGTTCTACAATGGGGGATGTCTTCCATAGCCTCACATAACGACCGCATCCTTGACCAGTTCACGCGCCAGGCTGTTCCGTTCTCCACTGCAGCGCCTATTCGTAATGAAGAAACATTGAACCGCATTGTGCAGTGGTCTGGGGCTACGGCTGAAGACACGGTGCTTGATGTGGCCTGTGGTCCCGGATTGCTGGTGTGTGCTTTTGCTCGCGTGGCCAAGCACGCTACTGGAATTGACATGACGCCGGCCATGCTGGAGCAGGCGCGCAAAATCCAGGAAGAAAAAAATCTCAAGAACGTGACTTGGCTATTGGGAAACGTGTATTCCCTGCCCTTCCCACAGGCGCAGTTTTCCATCGTGAGTTCGCGCTTTGTTTTTCATCATCTTGAAGAACCGCTCAACGCGCTCAAAGAGATGAAGCGCGTATGCAAGCCCGGCGGAAGAATTGTTGTGGCCGATATGTCGCCTGCTCCGGAGAAAGCCGCAGCGCTGAATGCCGCCGAAAAGCTGCGTGATCCTTCGCACGTGCGTGCCTTGCCTGAAGCAGAGCTGCGCGACCTCTTTGAGCAAGCGGGCCTGCCCACAGCGGAGCCTCACTACTATCGCTTTGAAGGCGAGATGGAAGATCTTTTGTCTCGCTCGTTTCCCAATGAAGGCGATGCTGATCGTGATCGCCTGCGCAAGCTCTTTGCCAATTCAATCCCCGACGACACTCTAGGACTCAATACGCGTCGCGAAAGCGGAAAGATCTACTACGAGTTCCCCGTGGCCGTATTGGTGGCTGAAAAACAGTAGCTAGTACTTAGTCTTAGCCCCATTTCTTCATCTTTGGCCAGACGGCCTTGAAATCCCATAGCAGCCCCCGGCAAAAAAAGATGTTGTAGCGCTCGTCCATCCTTGAATAAGGATTATCGGCGCGTCCGGCGACCTCAACGCTCTTGAAATGCTCGCGATCGCCCGAGCCGTCACTGCCCAGCACGATCACGATATCGCCGGTATAATCGCGCGGCCCCCAGTACCAGTAGTTCTGGTGGTTGCTGATGGCCTTAGGCAGGCCGTATTTCGGGCCAAAATAATCAATCGCGCCAGCCTGGCCGTAGCTATTGGCGAAGATTGCCGTGCGGGCACGCTCCTCCTGCGGCAGGCTGTTATAGATGCGCGCCACTTCGCGGACCATATCTTCCCAGCCGAACTCATCGGCAAAATACTGTGGCAATGCGCCATTGTTCTGGTTCTCCGACTTGGGCGGCTGAATGCCAAGCTTGATCTGATAGCGAATGAAACTCTCCACCGGCAAAACAGGCGCAAAGAGCGGCGCAAGCACCGCCGTACAGAGAACGAGCACAACGATGTATGCAGTGCGCGTCCAAACCAGGCGACGGCTGGTGAGACGCTCAAACGCTACTGCTCCGGCAGCGAAGAGCACAGGGTAGATTGGCACCACGTAATAGTTTTTGCCTTTCAGCGCGATGAAGATTGCAAGGACAACTACGTATGTCCAACCCAGCACGCGGTAACGCTTGCCTGCCTGGGCAAAAAACAGCCATGCCAATCCAGCCAGCCAGAGCGGGAACAGAATCGGGTTCATGATCTGTCCCTGGTCCAGCACAAAAGCCACGGGGCCACGGACAACGTCGCGGCTGGTACTGCGGATGTTGTGCATCAACTCAATGAATGGAAAATTATGCCGCACCAGCCAGATGAAGTTCGGAAGAAAGATGAAGAACGCCGTCAGCGCGCCCAGCCATAACCACTTGCTCTTTAGAATTCGGCGCTCAGGCGTGGCTACCACGCCAACCAGAACACCCCCAAGAAAAAACACGATGGAATACTTGGCTTCAAATCCAACCCCGGCCAGCACGCCAAACCAGAACCAGTATTTCTCATTGCCGCTGTTGATCGCGCGTACCACGCACCACAGGCAGCCCATCCAGATCAGCGGCTCAAAGGCGTTCATGGTGATCCAGTGGTGCATGATCATGTAAATCGGCACCATAAAAACGGCCAAAGCAGCCAGGGCCTGAGCAAAGCGCTCACCGCCAAGTTCGCGCGCCAGCTTGCCTGCCAGCCATACCAGTGCCGCGCCAGCCAAAGCCGCTGGTAATCGCAGCGCAAACACTGAGCTGCCAAGAGTGTGCCGGGTAATCCAGATGACCAACGCGATCAGTGGAGGCTGGTCCACGTATCCCCACGCCATGTGCTCTGAGCAGGCGTAATAATACATCTCATCGCGGAAGATTCCGTAGCGCGTGGCAGTGAGCAGATGAAAAAGCAGCTTGGCCGCGGCCACGTAGGCCACAAGCGCCGGGCCAGACGTAAAACGGCTGACTGGCTGGAGCGCATCGGCCACAACGTGTTTTGTTTGATTGCTGATCTGCAACTGTGGGTTCAATAACTCAACCGGAATGAGAATTGAAGCGACCGCGCCGGTAGCTGGTTTGCGATGCCCGTAAGAGGCAGCCCAAACCCGGCAGGCGCTGTGGCTCCGTTTCCGAACGTGCCACTGTATCCCACAAAGTTGGCGTGATTCAAGACATTGAATGCTTCTGCGCGCAATTTAGCGTGGAGATTTTCACGGAAAGAAAATGTCTTTTCCGCGAAAGGCGCAAAGTCGTAAATCGCCTGGCCGCGCCCGGTGTTGCGCCCTATCACCACTCCATTGATTACAGGCCGATCCGTGGTAGCGCCTGCGTCGCCGCTATTATTGCTGCCGGTAACAATGTTGAACGAGAAGGCGGAACCCAGAGTATTGATGCCGCCAATCGTGATTCCAAAAGGCGCGTTGTACGTGTCACTGAGCACAAAGCGATGGCGCTGATCGAAGATGGCGCTCCCCACTTCCTGCGCGCCGACAAAGTTAGGATCATTCGGATTTCCGCCGGGAGCATCAGGGTCAACGTTATCGATGGCGTGCGAGTAAACGTAGCTGGCCAGCATGGCAAAGCGCCGCGTGAAGGAGTGGCTGAGGTTCACGTTGAGAGAATTGTACGAGACAAAGCCATCATTCACATCAGTGGTAATCACCCCAAAGGCTGGCTGCGGCGGATTGGCGGCCGCAGGATTACAAGTGCGGCCTGCGGCAGCATAGAACGCAATCCAAAGAGGCCGGGTGCAATTTGCGGCTTGTGCGCTGCGCGTCTGCCCCTGCGCGGTGCGAATGAAGGGTGCAGGCGGATCAACATCGAGCGGGCGCACAACTTTGATTGTGTGTGATCCCACGTAATCAACGCTTAAGACCCAATGTTGTCCCAATTGCCGCTCCATCCCCAGCGTCCACTGCTGCGAGTAAGGGTTGAGCAACGCATCCGGATAGCCCTTGAGCACAGAGGTATCAAAAAACTGGTTGTAGAACGATGCGCGTCCGGGACGGATATAAATGCTGCGTACCGGCGCGATCGCATCAGCCGGAAAAGCAGGCAGAGGAATGGCGGACAAGCTGGTGGGAAACCCGATCTGCCCCGGCCCTGCCGTGAAGTTGAAAGTCCCTGTGGGCCCGCTTAGCGCGTAATTGGCCTCTGCGTTATCGACTACCTGCGCGTAGTAAATGCCATAGCCACCGCGAATGATTGTGTTGTGATGATGCAGCCAGTCATAGGCAAAGCCCAGGCGCGGCGCAAAATTCTTGCGCGCATCGGTGAAGGTCTGCTGCTCATAACGGAGACCGAGATTGACCGTGAGATCAGGCCGCAGGTGGAAATCATCCTGGGCGAACAGTGACCAGAGCGTGTCATCCACGGTGTAATCTCCGTTGCCAAAGCTCTGCGTATAACTTTGGACATTGGCGATGTCATTCAGATAGGTTGTTTCACAGAGGCTCACTGCCAGAGTACAAGGCTTGAATGTCAACTGGCCAAGAAAGATTGGGCCGCCAAACTCCTTGCTGTTGCCGCCATTGTGGGCGCGCACCACATCCACACCAAATTTGAGTTGATGTCTTGCGTGCGTGGAGGCCACGGTATCATTCACAGAAAATTGCCGGTTGAGCAGCAGCGCAGATTGCGAGGTGCCGGTGGTAAAAGTAGCCGCGCCGGGGATCGGCACCACGAACTGTGTGCCGAAAACAACAGGATCAAACTCAGTAATAGGTGAAGCCAACTGAAATTGTGCGCGCACACTATTCAGCAGCGATGGCGAAAGCACCGCGGTTTCACCCAGCTCCAGCGTGTAAGTGCGGCGGCGAAAGATACGATCGACTGTCGGCAACGTATTTCCGCCTACGGTGCCGTTGGGATTTGTATCGTGAAAACTGTCTGTGTTGGCGCGTAAAAAGGCGCTGTTGTTCTGGTTGATCTGGTGGTCCATACGCAGAAAGGTCAACCATCCGGTGTAGTGACCGACAAAGACTCCGGGATCCAGCGGAGAGATGATTCCTGAGGCGCGATCTTCACGGCTGTATTCGCCACCAAAAAAGAACTGTGTGGCTTGCGTGTGTGGAATAGGACCGGAAAAAGCTGCGCTTAACTGGCCCAGCGAATCAGAAACAACCTGGTTGCCGCTGCTCACGCTGTTGGAAGTAAATCCGGAGAGATTGGCGGAGGTGCCGTCCGGCCGCCACAGACCGATCAGATCACCGTGGTAATGCGGGCCGCCGGTCTTGGTAACAATATTTACTACTCCGCCGGTGGTGGCGCCATACTCGGCTGAAAAGGCGTTCTCCAGCACCGTCATCTCCTGCACCGCGACTCGCGGAATATTGCCGAAGATAGTTTGCCGTCCCCAACTGTCATTTCCTGTTGTGCCATCCACAACAAACGACGTTTGCCGGCGTCCGGAGCCGTTGGTGACAAACAGGTCCTCATTCATGAAAACGTCGCCCTGATTGATGGCCGGGCGATTGGCGGCGTTCACCAGTGGAAGATAAGTGATCCTACTGTTCAACAAAGGTAGTTCTTGTGCTTGCTCCGGACCTATGCGGTCGCCGAGCTGAGGCATATCTGCACGTACCTCGCCCGCTACGCCGGTTACCGTTACCTCCGTTTGCACTGAAGAAACGCTTAGCTGCAACTGCACATTTGCTGCAGTGCCGCCTACGAGCGTAAGATCGCGACTCAGGTCGGCAAACTTGTCCTTATGAACCGTCAAGGAATACGCGCCCACCGGCAATCCAGTAAAAGAAAATTGGCCCGAGGCATCAGTGCTTGTAGCTCGCTCAATTCCCAGGACGGCATTCTTGATCCTGACCTCAGCGCCGGTCACGGCCGCATGTGTCTGATCCAGCACCTGGCCGCGAACGCTGGCGGCATCCGGAGTCTGTGCCATGAACGAGAGAGAGCACAAAAACAGGGTGAGGATCGCTGAAAGTCGAACCACGGATTTTGGTCCTTAAAAAGCTGACGATTTGAGGAGCCGAAGTAAGAAATGATATTCGGCGGAGCACGTTACTACCACGCATCGTAAGTGAGAGCGGCGGCAAAAGAGACACTTTTCCCCTATGAACAAGCCAGTTGGACGAGACGCTCAGCTTCGGTTTGCGCTTAACTGTGGACGCATCAGCAGCCCAATCACGCTGCTTACGAATTCCAGAAAGAAGACGATGATGTAGCGTTTGTCGGGCATGCCATCCATCACAAAGCTCAACACCCGCCCCAGCGATTGCAGCAAGACCATGACAAGAGCAATATCGCCGAGGACCGGCAAATCGATTTTGCAGAGTGCGGTGAAGAACAGAATTGTCAGGCCAATCCAAAATCCTATGTAAACAGCCCTGAATTCGTTATGGCCGTCAATCCCGTTGAGGGTATAGCCGTAAAGATTAGCGGTCTTTTCCGCCGAAAAAAGCACGCCGATCGCTATCAGAAGAAACGTCAGCCCGTCTCCAAACAGTATGACTTTTCTGATAAAGGTGGTAATGGGTGAAGCCATCTCTTTACTCCTTAATCATCTGAAACCATGATGAGTGCTTCAGCTCTTGCAGCCTCATCGTCCCATCGCTCAACTACGGTAGGCGTTAGCTGTCCGGACTGGTGACGGCGAAAATGTAAAAAGGTGTATGTCTTGTCGTCCCTGATTTCGGCAGTGTCAGTCTCTACAATCGGGATCCACGTGCCGGTGTTATAAAACCAGCGGTCGTCTTTAAGGCGCTGATCAGGATTGTGCGTGTGGCCCATGGTAATCAATTGATAGTGCGGGTTTGCGGCAAATATTTTCATGGCAGGAACGTCAAGGGCTGAAGGCTCGCTGAGCTGGAAATAAGCGACGATCCGGCCAAGAAAATATGCAGCCGCCATGGAGGCAAAACTCTTCGCCAGGCTGCTGCCTTGCATGCTCATTCCGGGCAAAAAGTGCAGATGGCTTGCCAGTTGTGGAAACGCGGCAAAAAGATACAGCACGCCAAGCACAAGAGGAATGAAAATGGCTGCCGCCAGTACTGCCACTTGCCCAAACATGTACCGGTAATAGCGCTTGGGGATAATGCGCAGCAAAAAAGGCACGTGGTACAGCAACAGCTTCATTGCCACAAAAAAGCGCTCGCGGATCAGCAGCGGCAAAACATTCTGTGATGGCCGAACGTTATCCGTGTAGGGATAGTTCAGCTCCACCTGGTTCAACAGATAGCGATTGAAGAACGAACCAAAGGGAATGTTCAGTTCGCTCCTGTTCAGCAGCGGCTTGCCAACAACATTCGTGAACTTGTCATATCTATGGCCATGCTCGATATAAAACGTCTCGTCGATGATCATGGCATCGTCAATGAACCGCAAATTCGGGGCAATGCGCTGCGTCAGAATGTCTGTGAGCGACAGATTCGGTTCTTTCCGTTGCAAAACACCGTACAGCTTCTTTGCCAGCATCAGACGCAGGCCGTTTCGAACTGTGCGCCAGTACCATTCCAGGTCATGGTTGCCTTTGCTGATAATGATCTGGTTGCCGGCCCCAATCCATTCGGCAAGAGCCAGAAAAAACTTCGGGTGGCCGCGCACGCACTTGTCGAGCTTCCACACTGATTTGTAATCGTCAGTCTTGAGGCCAAACATTTTTTCCTTGCGGTCAAAGCTGCTTTGCAGCTCCTGAACGCTTTTTGCTATGCCGAGCTCCTGGAGCAGGCTTTGCCAATCACGAAAAGCCTGCTCACCCTGTGGGAGTTCAATGATGCGGAGAAAGTCAACCACGTCTCCGTTAATCACCAGAATGGCCCGCTTCCCTTGCAGACGGGAGAGCATGGCATGGATGAATCGGTAGAGAGAGGAATCGGCAAAGAAATTTTCCGTGCCGGCATAGCGGCCATCCAGCATTCTTCCCGATGCCAGATGCAGATCACTGATCACAATTATCTCCGCCCCATTGGCGGAGATCCTCACCAGGGGGTCCCCATAGTTCTCCGCCTCTTCACAGCAGCGGAATGCTTCCTGAAAATTGTTTGTTTCCATAAATAATGGGTTCAAATCAATTCCCCGGGGCCGTGGGCCTGGTGCGTCCAGTCAGGTCTTGCGCAATGAATTCGGCGCTGCGCTCAGCCAGAGCCGCAATGGTGCGCGAAGGATTGATTCCAATGGCTTCCGGAACAATCGCTCCATCCACCACGTAAAGACCGGGATAACCAAAAACCGCGCCGGTATGGTCCACAACACCGCAGGTAGCGTCCGTTCCCATATTGCAGCCACCCAGAGGATGAGGAGTAATCAGCCATCTCCAATCTGTCCACGTCGGGGGAACGAATTCAGTGCCGCCTGTGACCCGGGTGAGCTGGGTATGTGCGGCAATGATTGCCTCAGTTGGCTCCAGGTCTTTGGGAAAGTCAAGCTTCAGTACCTTGCGCCACGGCCTCCACCAATTGATCCCTAAATAGAGGTGGCCATTGCTGGCATCCACGCCGTTGGCGAACCAGGGCATGATGTTGCGCAGTGGATCTTCAGCGCGCAGGTCTTTGGCAATGGAATCCAGTATCCGCTTGACGTGCGGCTCCTTGATTCCGTGCTCAACCTGGCGAAGCTTGTCTTGAAGATAGTCACTCAGCAGCGGCGGGAAGCCTCCATCTTCAACAACGAACTTTTCTTTTTGAAAGCGCGGATCTGGCAGCGGCTTATCCAGGAAATTGATGTAGCAGGTTATTGTTGGACCATTGCTGGGCGAGATGATCTTGTCTCGTGGATAGATGCCGAGTGTCAGGAAGTCGCCGTTCGAGCTCCAGTTGTGCCCGAGGAACTGACTAACATTGGGCAATGTCTTGTACTGGTCGCGGCAGCGCAGCATAATCTCCGTGGAACCAAGCGAGCCGGCAGAGACAATCACTTTACGCGCTGTCTCACTACCACGCTTAAGCGTGCCCTCTTCAAGCGCTGAACCGGGAATGATCTGATCGAAAGTGACGCGGTATCCACCATCAATCGGCTCGATGAAACGAACATAGTGGAGCGGGCGAACTTCAGCGCCGTATTTCTCCGCCTGGGGAATGTAGTTCAGGTCAAGCGTGTTCTTGGCATGGACCTGGCAGCCGAAATCGCAGTTTCCGCAGTGTACACATGTACCCTGGCGTACACCCTGGCCATTATCAAAAGGAACGCTATTGTCATTGTTGAATGGATCGTCAGGGTGAAGCGGATATTTTTCGCTGAACGAGACAGCGATCGGCATTTTTATAAACCTATCGCTGTAGTTTGCCTTCTCCGCCGCCTCCTTCATAAGTTTGAAGCGAGGCGTAAGCTGGTTGTCGGGGATCGTCTGCACCAGCAGCATCTTCCCCACACGATCATAGTAGGGCTTGAGTTCTTTGTGGTTGATTTGTGGCGGCCAGCCTTTATCGAACGCTTCATCATGGGCCGGGGCGGAGACGTTGGCATAGATTAGTGAGCCGCCGCCTACAGCCGCGCCGCAAACTACGGTCATATTGCCCCAAAAACGCCAATCTACCCAGCCGTATTCTCGCTGCGGCTGGTCATTGTCATAGATCCAGTTTGCTGAGCTTTGGCTGGGATAATCTTTGACCTCCCAGCGGCGTCCGCGCTCCAGCACCAGCACCTTCATTCCTGCTTCGGCCAGACGGCACGCTGTTACCGCCCCGCCAAATCCGCTGCCGATTATCAACACATCAAAGTTAGGTGCCATACAAAATATCCCTGCCTTTCTTGCTCTTGCTCACGCCGTGGCGGAAGCGCCAGAGCGATTCATAAAATCACAAATATTACTGACTATTTTTATATTGACTATGTTTGAGACCAGCAGCACTCTTGGTCTGTGCTCAAGGGCCTGAAAAATTTTCATATTGGGGGCCAAGCCTTTGCCTGCTCGCTATACGCGGGCCTTTAAACGTTGCTTGCTTGTGAGTGATCAGCGCTAGCTTCAGGCGCGGTCGGCATTAGATGGGCAGCCTTGAAATAACTGCGATAAAAGAACCATCCGCAAAACAAATTGATAGGCCCGGCCGCTAAAAGACCGATATGCCCGATCAGGGTGAGGTGCTGCGCAAAATAAACATACGTCCAGTCGGCAAAGATCTCTGTCCACCTGATTCCGGCCACCAGCATCAGCCAGTGGCGATGCTGCTTCCATCGGATGAGGGCCACAATCTGCCATAGAGCGAATGCCGCCCAGCACGCTGCTGTGCGGCGCAGCAGTCCCTCAGGATCGTCGAGCGGTGTGCCATGCATGACGTGAAACCACGTTGCAGGCGAGCCAAAGATCACAATGTCGTAAACCACATCCAGCAGAATTAAGAGGACCAGCAGAACATCGACAGCTTTCTTATTGACCATACGAACTTTCCAGGGGCGGGATCAATCAGGTTTGTCCCGCCCAAAAGCTCACAACACATCAAGGACCAATGACAACATTTTGTTTGGCCGGGGGGTTGAGGGCCAAGTGTAGACCGTAGAACCTGGGAAAGCAAGGCCTTGCTCTTGGGTGTGTCAAAGCTGACGGGACGACGAGACTCGAACTCGTAACCTCTGCCGTGAAGGGGGCAGATCTGGACATTCTAATTTTGAAGGTGAATGCCAGACCTGCCTCCGGAAGTTTTAAAGCCGCGGGATTATGCTGCCAGTGCCGACAAGTAAGTACAGAATCCCAAGAAATAAGATGAAAAGTACGCTACCCCATACGAGGAGTTGGTTCCGCTCGCGTGCGGTGAATTGACCGTTGTGCTTAGAAGCAACATTTCGCTGTGCCACAATTCTCTCCCATGCCCGGAACAAAGGCACCAGGCCCGTACCGGGTCTCTCGACGAAAAACAATTGCTGCCGCACACCTAATCCGCGTTGGGAAAAACCAATGCGCGATTAAATGGCGAAGAGAAGAGAAGAAATGGACAGGGTGCTAGCACCTTAATGGTGCAAGAAAGGACTCTGGGGAAGCTAAGAGGACTGGTGCATGCCGAACTGCTTCCAACTGTTCCGATAACCAGTTCCTTAGATGGGCTGTGCGAGGCATTCTGGAGGTACCATTCGAATGCGCTTGCACCATGCTGGTTGCGACCCGGATTTCTTTACAAGAGATAATACTGAATTCAACAATGGTCCCGGTTGTTGGATCGCCATCGCCATCATTATCGATGACTACGCAGAGCATTGGCGAGGAAGCAGTGATCAGGAAAATGATCCCCAGTAACCCCCAACGCAAGTATCTCTTAACCAGTGTCATTTGAACGCAGTTTTGTCCCACAGCCTGCGGAAGTATAGCATGTGGATCTTTGGTTAATGGCACCTAAAATCCCCATTAAAAATTCTTAGAGATCGGAGAAAATCCTTTATAACTTGCTGATAGTTAATGGGTTGGTTATGTTGACAGCATTGGATCTATCTTAAGTAATGGGGTCATTACGACACGAAATGTCGAGAAACAATCCGCATATATCAAGGGGTCTGCACTTCTCCTAGAGCCGTTGCCAGGTTCAACCTGCAAAAGAGCAGGCTTGCGGACCATAAGCGCTGAATCAGCATTTTTGTGCAGGGCTTTAGCATTCCGATTCAGGTTCTTAAGGCTTTGACATCCTTATATTCTTATTTAACGTCAGAATGCTGCTCTCCGGCCCAGCTAAGGCACAAATTCCAGAGACGCGAATATCTGACGAATCTAGAGCCCGCCCAATTTTAGCTTTGGCTAAGTTGTGCACTTCCTGTTCTTCCACTCGGGACTTGGGTAGTTGCCGTGCGAGATTTTTTGGCAGCCGACGGCTTACTGCGCAACCGGGCCAACATTTTGATCCCTGCCGGTCTTCGCTTAAATGAAAGTCCATTCCCTGTTTGGTGTACCGCAAAATTAAAAAATCTAAATTACGCCTTAGACCACCTTAATTAAAAAGTCTAATTACGCCTTAAGAGCGCCTTAATGTGCAACAAGCAGAATTGCTCATCGCTCAGGGATGACTGTGGGCGAGGTGCAGGTTTATGAATTCTTCGTTCACCAAATATTGTCGTACGGCAGTGCTTGCGATGATGATCCTGTTATCAGGCATGGCGAGCATGGTTTGCTTATCGTACGATACTGATGGTGACGAGAGTACCCCTCCAATCACAGTCGAGATCAACGGCATTATCCCAAACAAAAAGAGCACTCAGCTTCCAGAGCCACGTTCAATTGAAGCTGCAAGTCATTCTCAAAGTGTGGAACTAACGCCGGCTGTTGCCATGGCGTCAGTGGAACCTTCATTCGCCCCGCAACTAGATTCAAACTCGCTTCCTCTTCTCGTCCCTCTCAGGCGCTAATCTCGTAGCCCATCCATCTCTCTTTGTCGTAACAGGTAATCACTGCATATCTTCGCTCATTGCGGGTGAAGCCCTGCAAACAAAGCTTTGCGGATTGCAAGTAAAGCCTGCCTGAACTTGTGGCGCAAAACATCGCTTCATTTCAGGAACGACAAAGCCAGACACAAAGCAGCGATCGCTTGCCGGAGGAGTGTTCCGCCTGGCACGAAGGATCGCGCAGCAATCAACATCAACAAATATCGGCGCTCGGGCTCAATTGCCCCAGTACCGAAAAATATTTACGACTCTCAAGGAGATCGACAAATGAGACCGTCTTCCGGGACTCTGGCTTTCGTGCGCCTTTTTGCATGGGTAATCGCAATCATTACGGCGCTTGGATATTTTGCCTACGTACGGGCCCAAAGCAGCGGACTACCTGAGCAGGGAATGGTTATTCCTCTGCGCCCGCTTGCTCCTCTCTCCACTGTCACTGTTCCCCCCGTCTTTGGCATGGAAGGAATCCTTGCCGACAAGACGGCAGCGATAAAACTTGGTAAAGCGCTGTTCTGGGACATGCAGGCGGGCAGCGATGATGTCCAGGCCTGCGCCAGTTGCCATTTCAATGCCGGTGCTGACAGCCGGGCGATCAATGAAGTCAACCCGGGACAGGCGGGTGGCGATAACCATTTTGATATTTCCGCCGGACCTAATTATCACCTCAATCCAGGCAGTTCCAATGCCGGCTTCGGTGGTTACCACGACGGCGATTTTCCTTTTCACAAGGTTGCTGATCCCAAGGACCGCTTCAGCGTAGTTTCTGACCTGAACGATGTAACTGGCTCACAGGGTGTCTTTGCGACTACTCATGCGCAAGTAACGGTTACCGGCGGCACTGAAGATGGCGGCACAGGCTCCGGCTCAAATAATGGAGGCACTACCAAATGCACTACGCAAGGTTCTGATGATAGTAGTGATGAGAATGAGCCGGGAAGCGCCCCAAAACTTGGCCTCCGTGGCAACACAGAATCTCAGCTTTCGCTTAATCACCACTCATCTTCCAGCAACTCAGGCAAGCAGATTACCTGCATTGCCGCACCACAGACCGTTCAATTCACGGTGCGGAACAGCGTGGAAACCGACACCTCGATTCCTGATCCTGTTTTTTCTTTCCTGGATCCCAATGATGCCGGCAAGCGAATCAATACCCGCAAGGTGACCGGCCGCAATACTCCCAGCGCGGTGGATGCGGTCTTTAATTTCCGCAATTTCTGGGATGGGCGCGCGCAAAACGTCTGCAATGGAGCGAATCCTTTTGGCGCGCGTGATAACTCAAGTCATCTTCTTGTTGTCGATGGCGACGGCAAACTTGCGCCTGCGCATGTCGGAATGGCGAATTCAGCGCTGTGCTCGCAGTCGCTCGGTCCTATCCTCAGCAGCGTTGAAATGTCGGCTGATGATCGCAACTTTCATCAAGTAGGAAAGAAGCTGCTGGCGCGCACTCCTCTGGCCAAGCAGATGGTCGATCCAACCGACAGCATCCTTGGGGCGCTTTCCAAGTCGCCGGGAAAGGGCCTGAACACCAGCTATGCCGAGCTTATTCAGCAGGCTTTCCAGCCGGAGTGGTGGCAGTTCTCACGCCATCTTTGCTCCGCGGCGGACGGCACACTCGTATCGAACGTTGATCCGCAGCAATTTGAAAGCTGCCCTGCCGGAAGCGATGAGTACAGCCTGATGGAATACAACTTCTCGCTGTTCTGGAGCGTGGCCATACAGATGTATGAGAGCACGTTGATTGCAGACCAAACGCCCTTTGACAAATACATGGAGCAGCAGAAGACGTACAACCTGATTGGCGACAATCACAATCAGGCCTACACGATCCAGCTTGAGCCTGGAATTCAGCCTTACTCGTTGTCAGTGATTGCGCTTGATCCGCTGGCTGACTTCACAGACCAAGACATGGCTTATGCCTTCGATTACGGCGACGGCAGAGTCATGGGAGTGGGACTCGACTCAGGGACAATCGATTACGCTACAGGCAAGCTGACACTGCTTTTCGGATTGCCGCCGGTTTCAACCTTTCCAATAAGAATCAGCTACTCAGTAGGGCCGACTCCGTTGACCACGGGCCAGCTTCGCGGTCTGTTGGTTTTCCAAACCAAGGGACGCTGCGTTAACTGCCATGGCGGGCCGGAGCTTTCGAATGCCTCCGTGGGCACGGTCAGCACGGTTGGTCCGTCTGAACGCATGATCATGGCGGACATGCAGGTCCGTGTGTATGACACCGGCTATTACCACATTGGCGTCCGTCCAACGGCTGAAGATGGCGGCCTGGCAGGAACAGATCCTGTTGCCGGCAAATCGCTCTCGCAGTCGGAATATTTGCGTGAGCGCGTCTGCAATAACCCGGCCGAAGCAATCATGATCCCGGGACGCCCTGGCGATGGCATCTCCATGGCGCCTCTGAGTTGCAATGATCAGATCGCCAATGGCGGTTTCTTCAAGGCGCCGCAGCTTCGCAACGTCGCCCTGACTGCTCCGTACTTCCACAACGGCAGTCAGTTAACGCTTGAGCAAGTGGTTGAGTTTTACGACCGTGGCGGCGACTTCAACACCTTTGGTGAAGAACACCAATATATGGACGCCGACATTGATCTTCTTGGTCTCACATTGCAGGACAAAACAGATTTGGTTGATTTCCTGCGCAACGGATTAACTGATCCACGCAGCGTCAGCCAGGCCGCACCCTTTGATCACCCCCAGTTGTTTACTCCGAACGGTCATCCCGCGGGACCCAACGGATCGCCTGTGCAGAATGACCCGCAACATCCGGGGCAGGCAACAACGCAGCTCATGGAAATTCCGGCAATAGGAAAGAACGGGGGCAAGCCTCTCCCGACTTTCCTGGAGAACTTAGCGGGCGGTGGCAAATGAGAAACCTCAGTCTTCACGAGACCGCAGTGCGGCAGCAAGAAATCCCAATCCCCCTATCAGCAAGACCGAGCAGAACGAGCAAAACGAGGACGACGACGGAAGGAGCTTCAACAATGAAGGGTTTCGACCAAATAAGAAAGATTATCGGGGTAGCGGGCGTTCTTCTGCTCCTGATAGCAGTAGCCAGCGTGAGCATGTCCGCGCAAAGTTTGAATCCGGTTCCCTGGCCAACGCCGGCGACGATGGCGCCTCCGAACGCCGTCATGCCGGCATTCCAAACCAGGCCGGCAGGGATTCTCCTTACCGGACAAATTCAATATGCATCGTTGGATCCAACACCGGGCTTGTGCAACAAGGATGATAATACGGCCCCTACGCCGGACAATCCTCCGCTGCCCGACCAGTGCAAGATGACCGGCGGCTGGATTGAGATCAACAACGAGATGATCCGCATTCCAGCGGGCACAATTGTTGTCTTCCCCAACACGTTTCTCACCTGGGAAGAGGTGTTCGAACTCAATCCGAATACTCACCAGACCGACCCTGTGTTCCAGTCAGGGTTGGCGATGGCGGATACCGTGAGATTTCCGGGGACTTATCAAGCCACCATCGATGCCAATATCGTCAATGGGCAACACATTGCGGGAATCGTCCGTATCGCACAGGACGCTGCTACAACGTTTTCGGGATACATCGAGAGCATCGATTATGCCAACGGCGTATTGATCGTCAATCATCAGAGAGTCCAGCTCAACGATCCCAAGATCACCATCGAAATTCCGAATCCTGATGGATCGGGCACAGGCGTCTTCCTCAACAAAGGCCGTTATAGCGCAGGACAGTCGCCTGATCCGCGCATGGAAGTTGACCAGGGCAATCCCACGATTCGTTCCGGCATGGGCTACCCGATGTGTATCCCCGTAGTTCCGCCGGGCACTTACAACAATGAATTGGGAATTCCTGGTGTGCCGGATCCTTGGGTTTTGTCTGCGCCTCCTGGATTCACCTATACCGGGATGGACGATCCGCAGTGCCCTGAAATTAACCGTCCCCGCGACCTCAATGGACTCGGGCCGCTCACCATCTTCACCATGAATGCTCCCGGAGATGGGCCCACATTAGACAACCCGAATCCGCAGGATCCATACGCCGAGATGCCCTATGAGGTAGGGGATTTCGTGGACGTGATCGCGACGCAGGAAGTCGATGATCAAGGCCCCTACATGACCGCAACGGAAGTTGTGGGCAACGTTGGCGCTTTCACCGCGCCTGGCGTTGATCCCGCATACATTGTTGTTGAAGTCACGATTATGGGTACCGCGGCGGCGCCAGATCCTGCATTCCCGCAGGAAGCCGGTGTCAGGACCAGGGTGGAAGGCATGACCACTGATCCAGCGCGCGCAGTGGACGTGTCAGCCATTGATTACGATTGCAACGGAAACATCACCTTCCGCGAACCGTCATGGGTCGCGAATTTCCCCGTAGAACCCGGACCTCCGGGAATCGGCAAGCGCGGACGTTGGCGCGTGCGCTTCCCGCAAGGCGGTAACTTCCAGCCGCCAACACAGAACATTGGCGCTCGCGTAAGCGGCGGCGTGCTGGGCAAGAACAAGAGCGGCCTGGATTTCAACGAGTATCAATTGCCGACGGGCGAGTTCATTTATCCTGAACTCCTCACGCCGGGAAATCCGCCTCCGCCGTTCAACTTCCATGACTTCGTGTACCTGGTCAATGGCTCAGGACCGCTGCCATTGCAGGGAAGCGTGTTCGATAGCACACAGATGCAGTTGGGCTTGGCACCAGTACCCTTCTATCCCAATCAGAACAGCGGCCAACTGACTCCTTTTCCGGATGACGTTATACCGCCGCTAACCTGTGTCCCGGGCACATTCGCTTCAGTTGCCAGGCCGACATTCGCCTCAAATCCGAATCCGCCATTCGCGGGTGTGACGGTGACACTCGATGGCACCGCCAGCACGCCGACGACTGGTCCGTTCACCTGGTCGCAGATCATCAATCCTGGCGATCCGGTTGTAACCATCAACAACCCGAACAGCGCCAAAGCTACATTCCTTGCGCCGACTGTTGCCGGCTCACAG
>DASTCT010000283.1:0-1756 GCA_035710845.1 Candidatus Angelobacter sp.
AACTCAGCGTCTTCTTCACGCGCGACGACACGTACGCGCGGATGCCTGCAGATTCTCTCCATAGGTATTGGTTCGGGAGGACGTTTCGCGATGGGTGATGGATTCTTCTGGCTCGAGTTCATATTCGCATCAAGGCGCACTACTGGCCGGTGCCTGTTCACGAATTTGGGTATTTTAAGCCCGTCTTGCAAGATGTCAAGTGGTTCAATGGCCCGCAGTAGTGCCATATAGGACACAATGGATGAGGAAACAGCGGCCCAGGTTGCTGAAAAATCAAGGCATGGGATAAATTCCCTCTGACCGGGCCTTTTCCACCATTACCTGAGTAACCGTAGAGGGTACGTGACGGGCCAGACCTGCTTCCGCAGAGGCTACGGCGGCAGCAAAGGTGGTCCTACCGGTAAGAGCGGCATCAATCATCAGGAATTTCGGAGATCCTTCCGCAACGCGAACGCCAGCATAAGCATGTCCTGGAACGATAACGACAGTGGAGTCCATGCCCAGATTTTCAAAAAGGGAAGCATACATAACCGCGGCGTCAATGCAGTTTGCGCTGCTCTGGCTCAGACTTACATGGGGCATACGGACACGTTCACTCACGCCTTTATGGTCGCCCAGCGTGAAAGAGCTTTTCACGTAAGAGAACCCTGAGCGTTGCAGCGCGGTGAAGATGGCTCTAGCCTGCCGGTAGGTAGCCTCTTCCTGCTGTTCGGCGTTCTTCCAACTTTCATATCCCGGCAACCGATGATCGGTGGTGAACTGCTTGGCGCGCGCAAGCACCTTTTCCACTGCGCGATCATGCGGCGTGACCCAGGAAGCAATAAAAGACGCGTACTTAAAGTCTTTCCCCCAGAACATGTCCTCTGCTGAGCGCAGCCGCACCGGCACGGTGGATTCATAGGCTTTTCCTGAAGCCGGATCGCTGATGTTTATATGGACCGTGGCAGCGACGATTTCATGGTTTTGATAAAGCCGGGGTAGGAATGCCGGGGCAAATACCAGGGTGCGAACAGCTCCGGCTGGGATTTCAGCAGTTTGAATTTCTTCGTCGCTCCAGCCCGGTACCTGTACGCTTATACGCTGCTCAATACTGGCGGTTCGCGGATTTGAGATGGTGACCGAGACCACGCCAAACGTCCGGTCGGCTTGCCGCTGCAGAGAAGCGTAGTTGGCAAAGACCGGGTAGATTTCGCCATCGATCCCGGCTTGGATTTTATAAGCGGGTTCAAGCTGATGGATGGGAGCTGGGGAGCGGACATTGTTCCGATCTGAAGCACTATCACCGGCAAAAACAGGCGCAGCAAGCAGGCTTACCGATATAGCTGTAACCAAGAATATTTTGGGACGAAGCGCCATGCGCCCTTGAGGGTAAATCTATTATTTGAAAATCCAATCAAGCTTATGCCTTAAAGTCTTAAGAATCGGACACTGAATTGCAAACGATTGCAGAGCATTGTGGATATCCCAAATTTGGGAGCATCACTTCATCCCAAATACGTTAAAAAGTATTAACTAGTATTAAGAAATCGTAGCCGATTGATAATAAGCGGTTTATTTGTGGAACTCTGATTGCCCTAGGAACTGCCCAAAGACACGTGGGGGGCACGAGTCTTCTAGTATAGGAAAAGCATCAAAGGGGTCCGCTGTATAGGGCAGTGCGCGCCCTCCTGCTTGTCTTTTCACCAACCAGATGGAGAGAAGAGAAAAATGAATAGGAACTTTCTGCGCTTTGACACGTGCAAGGTTGCAGTATTGT
>DASTCT010000284.1:0-8990 GCA_035710845.1 Candidatus Angelobacter sp.
CTACGTGCGGCCAAAGCCCGCAGTTTGGAAGCATTGGAGTTGGCCATCGCCGAAGCCCTGGCCGCTGTCACTGCCGAGAATGCTGTCGCTTGGTTTGACATTGCGGCTATGGCCTACACTAACCATGAAAATGGTCTAGCCCGCCGGTTCGCCGACAGGCTTTTTACTTTGTGCAACGGCGTGCACTCTCTTGAACGCCCAAACACATCTTGATTTTGTGCAAGACAGGCTGGATGCTGCGCCCCATGCTGGCGGAAATTCTTTTCGTGGCTCAGGGTCCGCGCCTTTAGTAAAATCGTACTGAGATGAGCAGCAACGGTAACGCTTCCCCTAAACTTCCGGTATATCTCGATAATCACGCTACAACCCCGCTTGATCCGCGCGTTTTAGAGGCCATGTTGCCTTTTCTTACTTCCAAATTTGGCAATGCCGCCAGCAATAGCCACTCATTTGGATGGGAAGCCGCAGCGGCCGTGGAATCGGCCCGGCGTCAGATCGCCGCTGCCATCGGCGCCTCGCCACAGGAGATTGTTTTCACCTCTGGCGCCACCGAAAGCGACAATCTCGCTGTCCTTGGCGTTGCAGAGGCCCAGCGTTCGCGCGGCAACCACGTCATTACTGCCGTGAGCGAGCATAAGGCCATTCTCGATAGCTGCAAATATCTGGAGAAGCACGGCTATCGCGTTACCTGGCTACCTGTAAAGCCTGATGGCCTGATCGACCTCGACCAACTCAAAGACTCCTTTACGCCCCAGACCATCCTCGTCACCATCATGGCGGCGAACAATGAAACCGGCGTGCTCCAGCCCATTGAAGAGATCGGGCGGCTCTGCCGCGAACGCGGCATCCTCTTCCACTCAGACGCAGTGCAAGCCCTCGGCAAGGTCCCGCTCAATGTGCAAAGCGCCAACCTTGATCTGGCTTCTCTGACTGCGCATAAGCTCTATGGACCCAAAGGCTGTGGCGCGCTCTTTGTCAGCTCAAGTGTGGCGCAGCATCTACAGCCGATGATCCACGGTGGCGGCCACGAGCACGGCTTGCGCTCCGGTACTCTTAATGTTCCTGGTATCGTGGGCTTCGGCAAAGCCTGTGAACTCGCGCAGCACGAGATGCCAGAGGAAAGCTGTCGTATCGCCGGCCTGCGCAACCGTCTTCGTGACCGCCTGACCTCTGCGCTCGATCAGGTTGTAATCAATGGCAGCATGGAGCATCGCGTGCCCGGCAACCTCAACATGAGTTTTCTCCACGTTGAAGGTGAAACGCTGCTCACCGGCCTGCATGATGTCGCTCTCTCCAGCGGCTCGGCTTGCTCTTCCGGTAAGACTGAGGCTTCGCACGTGCTCAAAGCACTCGGCCTGAGCGACGAAGCCGCCGGCTGCGCCATCCGCTTTGGCATCGGCCGCTTTAACACTGAGGCTGAGATTGATTACGTAGCTGAGCGCGTGATTGAGCTGGTAAAGAACCTGCGCGAAGTGGCTGTCTGATTTTTCTCCGCAGTCCCGAGCGTAGCATGGATCGCTTTAGCCGACAGTATGGGTAAGGCTACATGATCATCTGATCTTCGCAGCTTCAACGGTCCCCGGATCTTCCACTCTTGCTTCTCGCAAATATTTTGCCGCTTCTTCAGGTGGCGTGGGATTGATGTAAAAGCCCGTGCCCCACTCAAAACCTGCGGTCTTGGCCAGCTTGGGAATGATCTCTAAATGCCAGTGATAATAATCCTGCGTGTTCTCCTGCACCGGAGAGCTGTGCACGATCAGGTTGTAAGCGGGATTATCCAGCACCTGCACTGCTTTGCCCAGCACCAGGCGCAGCATTCGTGCCAGGTTCTCATACAGGGTGGAAGGCGCATTTTCAAAGGCTGATTCGTGCCGCTTGGGCAATATCCAGGTTTCAAATGGAAAACGCGGCGCGTACGGACAAAGCGTCAAAAAATCCTGGTTTTCCGCTGCCACGCGTACCTTGGTCTCCATTTCCTGCCGGATGATGTCGCAAAAAATACAGCGCTCCTTGCTGCTGAAGTAGCGCTTGGCGCCGTCCAATTCTTCCACTACCTGCTTGGGCAAAATAGGCAAAGCTATGATCTGCGAATGTGGATGTTCCAGGCTTGCCCCAGCGCCTTCGCCATGGTTTTTGAATACCAGGATGTACTTGAATCGCCGGTCCTGCTTCAGATCAAGGATGCGGTCGCGGAAGGCCCACAGCATGTCTTCCACGCGCTTCAGCGGCATGGTCGCCAGAGTCTCCGAGTGGTGAGGCGTCTCAATCACTACTTCGTGTGCGCCCACGCCGTTCATTTTATCAAACATGCCATCGGCTTGGCGGTCCAGATCGCCTTCAATGCCCAGTGCGGGAAATTTATTGGGTACTATTCGCAGGTTCCAGCCAATGCTGTCGCGCAGATTGTTGCCAGGCCGATAGGCAAGGATTTCCGGCGGCGTCTTGTCTTCATTGCCGGGACAAAACGGGCAGAAACCGCCCTTTATCACCACGCGCTCACGTGAAAAATCGCCCGGCCGTCGCGCACGGTCCGTAGAGATAATGACCCAACGGCCTGTAACCGGATCTCTTCTTAACTCTGGCACGTAAATATCTTACAACTTGAGCCGCTTTGCAGGCGTGAGCGAAGCGGGAGCCTGCAGGCGAATCCCGAGCGCAGCGCGGGATCTCTATCACGATGATTCTATTGCGCAATGATCGAGACGCGCAGAACCTGAGCCGCCATACGAGTGAGCAAACCCTGAAGCTAGCCGAGGCCTCAGCGTGTCGACTGTCGCGTTGAGATTGTCCACCCGAAGCTTTTGGCAGCGGCACGCACGTAAAGTTTTCGTTCCCGCAGCTCATCTCGTGTCTTACGATGTCGATGCCTCGGATTATCGACGGTCTCGACTTCAACAACTTTGACCAGCAACTCGTCACCCTTCCGGAGCTTTCGTCTCTTGATCCAGGACACATGTTCATCCTTGGAGCTAATCAACCCTCCGACGGTCAGGGCAGTTTCGCCTCTACCGTACCCGCCCACATAGTCGATGATTGTGGTAAGAACACCATCGCCGCCAATACCAGCTACACAGATTTTCTTGTTATTCAGATGAACTTCGAATGCTCTCATTGAAGTATTAGAACACGAGCGGAAACCCCGGATCATGCCACCCTGAACGCGTCCTTAAACAGCTCAATCTCCGTCTTGCCGCCCGCCAGATACACACTGACCACGTCAAATCGTACTAGCGGTTCGCTCTTCATTTTGCGTAAAAATTCTCGCGCCACTCGTGAAAGATCGCGCTGCTTTTCCGCGTCCACGGCAGCCTCAGCCGGAATAAAGTTTCGTGTGCTGCGTGTCTTCACCTCGATAAAGCACAGCGTCTTGCCGTCCCAACCCACCAGATCAAGCTCGCTCCGGCTCCGCGGGCTGCGATAATTGCGCGCAATCATCACATAGCCCTGCTTACGGAGATAAAAGTATGCTTCTTCCTCGCCGCGTGTTCCCGTGTGGAGATGCTCTGGCCCAGAATCCTTCCGGGGCAGGAATTTTGCGACGGAATCAAAAGCGCGCAAGCTGAGTTGGGTGAGTCTTGCTCCAATCGGCATAAAAGAAGACCGCGAATCAACACTAAACGAACACGAATCATAACAAATCACTTTTCTGATTCGCGCTTTTCGCGTTAATTCGCGGCTTATTCCTTATCGGTTTTCTTTCTCGACTATATTGACGCACTCTTCCAGCACGTCCAAGGCGATGTCCGCCTGCTCCTGCGTGACCACCAGCGGCGGAGCAATGCGGATGGAGTTTTCGCCCGCTCCCAGGAACAGCAGACCGCGCTCAAACGCCAATTCAACAATGCGGTCGCGCTCGTCATGTGCCGTGGCTTTGGTCTTTTTGTCCTTCACGATCTCCACGCCGATCATCAGCCCGCGGCCGCGGACGTCGCCCACCATGGGATGAGTTTTCACCCAGCCACTCAGCCGCTTCATGATGTGTGCGCCCACAACTTCCGCGTTGTGCATGCCTTCGTGCTCCAGCACGTTCATGGTCGCCAGCGCAGCTTCAATGCACACCGGATTGCCGCCGAAGGTAGAGGCGTGTGATCCCGGCACCCAATCCATGATCTCGGCACGCGCTAGCGTTACGCCCAGCGGCATGCCGGATGCAATGCCCTTGGCAATGGTAACGATGTCCGGTTCTACGCCTGTGTGTTGAATCGCCCACCATTTGCCGCTGCGCCCTGCGCCGCTCTGTACTTCGTCGGCGACCAGCAAGATTCCATTCTGGTCACAGATTCGCCGTAGTTCGCGCAGAAATTTAGCCGGGGCCGGCAGGTAACCGCCCTCGCCCTGGATGGGTTCAATAAATATCGCCGCGCACTCTTCCGGCGGCATGATGGTCTTGAACACGCGGTCTTCAATAAAGCGCACGCACTCAGCAATGTGCTCTGTGTCAGTCATGCCTTCCGGCTTGCGATACAGGTTGGGATACGGCACATGCGCCACACCCGGCACCAGCGGAAAGAAGCGTCGCCGCTGCTGCGTCTTGGACGCCGTGAGTGAGAGTGCGCCCATCGTGCGGCCGTGAAACGCGCCGTAGAACGCGATGATCCCCTGCCGCTTGGTGTGATAGCGCGCCAGCTTCATGGCCGCTTCAATCGCTTCCGTGCCGGAATTGCCGTAATAAGCGCGGACTGGCCCGGACATCGGCGCAATTTTGGCCAGTCGCTCTGCCAGCGTGATCATGTTCTCGTAATAAAAATCCGTGCCAGACATGTGGATCAGTTCGCCTGCCTGCTTCTGGATCGCTGCCACCACATCCGGGTGGCAATGCCCCGTGGACACCACGGCGATTCCGGCGGAAAAATCCAGGAACTCGTTTCCGTCAACATCCTCTACCACCACGCCGCGACCGCGCTTGGCTACCAGGGGATAGGAACGCGTGTACGATGGTGAAATATATTTCTGATCGCCCTGCAGTACGGCTTGCGCCTTGGGGCCGGGCAGCTTTGTCCTGATCTTGGGTCCTGCATTGGAAATGGTCTGGATTGCCATGTTCATCCTCTTTTCAAAATAGTTGCGTGTTGAGGCCTTCGGCCCTGTGTGAAAAGCAGGAACGGACTACTGCCTGCTATCAGGCCGGTTCAGTTTTGAGGATGAAGGAGCTTAGTCTCCAGCAAAGAGGTTGGCGCGGGCGTGCGAAGGCAGCACCGCCAGATAACGCCGCGGGCAGACAAGAAAATCCACCCAGCATGCCAGCGAGCGCTTGGGCGTGCGTACAAACCATGATGTGCGGCGTGAGGTCATCTTCACTTCTATTATAGCCTGAAAATTTCATGCGGCTGGCAGTTACTACGGTACATTCCCGCGCCAAATTCGCACCATTCAGTTTTTTCGCATCGACCAGGCGGCCCACAATGTCAGATGATAAGGGCGTACACCAAATGACATCGGCAGAACAGAAGCACGGATTGCGGATCACAGTTTCCTTCGGACTGGTCTATGTGCTCTGGGGCTCCACTTATCTGGCCATGCGCATCGCTGTGCGCGATCTGCCCCCTTATGTTGCCGGCGCCACGCGCTACCTGGTCTCTGGTCCCATCATGCTGCTGGCCTGTGCCCTGCTGGGACGCAACATTCGCATTAGCCGCCAGGACTTCCGCCGGCTCTTGCTGATTGGTGTATTGCTGCTTTCGATCGGCAACATCGGCGTACTCACGGCAGAGCAATATGTTTCCAGCGGCCTTGCCGCTCTCATCGTGGCTCTGGTCCCGATCTGGGTTGTGATCATTGAAGCCTGGATCTTTCGTGCCGGCCGCATGTCTCCGCAAGGCCTCTTTGGGCTTGCCCTGGGGATCGGTGGCTTGCTCCTGCTGCTCTGGCCGCGCATCTTCTCCGGCACACACTACGGCCATCAGGAACTTTTGGGCTGCGGGATTCTTGCGGCTGCATCTTTTGCCTGGGCGCTGGGATCAATCTTCTCCCATCGTTTCAATCTCACGGTTGATGTCTTTGCATCCGCCGCCTGGGAAATGACTCTGGGCGGCCTCGTCAATGCCGCCATTGCGCTGCTCACCGGCCAGCTTTTCAAAGCGCATTGGAGTGTGCCTGCGCTCAGTTCTATCGGTTATTTGGTTGTCGCCGGGTCGTGGATCGGCTACACCTGCTACATCTATCTGCTGGAACACGTTCCCACGCCGAAGGTCGCAACCTACGCTTACGTCAATCCGATCGTGGCTTTGATTCTTGGCTGGCTCGTTCTGCGCGAGCGTGTGGATGTTTTTATGATTGTTGGAACCGCGATTATTATCGCGTCGGTAGCGCTGGTGAACACCTCAAAGCTGAAGCAGCCACAGGCTGAAACTCCAATGAGCGAGGAGACTTGCCCGAAGACCGTGAACGTTGGAGGAGATTGAAGCTATTCCTATTGGGCTTGTAATCCCCTTATTGAATTTGCTCTCCTGGCTTCTCTTGCTCAGGATTGCCTACCTCATCAAGCATCAGGAAATCAGCCAGTTCTTTCAATTGGTCCATCGAGTTGGGAGCCGTGAATCTCCAGACCGCCCCTTCATAAATCAGCGGCTGGTCATCTTTCTCTTTAAAGCCGCGTGCGACAAGAAGCTTTTTGAATTTCTTATCTCCGGAATAAATCCACAAGATGCCATAGTCGTCAAAACATAAGTACTCGCCGGTTTCCGTATTACGTACCATAAACTGATGTGTGGAATCACGAACCAGGAATTTGTGGAATCTGGTCAAAGCATTTTGTACAGCACGATTGCTGGCATAACCATGGAAACGAATCCATTCATCTGGTTCGTATGAATCTGCCGTATCAGATTCTGTCTTTGCCTTGATTAGCATTTCAACTTCTTCCGGGAATGTCTTAAGTACTTCTAAAATGATTTCCATCAGAGGCGCAGGATCAGCTGACCAGCAAGGCAGTCTGGTTTCACCGCTTTCACTGGTCTCAACTAGATAAAACGGCTCCGGGGAATAGTCGGGAGAAACAGCCTTGCTGGTTATTTCGAGTTTGTTGGGATCAAACTCATCAAAGTTGACCATTTACTTCCGCTTCCATCGAATCCCATCTTTCGTGTCTTCTACTATGATTCCGGCTTCTGAAAGTTGCTTACGAATCGCATCTGACTTCGCAAAATCACGCGCTTTTTTTGCTGCATTGCGCTCTTCGATCAGCTGGTTCACTTCATCGTCAGAGATTGTACCGGCGCTTACGCCTGCTTCCACTGCGATACCCTGACCTTTGGCCCACTCCATTGCGGCCCGTGTCTTTTCCGCATCATCGTCTTTTAACACGGCAAAAATCTCGTCAAACTGATCCAACGCTTCCAGCAGTGGCGCTTTGTCTCCCTCGCGCAGTTCGCCGCGATCAGCCAGCGTGTTCGCCTCACGCACCATGTCAAAGATTGCGGCTGAGGCCCTTGCTGTATTGAGATCGTCGTCCATCCCGGCGCGCATTTCCTGCTTTGCTTTGGTCGCCGCCTCCTGCGCCGCCGGGTTGGTGCCCGCAGGAAGCTGCGACATTCTCATTCGCGATTGGAAAGTACGCAGGCGCTCCACCGAATGCGCTGCCTGCTTCAAGCCATCAAGTGTGAAGTTAAGCTGCTTGCGGTAAGGAACTGAAGAGGTCAGCAGGAATCGAATGGAGGACGCTTTGTGGCCTTTCACGAGCAGATCACGCAAGGTATAAAAATTGCCTGCGCTCTTTGACATCTTCTCGCCTTCCACCAGAAGAAAGCGTACGTGCATCCAGTGCCGGACAAATGTCTTGCCGGTCAGCGACTCCGACTGCGCGATCTCATTTTCATGGTGCGGGAAGGTCAGGTCCTCGCCGCCGCCGTGCAGATCAAAGGTTTCACCCAGATACTTCATTGACATCACGGAGCACTCAATGTGCCACCCCGGACGCCCCGGCCCAATGGGGCTTTCCCAAAAAGCCTCACCTTCCTTCGGCGCTTTCCACAGGGCAAAGTCGCGCGCGTTATCTTTCTCGTATTCATCCACGTCCACGCGTGCGCCCACTTCAATCCCGCCAAAATCTTTTTTGGAAAGCTTGCCGTACTCAGGGAATTTGGCGATGCTGAAGTAATACGAGCCGTCCTCGGTGCGATAGGCAATCCCCTTCTTTTCCAGCGCCGCGATGAACTCTGCCATCTCGCGGATATGCTCGGTAGCCCGCACAATTTTTTCCGGCCGCTCCAGGTTGAGCGACGCCATATCTTCCAGGAACGCCTCTTCATACTTCTTTGTGTATTCCTGAACAGTCTTTTTCTCCCGCGCAGCATTGCGGATGATCTTGTCATCCACGTCGGTAATATTCATTACATGCTGAAGCTTGTAGCCGCTCTGGCGCAGATAGCGCCGCAGAATATCAACCGCTACAAACGTGCGGAAATTGCCGATATGGCCGTAGTCATACACCGTGGGGCCGCAGGCATACATGCGGACGGTGTTGTCCCGCTCAGGGGCAAACTCTTCCACCTTGCCGGAAAGCGTGTTGTAAAGGCGTAAAGGCAAATGGAGATTGTAACAAAATGAGGCGGCTTGCTTCGCCTAAAGCAACCGCCTCATGCCACAATATTTACTTCGCTTACTGACCCATCACTGCAACAGCATTCGAGTCTGTTGCAGCTTGTCAATCAGGTTCTGTTTCTGGTCAAGCACACGCTTTGGGTTCGGAATAATGTCAGCAACCTGCTTCGGAGCATCGCTAATAATCTGCTGCAGCTCCGGCAGCGTTCCGGGGTTATTGAGCAGCTTCAGGTAGGCTGCCTCAATCTTTTCGCGCGCTGCATTGGCTTGGGCATCATGCGTGGGGAGAATCTCCAACTCTCGTTTCATTACCGAGTGCCAGTCCAGACCGTCTGGTCCAAGCTGCTCGATTGACTTCAGCAATGCCGCCCGCTGTGCCGCAGACAGCCCCGCCACATGCTGAAAACCAGCCACAGCTTGCAGATGCGCTACGATCAGCGATTGAGCAACGA
>DASTCT010000285.1:0-15541 GCA_035710845.1 Candidatus Angelobacter sp.
GCGCGCGCATGGAAAAAGAAGGCAAGGTAAAAATCAACAAAGGCGAGATGGATAGACTTACCAAAGCTCGCAGCTAAAATCTGCATCAAAGAAAATCATGCTGTCTTCGCGATCGGCCGGAATCCTGCTTCATCCAACCTCGCTGCCTTCGCGGGGCGGGATTGGCGATCTGGGGCCTGAAGCTTATGCCTTTGCGGATTTCCTGGCGCGTTCGCGCATGGGACTCTGGCAGATATTGCCGCTCTCGCCTCCTGGGCTGGGCAATTCGCCTTATTCCGCTATTTCTGCTTTTGCCGCAAACCCGCTGCTCATCAGCCTGGAACGGCTGGTTGAGCGTGGATGGATTGGCCAGGACCGGCTCAAGAAGCTTCCCCACTCCGCTGGCCGGATCAATTTTGACGAGGTGAAGGCATCAAAGCTGCCGTTGCTGCAGCAAGCCGCACAAAACTTTTTGGAGCGCGGAAATGGCGACCGCGAGCGTTTTGAAGGTTTCAAGCAGGAAAATGCCTGGTGGCTGGATGACTTCGTTCTCTTTGACGTGATGCGCCAGGTCCATGCCGACGCTACCTGGAGTTCCTGGCCCAAAGAGCTGGCGCGGCGTGAAGCGGAAGGCTTGCACAAGTTCGGCATGCAATACCAGCGTGAGCTGGAAGTGGAGCGCGCGATCCAATTTGCGTTCTTCGAACAGTGGCGGGCGCTGCGCAGCTACTGCGCGCAACATGGCATTAAGATCGTGGGCGATGTCGCCATCTTTGTGAACTATGACAGCGCCGATGTGTGGCGCAACCCCGACCTTTTTTATCTGGATGAAAATCTCCTGCCCACGGTAGTGGCTGGAGTCCCGCCCGATGCTTTCAGTGAAACCGGCCAGCGCTGGGGAAATCCCTTGTATCGCTGGGAAGCATGCAAAGCGCGCGGCTATGACTGGTGGGTCAAGCGCATGAGTTGGGCGCTTAAGACCTGTGACATTGTGCGGCTGGATCACTTCCGCGGCTTTGAGAGCTATTGGGAAATTCCGGCAGCGGAGCCGACGGCGGTCCACGGTAAATGGGTGAAAGGCCCGGCAGACGATCTGTTTGCCACGTTGCGAGCGCGGTTGGGCGACCTTCCATTTATCGCGGAAGACTTGGGTTTGATCACAGAAGAAGTGCACGCGTTTCGCGAACGGATCGGCGTACCGGGGATGAAGGTGCTGCAATTCGGGTTTGGCGATCCCGGAGCGCATATTTATTTGCCCCAGAATTTTGAGCCGAATTGCGTTGTTTACACCGGCACCCACGATAACGATACAACTCCGGGCTGGTGGAAGAATTCAGCCACAAAGCAGGAAAAAGAACTCGCGGCTGCGTACCTGGGCGAACCAGAAGACGGAATGCACTGGGCTTTTATCCGGGGCGCGTTTTCTTCCGTGGCCAGGCTGGCCATTGTGCCCTTGCAGGACGTGCTGGGCCTGGGCAGCGAAGCGCGCATGAATATTCCTTCACTCAGTGACGGCAACTGGGGCTGGCGGTTTGCCTCTAACGCGCTGAAGGACGAGCTGGCACAGAAGCTGGCGACGCTTTGTGAGGTAAGCGACCGCGTCCCGCAAATTCTACCCGCTGATGAGCAGGGCGACCGGGAAGTGCGCGAAGAGTTCGTGGCATAAGAGAGAGCGGCTGGCGCTGACCTTGATTTTTTCTCCCGTAAACACATTCTCCAGGAACTCCGCAGTGCGCGGCGGCACTGGAAGCTCCGTGTCACGCCAAAGCTCTCCGATGGGAGCACGCACAGCGCCTGCGGCCAGCGTGTAACTCAGCCGGGGCACAGCCACAATGGCTACTTGATTCTTGCGCTCACGGGCGAACGCCACTACATGCCGCTGTGCTGGGCCTTCGGCTTGCAGCGGGCGATATTCACCAAGCTGAAACAGGTCGCGCCTGTCGCGGCGTAAGCGCAGGGCCTGCATGGTGGCCCACATCTTGATGCGGCCATCCTGGTAATTGCTGAGCAGTTCAGCGCACATCTTCGGCAAGTTGCCGCTTTCAGCGCGGCGATCGAGTTCAGCCAGCAAGCGTTGGCGCAGTTCGTAATCAACCGGGCGGCGATTATCAGGATCGACCAAACTGAAGTCCCACAATTCTGTACCTTGATAAATGTCCGGGTTTCCTGGCGAGGTAATCATCAGCACCCGCTGCGCCACGGAATTGATGGCGCCAAAGAAATTGATGGCGGGCATGAAGGCCTCAATTTGTGCCAGGAATGAATTGGGCTGGCCGGAGATCACGGGCGAGAGCGCCTTTTCAATAAAATTCTGCAGCGACTCCACATACGCAGGATCATCATTGATCCAGCTTAGATTTACTTTGGCCTCATGCACTGCCTTGGTCATGTATTGCTTGATGCGGTCACTGTAACTGCTTTGCTGCTCCGCGTTTTCAAAGTTAAAAGGCCATGAACCGATAAGCGTCTGGTAAAGAAAATATTCTTCATTCATGTCCGGAACGTGACGGCCATCAGACAGAAGGCGTTTATGAACTCGATTGGCTTTGCGCCACCGCACCACCTGCGATCCCCAGAGCCTGGGCATTTCAGAAAGCACGTCGAGGCGGGCGCGAACATCTTCACTGCGCTTGGTGTCGTGCGTGGAGGTGGCCAGCATGGAGTAGGGCCAGTTTGTCGCCCGCTTGCTGTTGCCCGCATGGAACTCATCAACGGAGATGCCGAACTGCCGCGGCGATCCGCCAACCTCATTCACCGCGATAAAGCGACTATAGACATAGCACGCCGTATCTTCCATGCCCTTGGCCATTACCGGCCCGGTGACCTGCTGGAACTTGAGCGTGAAATGGAGCTTTCTGCGATAGACATCAGAGTGGTCTTCAGATTCTTTGCGTGCCAGCAGCAGGATGTCGCGGAGAAAATCAAAGCTGGCTGGAGCTTTATCTGGATTGCGGCGCTTGGCCCGGCTGATGGCCTCATTAATATAAGCGCGGTCGTGCTCCGTCATTTGCCCACGCTCATCAATATAGGTGCGATACACAGGGAAGCAGGCGATGGTTTCACGGATCACGTCGCGCAGGGCCTTGCGCGTATAGTCGCGCGCATAGCGGTCGGTGAGCGAAATGGAATCCAGCAGGTGCGCCAGCACGTTGACCTCGCTGGCCAGTGAGGCGTGCATGATCAGCTTCTTGCTGTTGTAGATGACCGTTTCCACGTCATAAGAAACGCCGGTAAAACGGCGATAAAGATTGGTGAATTGCCGCTCATGGCGGCGGTCAATAAACAAGCCGTTGACCAGCGTAGTGAAGTCATATCCTGAGGTGCCATCCACAGGCCACTCGCGCGGCAACTCTTCTCCCGGTTCCAGGATTTTTTCCACCACGGTATAAAGCAGAGCGCGGCGGTTCATCCAGTCATGCTGGCCAAAGACCTGTTGCAATTCTTCCTCAATGCCATTTTCTGCCACGGGCGCGCGCGGCGCTTCACCCGCGCATTGGCTGGCGGCATAAAGCATCTGCAACCGGGTCATGTATTGCCGGGGATTGAGCAAACCGTCGCAATGGTCAATGCGCAAGCCTTGAATCATATCGTCTGCCAGTAGATGGCGCAGAAGTTGGTGCGTGGCTGCAAAGACGCGCGGATTTTCCATACTGAGGCCAATAAGATCATTCACGTCAAAGAAGCGGCGATAATTGATCTCCTCGCCGGAAACACGCCAGTGCGCAAGCCGGTAGACCTGTGCTTCCAGAATGCGGTGCAAAAGATCAAAGCTGTGCGGATCGCCGGCGCGACCATTGACCTGCACAGCCGCCTTTTCCATGAGCTGGCGAGCATCGGGAGAACCTGCCAGTAGCTCTTTAAACGCCTGCAATAATGAAGGGACTGCGCGTCGCCGTTGGCGCACGGCATCGCCGGCCGTATCGCTGTGCGAAGGCAGATTGCGCAGGCCGGAGAGCAGGTTTCGCAGCTCCTGCGGCAAATCCTGTGAAGGGGGATCAAAGATCAGGGGAATGGTTTGCGGATCAAGCGGCAACTGCTTGTCGTAATACTCAAGATGAAAGCCCTCTTCATCGGCAACCAGCTTGATTTTTCCGGATTCCAACTCCGCGCCGTATTGATCGCCCAGAATCGGCAGCAAGAGCTTGTTATGCAGCTCAGGCTTAAGCGGGTCCCAGTCCAGATCAAAAAATTCCGCGAACTCTGAAGCGCGGCCGTTAGCCAGTACGTCTCGCCACCAGGGATTTGTCCCTGGGCCAATGCCCATGTGGTTCGGGACAAAATCCAGCACCTGCCCCATGCCATAGTTCTTCAGCTCGTGGACCAGTTCTTGCAGCTCTTCGTAACTCCCGACCTCAGGATTCAACTGGTTGTGGTCAGTAATGTCATAGCCATGCAAGCTGCCGGCCCGCGCTTTGAGAATGGGCGAAGAATAAATGTGGGAGACGCCGAGAGCGTGCAGATAGCCAGCCAGCCTGCGCGCGTTCTCAAAGCGGAACCCAGCGTTAAACTGCAGGCGATACGTGGAGAGTGGGCGAACAACCTGCTTCTCTGAAGCCAGACGATCCAGGCATTCAGAAATGCCGCTCGATTCGGGCGTCAGGATGGATGGATTGGCTCGCATGCGTGGTCAGACGAAGCGGCTTTTTGAGACAAGAACTCCTCGACACTTAGATGCACGAATTGCAGAGGGTGGCGGGCGGTTGGGCTGGGACTGTACGCCCTAACTCTGCACCAAAATGCAACTGGCAAAATACAGTGGCCTTAGCTCCTTTACTAATTCATGCTGAACGGTTGAAAATAACTGTTTGGACAAGGAGCCATAAATCCAGCATGCCAGCAACCGGTGAAATGATTCGCATGATGAACTACGTTGACGATATTGCCGCCACTCTGCGCCGTATCCAGGCCGGTATTACAACCATGACCGCGGAAGAGCGCAAGCGCCTGGCCGAGTATATGCGCAACTCCGATCCTAGCTTCGTCAAGACCCTGGAGGGCCTGGAGAAGGCCTGACCGTGAGCGAGGTCGGCACCATTGCTGTGATTGGCGCCGGCGCGCTTGGCCGGAACATTGCCCAGCTCTCAGCACTTGGCGATTTTCCCACGATCCTGGAAGACATTCTTCCTGCCAGCCTGAACCGTGCCGGCAACGAGATTCGCGCTGCTCTCGGCAATGTTGTAGCGGATGGCACACTCACGCAGCCAGCGGTTGACGCAGCGCTGGCTCGCATTGAATATGCTTCATCGGTTGAGCAGGCGGCGCGCTCTGCCGATTTAGTGATTGAGGCCGTTCCCGACGAACTGGAATCAAAGATCGAAATTTTTACCCTGCTCGATAAAGTCGCAAAACCGGCAACTATTCTCGTTTCCACCACGGCGTTGATTAGTGTTACCGAGCTTGCGAGCGTGACCTATCGAGCAAAGAAAATTCTGGGCATGAGATTTTTGCTTCCGATTGATCGGGCGCGGCCGCTTGAAATCATCCGCGGCCAGGAGACGGATGATGAAACCTATGCCGCCGGTGTTGAGGTCGCCCGCCGAATGGGCTTGAAAGTTGCGGTGATTCAAGAATCGCGCTCAGCGGCTGAAGCGGGCTGCTGACTTGATGGTCTGAAGCGCAATGCCTTAAAGCATCACCAAAACTTAGGGCACGAATTGTCTTCGTGCCCCGATCTTCAAACTTTATAGTTCTGCTGCGCTGTTCAGTTGCCAGCCGGTTTGCCCATCGCCGGAAGCGGCAATCTGCCGTCCGCGCCGGCCGTCAGCGCCACAAATTGCGGGTCCTGATACAGCGAGGCAAACACCGCATCTACACGCGCTTCCATCATCTCTTTGCTGCGTACGGACTGATAGCGCTCATACTCAAAGAAGTGCCGCTTCAGCAGCGCCAGTGCTTTGTCTTTCTGCCCGATCTGTGCATAGATGGCAGCCAGGTTGTAGGAAGCGCAAAGAAGCGATTCGTTATCCTTGGCGATTTTCAATGCTTCGTCGCCATGTCCATTGCCGGCCATGAATGCAGCGGCAAAGATCAGGTTGAAAGGATCGTGCGGGTCCAGCGCCAGCGCCTGCCGCGTGTATGCATCAGCCTTGGCCTTGTCGCCTTCTGAATTCCAGTACACTGCAAGGTTCCGGTAAGCCAGCGCCAGCGGAAACTCTTTGGTCGATGCCTCCATCAGCCCCAGGCCTTTTTTGAAGTCGCCTTCATGGATGGTCATCTTGCCCAGCCCATGCAGCGCCACCGCGCGCGAAAGTGGATCGGCCGGCATGGCCAGGATCTGGTTAAAGGTGACCCGCGCTTTGTCCCACTCGCCGGTGTAGTGGCGATAGAGTTCGCCCAGATAGCGCAGCGGCGTGGGATCATTGGGATCAAGCTGATGCGCAGCCAGGTAAAGCTTCTTTGCGTCCTCGTATTTCGCTGCATTTTCCGCTTTCAGCCCCGCCGTCATGGTCTGCTGGATTTTTGCGCTCAACGCCGGATCAAAATTCGGACCATCCGGCATCAGCGCGGCGTTCACGTCCGTTACGCCCAGCTTTTTCAGCTCTTTTACGGCATCTTTCGCTTTGTTCGGAAACATGCATTTCTGGTCTGCTACCTGGCGCAATTCGGTGATCGCGGTTTTGTTGTCGCCTGCCTTGGCTTTGGCCTTGGCATCGTCCATCTTTTCCTTGATCGCGGATTCGCGCTTCTTCATCTCGCTTTCCACAATCTTTTCCAGGTCGCCTACTGAGAGCTTGCCATTCTTATTCTCCAGCTTGCCCACCACAGCGCCATCAGATGGCTGCACCAGCAAGGCCACCGGCAGCTTGCCGTCCGGCACGTACTTGTGTCCCAGCGGGCTGCTTGCATCCACAACGCCCATGGTCACGCATTGCTGTGAATAGAGTTGGAGCGTGCGCGACTCACGCAGGCTGGAGTTCTTAAGCTCATTTTCGCCGGTTGGGAACCAGTAAACCGCCAGCCCTTCCTTCGGCTGCTCTTCCGGCTGGATCAGCTTCCACGGCACCTGGTACGTCTGTACCGACGCGCCTCCGCTCATGCCTCCCATGCCGCCGCCACCGCCGCCTCCGCAGGTGGCCCAGCTCTGCGGCGCCAGTAATACATAGATCAACACAAGGGAGAGTGCACGCTGGATAAGAGGTCTTCTCATACGCGGCATTATATAGCAGCCTGAGAAGCTGGTAGGTAGAGTGGGACGAACGGTACTGTCCTGATGTAGGACAACACCGGACGAAGATTGGGGCGTGCTTTTGATTTGTTACCCTTGGTCTTTTCAGGAATCGAGCGACGCGCGGGAAGACCTCTATGGAATCGGCAACGTTGTGTGCGATTCTGGCGAATCGATGATCGGCTAGCGCGGACTCAGGCGCACTCAAGAAAGTTAACCCCAATATGGGTCGATTCTGGTGACTGCTGTGTACTCTTTGGTTAATATAGTAGTAGATGGACGAGCGCGATTTTTTTGACGAGAAAGAATCTAAAAAGCCGCATACGTTAACGTGTCCGCACTGCCGCCAGTCCGGCGATTACGAACTTTCATGGCTGGTGCGTACCAAAAAGAAACAGCTTCCCGGCCGGGCCGATGAGCGCGACCGTGCCAAGTTCGCCAAAGCCCAGAGCTATATGGTGCGCCGCGATGATATGGTGGCGTGCAAGAACATCCGCTGCCGCAAGCGGTTTGAAGTGGCGGGAGTGCAGTCGGTAGCGTTTTTGAACGACTGAGATTCTTTGCTACGCGCAGGATTTCGCCTCTTTCCCGCTCGCTTTTGTTTGTGCCGATTAGGGACTGAAAAGCCCCCTCGCTCTGTCCCAACGCTCTTCTCTCATTTATACTTGCAGGTTTCATAGGCGATGCTGGCGCTGACATGGCGCTGCTCCGCCGCATCTAAGCTTTGTTGACAGGAATATCTGAACTATGAAGATTCTGGTCTGCATGAAGCAGGTCCCGCAGAAAGACGCTCCTCTTAAATTGAACGAAAGCGGGACATGGATCCGCGACGATGTTTCCTATGAGGTCAACGAGCCTGATGCGTACGCGCTGGAAGAAGCCTTGCGGCAAAAAGAGAAGCACACTGGCGAAGTGGTGGTGATTACCGCCGGCCCGGCTAGGGCGCAGCAGGTACTGCGCGAAGGGCTAGCCAAGGGCGCTGACCGCGCCATTCATCTGGAAGACAATGGTTTTGTCGGCCTTGACGCTCTCAATATGGCCAAGGCGTTTGTTGCGGCCATCAAGGATGAGAAATTTGACTTGATCTTTACCGGCCTGCAATCGGACGACTACGGCTACGCCCAGACCGGCGTGATCATGGCTGAGCTGCTGGGCTGGCCGCACGCGACCATCATTATGGAAATTCAAAAGAGCGATGGAGGAGGCGTTAATTCGCAAATCAAGGTAAAGCGCGAGTTGGAGTCAGGATTTTTTCAGCATGTAAACATGCCGCTGCCTGCGGTGCTGACGATCCAATCCGGAATCAACAAGCTGCGCTACGCTACGCTGTTGGGGATCAAGCAGGCCAAAAACAAGCCTCTGCGCAAAGTCACCATGGACGAAGTAAAGTCTGCTCTGGGAGAGAACCTGCAGAAGATCGAAAAACTTTATATTCCGCAGAAAAGCAAAAAGACTGAGATGCTTGAGGGATCGCCGGGCGAGGTGGCGAAAAAGCTGGTGGACAAGCTGCGCAACGAAATTCGAGTGATTTGATTTGGATCTTTAAGATGTTAAGGAGTACCCCATGGATCGAATGGAATATGACCCTGAAGGCGGAAATTATCTACCTGTAACCGAACACGAAACCGGCTCAACGTTCATGGTGGTTGGGATAGTGATGCTGCTGGCTGGCCTGGGATGGCTCTTGTTTGTGGGTTGGGACATCCGCGACGGCGGCGGGCTGATGAAATACTTCTTTATTGGGGATGTGGTTATAGCCCTGGCTTTGATCGTGATGGGTTTCGCTAAAAAGAAACGGCAGATCAACTAACAAATGGCAGAGACAATTCTTGTAGTAGCTGAGCAGCGTGAAGGCAAACTGAATCGCGTCTCCTGGGAGACGATTGCGGCCGCGCAGGCCATAGCTGCAGAAACCGGCGCCACGGTGGAAGCTGCGGTGTTTGGCAGCGGCATTGCCGGCATTGCCCAGGAAGTTGCGGGCAAAAAGGTGGCCAAGGTGTATGCGATTGAGTCACCCAAGCTGGTAAAGTATGAGCCGGATGGCGTGGTAGCTGCGCTTAAAGCCTTTATCCAACAAAAGCAGCCTACGCTGGTACTGATGCCGCACACGTATCAAGTGCGCGACTTTGCGCCGCAACTGGCCACGGCGTTGCAGCGTACGCTGATCAGTGACGCTACAAGCTTCCACAAAGATGGCAGCAAGCTGCTCTTCACGCGGCAGATGTTTCAAGGCAAGTTTGCCGCTGATGTCTCTTTCGCTTGTCCGGCCCCGCACTTTGTTACGTTCCAATCAGGTGCTTTCCGTGGCGATAAAGCTGAAGCCGGTGCATCACCCGCTCCAGTAGAAAATGTGAGCGCGCAGGTTCCGGATGGCGTGCAGCGCAATCAGCCGGAAGATCCATTCAAGGAAGCCAAGCAGGCTGTTGACCTCACGCAGGCGGAGATCATTGTCTCTGTAGGCCGCGGAATCAAGGAGCAAAAGAACATTGAGCTCGCCAAAGCGCTGGCTGATGCTTTGGGCGGCGAGATTGCTGCATCGCGCCCTATCTGCGACTCCGGCTGGCTCCCCATGGATCGCCAAATCGGTAGCTCCGGCCAGACAGTTTCACCCAAGCTCTATCTTGCGGTCGGCATCAGCGGAGCTATCCAGCACATCGTTGGCATGAAAGGTTCGCGCAGCGTCATCGCCATTAATAAGGACGCGGAAGCGCCGATTTTTGAAATTGCCGACTTCGGTGTGGTAGGAAATCTGTTTGATATCGTTCCGGCGCTGACGGAAGAAGTGAAGAAGGCCAAGGGATAGCGCTCAGCAATCAGCCATCAGCATTCAGCCCTGAAACAGTATCGCCTTATTACGCTGCTCCAGGACTGAATGCTGATAGCTGATTGCTCACTGCTTGAGTCTGAGTGCTAAAAAGATGATCTATTTCCGTAAACCTCTTGAAGGTGTTGACCGTCCGCAGATGGAAGCCGACGTGGTGATTGTGGGCGGCGGGCCGGCTGGGCTGGCCTGCGCGCTGCGCCTCTCACAACTGATTGACCGGCACAACCGCCGCAACCCTGATGCACCTCTAAGCAAAGAGAATATTTACGTGCTGGAAAAGGCGCGTGAATTGGGCCAGCACTCACTCTCCGGAGCGTTGTTGGACCCGCGGTCGATGGATGAGCTGCTTCCCGGGTGGCGCGCAGAAGCGCCACTCGACGCAGAAGTTGAGCACGAAGACGTCTATTTTCTCACTGAAAAACATGAACACCGCCTACCGATAACTCCGCCACCGCTGCGCGACCACGGTAATTTCGTCATCTCCATCAATCGCTTTGTAAAGTGGCTGGGGGAAAAAGTTGAACAGGCGGGTATTACCGTCTTTACTGGCTTTGCCGGATCGGAATTGCTGCTTGATGGCGATAAAGTAACCGGCGTCCGCACTGATGACAAGGGCGTTGATAAGCAAAATCAGAAGAAATCAAATTTCGAGCCTGGCTACGATCTCAAATCAAAGATCACTGTGCTGGCGGAAGGGCCGCGCGGATCGCTCACCAAGCAACTTGTCCTAAGGTTCGATCTGCAAAAAGACCGCAATCCGCAAGTCTATGGCATTGGCGTAAAAGAGCTGTGGGAAGTTCCATCCGGCGCAATCAAAAGAGGCCAGGTGATCTATACCATGGGCTGGCCGCTCACCACCAAGGAATACGGCGGCGGCTGGATCTACGGATCGAAAGACAACTTTGTCTCGCTGGGTTATGTGACCAGCCTGGACTATGCCGACCCGCGACTTGATCCGCAGCACGTGCTGCAGACCTTTAAAACGCACCGATTCATCAGCGAACTGCTGCGCGGCGGCAAAATGATCCGCTATGGCGCCAAGACCTTTCCTTACGGCGGATGGTTTTCCATGCCGCCACTGGCGGGCAACGGCTGGATGATTGTTGGCGACTCAGCCAGTTTTCTAAACTCACAGCGACTCAAGGGCATTCATCTGGCCATCAAGAGCGGCATGTTGGCCGCGGAGACGGCATTCAATGCGCTGCTCAAAAATAATTCCAGCCAGGAGCAGCTTAAGCAATACAAAGAGAGCGTGGATTCAAGCTGGATCAGAGACGAGCTATGGGAGGTCCGCAACTTTCATCAGGGATTTGAGAAGGGGCTGGTTTCCGGGTTGTTTCACACGGCGATACAGCAGATCACCGGCGGACGCGGCATGCATGAGGTTTACCATGCCCAGGCAGGGCACACGCGGATGCAGCATCTGGATCAACTGCCGGCAGATGGCGGCAATCGCGCGCAATTGCTGGGCAGAGCCAGAGGCGATGGCAAGCTGACCTTTGACAAGCTGACTGATCTCTACCACTCTGGCACCAAGCATGAAGAAGACCAGCCGTCGCACCTGATCATTCACGATACCAATATCTGCAACACGCGCTGCGTAGTGGAGTTTGGCAATCCCTGCCAGAATTTTTGTCCAGCCAATGTGTATGAGATGGAAGAAGACCCAAGCGCGCCGAAGGGCAAATCCATCCACCTGAACCCTTCCAACTGCGTGCACTGCAAGACCTGCGACATCATGGACCCGTACGAGATCATCACCTGGGTGCCACCTGAAGGCGGCGGCGGCCCGAATTACGACGGCATGTGATGACTTTGGTTTCGAGCTTACGGAAGATGATTTCGTTGATGCGCAGTTGAGTTTTGTGCGGAGCCAGGTTTCATCGACCAACACCCATTGCCAATCTTCGACCTGTCTTATTTTCTGCTGGTACGCCTGGGTGGGCTTATGGAAATCGAGTTAAAGCCCCGGAAGGGCGACACATCTGCGAGGAAAAGGACCCTACAAAACCTCGGCCAGGTCGTGATAGCAATCGTCGCTGTAGGCCAAGCTCAGGTACTCGGCGGCGATCCTGATTCCCTGGTAAGCAAAGAGCAGGTCAAATGAGTCATCCACCTGGCGCGTGCGGGAGAGCAGGGGCGCGGGACGCGCGGGAAAGAACTTCATCTTGATAAACCACAGATGCAGATGCAACTGGATGGCGCGCGCTCCGTAGCGGAAGTCGCGGCAGCTCTTGATCAACTCCATGCTATGTGAGCGGATGCCGTCTTCTGCGGCATAGCAGCGGCGGCGGTTGAAGCCGTACTCGCCCCACTCCTGCAGAATGTCAGCGTTGTGGCGCATGCGGCGCATATATTCCTGCAGCAGCCGCAGCCGGACCAATTGTTCTTTGCGGAATTCGTTGGGAGTCAGGTCATAGCGCAACTGCTCTTCGGTAAGGTTATCCACCAGATCGGTCAATTCGTTCAGGTTGACGCGCAACAGGAAGGGCACGACGTTATTTTCCGTGCGGTTGCGGAAGCGGTAAATGCGACGCCATCCCAGCCGGACAAAAAAGAAAAGAAAGAATATGACCAGAAATGCCGCTATGAACCCACCTATCATCTATCTCTTCCTCTAAACTTTCCCAGGATTTTGGAGTACTGCCGTATTTCGTCCAACAGTTGCTCCGGCGTGATCTTCAGCTTCCATTGCGGCTCCGGCTCGGGCGGCCGAAGAAAGGTGTTCAGCCACAAGATCACGGCCAATATGTATGCCACAGCGGGAGCATAGCTCCATACAATATTCAATTTTGTTCCGAATACCGAACGTGCCCATTCAGCGGTGAAAATCACAATAGCTATGGCGGCAAAGCCCATGACGATGCCAAAAGGGTACTCGCGCCAATGAATTCCGTTCAGCCAGACGAGCAGGAAGAAAAGCACGAAGAGCAATGCCTGAACGAGATTGACAGCCATGCCCAGAGAAATGATGAGGCCTATAACGCGATTCGCTTGCGCCGGTGGGCTGCCCAGTCGGTAGACTACGGCCAGAACAGAAACTGCGATTACAACAATCGGAAAGAAAAGCCAGAACCAGCGTTTCTCATAGAACGCCGCAAACACCTTGCGGAAGACCTCGTGCAAGGCAAGTAGCGCCAAGAAAACGTAAATGGCCTCCGTACCCCAATAAACCTGAAAAAATAATTTGTAATCGCTGCTGACGCATAATCGCAGAATCGGAAAAATTATCGAAGAGCTGACATACAGAAAGAAGAATGGAAATGCGCGGTTGACCTTGCGCCGGATCAAAATAGCCGCCAACCATACGCCCACAAGCGGGCCGACAAGGCTCAACAGTATGTCACTTTCACGCATATATGTGAGTGGCCAGCTTAAACCAGCCACTCACAAGAGGGCAAAGCTACTTTGGGCAACGTGTCGGATAGCACACAGGGGCTGGTACTGTATCAGCCACTGCGGAAGATGCGCCGAGAGCCAAGAGCAGCAGCGTTGTGACGACGATCTTGATAATGGTCTTCTTCAATGTTTTTCTCCTGTGATGGATTTTTGATTTTCAGAAAGTGAACTTCAGCCGGACTTCGTGACGGGGAACCTACTGTGGGCAACGTGTTGGATAACACGCAGGGGCCGGTACTGTGTCGGCCACTGCGGTAGTCGCGCCGAGAGCCAAGAGCAGTAGCGTTGTGACGACGATCCTAAGAATGGTCTTCTTCATGTTTTCCTCCTTTGAAAATGGATTCCATTTTCTTTGGCAAAAGCATAGCTGCTGGCTGCCTCCGGAAGAGCACAAAAGGTGTGTATTTTCTAATCTTCCGAAAATACGCCAAGTGCTTGCGGCAGATGGGCTTAGTGACATGGCGGTGTGTCAAATTCTTGGCGCCGCGCTGGGCTACCATTGGTTCGCGCCTGTGGCGCTCGATTGTGGAGGGCTGCGTTGCCTGCTCCCCCTTAGGGGATGACGCCAGAACAAAGGAAACCGTGGTGTCGAGCTCCGGCGCTGGATTCTCGCAAGAAGCACCAGTTCGCAAATGCAGGTATCTCGTCTGATCCCGACAACTTACGCAGCTTACGCGCTGGGCTACCATTGGTTCGCGCCTCCTCCACCCCAGCCCACGCAAAAGCGGCGCGGTCTGGGGACCTCGGCTCCGGCGCTGGATTGAGGAAATCCGTTCCGCTGCGTTGAGAAACTCGTCCTACAAACCTCGGCCAGCCAGTTTACCCAGTTTTATCTTGACACAGAGGCGAAAAAATGGTAAAGTTGATCATTTTCCTCTCAGCGAGGAAAAGCTGTGTAGGGACGTTCTTTGACAATTAGCTGCTAGCTGCTGGTTACTAGCGCTTAGCCAAACCCGAACCCTCTGAACCCTACGCCAAACTGGGATGACCCGGGATGCGGTGGGAGGGATAGGGAGGGGGATATCCCATTAGGTAATCGGGAAGATTGGGCGATCGGGTGAGCGGCCCTAAAACCTGGGAATGCTACATGGTGGAAACGAGAAAAATAAGTCGCAGCCGGGGGCGGCTGCGCTCCACGAGTGTTTAAGGGTGCACAGGCAAGAGTGCCTGTGCCACATGAGCATGGCTGGGGATCGCGTGCCAGCTTGACACACTGGTGTGTTACACTGTTCGGCCTATACGCTCCCCATATCCGAATCTGGAGTCTGGCCATGAAACCGCAAAAGCCCTGGGACGGCGCGAAACGCAAGAAGAAGAGCACGGCTGGAGATGTCTCCAAGCGCTATACCCTGCCTGCTGCCGTGGTGGAAGAGATAAGGGAAGCTGCGGGGGAATATCGCTCACGCGGGCGTGTGGTACAGGTGGCAGCCGAACTCCTGACCCGCATGGATCCTCCGCCTGCTCCGGACCCTGCGTTAGGGGAAATGCGGCGCATGACCTATCGCATTCCACGGCGCACGGTTGATCTGATTGAGGAACTGGCGCGGGCGAGCTACAACAATGATCGAGCGCAGGTCTTTGCCGCCGGGATAAAGGCCATCAAGATGAAGAAGATCAAGTAGTGCAGCCTTTAGCCATTAGCTCTTAGCCTTTAGCCGGTTCCCTCGCGAGGGCGAAAGCGTGATTGGACTTGAGGGCTTTTTAGCTTTGCCCAAAAATTGCATTACCACTGATTTACACTGATAAACACTGATCAAAACAAATGCTTTTGCATAGGATCTGCTGACAAATTGATCCTTTTCTCATCAGTGTTTATCAGTGGTAAGAGTTATTTTTTGGGCAAAAAAAAGGCTAGGAGCTAAACGGCTAACAGCTGGAATGGAGCCGGAGAGTCGGCGTTTGCCCAGCAGGGAGCGGGTAAAATCGGGGCTGAAAATTGAGCCAGGTAAGCGGCGCGCAAAATCTTTGTAAAGTTCGAGATGCACGAAATCCGCCCATGGAATAAACTCTTTGATCGGGGGCATGCGGCTACCCTAAAACCCCGCAACTTTTTGTGATCCAAAGGGTTTAAGGGGGTGTGAGCAGCGTGGCCTTAAAATCGGGGTTGTTCATGCCCACAGCTACCGGCAGAACGCAGGGTATTGCGGAGATGGCAGCTAGCCACGTTCCTTATG
>DASTCT010000286.1:0-23003 GCA_035710845.1 Candidatus Angelobacter sp.
CCACGTTACTCAAAGCGAGCGACAAAAGTACATGGTCTCCGTATTTAAGTGGCTTCAGTTTGGGTACTCCCAATGAGCGCTCAATCCTCTTGTTACTCATCTTAAACAGCTCGAAACATTTAAAGTTGCGCATTATTCAAAACCGTTGCAGCATTTAAAATGCCGCAGCAACAACTTTGATCTATGCCGCAACACATGAAGCACACAACCCAGTGCAAATAGCACACGGGCAGAAAATACCCATTCTGGTTCGATTCATTCCCCAGCCCGCGAGATTACCGGCACACGGACGTCTTCTTTCGCCCTTGCACCTGCGTAACCACTTAGCTTACCCCAAATACCCCCGTACCTTCACATCTCGGCAAACAGGTTACGAACCCAGATTATAAACCTCTTGCCACAACCCTTTCTAAGTAAGGAGCCAACTTGCACACTGATTGGTTCTACTCCGTTAGTGTGTCAGCCTAATGCGGTCATACCCAAAAGTGGGTAGAAAGGCCACACGGCTGGCGATCGATTGGAAAATGGAAATTCAAATTCAGCCTGGAGCAACACAGAACGAAACAAAGAGAAGCACGGGTTAATCGAACGGACAATGCACAAACGCGTAGCGATTCTGATTTGACGCTTAACCGAATTAAATAGATACTGAATCTCAAATAATCCCGAGTAGCTGGTTGTACGGGTTTTGTCTTGGAGAACAGCAAAGAAAAATGCAAATCTCTGTGATCGGTTCGGGCTACGTAGGTCTGGTTGCTGCGACTTGTTTAGCGGAGTTGGGTCATAACGTGATATGCGTGGACAATGACCTGGCAAAGATCGCGGCACTAAATTCCGGCGAAACGTTGATTCACGAAGATTGCCTGCAGGAATTGCTCAGCCGGCATCGCGGCGCCAGGCTCTCATTTTCCACCTCTATTCAAGAAGCGGCGCGTTATGCGCGTGTCATTTTTATTGCTGTAGGCACACCTTCCTGTGATGACGGATCAGTCGATCTTTCCTATGTAGAAACTGTTGCGCGCTCTCTGGCTGAGTCCGTTAATGGCTACAAATTGATTGTCGAGAAGAGCACGGTGCCGGTCTATACCAGTGACTGGATACAGAACGCCATGGCGCGTAAAGGCAGAAAAAACGCCGACTTTGATGTTGTTTCTAATCCTGAATTTTTGCGCGAAGGAACTGCGGTCACAGATTTTCTCTACCCTGACCGGATTGTGGTGGGAGCCAGCACGGAGCGCGCGGCCAGCATTATGCGCGAAATCTATGCTTCTCTGATTGATGGCTCTTATGCCCAGCAAGCCAGCGCCGTTCCCAAGCCGGAGCGCGCCCGCGCCTTGCCCATGTACATTGAAACTTCACCGCGCAGCGCTGAACTCATCAAACATGCATCCAATGCTTTTCTGGCGCTCAAAATTTCTTTCATCAATGCTGTGGCAAACTTTTGCGAATCAGTTGGCGCAAACATTGAAGAAGTATGCAGCGGTATCGGCAGTGATAGCCGGATCGGCCCTGATTTCCTGCGCGCCGGCATTGGGTACGGTGGATCGTGCTTCCCGAAAGATGTTGCTGCGTTTCGCGCTGTTACCCGCGAATTTGGTTACGAGTTCCCGCTATTAGACGAGATCAAGCGTATTAATGAAGAGCAGCGCTCGCGCTTTGTAAGAAAAGTGCGCGGAGCATTGCGTACGCTCAAAAACAAAAAGCTTGCTGTGCTCGGCCTGGCTTTCAAAGACGGCACTGATGACGTGCGCGAATCACCCGCCATTAAGGTGATTGACATGCTCTTGGAAGAGAAGTGCCAGATCGTAGCCTTCGATCCCGCAGCCACCGAACGTGCCCGGCAGCTTCTTGGCGACAGAGTCGTCTATGCCTGCGACCCATACACCGCTGCTGAAGGTGCGGATGCCTTGCTTATCCTGACCGAGTGGAAGGAATTTGCACAGCTCGACCTTCTGCGCATCAAGCGCCTGCTCCGCTCACCTGTGGTGCTGGACGGCCGTAATTTATTTGATCAGTCAGAAATGGCCGCAGCCGGCCTCACCTATCACAGCATTGGCCGCCCAGCGCTGGAAGCGTCACACTCATTGCTGAAGAAGGGACACATAGCCAGATAAGACATACGCGTTGCAGATGCGGTTAGACCTCTGTACAGAGAATCACTGTACAGAGACTCGTCCTCAAAAATCTGCTCCTTTATCAAGCTTTCGCACCTGAAATTTGAGTGAATTACACCTCATTGCTATAATCAATAACGCCTGTACGCAAAAAGTCTGCACCGGTTCCCACCGCAGCTTCACGTGTGCAAATCACGAGAGAATGGCCAGGTAGCTCAGTTGGTAGAGCGCAGCCCTGAAAAGGCTGGCGTCGGCGGTTCGATTCCGTCCCTGGCCACCAGCTTTATCTCATTAAAAGCATAGCTTACAAACCCACTGAACATTTTGTTCCGCTGACCTCGGCGGACCACTCCCATTTTTCACGTCCGGAGCAAATAACGGGAAATTGGCAAGATTCGGGTCGTATCGAGAAAAAGTGGCTTATTAGCAGACAGCCGTGGGAGTGTCCCTGCGGTGGTCCGAATCAAATGGCTTTCCATCCCATTCTAGCTGGCCATTCTCGAGCCTGATTAACCGATCAGCCACTCCGTAGTAGCGATCATCATGGGAAATCACCAACACTGTCTTTTGCCTGGATTTCAGTTCCGGCAGGATCCGGTGATAGAAGATTTGTTTGAAAACAGGATCCTGGTCGGCGGCCCATTCATCAAAAACATAGAAAGTGCGATCTTCTAGATATGCAGCCAAGAGGGCCAGCCTTTTACGTTGCCCTTGTGAGAGATCAACACTGGATAGTTTTCCATCGATGATCCGGACTTTATGGTTGAGTTGCAGTCTGTCAAGATATTCTGGCGCCCGCATTTCGATATCGCGGCGATCCAAACCGTAGAAGTTCTCAAAAAGATAAAAATCAAAGAACACTACGGAAAAGTTCTGGCGATATTCATCCCGGTTCTCCGCTGTAATCGTCTTTCCATCGATACGTATATACCCCGCATCCGGTTCGTATAATCCCATCAGGATTTTGGCAAGCGTGGTTTTGCCGCTGCCATTGCCGCCAATGAGAAAAACCATTTCTCCACGTTCAAACCCCAAATTGAGAGGACCAAGACAAAAGTCGCCGGGCTTTCCATCATGCCGATAAGTGTGCGAGATGCCCATCAACTCGAGTCTTTGCCAGGAGCTGGCGCCGCTCGATTCCGCAGTCTTCTCAGGAGGAAATTGCGCGAGTGACAAACCGAGATTTTCAACTTTCCGCGCCGCCACGGCTGCTTTTCCCAAAACCGGCAACATGCTCAAAATCAGCGTAAGTGGCGAGATCATAAAAAGGATTGTGAGCGTATAGCCAATCATGGCCCGGCGATTCACCGCCACAAGCAGTGGCGTAAAAAACATGACCAATCCGATAAAAATGAAAAACAGAATCTGTCCCCACTGCGAACCAGCGGCGGCAACAACATTGGCTTTATTGCCAAAACGGCGAAGTTCCCCTGCCGCAGGGCGAAGTTGCTGGGCCAGAAAATCATCGCGGCGGACGCGGTTCAGCTTGAGTTCCTTTGCGCCGTCAGTGAGTGCGCTTAACGCCTTAAAGAATAAGTCATGGGCTTCGCGCATCAACCGGAAAAACTCCAACTCCTTTAAAACGGGAAGGCGATAACTTGTAATGCCAAGGCTCATGTACAACATAACCAGCAACAACAGCGGCCGTGACAACCAGCCCAAATATGCTAGACATCCAGCCATAATGGCCAGCTGAATCAATAGAATAGGCAAACTGCCTATAGCGGTTGTAACAGCTGGTATGTCATCAGTAATCACCGCCAGGAGTTTATGAGCGCCGAGATCCTCAAGCAGACGGTAAGGTGCTTTCAGCATCTGCTCAGAGAGTTCCACTTGCAGGTATTCCGCAGCCTGCGTGGTCAATTGCACCACGAAAGCCTGGGAGATAAAGCCGCATATTGGAACAACAGCGCATAACGCAAAGAATGCCACTGCCATCTGCCTGGATGCTTCAGCACTCAAAACGGCATTAGCAACAGCAATGAGACCCGTGCTTCCAAACCCCGCTACTGCTCCCAGGACAATCGCACAAACCACCTTGATACGCGAACCCTTTACCCTGCTTGACCATTTGAGCAGCACAAAAAAGAGATGAAGAATATCTTTCATTCTGAACTCCCGCCAGGGCAGTCACATCGATATTCTATCTGCATAGCCATAGGCGATCTGCGCTCGCATTACACCATATTTTTAAGAGCTATATCATATAACTACTCTCACCTGTTTCGAATTCATCCTTACCGATGAGCTGTGCTTCTCGTTAATCTTTCCCATTTTGGATATTACATATTCCCATTTTAGAACACGTTTAGTACATAGCTACCGTGTTCCATTGATTTTGAATGGTTTAGCTTGACTACTATTCATAGCATTATGTTCCAATATGATATCGCTGATAGTCTTCATTCCATTTTGATATCTAGTATATTTTAGCTTCAATATTACAAATATTTATTGTCGATGTACTTGAAGTCGCGAGAAACTCCATAATATAATCTGCTGGCTTTATTATGCTGGAGCAAAATGAAAGTCTGGCTCAAGCGCGTGATGAGCATATGCCTTGAAGCGGTACCCACTCTCCACTTCATCAGCAGTGATCACTCTCATCGATTGAATAGCTCGAAGGCATTTTGTAATGAGGAGCTTCTCCATTTTGGCAGATTGTTGCATCTACACTCCTTTGTAGCTGCTACAGATGGCAACCTTTCCGTTCGGATCGATGATATGCGAATTCTCGCAAGCCCCTCGGGAGTATCTAAAGCCAGCATGCAACCTGAAGATCTTGTAGTAGTTGATATAAACGGTGCCAAATTGATGGGAAAGCGCAATGTCTCGAGCGAGATTGATATGCACTTGACGATCTACAGAATTCGCCCTGACATTCGAGCAGTTGTCCATGCCCATCCATGCACGGCCACAGGCTTTGCCTCCGCCGGTATTCCATTGGACCAGCCTCTATGTTCAGAGCTTTTGATGACCCTGGGTTCAGTGCCGTTGGCACCGTATGGCACTACGGGCACACCTGAGCTAAGTCAGGCACTTGTACCTTTTATCCCTAGCTATAATGCAATATTAATGGCTAATCACGGTGTGGTGGCCTACGGAAAAGATCTCTCTGAAGCTTACCATCGGATGGAAGCAGTAGAACATTTTGCCAAAATAGCGCTAGTAACACGCCACCTTGGGAAACAGACACTATTGGATGCTACCCAGATCGACAAACTATTAAAGGCGAAGAGCCGGTACTTGAGCAGAATTTAAACATAATTTCATTGCTTATAGATGACCGCTGATGACTGTGCTTTATGCTTAGTGTGGCAATAACAAAACATAAATCTCGCAATGTTTTGATTGTAGGTCCAGATAAGCTTCTAGGAAGCTACCTTGCCGCGCTCTGTCTCATAAACTCGCGGGACCAAATATTTTGTTTAGCAGACCATTCTCAGCAGTTGTGGGGCAACGAGATATCAGATCGCGTGACCCATAGCATGTGTTATTTCGGTAACAACAATTCTGATGATTTCCTGTCCCGACTTCACCGCCTGGCCCCTGCCCCAGGCCAACTGGAGAGTGTGTTACCAGAGAACATAGATCACGCCTGGTTCTTTTCTGGGGGCAGAAGCACCTTCGTTCGGCGCCGCCGTCCCCGTTTATCTACGGAGATGCCAGGATGGCTGATGGAAATACTCCAGAAGACCGGGGCCCCTCTCAATTATGTTGGTGACCTTTATGACAATCGCTGGCGTAAGGCGGCTGCGGAGCTCGAGCAGCATCAGATCCGGAATAGATTTTTTCTGACATCACTTATCGTAGGCGACAGCAGTCCTCATGACGACGCTGAGTATCATGATTTCCTTCACTTTCTTGCTGTCCTGCATCAATTAAAAGCAGAAATTCGCGAGAAGTCGCCTGACTACTTCGAATTTCAATCTCTACGTTGCCATGGGCCGGCCGACGCTAAGTTGAATCTGATCCGGGCGGAAGATGCCGCCGATCTTCTGCTCAGGATTTCAAATAATAATTCAACTCTGGGTCGGTGCTATGAGATAGCCAGTCCGACAGATACAACTTTTGACGCTCTTTGTGAACGCATAGGCGAGGCATACTCTGTTGGTCTTCTTGCTGCGGATGAAGATACACCGCTCAATGTCGTTGATCGTTTGCTGGAAGCCCGCTTGTGCGGGTTTCGCGAATACTTGACGATCGGACGCTCGCCCGATTGCAAAGAGAGCTATCTGGCTGCGGGGATCGATCTATTGAGCATAGCCTTCGGGGAAGAGGAACAGATCACTCTGTTTAAAGCGATTCGAGAACATCAGGATGCCCAGCGACAAGAACGCTTGCAGCGGGCCGCCGCTCTACCGCTGGCTTTGCAGAGAAAAACAATTACGCGTCGCGGTTCGGATCTTACCTACTTTGTAGGTGGATCCCATGGCAGCACGGTGGTGTTTTTGAATGCTCTTGGACAAGAGATGCACTATTGGTTGCGTCTGATGGAGCGCATGATGCGGAAGCACCGGATCATATATTGGCATCCGCGAGGCACAATGGAGCCGCCTTCTTTCGGACTGGAGGACCAGGTGTTGGATCTTGATGCGGTCCTACAAAATGAGCAAGTGGATATATGTCATCTGGTCGGATGGTGTACGGGACCGAAGGTCGCCATGAAATTCTATCTTCACCGTCCCGCGGCGGTACTCTCGATGGTGCTACTGAATATGACTGTAAAGTGTTTTGGCAGCCCCGAGGACCTAGCAACAATCTATGAGCACAACTTCGAACCTTTGTGTCAGATCCTGAAGGATCGCCCGATGATGGCAGCATCGGTGATGAAGTCTCTGCAATCGAGCATGGTGGAAAGTGATGCACAGAGCCTGGCTGAAATGGAGCCTGACGCTCTGGCGCTCAGCGTGCTCTCGTCGATAAATCTCGACCTCACAACGCATGTTCTGGCGCCATTCCGCAGCGAGACGAGCATGCTGAACTATGCCCACCAGACACTTGATTTCTGGTCGCACGATATACGGGACAAAGCTACGCAGATCAATGTCCCTGTGCTGCTCATTGGGTCAGAGTATGACAAGATTGCTTCGCCGAACACCCTTCGCAGCGTTTCACCCCTGTTTCCGAGGGCGCATTCGTTACAGATCCAGGGAGCAAGCCACTACTGTTTATATGAAAATCCTGATCTTATCGCTGATTTGATCGAAGGCTTTTTCCAAAACCCAGACGATAAAAGTGCAGTTTACGGCGATGTAAGTGAGGTGCAGTCGGCAAAAACAACTCCAGCCTATGCGGCAATGATGGATGCAAGTATCTGTAGTAAAACCGGCGCTGATTGAGTGCCGCGGTATTTCTCCGAGGGAAAGCCAGCATGACAGGTTCCGAACTCAACCGGCAGGGCGACAATCATCGACAGGTCTATGTATTTCCCGCTTCTTTTGCCCAGCAACGGCTCTGGTTTCTCTATCAACTCGACCCTTTCAGCCCGATCTATAACATTACCGCACCGCTGCAAATAAGCGGCCCTCTCGACAACGAGGCCCTTTACCGCTCTTTGGATGCGGTCATAGGCCGGCACGAGTCTCTCCGGACAGTGTTCTCATCGGTGAATGGAGAGCCTGTTCAGGTGATATCAGAGGTGCAGCCCTTTGAACTTGAAACGAGAGACTTGAGTTCTCTCCCTGTAATGGAGCAGGAAGCTGAGATCGTCCGTATGGCACGTGAGGACAAGCTCCGGTCCTTCAATCTCAGAAAGGGGCCTCTGCTCAGGGCTACATTATTACGCCGCGCTGAACAGCAGCACGTCTTGCTTCTTGCAATGCACCATATTATTTCTGATGGCTGGTCGATGGGTATTTTGTTGCAAGAGATATCAGCGCTTTATGAAGCATTTGGAAAGGGACTGCCATCGCCGCTCCCGGAGTTGACGATACAGTATGCTGACTTCAGCGAATGGCAACGCAACTGGCTGACTGGAGAGATCCTTGAAACCCAGATGGCTTACTGGAAGAAGCAGCTTGAAGGAGCACCACCGGCGTTGGACCTTCCCACAGACCGGCCAAGAACCACGGCTGCAAATCACCAAGGAGCCCAAGAGCCATTTGAATTATCCGGACAAGTAGTAAGAAAGTTGTATCATCTGGCGCGGGAGCATGGCGCGACGTTGTATATGGTTCTCTCTGCAGCCTTTAGCGTCCTGCTATGCCGCTATACGGGACAAACAGATGTTCTGGTCGGCACACCAATCGCTGGCCGTAAAAGGCCGGAACTGGAAAAATTAATCGGCTTTTTCGTAAATACACTGGTTATTAGAACGCACCTTTCTGGCGAGCCGGATTTTCATCAACTGCTGGAACGGACACGTGAGACAACTCTGGCCGCATATGCTCATCAGGATATTCCGTTTGAAAAGCTGGTTGAGGTTCTTTCCCCACAGCGAAACCTTAGCAGTACACCGATTTTTCAGGTGATGCTTGTTTTACAAAATAATGCGTTACCAGAGCTTCGGCTGGGACTTGCTGCGGTGCAATCATTGGAAAGCCCAGGGGAAACTGCTAAGTTTGAGCTTACGCTGTCCGTGAGCGAAGATGAAACGAGGCTACGCGGCCATCTCGAGTACAAAACCGATCTTTTTGATCCATCCACGATCGCCCGGATGGCGGGACACTTTACAAGATTGCTCACGGGCATTGCCGATGCGCCACAACAGCCAGTATTGCTGCTACCACTCCTTGCAGACACAGAGGAGCAACAGCTGCTACACGAGTGGAGCGGTGAGAATCACGTTTACCCGCTGGCCAGATGTGTTCATGAGCTCTTCGAAGAACATGCCAGGAACTATCCAAACCAGATTGCCGCCGCAGAAGAAAACAATTCCTTAACTTATGCAGAGTTGAATTGCCGGGCTAACCAGCTGGCACATTATCTCAGGTCTCTACATATCAAACCTGAGGCATCAGTGGCAATATTCCTGGAACCATCAATTGAGATGATGATTGCTCTGCTAGGTATTCTTAAGGCAGGTGGAAGCTATGTGCCACTCGACCCGATATTTCCGAAAGATCGAATTAACTATATTCTTGAAGACTCCGAAGCCCAAGTGTTGCTGACGCGAAAGAGCTTGCAAGACTGGATTCCTCCATTGAACATCCATACCCTTTTTATGGATGAATGCGCCGGAGCTCTGTCGGCTTATGACACACGCGATCTTCCTCCCTATGCGTCGTTGGAATCGCGAGTTTATATGATCTACACTTCAGGATCTACTGGACGTCCCAAAGGAGTTGAGGTTGAACAACGGCAGATCTTGAGCTATGTAAATAGCATCGTTCAACGGTTTGGGCTTAGACAAGGAGCGCACTATGCGATGCTTCAGCCGCTCGCCGTGGATTCTAGCAACACTGTTCTCTTCCCGGCAATATGCGGAGGCGGCACGCTGCACGTAATGCCGCGTGAACGAGCGGCAGACCCCCACGCGGTTAGCCAGTATTTCCGGGAACATCACATTGATGTGCTCAAGATTGCTCCTTCTCATCTGGCGGCCATGCTGGAAGCGCTTCCCTCACCGGACTTGCTGCCGCAATCGGTATTAGCGCTAGGCGGCGAGGCATCGAATTGGAGCTGGTTGCAGAATAAAGTGCTGCCTTTGGCAAAACTGGATTGTAAAATTTTTATTCACTATGGGCCTACTGAAACGACTGTAGGCATGCTGACGTACAAGCTGCACCCTGACTCAACTCTGTGCATAAGGTCTGCTCCGCTGGGAAAGCCTCTCATCCATGCCGGGGTTTATCTGCTCGATGGCGCAATGCAGCCGGTACCGCAGGGTGTTGCTGGAGAAATCTATATTGGCGGACAGTGTGTGGCGCGTGGTTATTTTAAGCGGCCTGAGCTTACCGCGGAGCGTTTTCTACCCGATCCGTTCGCATCGGAACCAGGCGGGCGGCTGTATAAGACTGGAGACCTTGGCCGATGGCTGGCGGATGGCGATATTGAATTTCTAGGGCGAAATGATCACCAGGTTAAGATACGGGGTTTCCGGATCGAGTTAGGAGAGATCGAGGCGGCCCTTTGCGAACATCATTACGTCGAAAGGGCTCTTGCAATTGCAGTCGATGATGGGTTCGGAAGTAAGCAACTCGTCGCGTATGTTGTTTCTAAGAAAATGGCTTCAAATCATAATGGCAACCGGCTACCTGCTCAGCCGGCTGACGATAGCTTCCCCGTTCTCCTGCGCAGTCTTTTAAACGAACGTCTGCCGAGTTACATGGTGCCCGGCACCATTATTGTTTTGGACAAAATGCCTTTGAGCCCTCAAGGCAAGGTGGATTTCCAAAGTTTACCCAAACCGGCAGCGCAGTCCAGAGTAACTGATGTCAAATTGATCCGGCCACGTACCCCTGCGGAAGTCCAACTAGCAGAGATTTGGGAGGAGGTGCTCCACACGCCGGTGGGTGTAACCGATGATTTTTTTCAGGTTGGAGGCCATTCTCTGCTGGCGTTGCGCATGATGACCCTGGTGCGCAACCGTTTTCATCGCACTCTGCCGTTAGCCAGTCTTTTTCGCAATCCCACGATCAGCTATCTTGCGAAGTTACTCACTGATGCCGCGGCTGACGATGACGCCTCGATTTTGGTTGAGATTCAGCCCCAGGGGCAAGGAAGCCCTATCTTCTGTGTACATCCGATCGGCGGCGGCGTGCTCTGTTATTGGGATTTGGCAAAAGCACTTGGACATGAAAGGCCTATCTTTGGACTACAGGCGCCCGCCGCAAGCCCAGATCAAGGTCCGCTTACCACGATTGAGGAAATCGCATCGTTGTATATAAAGCATATCCAGCGAGTGCAACCGGCCGGTCCGTATCTTCTAGCAGGATGGTCGATGGGTGGGCTGATCGCATACGAGATCGCGCAACAGCTTACAACAATGGGAGAAACAGTTGGTTTTCTTGGCCTGTTTGATACTCATCCACCTTCGAACAGCAGTTCCGTGCGGGTGCGCGAAGACCTTCCGATTCTGGCACAGTTTGGGGCTGACATGATGCGCCTGGCTGGCAAAGATGCCATCGGGATGAGAGACCATTTTCTGAAGCTGGCTCCTCAAGAACAACGGCAGTTCGTTTTTGAAACTCTCCACAATGAAGGCATGTTAACGGTGGAAACGGAACTAGATGAGTTAGTGGGAATATTCGCACGCCATTCAACCGCTCTGGAGAAATACTCCCTACATCAGGCAAAACACCCGATCACACTCTTTTCCACAACTCAGAGCCAGGCTCAAGATTTGCAAGAGGAATGGAAATTCTGGTCACAATCCGGGCTCAATTCCATAGAAGTCCCGGGCGATCATTACAGCATGATCAAGTACCCACACGTAGAAAAACTGGCGGTATTGCTCAATGAAACCTTGAATACGCAGTATCACGAAGCACGCGCAAGTATTGCTGCAACGGGGAGATCGCAATGAAGATTGATAAGAATTTACTGGCGCAAATTCGCGGGTACCTCGATGAGATGATGTATTCCCTGGTGGACCTGCGAATGTCATTTGAACTGGCGCCAAGCCCAACAGGATTTCCACGCTTCCAGCAGCTTCAACAGATAATCCAGCGGCTCGACCTTCCCCACCAGGTCTTATTCCGCCTTTTTCGCCTGGGCGATGCAGTACAAGCTGCATCGGTCCGCAGCATAGTACCCGGCAAAATTCTAGAATCAATGCTTGCCGCCGGCCTGTTGAAGAATACGGAGCAGGGCGAATTGCGTACGCCCAGCCTCTTGATCGTTCCCATAGACAGCCTGCTGCTTTTTGTTGGAATTCCGCAATCATATCCCACCGCTACCCGTCCTTGTAACACCTGGTTTGATCTCTCTTCTTATGTCGTAGCCCGGGCGCTTCCGGGACGTTTGGCCCAACATAGAGTTCTGGATGTCTGTTCCGGCAGTGGACTGCAATCACTCCTCTGTGCAGCGCGCGGAGCGCGCACCGTCGTCGGACTAGAACTAAATGAGGAAGCCGTGCTAACAGCACAGGCAAACGCCGTTTTCAACGATTTTGAAACCAATGTGGAATTCCGGCAGTCCGATAAACTGGCGGCGCTGAACAAAAATGAAGTCTTTGATTTTGTCATCTGCAACACTCCGTATGCCCCGGTGATTAATGAGAAACAGCTCCCTTCTAAGCTCGAAGAAATAGGAAATAGTGTATTGCTTGAGTTGCTTCCTGATCTGGTTTCGCACCTGTCTCAAAACGGCCGTGGAATTCTCGCCAGTTGGCGCGCTATTGGGCGTCAGACATCGACTTATCAGATGGAATTTGTGGCCTCAAAGCTGGAGAGCGCGGGCTGTTCAACCTCTGCTTTCATTGATCTTGCTCCAGACAACGCAGAGAGTGTTCTCCGGATTCTGCAGACAGATTTGGAGCAGCGCGCCAGGCTGGAACCAGTTCAAGCGGCTAATATCACAAGGAGTGTGAGAAATCTTCTGCAGAGCTCAACGGATAAGATTGAGGGTTTCTATAACCAGCTTATTTATTTTCGTAAGGGGGCCGTCGAATCGACCAACACACGGCGGGCAGTTTGCGGGCTGGCAGCGCCGGTCCAGGTTGGAGCAGCGTCTTGAAAACAGAAGAACTCACGCTTGATCCCGCCGATTGGGATGAATTCCGCAATCTGGCGCATCAGATGACCGACGATATTCTCAATTACCTGTCCACATTGCGGTCACGACCGGCATGGCAACCCATGCCAGAAGAAGTGCGAGCCAGACTGCAAAATGAGCCGGTTCCATTTACTGGTCAGGGTGAAGACGAGGCCTATCAGGCTTTCGCTAAAGATGTGTTGCCCTATCCGAACGGGAATATTCATCCGCGTTTTTTTGGCTGGGTGCAAGGCAATGGAACGCCGCTTGGAATGATGGCCGATATGCTCGGCGCTGCCATTAATCCTCACATGGCTGGGTTCAACCAGGCGCCGGCTTTGGTGGAGGCGCAGGTGATCCGCTGGTTTATCAAACTGATGGGTTACCCTGATTCCGCAAGCGGAGTTCTGGCTCTGGGCGGATCAATGGCAAATATGCTGGGACTGGCGATCGCACGAAATACGCGCGCCGGTTTTGACGTTCGGACAGAAGGCGCTCTGCAGAACAATACCCGTCTGATGGTATATGCTTCCATGGAAACGCATCGCTGGATCGTAAAAGGCGTTGAGTTCCTCGGCCTTGGCCGGAATTCACTCAGCCAAATTCCTGTCGACCATAATTTTCAAATCAATATCAAGCTGCTACGTGAGGCGATCCGGCAGGATCGACAGAAGGGATTTCGCCCCATATGCGTGGTGGGCAACGCCGGCACGGTTAATACGGCCGCAACGGACAACCTGCGCGAACTCGCTTCGCTGTGCCATGAAGAAGGCCTGTGGTTTCATGTCGATGGTTCTTTTGGCGCTTTGGCGTGCCTCAGTGACCGTCTTCGTCCCATCGTAGCGGGAATCGAGGAAGCCGATTCAATGGCATTCGATTTCCATAAATGGATGTATCAGCCGTTCGATGTCGCATGTCTCCTGGTTCGTGACCGAAGAGTCCATGAAGCGTCTTTTTCGAACCCCGCAAGCTATCTTGCATCGATGAGCCGTGGCGTAATAGCCGGCGGCCTGCCGTACGCCGAGTTGAGCATGGATCTGACAAGAAGTTTCCGTGCATTAAAGGTCTGGATGAGCATGAAAGCTTATGGTGTGTACAAATTCGCAAAACTCATCGAACAAAATGTAGACCAGGCCCAGCGGATGGCTCAGTGCGTAAGATCGCATACCGAACTTGAGCTGCTTGCGCCTGTTCCGCTGAATATTGTGTGTTTCCGGTTTGCTCCACAAGGCGTGGAGGAGAATCAGCTGAATTCATTAAATGAGGAGATATTGCTCCAGTTGCAGGAGTCCGGCATCGCAGTTCCATCGAGCACAGTCGTGAACGGACGCTTCTCCATCCGGTGCGCAATTGTAAATCATAGGAGCCGATGGGAAGACTTTGAGACTTTGATGGCGGCCGTTGTTCGAATCGGCCATGAGTGTTTGGCCCAGGCCTCTAGGACCGCGGTAGGAGGTATGCGCTGATGGATTTGAGAAATCTGGTTGCTCATCTCGTCACTGAACAACTAGCGGCTAGGATCTTTACCTTCGAGAAAAGCGGGATCAGAATCCGAAGCCATGCTGATGTAGTGGCAGATGTTAAAGCAGCTTGCTCCGCGCTTTCCAGTTTTGGAGTAGGAGCAGGGTCCCGGGTGGGGCTGCGTGCCCCCAATAGCTACCACTGGATGGTCTATGACCTGGCGCTGATCGAATTGAAGGCGGTTTCCATTGCATTTACTGATGATTTTATCAACACGCCGACAGAAGACCTGTTTCAAAGATATGCTCTCTCGCTGCTCGTGACCTCCGAATTCGAACGGCCGGCACGCCGGCAGGAATTCCCTGTCGCCTACCTCGACGGAACAAATTATGACGTCAGGGCGATTCCTGCCCGTGATTTGACCGCCGACACGAACTTTGACCGCATCGGCCTTATCTTCACTTCAGGATCGACGGGGGGATTAAAGGGCATTGAGCTCAACCGCCGCGGCCTTGAGAATAGCGTTGACACATTTACTCAGGCAGTAAAACCTGCGAAAGATGATTGCCTGCTCCTCTTCTTACCGATGTCAAACCTCCAACAGCGGCTAATGTACTACTCCGCTCTGTGGTATGGCTTTGACCTGGCAATTGCTGATCCTCCAAAGCTCTTCCATGCGTTAAAGGAATTTCGTCCTACTATTTTGATCGCTCCGCCTACACTTTATGAGGCTTTTGAAACACGCTTTCACAATTTGCCCCCATGGAAGCGCACCGCGGCAAAAGTCATGGGAAAAGCAGCGCGCGCAATCCCAGTTCCAGCGTTGCGCAAGAAGCTGGGGAAACTTCTCTTTAAGGATGCGCATGACGCTCTTGGCGGGCGGATGCGTTTCATGATCACGGGCATGGCGCCCATTAAAACATCGACGCTGAAATTATTTGCGCTGATGCAGCTGCCCCTCTATGAAACCTATGGGCTTATCGAATTTGGCTCTGTTGCGCTCAATGTCCCTGGATCTGCCCGGCTTGGTTCAGTGGGAAGACCGCTCCCTGGCGTGACGATCGATTTTGCCAATGATGGAGAAATCATCGCCAGCACGGAGGAACCCCAGGCAGTTGGATATTTCCAGTGCGGCGAGGGCGAAGCCGAAAAAACCTTTATCGGCCGGGGACGCATCGCTACCGGAGATATAGGCCGTTTCGATACAGATGGTTTTCTATATCTCGTGGGACGAAAAAAAGAAATCATCATTACGGCAGGCGGCGAAAAGGTACATCCGGAGGTAATCGAAGCCGGGATCAACGCTTCACCGGATGTAGCAAGGTCGGTGGTTTTCCGCGAGCCAGATACGCCTTTTCTTACCGCAGTGGTATTGCCCAATGATCCGCTGGACAGTGGAGCAAAAACGCGCATCGAGGAGTTTATAGGGGGAGTGCAGAATGACCGTGACGCCATTGGAAAAATCATCTTCACTGACATCGGATTTACCCGCGAGAACGGCTTTTTGCGTCCCAACCTGAAGCTGGACCGCAAGACTATCGCCAGGCACTTTCAAGCTCAAACCAGCTCAGGTAAAGGAGCAGGAAATGGACATTGATACTACAATCGATGAAAAAATTATGGGGCTCATCGCTGAATCTGTCCCCAGCAAGTTTAAAAAAAACACGATTACGCCTGCGACCCACCTGCGGCGGGAGCTGGGCATGGATTCAATCGGAATACTCTCGTTTGTATTCCGTTTCGAAAAGGCTTTTGGGATTGATCTTAGCAAAACGAACTTCCACGTCGACATGTCGGAAATACGGACCGCAGGGGATGCAGTAAACCTGGCCAGGAAAGTGATTGAACAATCTCAGCCGGCAAATGGGGCTTGAGTCAGACCATGGCTGAACCCAACGACATCCGCGTGATCATCGATTCACATTGCCACATTGCTTCGCAGGAATTTTATCCTAATTCTTTCATTCAGGGTTCTGTTGGCAATATGCTCCAGGTCCTAACAGCTCAGGGCATACCTGCAACCAAGAAAAGCCTGTGCGGCATGTTTGAACAGACATTGCAGGACCCCTGTTGTGACATTCTTGTATCGGAAATGGCGGAAGCTGGTATCGCCAAGAGCGTTCTGCTGATTGCAGATTTTTCTTATGCTCTCAAAGACTGCAAGCTTACCATTGAAGAATCTTTCAATAAACATCGCGCAGTCCTGGCGAGGCACCCGGGAAAATTTGACGTCTTTGGCGGCATTGATCCACGCTGGGGACAGGATGGATTGGCCCTTTTTGAGCGCTCATTAACCGAGTTTGGATTTTGCGGTTTCAAAATATATCCACCCTGCGGCTTCAGCCCCAGCGATCCAGCTTTGTTTCCTTATTACGAACTTTGCGCCTATCATCAAATTCCCGTTGTGCTGCACCAAGGGCCGACTTCTCCCGCTCTGTCATTTGATGTTAGCAATCCATTTTTACTCGATGAAGCGGCACGGCGGTTTCCTGCCGTGAATTTTGTTCTGGCCCATGGCTCAGTCAGTTTTATTGAAGAATGCAGCATGATGTGCCGCTACCGTCCGAATGTCTATATGGACCTCAGTGGATTCCAGACATTCACCGGTGACCGCATGATAACCGGTGTGCGAAATGCGGTGACGCAGGGGCTTAATCATAAAATTCTCTTCGGTACTGACTGGCCAGTGTTCCGTCTTCAGGGCAGCCAGAAAAATTTTGTGAGTGTCCTCGTCGATGAAGATGAAGGAGCGCTGTCACAGCTAAGCGACGCAGAAAAAGACCTGATCCTGCATGGAAATTTGAAACGTCTGCTGCAGGAAAAAGCGGATGCCCCAGCTTCCAGAAAAAATGCGGAGGCCCATGAATGCATGTGACGGTAAATAACATCAGGCTGTTTTTCGATGTCGAAGGGGCAAAACTGGTCCCCGACGGACCCAAATTGCGGGAGATGCCAACCCTTCTGTGCCTGCATGGCGGGCCTGGCCTGGACCACTCTACCTTGAAGCCGGTGTTTTCTTCATTGGCAGATGTCGCACAAGTTATTTATCTGGACCAGCGCGGGCATGGAAGGAGCGACCGCAGTTCCCGCGAGCACTGGACGCTGGCGCAATGGGCGGATGATGTGCGGGAATTCTGCCATGTGCTTGGCATCGAAAATCCAATCGTGCTTGGGATCTCATTTGGGGGATATGTAGCCATGACCTATGCCATACGCTACCCTGATCATCCCGCGAAACTGGTACTGATGAGCACAGCGTTGCGTGGGACGGGCAATCCCGTACGACGGCAGCGTGTTCTTGACATGTTTGAACAGCTTGGCGGGCTGGAAGCGCGCGAGACCATGCGGCGCGCCTTCGATGACCGGAGCCAGGAAGCGTTTGCAGACTTTCTGCAAGTATGCGGCCCGCTTTACACGCGCCGCTCTGATCCAGATGCACGCGCCCGCACCATCAGCAATACTGGGATCGTTCCATTTTTTGAGAGGGCTGAAGGCGAAGGCGTCACGTTCGACTATCAAAAAGATCTCTCTGTGGTCCGCTGTCCCACTCTGGTCATCGGGGGCGAGGATGATCCCATGACGCCGATTACCGAGATGGAAGAGATCATCCGTGCATTGCCCAGCGGACTGGCCATATTCGAGAAGATACCAGACTGCGGACATGGGATTTATCGCGATGCGCCAGAGCGCCTGGTGCGCCTTCTCAGGGAATTCCTGGGAGTATGCGAGGTTGAAACTGCAAGAATGCAGATCTGAATTGCTCAACTGGAAGCTGTGAGAGTCTTTCTGCTGCCCTGAACAAGATCTTTAACCACTTTGGCCATCTCGGCAATGCTTGGAGCTCCAAATAGTTTTGTCATGGGAATATCGACGCCAAAAGCCTCGCTCATACGGGCTATCGTCTGGGCGGCCAACAGAGAATGGCCCCCGATGCGAAAGAAATTATCGTGAATGCCTATTCGCTGCAATCCCAGTGCTTGCGCCCAGATCGCGGCCATCTCAGATTCCACCGGTGTACGCGGAGCGACGTAGTTCGATGACGCTGCGTTTGCCTGGCTGTTTTCCATCAGGCGGTTGAGAGCACGACGATCCAATTCTCCCGTTTGTTTATGCGGGATTGCGTCAACGCGAACAACAGCCAGGGGCAGCATGAACGAAGGTAGCTGCCCTTTTAAAAACTCGTGGATTGCCTCTATCGAAATAATCTGGCCTTCGCTGGTCGCAACCAGGCCCGCCAAGCCGGCGTCCCGAAGGCCGGGAAGATCATGCGGCAGAACCGCCGCATCCAGAACCGCAGGATATTGCCGCAGAAGATTTTCAACCTCTTCCACTTCCACACGCAAGCCGCCGATTACCCTTCTTCCATCCCTGCGTCCTCGATATTCGAGCGTGCCATCCGTGCGGTATCGCGCCCAATCTCCAGTGCAGAATAGCCTCCGTCGGGGCGAATCCGAATGCACATAAAACACACTCGCGGTATGCGTCGGCTGACCGTGGTAGCCCAGCGCGAGAGCATCGCTTCCGATATAGATCTGGCCTAAAACGCCCTCGGGAACAGGCTGTTGGTTTTCATCGAGAATGTAGAACTCTGCTCCCGCCACCATGTGGCACGCAGGATCGATGCGTCCCGGGCCTTTGCCCATCTCCGCCACAGGATAGCGCAAGCAGTTACCGCCCGCTTCGGTCCATCCATATATTCCGAACGTCTTCTCCTGAATATCAGGCTTCAATACTGCGTGCAAACGGTATAAGACGTTCATCTGGTCATCGCACAGAAGGAGACGCACACTCTTCAACGCTCGAGGAAAGTCACTTGCCAGGCGCTCCAGCACTGACGCCGAAGTCCACCATACTGTGACTTGCTGTTCGCGCAAGAGGCCGGCCAACTTTCGAGGAGGCAAACTCTGATCAACATGGACTATACAGGCACCGGATGCAAGGATCCGGAATACTTCAAAACATGTCATGTCATGATTGAAATCGACTGATAACCCGACACGTTCGTCAGTACAAGCGTTCCATTCCCGCCCCCATCCTCCCGCCCACAGTGCGCGATGCGAAATCAGAACGCCCTCAGGTCTGCCTTGAGGGCTGGATCGGTACAGGATACAAGCCAGATCGTCTTCTTTTAAATCAACTGGGACAGGCAGCTGCGATTCCTGCTCAATCTCGTCTTTGCTTTTATCGATATAAATTGTGCGGACGCCCGTCAATGGCATTGCGTACTGCTCTTCTGTCACCACAAAACGCAAGCCTGAGTCTTCCACCATGAACCGCAAGCGCGCCTCGGGTTCAAGCGGATCAAGCCAGACAACCACAGCGCCTGCCTGCAACACTCCAAGGACCGCTATCATCAAGTGAATCGAGGGTTTCAGGCGCACGCCTATCCTGTCTCCAACTTTAATACTATTTTCTTGCAGGAATCGCGCCATCTGTGAGGCATGACGATGTAGATCGCCATAAGACAAAGACTTCTGATCCACAAAAAGCGCCAGGGCCTCAGGAGAGCGACTTGCACGAGCTGACAACATCTCACAGATCGTCCGTTGGGGGCCGAATAACTTTGCCTCACCACTCCAGCGAGCGGAAATAGATATGTCCCGTGCAAGATGCAATGCGGAGAGCTTCTCTTCGCAACCGGCACTGATTTGCTGTAGCAAGACCTGATAGCAATCTACCATCGCCTTAACAGTGGCAGGCTCAAACAAGGTTGGGTTGTATTCCATGCACCCGTGAAAGATGTCATTTATCATCTGAAATGATAATTTCAGATCAAACCCTGGCTTTTCCTGACCAGACAGACAACCTTGCGTCTGAACTGCCTCCTGGTCAGGTATGGGTTCCTCGATCAGGCATATTTGCGAAAGCGCCAGGCGGTCACCGACTGGCTTGGATGCTATGAGCTTAGCCATATCTTCATTCGAACAGAACCGATGCCGGCCCGCTTCAAGCACCAACTCACGCACTTGGGCCAAATGCTGCTTATAGGTTGCGTCAGGAAAGACCTTCATGAGCAAGGGCATCTGCGCTAAGCCGTGCCTATGTACACCGCTCTCTTCCCATAAGGGAGAGATGACAACTACCAGATCTTTCTGGCTCGTATAGCGATAGAGCAGCGTCTGCAGAGCCGCGAGCACAGTCATGAACAATGTCGCATTTTCGCCCTGGCTGAACCTCAACAAGCCAACAGACACATCGGGTTCGAGAGAGAAAACGTGCATGGCTCTTGGGCGGCCGGACGGAGGCTGGTCAGTTGGCAACTCCAGCATGTCGGGTATCAATTCCAGCTGTTTCTTCCAATAGCTGAGATGGTCTTCTTCCCGGACACTCCATTCGCCTTGCCAGCTATAGGCCAGCTCGCGCGGTGCACCCTGCTTCGAAAGGCCTTCATAACTCTCCTCGATTTCTTTCAAAAGATCGTTTGCTGGCAGAGTATTGGAAGCTCTAGAGTTAATCACCAGCCAATGTTCCTGAGCATTCATACGTATCAAACTTGCCGCCGCAGTTTCATCAGCCGGGCTGGTTTCGCTCTCACAAAGGACGCGTAATTTCTGCTGCGGCTCTGCTTCAGTGCTCAAGTCAATCAATCGAAACAATCTGGCTGGAAAACTGTCTGAAGAATCTTTTCCTTCTCCTGCAAACAATGCAGATAAATGAGGGTACCGTGATAGAACCTGACGTACGCTCTCTTCTACTATCTGCGCATCAAGCTGTCCCCTAATTTTCATTGCAATTAGAACATTTGTTCCATGTTCCGGCTGGAACGGTTCTGTAATCCATAAACGCTTTTTGCGCGTGGCTGTTACAAAGGCAAGCAACTTATTTCCCTCTCGGGCCAAGCCAGCAGGGCTTTGGTCCAATGAACTTGTCTTCAAACCAGATGATTGATCTTTGTTCATTGCTTCTCCTTGTTTCCAGCGGCCGGCGCTCGGCGATGAAGATCAATGCTGAGTTATTGATTGGATCATCCGTCTAATTCCACTACGGGCCAGGACACAGCCTCTCTGGCTACTCTGACAATCGCTGGAATCTGTGGTTTTAGCTTAGCCGTCTGAATCGCTTCAATTGCTGCAGCTAGATCAATAATTCGAGGCAGTTCGAATAACCGGCGGAGCGGAAGTTCTATCTTGAATGAATCGTTAATGCGAGATATGGCCCGCGTTGCCAGTAAGGAATGGCCCCCCAAGGCAAAGAAATCATCTTCGATTCCTACTTGATCCATCCTGAGGAGTTCAGCCCATATCGCTGCAATCTGAGCCTCGGCTGGCGTGCGAGGCGGGACGAACATCTGCTCGCGTTTCATGACCGGAACCGGCAAAGCGTTCCGATCAATTTTGCCATTTGCAGTGAGCGGCAACGCTTCCAGGTTCATGAATACGGATGGAATCATGTAATCCGGAAGAGATTGCTTAAGCGCTTCGCGAAAACGATAGGACGGGATTTCCTCTTCACAGAGAGTATAAGAGACCAGCTGTTTTTCACCAGCTTCATCTTCCCTGACTACAACTATTGCCTGCCGTACGCCAGGTATAGCTTCGAGCGCAGACTCGATTTCGCCCAATTCAATTCTGAAGCCGCGTATTTTCACCTGCTGGTCAATGCGTCCCAGGAATGCGATCTTTCCATTGGGAAGCCACTTGGCCAAATCTCCTGTTTTGTAAAGGCGGCCGCCGCCAGACCGATCGAATGGATCAGGAATGAACTTCTCCGCGGTAAGATCCGGTTTTCCAAGATATCCCCGGGCAAGACCACGTCCTGCTGCGTACAATTCGCCAGGCACAGAGATCGGTACCGGCTGCATTTTTTGGTCAAGCAGGTAAACATGCGTATTGTCAATAGGGCGGCCAATCGGGACCGATGCATCCTTCATTATTTCGTCTACCGGACCGCAACATGTGAATGTAGTGTTCTCGGTTGGGCCGTAGCCGTTGATTACAGTTCCTGAAGACAGAGCCTGCTGTGCCACACGGACATGCTGGGGCGATAAAACATCTCCGCCTGCCAGTAGGCTCCGCAACCCTTGCAGATCATCTGGATGAGTATCCACCATCTGATGGAAGAGCGGTGCCGTAAGCCACAACGTCGTAACCTGGTACCGCCGTAACATCTCGCCGAGCTCGCGGAGAGAAACCATTTGAGGATCAGCAATAGCGAGACATGCTCCCCGTAACAGCGCTGCCCAGATTTCGAACGTCGCGGCGTCAAATGAAACAGGCGCTAGATGCAAAACAACATCTTCTTCGCTAATACGAATGTAGTTCGAAGCCAGCGCCAGGCGAACAACCGCGCCATGAGAAATACAAACCCCTTTAGGATGTCCAGTGGAGCCGGATGTATAAATCACATAAGCTAGCTGCTCTGGGGGCGGACCTGCTCTCTCAAGGAGAAGATCTTTTTCCTCATCCATCGCACATTGATCAAGCGAGTCAATATAAAAGACAGGAATTTTATCCTGGGGAAGTTTGTTGCTGGAGGCCTGATCAGTGATGACAAGATAGGCCCTGGCGTCCCGCAACATATACGCTATGCGATCTGGAGGCGCGGCTGCATCGATAGGTAAATAGGCTCCGCCTGCTTTGAGAATTCCGAGAAGACCAACAATCGTCTCAATAGAGCGTTCCAGAAAGAGCGCAACTATTGTTTCCCTGACAACGCCACGGGAACGGAGGAAGTGAGCCAGACGATTGGCGCGTCCGTTCAACTCCCGGTAACTCACTCGTCTTTCTCCCTGCACCAGCGCTATCTGCTCCCCGCGCTTCTCCACCTCCCGCTCAAATAGTTCATGAATCC
>DASTCT010000287.1:0-57713 GCA_035710845.1 Candidatus Angelobacter sp.
TGCTGGGCAAAGCGGTCCCGGATCTCCTGTTCAGAGATACCGTTTTCCACTTGCTGGAGCACGTGACCGCGCTCATCCGCCATTTTTATCAGGAATTCAGCCATGAAAATCGAACAGATAGGGAAGCCCTACTCCTAACACAAGTCTAACATTCAACGGGTGTTGTGCCCTACTTCATAGAATGGGGGGAGCTTTTATTATTGCGCATTTTCAACATTAATTTCACTAATTCTTCAGTAATCCAAGGTAATCCAGAGTTGCTTATTGAGTTACCTGGTTATCTTCAATGGTCTGTACACCCTGGGGTGGGGTAAAGCGAAATAGGCTGCCCTGGAAAGGTATGTTCTCCTCAATCTGGGAAAAACGGAAATCAGTGGTGGAATCGTCAACTCCGCGGATTACGATGCGGTGAATCTGGTGGGCTGGCGAGATTTCCAGGATAACGCTGGAAACCCTGTCCTTCATCACCTTGGGCACGCCGCGCAGGACAATATCTCCTGCCACGATTGGTTGCAGGTCGGGTGCCAAGGAAAGGCCTTCCAGCTCTTTTTCCAGCTTCGTCTTGCCCAGCAAATAGCGCAGCGGGGAGCGAATATCATCAAGGTTCTTGACGGAAGTTTTACGCGCTGTGGGTTCACCGGTTACGTAGAAATAAGCGTGGTCAGAAGTGATGAGAAAAAGCTTTTCATGGGGGACGTGATACTCCCAGCGCATACGGCCCGGCTTTTTCAGCCATAACGTGCCGCTCTCCGTGCGTGAGATTCCCGGGCCCTGATAAATTTCAGTAAATGCTGCCTTGAAGGTTTTCAACTGGTTGTAGTGGTCATCTACCTGGCTGGCAAACCGCTTAACGTTAATTTGTGCGGAAGAAGCGACTTGCTGCGCAGAAGAGGCCGGCCCTCCCAGAGCCAAAACCAAGGCAAATAACGGTAAAAAATAAGATCGCATGAAGGCTTGTTCTTTTAGATTCAGAATGGCAGCTCAATGTTGTTGCGCCACTCACCAAGATAAGGATATTTGCTGGCGTCCTGTACGTCCACCGAGCCGTCTTTGAGCAGGTAAGCATCCCCCAGCGGGGTCATAGGAGTTCCATTCAGGAGCCCTGCATTTACCATGTCAGCCCAGGTAGTGGGCAGCTTGCCCGTTCGCTGGCGATAGATCTTTACTCGGCGAGTGAGCTCATTCATGTCACGATCCGCCTGCATGGAGATCAAATGGCTTTCAGCCGTTTCGTGCACATTCTTATCTGTCGTAGTCTCAAGAACCGCTTCCCAGAGGGCCATAGACGTGGTTATATCCTTCGTGCGGTCCGCCATACGGGCAGCCATAACCTTCATCCAGGGTAGCGCTCCGGGCACTTCTGAACCGCGCTTAAAAGCGATCTCTGCCGACTTGGGATCATCGCGGTCAATATAGTGAACAAAGCCCAGGGTGAAATCCAGCCGCCACTGCGTTGGATTTTCCCTGACACCCTTTTCCAGCAGCGCTACTGCTTTGTCCGGCTCGCCTGCTCCATCCGGCTGATGTTGCGAAAGAAAGATTGCTCCATCTTGGTAGGCGACAACCAGGTTCGGATCAAGGTCAGTAGTGATGTCGAGCAGCGGATAAAGCAGGTCGTAACGCCGCGAATGCCGGATATGTTGTGAGCCGAAGTATTGCACGGCGCGTGTCCAGTAAATATCTGCCAGCAGGCTTGAATAGCCCAGGCTCAACCGCTTCACCGTTTTACCTGATGGCAGATAAAGTACGTCCTCAAGCGTGGCTTCAGAGCCGCGTTTCTTATCTACCTCATGGCGGCTGATGACCGAGCCGGCGAAAAGGGCAACGAACAAGATGCTGGCCACCAGCGTGATTTTGCGCTGACTGCTCATTTCAAGTTCCGCCGTTCAAAGATAAGCACGGCGCCGGCCGTGACCGCAGCGGAGTAAAGGAGCGCGTAGAGCGTGTTGAACAGAATCAGACCGCCGCTTACTGACTGGTCATGCGCTGTTTGCGAGATCACATTCAGCGAAGCAAAATTGGGGACCACCCAGGCAACGCCGGTCGCCAGCAACCTGACTGCACCTTTTGACATGGCTGCAAAATTTTTGAGGTCTTCACCGAAAGTGCCGATCACAAATAAGGCAAACGCAAAAATGGCGGAGAAAACAGGAGTTGAAAACGATGAGAACAAGAGCGTCAAAGCAACCATCATCATGAACTGCAGCACAATGAAATAGATTGCCACCAGCAGATTGGCATCAGCCCGGTGAAGCCCGTGCGCCGTGACCAGCAAGGCGATATAGAAGCCGACTGTCATGAAGACGGCGTTTACCACCAGGGTCATCAGCAGGCCGCAATACTTGCCTACAATAAATTCCCAGCGCCGAACCGGGCGGGAAAGAATTGTGTACAGCGTTTTCTTTTCAATCTCTTTTGCAACCAGCCCAATCCCGACCAAAATGGCAATGATGACTCCGAACAATGAGATTGAACTCAATCCAACGTTGACCAGGATCAACCGCTCCAGCCCAATGGAAATCTGCCCGAACAGAGGCGCGGATGCCACCAGGAGCAGGACAAACAAGATCAGGTTATAGAGCACGCGATCGCGTACGGCCTCACGGAAAGTATTGAGCGTAATGGCGGAGAGGCGAGACGTCATGATCTCACCGCCTGTTCTTCAGCGGTTTTGGCCAGGAAGTAATCTTCCAGCGTGCCTTGCAGCGGAGTTACGGAGATCAGGCGGCTGCCGCGTTGGCGAAGCTTTTCCAGCAGGGAATCGAGATCGGCGCTCTGCACGATCCCGCGCACAGATTCGCCCGTAACATGGGATTCAACCAGCAGGCTGCGAACGGCGGGTAAAGCTTCCGCGCCTTCCCAGATTACTTCGCTCTTTCCTGCAACGTTTGATCGCAGATCGTTCACCACGCCGACGCCGCGAAGCTCTCCTTTGTGGATAACAGCAACGCGATCGCAAAGAGCCTCGGCGTCAGAAAGAATATGGGTGGAGAAGAAGATCGTTTTGCCTTCGTCCTTCAGGCTTTGGATCAGCTCCCGCACTTCATGGCGGCCGAGCGGATCCAGACCAGACATCGGCTCATCAAGGAACAAAATCTCAGGGTCGTGGATGATGGCCTGTGCAATGCCGACGCGCTGCAGCATTCCTTTAGAAAACTTCCGCAACTGCTTTTTTCCCACATCGCCAAGGCCTACCCGCTCCAGCACCGGCCCAATCCGCTTGGCGCGATCAGGACGAGAAAGCCCAGAGAGCGCGGCATAATAGTCAAGCAGCTCCGGAGCGCTTAAATAATCGTAAAAATATGGCTGTTCGGGCAGGAAGCCGATCTTCTTCCGGACCTCAGGATCGAGAAAATGCTTGCCCAAGATGGTGGCTGTTCCGGCGGTTGGGAAGGTGATCCCCATCAAAAGCTTAAGCGTAGTGGTTTTGCCGGCGCCGTTAGGGCCAAGAAATCCAAATGTCTCACCAGACTCAACACTCAGGTTAAGTCCATGAAGGGCGGGGTGGGTTTGTTTTTTCCAGAATCCAGCCGGATATGTTTTGGCTAGACCCTTTATTTCAATTGCTGGCATGTGCGACCAGTGGAGTTTATCTTCAAAAGTGTAATTGAACGAAAGGTCGCTCGCAATCAGGCAGAAAGCCTACCCGCCCAGAGGTATATATTGAGTAAAGTCCACACAATTTGAATGAATTTCAGGCCCGCCAAGAGAAGCCGTAGGCGTTTTTTGCCTGCGAATTACGCCATCCTCGGTGGTGCAGAAATTGTCGTGTCCGCTCTTATCAAAGGCGACCGGCGTTGCCGTCGCCGTGTAATCGCCAAAGGGCTCTGCACCCGACGTGGAACTCATATAGAACATGTATCCGCTCTTAAGGCAGGGTTCGGCTGCACAGCCCACCAGTTGATCGGTCAAACATGCTGCCAATTTAGTGCATGGGTTGCCGGGACCTAGCTTGATCAGCGAGTTCGCATAGCCCACTGAACTGGTGTATTCGACGATATAAACTGCCTGGGCATTATGAACGTTGCGCAACACGGAGACGGCTGCTGCTTCATTCGCGGACTGCTTGCTGCGAAGCAGATTTGGAATGGCAATGCTGGCAATGATGAGGATGATCGCTACAACGATCAACAACTCAATAAGTGAAAAGCCCTTTGTTTTTTGTTGGTCCGTCATAGCTCTGGTCACTTCAATGTCCCCGTTTGATCCGGATTCCCGCGCGAATCCGCTATGAGTTATTGCACTTAAACCGCCAATCCGCCTAATGTAATTTAAGTTGCTGTTTTTAAATAGCTTAACTGTATATAGTGCGCATTTTTAGGTCGCTGGATTGGTGCCGATGACAAAAATTGTTGCTTATAAATGCATAAAATTGTGCTTTTCTCTTGCAAAAGAAAAGGACACGGCTTGTAGCCGTGTCCTTTCTTTTTGGCTCATACCCTCCCCCAGGTACTTGCCGAAAAAAGTGTTACTGAATTGGACCGTAAGAAGTGATCGTCTGGCAGTTCGCGATGGTTTCTGCGCCGGCAGGAGGTGTAATCGCACCCGTCGGAGCAGGAATCGCGGTCTTCATGGAACGAACCACTGCGTCAGCCGTAGAGCAATAAGCGTTGGTTCCAGTGCTGTTCAGGTTGATCGGCTGTGCGGAAACCGCGTAGTCGCCAACTACAGTTGAAGGCGCCACCGGAGGCAGACCAACGATGTAATAGTTGTAGCCGCTCTTGGGTGAAGGACCAGCAACGCTGCTGGCAAGCACGTTGTCGATCAGGCAGGCATGCGTGTTATCGCAGGCCGCGGCGCCGACTTGCGGACCAAGCTTCGTGAACGTGTCGGCATAGCCAAACGTCGGATAATTGGTGGCGTAAGTCACCTGTGAAGTGTTCATTGTACGGATAGTGCTGGCAGCGGCGGAGTCGTTAGCCGACATCTTCGACCGCAGCAGGTTAGGAATCGCGATGGCCGCGATAATAAGAATAATGGCTACCACGATCAGCAGCTCAATGAGTGAAAATCCTTTTTGTTTGCGCATTTAGGTATCTCCTAATGTTTCCTCAGGCCGAACTGATGATCTCAGCCGACTCAGACTGCATGTCTCGGCACTTACTAGTGCATCTTGCCTACCAATCGGCAGCGAACCTGGCCCTTGATGCCCCTGTCGCCTGGTAAAACATTTATGAATGAGGGTCTTACAGAAATATACCAGAAATTGAAGATGGTTTTTTTTGCCTGATAAAAATGCTGCTGGATGACAGTTTTTGTCAAAATCAACGACAATTCGAGGCACCTTAACCTTAAGGGATAAGAGAAAGGACACGGCTTGTAGCCGTGTCCTTTCCTTTTTGGCTCATACCCTCCCCCAGGTACTTGCCGAAAGTTGAAACTGACCTTTACTGGATTGGACCGTAAGAAGCGATCGTCTGGCAGTTCGCGATGGTTTCCGCGCCGGCAGGAGGTGTAATCGCACCCGTCGGAGCAGGAATCGCGGTCTTCATCGAGCGCACCACAGCGTCAGCCGTAGAGCAATAGGCGTTGGTTCCTGTGCTGTTCAGGTTGATTGGGTGTGCGGAAACCGCGTAGTCGCCAACCACGAGTGAAGGCGCCACCGGAGGCAGGCCAACGATGTAATAGTTGTAGCCGCTCTTGGGTGAAGGACCAGCAACGCTGCTGGCAAGCACGTTGTCGATCAGGCAGGCATGCGTTTGATCGCAGGCCGCGGCGCCGACTTGCGGACCAAGCTTCGTGAACGTGTCGGCATAGCCGAACGTCGGATAATTGGTGGCGTAAGTCACCTGTGAAGTGTTCATTGTACGGATAGTGCTGGCAGCGGCAGAGTCGTTAGCCGACATCTTCGACCGGAGCAGGTTGGGAATTGCGATGGCTGCGATGATCAGAATAATGGCTACCACGATCAGCAGCTCAATGAGTGAAAATCCTTTTTGTTTGCGCATCAAACTTTCTCTCCATCTGGAATTCTCCGCTGGCTAAATTGCTTGTCTTATTCGGGCTAATTTGACAGCGAATTTGACTGGAGTAGTGCAGGTTGCGCGCCAACTGCAATCCTTGAGCTGCTTGTATCCTCTTAAGTTGCTGATACATATGTGACTTGTGGGTTATTTTGTAAACAAATGTAAAGATGAATTAACTCTCTTAACATACTGAAAAGTGACGAGAATTGTCATTCCAGCTAACACTTAACGGCACATTTGTACGATGGACTAATGGGCAATGCACTATGAGCCCGTCATTTAGGAAATGGTGACTATGCGTTCTTGGGTTCAGTTAAAGTCATCGATGAGAGAATTTGAGGCGTTTGAAGGCAATGCCGCCCACACTATCTTCTGCTTGAGTGTGAGCGGCAGGTTCGTTTAGAAAGGAATGTCTTCGTCGGTAATTTCCGCCGGATGCGGCGCATGCTCTTCTGCATGCGGCGTACGCTGATCAAATGACGCTCCTGCCGACGCGCCGCGCGATGAACGTCCCTCAAAGTCACCACCACCGCCGCTTTCACCACGCCCGCCCAGCAACACCAGATCGCTGGCCACAATCTCTGTCCGGTATTTTTTTTCGCCGCTCTGTTTGTCTTCCCAGCTTGAGGTCTGCAGCCGGCCCTCAATGTAAATCTTTGATCCCTTTTTCACGTATTCGCCAACAATCTCCGCCAGCCGCTGCCAGGCCACTATGTTGTGCCACTCTGTTCTGTCCTGCCATTCGCCGGCCTTGTCTTTATAGCGCTCGTTTGTGGCCAGACTGAATTTTGCCACCGGCACGCCGCTGGGAGTGTATTTGACTTCAGGGTCTTTTCCCAGATTCCCCACAAGAATCACTTTGTTTACGCTTTTTGCCATGGGAGAGATTTTTCCTTTAACGGATTTTGGTAAATATACCAGTACGGCAGAACTGCTTAAAGCTATTTCCTCACATTTACAAAATCGCCGCGAAATTTGTATCAGGCGTGAGCCCCATAAATTTGGTAAAGCATTATATAGACAATAACGCCCGTGACTGAAACGTAAAGCCAGACCGGAAAAGCCCAGCGCGCAATGCGCCGGTGCTTGTCAAATCGCGCCCGCAATCCATAATTAAGAGACAGTAACACCAGCGGCACCACTGCTGCCGCCAGAATTGTGTGTGAGATCAGGATGGTGAAATAGAACCGGCGCGCCCAGCCTTGCCCGGGGAAATGCACGGAGCCAACATGCGCGTGGTAGTACAAATAGCAGACCAGAAAAATGCTTGAAGTCACCACGGCAGCAATCATGCAAGCGCGATGCAGTCGAATCTGTTTGCGTCCAATCAACACGCGGCCAGTGGTGATCAGCACCGCGCTGGCACCGTTCAGTGTGGCATTTAAAGCCGGGAAGATGCTGTAGTCTGGCATGGGCTACGCCGCAGGAACGGTCCTCTTGCGATTTGCCATGACGAATCCAGCCAGAAACACCAAAGCGGCAAATCCAGCCAAAACTCCAATGGAAGGCCACAAACTCAAAGTTGTAGCCGGCGCACCGTTAGGGAAGAGTGTCAGCAGAAGCGCATCCATGCCGTAAGTGAGAGGATTCGCGCGCATCAAATATTTAATCCAGCCGGAAGCGCCGCTTACGGGAAAGAGCGCGCCGGAAAGCATCCAGAGCGGAATCAGAAACAAGTTGATGATGGCGTGAAAGCCCTGGGCGGACTCCATCCCCCATGCAATCACAAATCCCAGCGCAGTCAGCGCAAAAGCTACTAGAAACGTCACCAGGGCGACGATGAGAAATTGCTCCAAGCCAAACTTGATGCCAATAAACGGGGCAAACACCAGGAACAACAAGCCCTGGATCGCTGACAGAGTAGTTCCACCCAGCACTTTCCCCAAAACGATTCCTGAGCGGTGGACTGGCGCGACCATTACAGAAAGCAGAAAGCCTTCATTGCGGTCCTCAATCACTGACATCATGGTAAAGATTGAGGTGAATAAGACGATCATCAGCAGAGCGCCGGGGAAAAAATAATTCAAGAAATTGCCGGTACCAGTGGCGCCCTTCTGCAATGATGTGCCAAATCCTGCGCCGATCACCACCCAAAAGAGCAGTGGTGAGAGCACCACGCCCACCACTCGCGCTGGCTGGCGATAAAAGCGCACAACTTCCCGCCACCACAGCGTAAACGCCGGCAGCAGAGGATTGACGCGGGGTGTAATTGCAGGTGTGATTGCGGCCTGGGACATTACTTGTGCTCCTCGGCTTTTTCAGCCTGCATCCAGAAGCGATGGCCGGTGCGGCTGATGAAGACATCGTCCAGCGTTGGCTTGCTGATGGAAACTGATTGAATTGCGCCGGGAAAAATTTCTGCCAGGCTGGTTACGAACTTTAACCCGTCGCGAATTTCCATGCGGACTTTGCCCTCAAGAACGGTTGCAGCAACTTTGAATCGCTCCTGAATCCTGGCTGCCAGGGAATCAGGATCAGCGGTGTCAAGTATCACTACGTCGCCGCCAATCTGACTGCGCAACTCCGCCGGAGTGCCCAGGCACACAACTTCGCCCAGATTCAGAATAGCCAGGCGGTCGCAACGCTCGGCTTCTTCCATGAGGTGCGTGGTAACAATAATGGAGACGTTTTCCCGCTTGCGCAGTTCGTCAAGGTAAAGCCAGAGATCGCGGCGCGCACCGGGATCGAGGCCAGTAGTCGGCTCGTCTAGAAGCAGAACGCTCGGATTGTGCATCAATCCTTTGGCCAAGTCCACGCGGCGCTGCATTCCACCGGAAAACGTTTCTACGCGATCTTTCGCGCGGTCTGCCAGGGCCACACGCTCCAGCATCTCCTGGATGCGCGTCTTTAGGGCTGCTCCACGCAAACCATAGAGATGGCCTTGATGCCACAGGTTTTCAGCTGCTGTTAGCTTGATATCTGTACTCTGCGCCTGAAAGACCACGCCAATGTGCCGTCGAACCTGGTCAGGTTGTTTTGCCGCGTCAAAGCCGCCAATCACGGCATGGCCGCCGGTTGGCAGCATCAGCGTGGAGAGGATCCTGAACAATGTGGTCTTGCCGCTGCCGTTCGGCCCCAGCAGCCCAAAGATCTCGCCTGAGCGCACGTCGAAAGAGATGCCTTTGAGCGCTGCTCGATCGCCATAACTATGGCGGATATCTTCAACACGAATCACAGCAGAAGCTTGCTGGCGGGAGTCTAACGTTGAGCGGTTTTCCAGGGCCGTTGCCATACTACGGGTGCACCACGTTCACCATCATCAAAGCAAACAGAAAAGGCAGATAGAGCACGCTGGCCTGCAGTAACTGCCGCGCAAATTTCCGCGATTCAGGCGATGTCGTTGGCAGCTTGGTTCTGGCCAGGCGCAGCACAAACCATAGAAAAGCCAGCCCCAGAACCAGCGCTCCTACTGCATAAACTTTGCCGGTCATGCCCAGCAATGCAGGCACAAGGCTTACTGAAACTAGAGTGGAACAATAGGCAAGCATCTGCCGGATTACACTATGGCCTGCCTTATCCACCACAGGCAACATCTTGATTCCTGCAGCTTCGTAATCATCGCGGTACATCCATGCAATAGCCTGAAAATGTGGAAATTGCCAGAAGAAAACGATCAGGAAGAGAAACACGCCTTCCACTTCCAACTTGCCGCGAATGGCTGTCCACCCCAGCAATGGCGGCATTGCGCCAGGAAACGCGCCGACGAAAGTGGAGATAGGAGAAATTCTTTTGAGCGGAGTGTAAAGCGCTAGATAAATTACCGCCGTAGCGAACGCCAGAACGCCAGTAAGCACGTTAGTGGTAAGGGCAAGGAATACCGAACCGGCCACCGTCGCCAGGATTCCTGCTGTTAGTCCGGTGGCAAGGCTCATGCGCCCGGCTGGCAACGGACGGTTGCGCGTTCGACGCATCAGCGCATCAATTTTGTGCTCCAGCACTTCATTCAAGGCCGCCGATCCGGCGCAGGTCACGCCGATTCCTACCAGCGCGTACAGAAGAGTCCAGCTAAGCGAAGAGACGCCGGTCTTTGCTGCACCCATGTAAAAGCCGGTCCATGCAGTCACTACAATCAAAGCAGTAACGCGGACTTTAAAGAGCTGCAGGTAGTCGCCCAGGAGCGACTGCTTTTTCAGCACCACCGGAGGCGCGGGCGCTTCAGCCTTGCGATCCACGATTTGCTGTGCAGTGCTGCTCATGCGGTAGCCACCTCACGTCCACGGTCAAAGGGAATTACCCTGGCGGCATCTCCGGTATGGCGATAAGCCTGAATCGTGAGCACAGCCGTCAGCAACAGAATCAGCGCGCCCACAGCCAGGTGCGTTACTGTCACCACAACCAATGACATGGTTGGCTGAGATTCATTTACACCCTGTATTACACGCACCACGTAAGCGTTCACGCCCAGCAGCAACTGGACGATGAGCAGCAGAAGAAGCGCCAAAGCCGGACGTTTCAACTGCGGAATGCTTGAGTGTTTAGTCAGCGTTCGCAGGCTTACATAGAGAATCAACACGCTCACCAGCAGAGCATTGATGATGTGAGGATAAAGAAAGGTGTGGATGATCTTTGTTATGGACCAATGATTAGAGCCATTTGGCCCCCATTTGGTCCACACATGCCTGAATGCCGCTCCAAGAATGAGTTGCACATACAGAAAGCCAATCAGCATCCAGCAATGGCGCAGCAAAGGCCGGATGTCTTTGCGCGAGATTTTTTCCTGCGGCTCTTCCATCCAACTGCGGCTAGTGAATACCGCGATTGCACCCAACGCCACAAACATAGTCTGCCCAAAAGTACCGTGCAGCCCGGACATCCATGGCGGCAGCAGAAGAATTACCCCGATTCCGCCAATCACTCCCTGAACGATTACTCCCAGCACCGCTCCAATGGTCAGCAGCCGCATCCACCGGCGCTTGTCCACCATCCAGGTCCAAACCGCACAAATGATGGTCAGGAGCCCAATGGTCTCCGCAATCATGCGGTGCCCATGCTCAAACTTTACTCCCCCAATCATTTTGGGGATCTTGAACAGGTGGCCAAAACTGGTGGGCCAATCGGGAACCGCCAGCCCGGCATTATTGCTGGTAACCAGACCGCCGGCGACGATCAACAGAAACGCCAAAACGGCAACAAAAACGGTAAAACGGTGAAGAGCGGCGTTATACGTAGATGAAATCAGAACAACTCCATGGGGAAACCAACTATTTTAGCATCTGGTTGATTTCGGGATGAGCGAAACTTCTTCGGTAATACTTAAGGCCCTCTTCTGCAATCTCGAGCGAAGCGAGAGATCCATATCACCACGATTCTGTGTGCGCCCGAATTTTGTGCGATGTTGCCGAGTCTATCTGATGATCCGATGCCTGGATTAAGGCAATATGGATCCCTCGCTTCGCCCACCCCCGTGCACAAAAGGTAAGGCGCAACGCCAGGGCTTGCTCGGGATGTTAGAAAGAGAGCCTACTGTGCCGCAAATGTAAACCGCGCATCTGTATCCATTTTTTGGCTCACCTTCACATGCATTGTCTGCTCGCCAAACTTCTCATGCACAGCGGCCAGCGTGTAGTCACCTGGAGGCAAGTTCTTGATCGTGAAACTGCCATCGGCGGCGCTCACGGCAAAGTACGGATGCGACATTACGTTGATGTAAGCCCGCATCCACGGGTGCTGGTTGCACTGAATGGGGATCATCATCTCCGGAGTGGCAAAGGTTTTGAAGATCGGCTTGTCTGTGGGCGACTGCGACTCGTTCCACGCCGGGTTATTCTGCGGCATGTCATGGATGTTGTGGTTTGCTGTGTCAGTGTTGAGGACCTTCAATTGTTGCCCGGCCATGATGCCCATCATGTGCGGGTTGTAACGGCAGCCCTTCTGGTCGAGCACGACAGGATCATTGGGAACAGCGAACGTGCCCTGCGGCAGGCCTTCTTTCACATAGACAAAAACGTTGGCCAGCTTGCCGCTGCTTACTACAACCGCGTCTGACGGCTGTGGCGATGAAGGACAGCCCGGGTCCTGCGTCATGTCGAGCGGCTTGAGCTTGGGTGGCGCGCCTTTGAAGCTCACAACGCCGCTTATGCTGCCAGCGGTGGATGGGTCGATATTGATGGTTGCAGCCTTGGGCGCTGCAGAAGACTGTTCAGAAGCAGGTTGCGATTTGCTGCAGCCCGCAATCAAAATAAGCGCCGCAGCAACGCAAATCAGGGCACAAACCTTACCACTGATGAACACAGATGACACAGATTTACACTGATTTGAAAGTTGGAAATTCTGGAATGCTTTGGGAGTCTTTGTGGTTTTAGCAGTCTTCTGATCCTTACATATCAGTGTCATCAGTGTTATCCGTGATTTGATTTATCTTTTAGCTGCTCAGTGGCCGGTCGCCACAGCCACGTTTTGCATGTTTGCGATTACCGTGTCAGCAAATTCAGTGGTGCTGGCCGTACCTCCTACATCGCGCGTAAGGTGCAGCTTTTCTTTATAGGTCTTTTCCAGTGCAGCGTGTACTTTGTTGGCCGCCTCGGTCTCGCCGATATGGCGCAGCATGAGCACAGCCGATTGCAGTATTGCTGTGGGATTGGCCAAATCTTTTCCGGCTATGTCCGGCGCCGAGCCATGCACCGCCTCAAAGATCGCACAGCCTTTGCCGATGTTTGCTCCCGGCACCAGTCCCAACCCGCCGACAAACGCCGCACAAAGATCAGAGATGATGTCGCCGTAAAGATTTTCCATGACCAGCACATCGTATTGATAAGGATTCATCACCAACTGCATGCATGTGTTGTCGATGATGTGCTCGGCGTAGGGAATCTCTGGATATTCTTTAGCAACTTCACGGCAGCAGCGCAGGAAGAGGCCGTCACTCATCTTCATGATGTTGGCTTTGTGAATGGCGTGAATGCGCTTGCGGTTTTCGCGTCGCGCATACTCAAAGGCAAAACGGGCGATGCGCGTGGAAGCTTTCTCCGTGATGATCTTCAGCGACTCCACCACGCCTGGTATAACTTCATGCTCAATGCCGGAATACTGGCCTTCAGTGTTTTCACGCACAATGGCCAAGTCAACGCTCGGATATCGAGTAGGCAGGGAAGGGAGGTTCCTGATAGGACGGAAGTTGGCGTAAAGCTCAAATTTTTTACGTAGCGCAACGTTGATGCTGGAAAATCCGCCGCCGATTGGCGTGGTGACCGGCCCTTTTAGCCCAATTCCGGTTCGCTCAATCGACTGGATAAGCTCTTTGGGGATGTATTCGCCATACTTTGCAAACGCCTCTGCCCCTGCGGCAAATGACTCCCATTCAATCTTGACGCCGGAAGCTTCCACGATCCGCGTTGCCGCCCGCGTTACCTCTGGCCCAATTCCGTCACCCGGAATCAACGTTACTTTGTGTGTCATAGCTCCTGTTCACTTGGCGCTGGTTTTAGCTTTTGCCGGCTTTGGCTTGTCATCTTTGGGATTGAGCAGTTGCTCAAGCTCGGAGTGGAACTCACCCACGTCTTTAAAGTCGCGATAAACCGAGGCAAATCGGATATAAGCCACCTTGTCGATCTGCTTCAGGCTGTTCATGATCTGCTCGCCCAGTTCGCTGGCCGTGCGCTCGCGCTCAGGCGAATCGATCACATATTGCTCCACTTCATTGACGATCTGCTCCATCTTGCCCATGGAGATGGGCCGCTTTTCGCACGCCCGTAGCAATCCTGACAAGACCTTTTGCCGCTCAAACTTTTCCCGCCGGCCGTCTTTCTTGACCACCATGTAAGGGATTTCGTCAATGCGCTCGTACGTGGTGAAGCGCTTCTCGCACTTCATGCACTCGCGCCGCCGGCGAATAGATTCACCTTCTTTGCTTTCACGCGAGTCCACAACTTTGTCATTTTCGAACCCGCAAAACGGACATTTCATCGTTTCTTAACCGGAACTTTCAAAAGGGTTGTATTAACTCGATTGTAACAGGCAGTGGGCATCTGGACATCGGGACATCCGGTCATCGGGAAATCGGGAAAGCAAAAAATCTTACCGCGGATGAACGCGGATTGGCGGGGATTTAAATCGCCAGGAAGTAAATGTGCGTTTCTATTGAGTATTGTCTGATGTCCCGATGCCTTGATGTCCCGATCACTCGCCATCGCGATCCGGCATTTCCTTGTCCAGCGCTTTCTGCTCTTCCTCCAGGCTTTCTTCTTCAATCCGGGTGAGCGATACATGTTCTGAATGCGCCAGCGCCAATCCTGCCGGAGAGCAAGACATAAACGTCACCAACCAGAGCATGATGCCGCAACTGGTGGCCAGCTCAGGCGAAAGATTGAAGACTCCGCGGAGCATTCCTATCGTAGCCAGTTGTGATCCGCCGCCGACTACCGGCAGTTGCAGCACGCCGCCCACAACGCTGGCTGCCGTAAGCAGGAAGACGCTGGAAAGCGTCATGTTGGAGAGGCGATGGATGGCATAGGCGTGGGTTACGGTCATGTAAGCAAAGCCAATGACAAGCCAGATGAATATAGAAAGGCCACTGAGCTGAAGAAATGAAGTCAGGTCTTTCACTGTGTTCAGGCCCTCGCCAAATGCGTGCACGCGCTTGCCCACAGCCTGGCCTAGTTTTGGCGAAATCACCCCGAATATTCTCACAAAGACACGGGCCGCAGCAGAGGGATTTTTACGCACCTTGAACGCAACCCACGCCGCAAAGCCGACACCCACGAGCAATCCCACAGCAAAAAATTCAAAAATCGTAAACGAAGTATATGAATGGCCCAAAAATGTCCGCGCAGGCCCATGAGCAAAGCCGGGAAGCTGCCGCAGCTCATCTCTTGACCACAGAATATTTACCGCCATGATCAGCGCGAACGCGCCCGTGTCAAAGATCCTCTCAACGGTCCACACCGCAACTTGCGATGACATGCTCAAGTTCAGCTTGCGAGAGATCAGGTATGGGCGGATGAACTCTCCCGGCCTTCCCAGCAGCGCCAATCCGGCGAAACCAATCATGGTGGGCGCTACTAGATCAGCGCTTCTGGCTTCGCAGACCGGACGCAGCAGAATCTTCCAGCGCACCGCGCGCAAAACGTAGTCAAAATAGACCAGCGCCACACCCGCTGCCAGATAGAGCTTATTCGTATTGTGGGTGGCGGCCCAGAAGCGATGCCAGTCGAACTTTTTCCATGTCCTTACCTGCAGATACACCAGCGCGCTCAATACAAGCAGCACCAGCGCGGTGATCAGAAATCGTTTTTTGTTCATGGGTAAGGCCAGTGGGCGGTTGCAAAAAAAGCGCCCTGCCCGCAGGACGCGACCTATTGTTCTATCACTTTAAGGTGCTTTGTGGCTATGCCGGATTGGCTGGCTTGGAGACTTCCGCTTGTTGTGGCTTGGTTTTTTTGAGCGGCTTGGAAGTTATGCTCTTTGCCGGTGTTGTGGCAGTTTTGCCAGCTTTGGCAGTGGCGGTGGCTGCAGCTTTCATTTGCGCCCGCTTCTTGGCATTGTAGTCACGAACTATTTTGGCGATATAGGCGCGCGTTTCACGGTAAGGAGGAACGCCGTTGTACTGCTTTACCCGATATGCGCCGGCATTGTAGGCAGCAAGCGCTTTAATGGGATCGTCATGGTACAGGTCCAGCAGCGTGCTCAGGTAGGCTGTGCCTGCTTCTACATTGGCTTTGGGATCAAACGAATCAGCTACGCCAAGCTGCGCGGCTGTACCGGGCATCAACTGCATGAGACCCTGTGCGCCCTTTTTTGAAACCGCGTGAACCTTAAAGTCGCTCTCAGCTTTAATTACGCTATTCACAAAGTCAGGATCGAGCCGGTTCTTGCTGCTGGCTTCACGCACTACCGCGTCAAGATTAACGCTTGTCAGTTTGGCTGGGATTGTTTGGCTGGTCGCCGAGACTTGTGCTGGAGTCAGGGCAGGTGCTGGATTCTGTACGGCTACGGCTGGTACGGTAGCTGAATTTGGTGCAGCTACGGTCGGAGCGGCAGGTTGAGGCTGCGGAGCTACCGGCTGAGGCTGCGGAGCTACCGGCTGAGGCTGCGATGCTACTGGCTGAGGTTGCGGCGCTATCGGCGCTTCCTCAGTTTCATAGGAAGCAATCTGGTTGCTGGCAATATCCATGTAACCGGAACTGGTGTACAGTCGCGTGGTGTCACCGTTCTGTTCCTTGTGCTCAAACCGAATGGAAAAGCCGTTGCGCAACACGGCCACTTCCGCCCCAAAAGCGGCAAGCTGGGCCAGAGCCAGTACAGCACAGATCGTGATTGGCCTTAAAAATCGCATCCTTAGCAAGACAATTATTTTCGCCCATTTAGCCCTTGAAAGCCAGTCCTAAAACCTCTTCCAGGGCCTGGGCCACGCCATTTTCAGAGTTGCTGCCGGTCACTTTCCAGCCATTCTGTTTCAGTTCTTGAGATGCATTTCCCATGATTACGGGAAGCCCTGCAAATTCAAGCATTTCCCGGTCATTGTAATTGTCACCGATGGCCATAATCTGGCTCCGGTCAATCCCCTGGCTTTCCGCCCAGTGGCGCAGGGCGTGACCTTTGGAACATCCCTGGGTCAGGATGTCCAGAATGCACAGGTCGCGGTGGTCATATTGGGTCTTCAGGACGGTCATTTCGGCAAGAAAACTGGCCTGCAGAAGCGTGCGCTCAATTTCCGCCATCTTCGCCAAACGTCCGCAATACATGGCCTGCAAAGGGTCTTCCGTGAGCGCGTCTTCCAGCGGCGAGACAAACTTGATGTAAGGCCGGTTGATCTCCAGCCAGCGGGAGACCGTATGGTTCAGCTCGTCTGCGCTTTCCAACACAAGAGAGTTGTTGCCGGGAACGTTGATAGGGCGGTCAAAGGTAAGTACGGCGTGGGAGCGATACTCATCCATGTGGCGGATCAGCCTGCGCGCAGTCTCAGAGGGAAGATATTCCTTGAAGAGAGTTTCTTCTTCACTCGACCGAATCAGAGCGCCGTTTGAGCTGATCAGCAGCACCGGCACGCCAATCTCGTGCGCGACTGGCGCGGCATAGTCATGGCGGCGTCCTGTGGCCAGAATGATCTGCACGCCGGCCTGATGCGCTGCCCGCAACGCCTCAAGGTTGCGTACGGATACCTGAAAGCTGGGATCTGTCAGCGTGCCGTCAATATCGACGGCCAGGGCGCGGATGGTTTGATTGCTCACTTTGGCTTCTATCATACCGCCCACCGCCACAGTTGCTACAAGGCGTGATGTGAGCTGAGTTCCGCGAAAAATCCGAGGCCGAATCAATTAAGCAACAGGCAGAGCAGCGCGACTTCCTATGAGCTAAGGGCAGCCCGACGACGATTCCTGCAATCATAAATTGAAGAACAAAACGGGGAGGACTTAAACATGCAAACAGCGCACGAACTCTTTTTACACGAACTCGCGGACATGCTTGATGCCGAGCGGAAGCTAGTGGACGCTCTGGGAGAGCAGGCCGAAGAAGCCTCAAATCCGCAGTTGCAGAAGGCTTTTGCCTCGCACCAGGCACAAACTGAAAAACAGGTGCAGCGGTTGGAGCAGGTCTTTGAGCAACTGGGTGAGCAACCGGAAGAGACTGAATGCAAGGGGCTCAAGGGACTGCTGGAAGAGCTGGAAACTTTTAAGAGTGAAGAAGAGCCTGCAGAGGACATTCTGGACGTCTTCAGCATTGGCGCAGCTTCCAAGGTGGAGAGCTATGAGATCAATGCCTATGAGTCTCTGATCAACCTGGCCCGCGACATGGGGCACAACAAGGCGGTGAAGCTGCTGCAACAAAACCTGAAAGAAGAGCAGCAGACGCTTAAGAAGATGCAGGGCTTTTCCAAGAAGATCAAGCCTGAGCAATCCGGAATGGAAGAAGAAGAGGAAGAGAATGGGCTGCAAAGGAGCCAGTCGCGGAGAAAGACCGGCAGAGCGGCGTAGCGACAGGCCGTGTTAAATAATATCCATCTCGGCTAAAGCTTACAGATATCCTGGTAGTGTCCTACGGTCACAGGACATTACCACTGATTGTCTTAGCCCGAAGCACAAGTAGACGCGGACGTGATATGAGTTAAACGAATGCTTGATCTGGCGTCTTTCTTGAGCGATCCACGAACCATCGCCCGTTGTTCCGGTTTACCGGTTCACGGGCGATGCGTTGTTTACTGGATGCAACGCTCGCAGCGGGCACTGGATAATCCTGCATTGGAAGTTGCAGTGAACGCTGCGAACCTGCTTGGCAAGCCCTGCGTCGTCTTTTTTGCTCCGGTACCGTTCTATCCTCATGCCAACCTGCGGCACTATCGTTTTTTAAATCAGGGAATACCAGACATTGCTGCCGGCTTGGAGAAGCGTGGCATCGGTTTTGTGCTGCGGCGATATCCGGATCACCATCTGCTTAAATTTTGCCAGGAAGTTGCTGCGGCGCTGGTGGTGGGAGACGAGAATCCCATGCGCGAACCGGAACACTGGCGTCAGATTGTCGCCGGCAAAATTCGCGTGCCTTTTTGGACCGTAGATTCAGACGTGATTGTTCCTTCTAAATTACTTGCTAAGGAGCAGTACGGGGCTTATACGGCGAGGCCTGTGATTCGCCGGCTGCTGCCCGAGTTTCTAAAGCCAGTGGGGAATACCCAAGCTAAGTTTGAATGGAAAGCTCCACGAGGCTTGGAATCGCTACCGCCTGATGCAGACATTACTTCTGGATGGGAGCTGGACCGCTCTGTTCCGCCCGTGGAAGCAGTTGTCGGAGGAACGAGAGAAGCTTTAAAAAAGTTAAAGCATTTCATTAAGTTTGGACTGGCGCATTACGTGGTTGATCGAAACAAGCCTGAGCTGGACGCGACCAGCCATCTTTCGGCTTACCTGCATTTCGGACATATCGGGCCGCATACAGTGGCGCTGGCGATCCAGCAAGCCGAGGCGACTAAAGCAGCCAAAGAGGCTTTTCTGGAGCAGTTGATTGTCCGGCGGGAGCTGGCGGTGAATTTTGTCCGTTTCAATCCTGACTATGACAATTTTGAATCTGCAGCCCCCTGGGCGCACCAGAGCCTGGCGGAGCACGCCGGTGATCCACGAAAGATCTACAGCGAACATCAGCTTGAGAATGCCCAAACCCATGATCCGCTGTGGAACGCCTCCCAGCGACAGATGATGGTGACCGGCTTCATGCATAACTACATGCGCATGTACTGGGCAAAGAAAATTTTGGAGTGGAGCAAGACGCCAGCACGCGCCTACCAGACTGCCGTGTACCTGAACGACAAATACGAATTGGATGGCCGCGATCCCAACGGCTACGCCGGAATCGCCTGGGCGATTGTGGGCAAGCATGACCGGCCATGGTTTGAGCGTCCTGTCTTCGGCAAGATTCGGTATATGTCGTTCAACAGCACGTCAAAGAAGTTCGACAGCAAGAGGTACATCGCGCAGATGGATTCCCTGAAAGCGTAATGTAAAACTCCGGCGGAAGTTCCGCCGGAGCAAGACGGGATCAATCTATTCGCATTTCGCTACGAAAGCGGGCAGCACGGTCTTGCGGGAAGATTCTTGAGCACCCTGAATCGAAGCTTCTCATTCAGGAAACACTTTTTTCTTACTTGCAGCTTGCCTTGAATGCGGGCAGCTCTGTTTTGCGGGATGTCTGGCCCGAGTTCTGGAACCATTTCACTGCCATAGGATTGAGGCAGCAACTGGGGGCCTGCTCACAGACTCCGCCAGGGCCGCAGTCTGCGTCCGTATTGCAGTCGTTGATGGCGCAGGCGCATCGGCAGGAGCCTTTGAATTTTGGGGACCCAAATTTTAAGGTTATCGGCACGGAAAAAGCGCTCTTCAGCGAAAGGTCCGGCATCAGGTAACTGTGTAAGGCTTGCGCGGAGTTTCCTGTTGCTTGATCAGCAGGAGCGATCGCTGATGCTGTCGCAACAGTCATCAAGAGAATGGTGATACAAAGAGAAATCTTCAGAATCGAACGGGAAAACATGCGGGATCTCCTTTCAAGGGAACCAGGCGTTTCGGCTCTGAAGGCAGCCGAAAATCGGCTCCTGCGCTGGATTCTAGCAATCTCCTTGAGCTTGAGACATCAGATTATTGCAGTGCTCATTCAAGATTTTTCCCGTTTTGGAATACTAGGGGAAAATGTGGGCACGCTGGCTCAGCACTCGCGCAACCGCGCACGGCTTCACTTTCCATAAAATTTATTGATCACTCGAATGAGGCCATGGATGTGGCGATTGAATTCCTCCAGTTCATCTGCCGGAATCCAGTACTCCAGGTGTTCCTTGCTGCCGACCTTTTTAATTTCAAAACGGGCTAGATATTCTGCATCCACATCGAACTCGGTTACGTAGCCAACGTGGCCGGAGCGCTCGTCCTGCGTGTTCCAGTCGCGCGCGATTTGTTCGGCGTACTCGCGCGTCGGAACAGGGTAGAAGATAGGCTGCTCCGGCAGTCGCGGCGGGAAAAACTTGTAGCCGGACGCGGCAATTAAATCCAATTCTGCCTGTCCCACTGGACGGTATAAAGTGATCGTTGACATTCCCGAATCGGTACTGCTGCGATTTTTGCAGATTGCTGTACTCCGCTCAAGCCAGCTCTGGCGGTTCGCCGTCATTCCATCGCGTTTGAGTGGAAAGATTTGCGCAGTTCACAATAGCTGCTAAAATTAAGAGTTATCCAACTAGCTGAATCAGCTTAATTATTATGGAGAGTTAAACGGTTATGGCATATGTGATTGCAGAGCCTTGCATCGGGACCAAAGACGCAGCCTGTGTGGATGCATGCCCGGTGGACTGCATCCATCCTAAGAAGGACGAGCCGCAGTTTGAAGGCACTGACATGTTGTTTATCGATCCGGTAGAGTGTATTGATTGTGGTGCTTGCGTGCCGGTGTGCCCGGTTTCGGCGATTTTTGCTCTGGACGATCTGCCGGAAAAGTGGAAAGCCTACGCGGAAAAGAATGCCAAGTATTTTGGCCGCTGAGGGCCATTACAGAGTGTTTGAACGCGCAGCCGGAATGGCTGCGCGTTTTTGTTTGAGGGAAAATGAGGGGCGAGGCCGGCTTGCGCGCCGAGCCCCCTGTAGCCAGGAGCCGAAATATGCTCAGCGCCAGAACAACGCTGAGCGGTTTGGAGCGGAGCGACAGAAACAAAGATGCCACATCAATCTGAAGCCCTGATTCTGCGCACCTATCCGTTTCACGAAGCGGACCTCCTGGTTACTTTCTTCACGCGCGCAGAAGGCAAGGTTCGGGGTGTGGCCAAGGCAGCCAAGAAATCCAAGCGACGGTTCGGCGGCGCTCTGGAGCCGCTTACCCACGTAACCGCGCACTGGGAGGAAAAAGAAAAGCAGGAGCTGGTGCGCCTGGATTCCTGCGACATTATTTCTTCTCCGCTCACCACAGAGATGACCTACCCGCGCGTGGTCGCCTTGAGCTACGTTGCAGAGGTGATTGACCAACTTCTTCCTGATCGCGAACCTAGCGATGACATCTTCCGACTGACTCTTGCTGTAGTGCGAAATCTTCAGGCCGCCTCAATCTGGATGCCGCTGACCTATTTCGATCTCTGGATTGTCCGTCTCATTGGCTTGCTGCCTGACCTCAACGCCTGCGTGATGTGCGGCGAGGTACTGAATGGCAGCCGGGCGTATTTCCATCCGCTGGCCGACGGTTTGCTCTGCGCCGATGACAAGCGCCTGGCCAGCACGGAAATCTCGTCGGATTCGCGCACGCTGGCGGCAGAGATGTTTCGTGCTTCGCTTGACCGGTTGAAAGGCGATCCGTGGCCGCGAGCGCGGGGCGCCGATCTTCGCCGCTTTCTGGCCCAGCGCATTGAGCGGCACATAGAAAAGAAGCTGGTGACGGCAGCGATGCTGGAGAGGATCTAGCACTCAGCAGTCAGCAATCAGCATTCAGCCAAAGAAACTAACCGCAAAGGACGCAACGAACGCAAAGAAGACGGGAATGTTTGAATCCGGCCAAGCCATAGTGAAATTGGTTTGGCTGATTGCTGACTGCTGATTGCTGAGTGCTTCTTCTGATAGATTAATAGTTTCACCAATCCATGCCCACTGCTCCCACATATCAAGAGATCATTCTCAGCTTGCAGAGGTTTTGGGCGGAGCGAGGATGCGTGCTGCAGCAGCCGTATGACATTGAGGTTGGGGCGGGGACGATGTCGCCGGAGACTTTTCTGCGTGCGCTGGGGCCGAAGCCGTACAAAGTTGCTTATGTGCAGCCTTCGCGACGACCGGCGGATGGGCGTTATGGCGACAATCCAAACCGCCTCTATAAACACATGCAGATGCAGGTGATCCTTAAACCTCCACCTGGGGATGTGCAGAGCCTTTATTTGCAATCTCTGGAGGCGCTGGGGATTGATCTACGCAAGCACGATATCAAGTTCGAAGAAGATAACTGGGAGTCGCCAACACTGGGTGCCTGGGGCGTGGGCTGGCAGGTAATGCTTGATGGGTTGGAGATCACGCAGTTCACCTACTTCCAGCAGTGCGGCGGCATCGATCTTGATCCTATCTGCGCCGAGCTGACTTACGGGTTGGAGCGCATTGCGGCATTTTTGCAGGATGTGGACAGCATTTATGACATCGTCTGGGCGCGCGACCCAAAGTCGGGCGAGGTGGTGAAATATCGCGATGTGCGTTTTCAGGATGAGCTTCAGCTCTCGGTTTATAACTTTGAGACCGCGAACGTTGAGAAAACCTGGAAGCACCTGGAGATGTATGAAGCTGAGAGCCAGGCGCTGATCGATAGGTTTACTACGCTGGCGGCCAGCAAGACTGCGACGGTCGCAGAGAAAGAGCGCTTCCCGCTGCTGGGGGCATATGAGCTGTGCCTGAAGTGTTCGCATCTTTTTAATTTGCTCGATGCACGTGGCGCTATTTCAGTGACGGAGCGTGTGGGCGTGATTGCACGCATACGGCAGTTGGCGGTTGGCTTGGCGAAGGCTTATGTCGCTCAGCAGAACGCTGCCAACAATCAGGAAGCAGCTAAACAGCAGAAGGGAGGAGCGGCCTGATGCCCGACTTTCTGCTGGAGATCGGCATAGAAGAAATTCCTGCGCGCATGATTGATGATGCGCGAAGCGAACTGGTGCGGCGGATGGCTGCGCTGCTGGGGCGCGAATCGCTGATGAAGGCGACTGAGGGCAAGCCGGTCCAGGACGAGAGCAGTTGGACTGCGTTTGCTTCTTATTCAACACCGCGCCGTCTGGCGTTCCGCGTTTCAGATATCCCTACGCATCAGCCGGATGTCACAGAACAGGTGCTGGGGCCTTCACTCAAGGTTGCATTCAAAGACGGAAAGCCTACGCCGGCGGCTGAGGCCTTCGCCAAAAAAGTTGGGGTTGAGGTGGCAAAGCTGGAGCGAGTCACCAATCCCAAAGGCGAGTATCTGGCGGCAACGGTCACGCGCAAAGGCCGGCAAGCTGCGGAGATTCTGGCCGAGGCAGTGCCCAAGGAGATTGCGGCGATCTATTGGCCGAAGAGCATGTATTGGCGTCCCGGTAAGCCGGAGCGCTTTGTTCGTCCAGTGCGCTGGCTGGTGGCAATTTTGGGCGATCAGGTTGTGCCGATGGAGTTCGGCGGAGCCAAGGCTGGCAAGCAGACGTATGGACATCGAATTTTGAGTTCCAGCGCGCCGCAGATTTCGCAGCCGAAGGAGTACGAAGCTACGCTTGCCTCGGCTCACGTGGTGGTTGATTCGAGAGAGCGTGAATACAGGATTCGCAAGGCGCTCGATGCCGCCACACGTACTATTCCAGGCGCTCGCTGGCGCGAAGATGCCGAACTGCTCAAGACGGTGGTGAATCTGACGGAGTGGCCGGCGGCGATTCTGGGCAGCTTTGATCAGCAGTATCTGTCGCTGCCCGAAGAAGTGCTGGTCACGGTGATGCGCGACCACCAGAAGTATTTTGCCGTGGAAGACGCGAATGGCAAGTTAGCGCCGCATTTTCTGGCCGTGCTGAATACCGATGGCGATCCTGATGGGTTGATCCGCCACGGCAATGAGCGCGTGTTGCGAGCAAGGTTTAATGATGCAAGATTTTTCTGGGACACAGACCAGAAAACGCCGCTCGTGAATCGCGTGGAAATGTTAAAGGCTGTGACTTTCCAGAAAGATTTGGGAAGCTATGCAGAGAAAGCGGAGCGAGTCGGCAAATTGGCGGGCCATCTTTGTGCCGTATTGAACAAGAGCGGCCTGAAAGTCGATTCCAATGCAGTCCAGCAAGCTGCGCAACTGGCAAAGACTGATCTTACTGCTGAGCTGGTCAAGGAATTTACCGAGTTGCAGGGGATTATTGGCGGTCTGTATGCCAAGGCCCAAGGTCTGCCGCGAGCAGTGGCAGATGCCATTTACGACCAATACAAGCCGGAGTCAACGGAGGACTCTCCGCCGCGAACGCTAGAGGGTGCGGTGCTCTCGATTGCTGATAAAGCGGATTCGATCGCGGGAATGTTTGCGTTGGGGCTGGTTCCTTCAGGATCGAAGGATCCATTTGCGCTGCGTCGGCAAGCGAATGGCATCGTGAAAATAATCTCGGAGCACAAGCTGCCCATTGACATCGGGAACATGGTTAATGCGGCTGCAGGGGGTTTTGAGGGCACTGAGGCACAATCCAAGTTCAAACCACCTTCACAAATCACGATTGGAAGTAGGAAGACAGGCGAGAAGATAAACGTACCTGAGCATCCAGGTGCGATAGTGCATGAAATATATCAGTTTTTTAGGGAGAGAATCGATTTTTATCTCCGTGAAAGTCTCGGATTTACCTATGACACCGTAAATGCTGTTCTAGAAATTAGCTACAGTGACATAGTAGATGTTGTAAAAAGATGTGAGGCCATTTCCCAGATCCGTAGTTCTGCCGATTTTATGCCACTTTTTATTGCTTTCAAAAGAACGAAAAACATCATCCGTCAAGCAAAAGAGAAGGGCTATGCAATCCCTTGGTTACCGCCGGAGTCCGAATTCAGCTCGAAAGAGGAAACGGCACTGTGGAGTGAACTGCGTCGCCTGCAAAGTTCATATTTGCCCTTGAAACAGGAACACAAATATCTGGAAGCATTTCGAGAATTGGCCAAAGTCAAAGAACCGGTGGATGAATTTTTTGATTCGGTGATGGTGATGGTGGAAGATCCGACGGTCCGAGCTAGGCGACTCGGGCTACTTAATTATTTCTTCGACGAGTTCAATACGATTGCTGATCTGTCCGCACTGGCTCCTGAAGTGAAATGACGTGACGGATGCTGTTTTTAGCGCTCCGCTGGCGCTGCGCGCTGGCCTACGGCGTGTGGAATTGATTTCTTTCTTTCCGTTTTCCCGGCACTTATTCCTCAGCGCACAAGTGCGCTTCGGAAACGTGGCCGGGCTATTCTCAGCCGTCCCGCGTTGCGGGACTTGATTATTCTAGTCTTAGCTTTCTTGTAGTTACTTGATGGCATGTTCATCACGCGCAATCGTCTTGGTTGCTGTAGACGTTGGTGCAGGAGCTCTCGATCGTCGCAAGTTTTTCCGAGGTTATGACGAAGAGTAAATCTTTGAAACTTGGGAGGACTGTATTGAGCCCCGAAGAGCAGCGGCGCCGATCCTTCACCGTTCGCGTCAGCGGCATTTGAATCAGGAAATTGTTACACATGCTCCGGTTCAGGATGGCGTGTCGTGGGAGCGGGCACAGACATCTGTCACAGGAGATTAGTGCTGCCAGCATTGATCTCATTTTCAAAGCAAAGGAAACGGAGCAAGAGCGTAGTGGATTAACATGCAAACGGGGGTCTCGCATGAATGCTATACGCAAACGCGTTAGAGAGTTCTGTGAACGGTTTGGCTTACAACTGCCCATATTATTGGCGCCCATGGCGGGAGCTTGTCCCCCCTCACTCTCCATTGCGGTAGCGAATGGCGGTGGGATGGGCGCATGCGGAGCCCTGCTGATGCAACCCAATGAAATATTGGCATGGGTGGATGAATTCCGGCGGGGCAGCTCTGGTTTGTTTCAACTGAATCTATGGATTCCGGATCCCCCAGCAGAACGCGATGGAGAGCGGGAGCGGCGAGTCCGCGAATTTCTGAGCCAATGGGGACCACAGGTGAGTGAAGATGCGGGAGATGCAACTCCACCAAACTTCACCGCTCAATGCGATGCGTTTCTAGAGGCCGCGCCTCCAATTGTCTCTTCGGTTATGGGGTTGTATCCGAGCGAGTTCGTCAAGCAACTAAAGCAACGCAGAATTACCTGGTTTGCGAATGTATCGACTGTTGCGGAAGCCGTGGAAGCGGAACGCGCCGGTGCGGATGTAGTGGTGGTCCAGGGCATGGAAGCGGGCGGGCACCGTGGTTGCTTTGCTGCTGACGAAGCTGAGCGAGCACAAGTGGGATTGGTGGCCTTAGTTCCTGCTGTCGTTGATGCGGTAAAAATTCCGGTTGTGGCCACAGGTGGAATCGCTGACGCTCGCGGAGTGGCTGCGGCGTTTATGCTTGGGGCGAGCGCAGCCCAGGTGGGGACAGGATTTCTCCGCTGTCCAGAAGCCAAGCTTAATCCAGCGTGGGCGGATGCACTTGCTAAAGCAGCGCCGGAGGACACGGTTGTAAGCAGGGTTTTCAGCGGTAGAGCCGGGCGAAGTCTTTTTACCAACTACGTACGAGCGGCCACAGCTTCTGGCGCGCCTACTCCTGCGCCGTATCCGGTTCAGCGTGGCTTGACGGCGGGCATGCGAGCCGAAGCTCAGAAATCAGGGGATGTTCAGCGAATGCAGGCCTGGGCAGGACAATCTGCGCGTCTTGCAAGAAAGGACCCCGCTGAAGAACTTGTTCGCAAAATTTGGGAGGGCACACAGGACCTGCTGGGCTGGCGCAATTTCCAATCCGAATAGGAATATGGTAATCCACCAGGAAAACAAGTTCATCTGTCCTATTTCGCGCTGTACTCAGCCGCAATTTTGGGCTACGATAACTATTTATCAATCAGTAAAAATGCGCTTCAGACAAGCCGATGATTGCCTGGGGTGGCAGTTGTCCGGGAGATTGGGACCAAACCTACGCCAAATTGGGATCACTGGGATGAATGGGGAGGGGGTAGGGGAGGCTGGGAGCTATTTACTATTGAGTAAATTTTGAGATTTTGAGGGATTGCCAGGATCGCCGAGATCGCAAAATTTAGATCGCCGAAAATTGCCAAAGAGTGAGAATTGAAACCGGCGGTCCGAAAATCAAGTAAGAAGACTTCAGTAGTCCTGAAACGGAACGGAGCAGATCCTCTCCATTGCGACAGAAGTTTACGACAGGCAATCAACAATTTTTGGCTCCGGCTCAGGATAGCGTGTCGCATGTGTTTTAGGTTCTGTTTTGGGACAAGCTTGTAGATGTGGCCGCAATAAGCAAAGTGTAGGCGAGATGCGACAAGCGTTTTTCAAATCTTTACACGCGATACTCGCACCGTGGGTTAGCGGCTAGTAAAATAATAGATTACATACCGGCCCAATCCGGCCTTGCAGCATAGCATTCATCTAATGGAGACCAGCTCATGAGCGTGACACCCCTTTCTAAACCTGAGACCAAGGCAGCGATGCAACCCCAGCAGGGAACCCAATATGTGTATTTCTTTGGCGGCGGCCATGCCGAAGGCAACGGCAAAATGAAAGACGAGCTGGGCGGGAAGGGCGCCGGCTTGGCGGAGATGACTAATGCCGGATTGCCTGTGCCTCCGGGATTCACGATCCAGACGGCGGCGTGCCGCGAATATATGAAGACCAGCAAAGTCTCGGCTGTCTTGGAGCAGCAGACGGCTGCGGCGCTGGCCCGCCTGGAAGAGCTACAGAAGCAGAAGCTGGGAGCGGGCGAGAATCCGCTGCTGGTGAGTGTGCGCTCAGGCGCAAAGTTTTCCATGCCGGGCATGATGGATACGATCTTGAATTTGGGCCTGAACGACGAGAGCGTGCAGGCGCTGGCGAAGAAGAGCGGCAATGAGCGGTTTGCTTACGATTCCTATCGCCGCCTGATTCAGATGTACGGCAACGTGGTGCTGGATATTGAGAAGTCTGCATTTGAAGAAGTTTTTGATGGCCAAAAGCATAAGAAGGGCGTAAAGCTGGATACGGAGCTGACCGCGGCCGACCTGAAAGAAGTCATCGCTGAATACAAGAAAGTAGTGAAGCAGCATACCGGCTACGATTTTCCGCAGAACCCGCTGAAGCAGCTTGCGGGCGCGCGCGATGCAGTTTTCCGCTCATGGAACAATGATCGCGCGAAAGTCTATCGGCGCATCAACAACATCTCTGACGATCTGGGAACAGCCGTGAACGTGCAGGCCATGGTGTTTGGCAATCTGGGTGAGACCAGCGGTACGGGCGTGGGCTTCACGCGCAATCCTGCGAACGGCGACAAAGAGTTTTATGGCGAGTTCCTGATGAACGCACAGGGCGAGGACGTGGTGGCGGGAATTCGTACGCCGGTCCACATCAGCGAACTGCACAAGCTGATGCCTCAGGTTTATGACCAGCTTCGTGACATCACTTCGCGGCTGGAAAAGCATTATCGCGACATGCAGGATTTTGAGTTCACCATTCAGGATGGCCGCCTTTACATGCTGCAGACGCGCAACGGCAAGCGCACCGGGCGAGCCGCTGTCCGCGTGGCTCTGGATATGGTGAATGAAGGATTGATCAAGCCGGAAGAGGCGATCTTCCGCGTTGAGCCGAACCAGCTGTATGACTTTCTGGTTCCCAAGCTGGATGAGAAAGGTGGCGCGGCAGAGGTAATTGCCAAGGGATTGCCCGCATCGCCGGGCGCGGCTGTGGGACGGATCGTTTTTACGGCGAATGACGCGGTTACTGCGGCCGGTACTGGAGCAAAGAAGAATCCGGTGATCCTGGTGCGCGGCGAAACTACGCCGGAAGATATTCATGGCATGGAAGTCGCGGTAGGCATTTTGACTTCGCGCGGCGGCATGACTAGCCACGCTGCTGTGGTTACGCGCGGCATGGGCAAGTGCTGCGTAGTGGGAGCAGGCGAAATTGAAGTGGATGAGAAGAAGAAAGAGATGCGCGTGGGCAAGCTCACGCTGAAAGAGAACGACTGGATTTCGCTGGATGGCACGACGGGGCGCGTAATCAAGGGGCAGCTTGGAACTGTCCCGGCAAAGCCGGACGATCCTGATTTGCAGACGCTGCTCAAATGGTCTGAGCCGCATCGCAAGCTGGGTGTGCGCGCGAATGCCGATATCCCGCGTGATGCCGTGGCGGCGCGCAGCTTTGGGGCGGAGGGCATTGGTCTCTGCCGTACCGAACACATGTTCTTTGCGGAAGATCGTATTGGGCACATGCGCAATATGATTCTGGCGCGTACGGAAGCTGATCGTAAAGCCGCGCTGGCCAAACTGCTGCCGATGCAGCGCGAAGATTTTGAAGGCGTCTTTAAAGCCATGGACGGCTTCCCGGTTACGATCCGCCTGCTCGATCCGCCGCTGCATGAGTTCCTTCCTCGGCGTGAAGAGTTGATGGTGGAGATTGCGCAACTGGAGATTAAAGATCCCAAGTCGCCGCAGATCAAGGAAAAGCACGAGCTGCTGCGCCGCGTGGAAGAGTTGCACGAGTTGAACCCGATGCTTGGCCATCGCGGATGCCGCCTGGGCATTACCTATCCGGAAATTTCTGAGATGCAGGTGAGAGCGATCTTTGAAGCAGCCGTTAATGTCGCTAAGGCTGGCGTGAAAGTTTTTCCGGAAGTGATGATCCCTCTGGTCGGCATGGTGAAAGAGATGGAAAACCAGGGCGCCATCGTGCGCCAGATTGCCGATCAGGTGTTCAGAGAGAAGGGCTCCAAGGTGGAGTATCTTGTCGGCACCATGATTGAGTTGCCGCGCGCTTGCACAGTGGCCGACCAGATTGCCGGCGACGCCGAGTTCTTCAGTTTCGGAACCAATGATTTGACGCAGACTGCTTACGGCTTCTCACGCGACGACATCAGCAAATTCCTGCCTTCCTATATTGAGCGCGGCATTTTGAAGAGCGATCCATTTGCCACAATCGATCAACAGGGTGTGGGCGAGCTGATGGAGATGGGCGTGAAGAAGGGACGCAAAGCGCGCCCAACGCTGAAGATCGGAATTTGCGGCGAACATGGCGGCGACCCGGCTTCGGTAGAGTTCTGCCACAAAATCGGATTGAACTATGTTTCCTGCTCGCCGTATCGCGTGCTCACAGCACGGCTGGCGGCGGCACAGGCAGCGGCGGCGGAAGAGTTGAAGACGGAAAGCGGACGAACGAAGTAGAGTTTGTTTTATTGGTATTCAGGTTTTGTCTTGTTCGCACGCAGCTTGGTTTTTTGGGCAGGCTGCCGCTGAAAGGCATACAATCTCCCGGTGGAAATCGCCGGAGTGTGACATGACCAAAGACGAGATCATTAAAAAGCACAAGCAATATCTGTTTCCTTCCATCTCGCTGTACTACTCAGATCCGCTGGTGACAGACCATGCCAGCATGCAGCATTTGTGGGATGTGGATGGCAACAAGTATCTGGATTTCTTTGGCGGGATTGTCACTATCTCTGTGGGGCACGCCAACCCGCGCGTGACCGGCAAGATTAAGGCGCAGATTGATAAGCTGCAGCACGCCTCAACGGTATTTCCGAATGAAGCAGTGGTAGCGTTGGCGGAAAAGATTGCCCAGATTACTCCGGGCGAAATAAGCCAGAGCTTTTTCACTAACAGTGGCACTGAAGCCAATGAAACTGCCGTACAACTGGCGCGGACGTTTACCGGTCGATATGAAATAGTCGCGCTGCGGCACGGTTATAGCGGACGCTCGCAATTGGCGCAGTCGGCGGCAGGGCAGAATTCCTGGCGCAAGTCACTGTCGGCACCGGCCCCGGGATTTGTGCATGCGATGAATGCCTATTGCTATCGCTGCCCACTGGGCAAGACCTACCCCAGTTGCGAGATAGCGTGCGCGAAGGATGTTGAAGCAGTTATCCAGACGTCAACCTCCGGGCAGATTGCCGCGTTTCTGGCAGAGCCGATTCAGGGCGTTGGCGGCTTCATTACGCCGCCAAAAGAATATTTCAAGATCGTTTTCAAGATCATTAAAGACTATGGCGGACTTTTCATCGCTGACGAAGTTCAGACCGCCTGGGGACGCACTGGCAAGCGCTGGTTCGGAATTGAACACTGGGAAGTTACGCCGGATATTATTACTTCGGCAAAAAGTTTGGCCAATGGCACGCCAATTGGCCTGACGGCAACTCGTCCGGAGATCGCTGCCAGTTTCAAAGGATTGCAGATCTCTACGTTTGGCGGAAATCCCGTGACCTCTGTTGCTGCCAAGGCGACGATTGACCTGATTGAAGAAGACCGCCTCATGGACAACGCGGATACAGTCGGTAAATATTATCGCGACAAGCTGGAAGAGCTGAAAGATAAACACGAACTCATTGGCGATGTGCGCGGCATGGGCCTGATGCAGGCGATTGAGCTGGTAAAAGATCGCAAAACCAAAGAACCTGCGCCGGAAGCTACCAATCAATTCATGGAGCATTGCCGCAAAGGCGGCTTACTGGTAGGAAAAGGCGGACTGTTTGGCAACGCGATCCGTACCTCGCCGCCGCTGAATATCTCCAAGGCCGATGTGGATGAGGCAATCCGCATCATGGACGTGGCATTCATAGCGATATCGCCCGCGTTGGCCGGAGCCGCAAGGGGATAGGAGCATCGGTGATCGGGTGATCTGATGAGCGGGTGATTGGAAAAAATAGCAATAAAGGGCCTAGCTCAGGCGGAGAGTTCAGAAGAATCTTTGACAACTGAATAGATGTGGCTTCAATCCCCCATCACAGGCTGCCGATCAAGTTCGGGGCGCATCTCTACCGTATGTTGTTCGACATGGGAGAACGCGGCGACGCGTACAGGAACCGGATGCTCCCATGAATAGCCTTCTTCGCCGTGTTGCGTAACATCAAGGCCCTGGATCTCATGATCTTCTGGAACGCGTAAGCCAATGAACACGTCGACAACTTTTAGAATCACCAGCGTGCCTACAATTGCCAGCCCAGCGGCAATTGCTACGCCGATAGCCTGGTTTACAAGCTGATGTCTGTTGCCTTCCAGCGCGCCAGAAGCCAGTACGCGTCCGCTTGAGTCTTTGAAAATTGGATTAACAACGCTGCTGGCAAAAACACCGGTCAACAGCGCGCCGATAGCGCCGCCTGCGCCATGCACGCCAAACGCGTCGAGCGAATCGTCATATCCAAAGCGTGCTTTCACGTGCGTGACCATTAGGAAGCAGAAGACACCGGCAATCGCGCCGATAGCCAAAGCGGACATCGGACTTACAAAGCCTGCGGCCGGTGTGATCGCCACTAGTCCCGCTACTGCTCCGGAGATCGCACCCAGAGCGCTGGGCTTGCCGTTGCGCAGCCACTCTGCGGCTGACCATCCGATCACCGCAGCCGCCGCACCAAAATGTGTGGCTACAAAAGCGCTGGTAGCCAGGCTGCCTGCGCTCAAAGCGCTGCCCGCATTGAAACCGAACCAGCCCACCCATAGCAGGCACGCGCCGATAAAACTCAGCACCATGCTATGCGGCGGCATGGGGTGCTGCGAATAACCAATGCGGTGCCCAAGATACAAGGCGCATACCAGCGCAGAAACGCCAGACGTGATGTGCACTACTGTGCCGCCAGCAAAGTCGAGCGTGGGGAATCGACCGCCGAGCGCCGCATTGAGCAGGCCACCTTTCCCCCAAACCATATGCGCCATCGGGCTGTAAACCAGCGCGCTCCATGCGATCATGAAAACTACCATGGCTGAAAATTTCATCCGCTCGGCAAAGGCTCCGGTGATCAGCGCCGGGGTAATGATGGCGAACATGAGCTGATAAATCATGAAAGTCTGCGCAGGAATTGTGCCGGCATAGTCCGGATCAGGTTGCGTGCCGATTCCGTAAAGAAAGAGATGGTGTAGACCGCCAATAAAACTGTTGCCTTCACCGAATGACAAACTGTAGCCAAAAATTGCCCAGACCACTGTGACCACGGCCATGAGGGCGAAACTCTGCATCATGGTGGCCAATACGTTTTTCTTGCGCACCAGGCCGCCATAAAAAAGCGCCAAACCAGGTCCGGTCATCAGCAGGACCAAGGCAGAACTCATGAGCATCCAGGCATTATCGGCTGAGCCTTTAGAGTCGGCGATTTGCTGCTCAAGCTTGGTAATGCGGTCGTTTTGTGCATCCAGCTTCTGTGCGGAAGCCTGGGCAAGCACATTGATCGGCGTCCAGAGTACAAAAATTACGAGCCAGCAGCGGAATAACTTCGCCATGCGATTGTTAGCTCCAAGCCTGACAAACCATCCAGCTGTGCACAATCTAGCCGCTCTTTAGAAGCGTGTGAAATTGAAAAAATTTATGGCGGCTATAAACGGCTTATGTCTTGCAAGTCAGAGCGCACCGGGTATTTGTTCTCTGGCGGTGAGAGCTGGAGAGTCTCAAGGCAGGAAATTGTAAACGGCAGCCAAGTGGATATCGTGTTTGGTCAGCTCCGGTCATTGCATAGCACGGCGAACCATGAAACTCGAATGTCGATTTTTAAGGTGCCGAATTTTCGGACGTTTCAGATCGGGAGATTCGAAAGGAGTTTGATTCTTGTCAAACAATTTTGGTCGTTGGCGTGACATGCTATTTCGAATCAAATAGCGAATATTTGTAAAGTTACTCAAAGAGTAAACTAAAAGAACCGCCATTTCTGCCGTTCCAAGGGTAGTATTACCCCATCATGTTTACAGAGGTGTTCGCTTTGTCCCGACGCAAGACTCCTTCGGTCCATCCTGACCGCCTTCTCGCACAATTGGGCAAGGTGGAACAGCAGTTGCAGCAGTGGATTGCCCTCTCACCGGAAAACGCTGACTGGTTCAAGCGCGATCCTCTGGGCGCAATGCGCGCAGCCGGCTTGAACATTGAAGATGACATCCTGCTTGAGCTGGAGCTGATTACCAAAGCGATTGCCAAGAAGCTTAAATAACCTTTAAGCCACCAATTTAGCGGGCTTTGCCATGAATCGCTGGTTCTGTTTTAATGCGCCTCATGCCGTAAAAACCTGACTACGATATTGACATCGCGGGTTGTTAGTCCGCTGCTGCAGTTATTGTTTGGTCCTTCGCTTTCGCGAGAACCGCCTGCCGTTTCGGAAAAATTTCTTTCAACGCCGCCACGATGATGAAGCTGATAATCACCAGCAGCGTCCAAGAGCTGATCTTTGCCGGTCCTACAATTGCCCACTGTCGTGCCTGGTTCGGATAAACCCACGCGCCGAAAAATGTGCCAATGTTCTCGGCTATCCAGATGAAGAAGCCAGTCAGCAAGAACGAAAGCACCAGCGGCATTTTGCGCTCCACGCGCAAGCTCGTAAAGTGCACACGGGTCTTCCAGAACAGCGCTATAACCGCTGCAAAAAGAAACCAGCGGATATCCGGCAGGTAATGGTCGGTAAAGAAATTCGCGTAAATCAGCGCGCTCAGGCTCACCGCCATCCAGAAATTCGGAAAGCCGGTCATGCGAACGTTGAGGCGCCGCCATGCCTGCATGATGTAGCTGGCCACAGAGGCGTACATGAATCCGCTGTAGAGAGGAACCGTACGCAAATGGAAAAAAGCGTGCTCCGGATAACTCCATGACCGGATCGATGGCGAAGTTTTGAACAACTCCAGCCCCATCCCGATCAGATGGAACAATGAGAGGACTGCAACTTCGCGCCAGTTCTCCAGCCGCGTAGCGACTAGCACTACCTGAATCGCAATCGCGCTCAGAAAAAGGAAGTCATAGCGCGCCAGTCCGGGTATCTTGACGTGGCTTGAAATCGCAAGAAGGAAGAGAAACGAGCCTGCGAATACGCATGAGGCAGCTTCTTTGATCCCAAACATCAGGAACTCGCTGAGATACGCGGCAGCTTTGGCGGGCAAAACTCGCTCTGCTAATCGCTCTACCAGCAACTTCTCGGAAGCGCTCGCTTGTTCTACTCCGGCCAGCGACAAGTGACCACTTTCGTCTCGGTGAAGAAGTTAACTCCGTCTTTCCCCAGGGCATGCAGGTCGCCAAAGAATGAATTTTTCCAGCCGGAAAACGGGAAGAACGCCACCGGCGCCGGTACTCCCACGTTGATGCCGACCATTCCTGCAGTTACGTTCTGCGTGAATTGTCGCGCTGCTCCGCCGGAGCGAGTAAAGACTGAAGCTGCGTTGCCGTACTCTGAACGGCTCACCACTTCAAGCGCTTCTTTCAAATCTTTTACGCGGACCACTGACAGCACCGGCCCAAAAATCTCATCCTGGGCCACGCGCGATTCCGGATTTACTTTGTCCAGGATTGTTGGGCCCACAAAGTAGCCACTGCCCTTGCTTACCGCGTCTTTGCGTCCGTCGCGCGCCAGCGTTGCGCCTTCTTTTTCGCCCAGCTCAATGTAGCTCAGGATGCGCTTCCTGGCTTCTTCGGTAATCACCGGCCCCATGCCGGTCTTGGCTTCGCAGCCGTTGCCCACGGTCAGATTATCAGCAGCATGCACAAGCTCTTTTACCAGCGGATCACCGGCCTCACCAACCGCAATCACGACACTGGTTGCCAGGCAGCGCTCGCCGGCGCAGCCAAAAGAAGAGCCCATCACCGCCGCTACGGTGGATTTAATATCGGCATCGGGAAGCACGACAGTGTGGTTCTTGGCTCCGCCCAGCGCCTGCACGCGTTTTCCGTTGTTGGTAGCAGTTTGATAAATGTATTTTGCTATCGCGCTCGATCCCACAAAAGAAACGGCGCGCACGCGTGGATCGGCAAGCAATTGGTCCACTGTGCTCTTTGCGCCATGCACCAGGTTCAAAACACCTGGAGGCATACCGGCCTCATGCGCCAGCTCAACCATGCGCACGGCAGTGCGCGGAACTTTGTCTGAGGGCTTCAGCACAAACGTATTTCCGCAGGCAATCGCCAGGGGAAACATCCACAACGGAACCATCATCGGGAAATTGAAAGGCGTAATCCCAACGCACACACCCACTGGATAACGCGTTGACCAACTATCAACTGATGTGCCGACGCGATCCACCGTGTCACCCATCATCAAAGTTGGCGCGCCGCAGGCAAACTCAATGCACTCAATGCCGCGATCAAACGATCCCTGAGCCTCTTCACGGGTCTTGCCATTTTCCTCGATGATCAACCCCACCATCTCGGCAGAATGCTTTTCCAGCAGCTCACGAAACTTGAACAGCACCTTGCAGCGCTGCACCACCGGCGTCTTGCTCCAGGCAGGGAAGGCCTTTTGCGCAGCCTCTACCGCGGCAGAAATTTCCTCTGGAGTGCAACGCGGAATCTCTGCGACTGCCTCTCCTGTAGCCGGGTTGTGCTGAATGTCTTTTGGGCTGGAGGAAATGACTGGTTTTCCATTGATGTAAAGCGGACAGGGTTTCAATTCCACGGCAGTTGCGCTCGGCGTCATAGGACCCTCACTAGTTATTTCCAAAATTTTACACCGCTGGCGAAAAGATAGAAGCTCTAAGTCGCATTGCCATACCTATAAATAATCAGATCAGGAACGGAATTGTGAGTCTAATCAACTGTGTTCGTGCATCCACGCAATGAATCTCTCAGCGACTTTCGGGTGATCAGGATCATATCCTGCCTGTCGTAATTCTTCATTTGTCTTCTGATCCAGCTTTTGCGCTACAGCTTCGCCCAGATCGTTCTTATCACAAGGGAACTGGGCTGCTGCGGCAAATACTTTCTTTCTCTGTGTTTCATCGCTCATGTATTCGCCAAGAATTCCTCGTTCAATCAGTGCGTTCATCAGTGTTATATCTCATCATCATTCCGACCCGCTGCTCTGGATTCTGTGGCAAACGGCTAGGATCAGCCGAAGCGACTGCATGAAGACCTGTCGAAGTGCCGTGGCGCAACTCGCTGGGAATAGAACTCATGGCTTTCCACATGTGCTCAATCAAGCTAGGTTCAACAGTGGCGATTTCTGCACCGGCATTGATTTGCTCCGCTACAACGTTAAGCTCGTCGGGTTGCATGTTCCTCCTTTCGGGAACCGCAGCAATTATTATCGCTGAAAAGCAGCTACCAACCCAAACCGCCTTTTCTGGTTCCAACACTGGTGTGCTGACCTTTGCTTTTATTATTCTGAGAAGATCAACCGTTTTCTATGCACTCTGCGCAATCGCCTTTGCCATCACAGCTAGCGCACAACAACCGGGGAGCGATGACCCGCATCACTCCGGGGTTAACAACGGCGCAGTCCAGACGCAGATGCATAACGTGATGTATCACTATGCAGATAATGTTGTGGTCCACCTTCGGGATGTCATCGGCTCTCTGGTGCCAACCAAAGAGGGCCAAATGCCCATTTTTGACGACAAGAAATCTTTTACCCTGCAGATCACGGCAGCCGAAATTGGCATAGACCCACAATCGCTTGCCAATGTGCTCAATACCAACGTGTTTTCCGGGAAAGATGCGCCGCTCAAAGACCTGGCCATCAGCATTGAGAAGGGGCAACTCAAGATCAAGGGCAAGCTGCGCAAGAAGGGCGATATCACCTTTGAAACGGAAGGCCAGCTCAGCGCCACGCCTGACGGCAAGATCAAGCTACACGCAGAGAAGATCAAGGCAGCACATTTACCAGTGAAAGGATTAATGGACCTTGTTGGACTAGACATCGCTGATCTCGTTAAGTCCGGGAAAGTTCACGGCGTGCAGGCAGAAAAAGACGATCTCATTCTCGACCCAAGTGCAATTCTTCCTCCACCGCAGGTCACTGGTCACGTCAGCAGCATACGCCTTGAACCTAACAACATTGTGCAGGTCTTTGGCGATCCGAAAACGCAAAAGTGGGCCAAGGTCCCCGCGCGCAATTACATGGCATACCGTGGCAATCGGCTACAGTTTGGAAAACTCATCATGAATGATACTGACATGGTGATCATCGATTCCGATCCTCGCGATCCATTCGATTTTTTCCTGGATCATTACAAAGAACAGCTTGTGGCGGGCTATACCAAGACCACGCCTGACTTTGGCCTACGCGTGTATATGGTGGATTTCAACAAGCTGAAAAGAAAACCGGCTACCGCTGCGAAATCCAAATAAACCTTTTCTTTACCGCATTTACCATCGGAATATCGCAAGTTCTCGGAAAACAATATTGCGCAAGCTTCTCTGGAAAAGTCGTTCTCTGGATATGGGGGTACGCACAATGAAACCTTTCGCCGGCTTTTCGCAAAGGAACTCACCGCAGGCAGATCTGACTCTTAACAACATCCGTATTGCTTCTCCTTGCCCAACCGAGTGGTCAAAGATGATTGGCGATGAGCGTGTCCGCCATTGCTCTGAGTGCAATTTGAATGTTTATAACTTGTCTGCCATGACAGAGCGTGAAGTAAAGAAGCTGATTGAAGCCAATCGCGGTCAGCGCCTCTGTGCGCGCTTTTACCGTCGCTCGGATGGAACTGTGCTGACCCAAGACTGCCCGTGGGGATGGAGAGCGATGCGGCGCAGGATTTCACGTGTCGCCGGCGTGGCCCTCACTTTTTTGATGAGTGTTGGCGTGGCAGTGGCCAAAGCCAAATCGCAGCAAAGCGTCCAAACATGCACAAGAAGCTCAGAACAAGAGCCGGGTATTGCTCTCACCGTTATAGACCAGGATGGCGCATCAATTCCTAATGTTGCAATTCTGCTGGAACTTAAGGATGGCAAAGAAAAGATCTCCGGCAAAACAGGAGCGTTAGGACAATGGAGCCAATCTAAATTACAGTCCGGTGGCTATGTTCTCACCGTTAATGCACCAGGGTTCAAGAGCTTTCAAAAGGCCATCCATCTAGAGGACAACAGTTTGACCTCTCTACAAATAAAGCTTCCGTTGGCTGAAGCAAAAGAGACAGTAATAGTTGAAGCCCAAGCAGCCGAGGTAATGGGCACGGTAGGCATTATTTCATCTCAAGAAAGCCCAATTTTGTCGCTTCCCATAAACGCGCCAGCAAACCCGACGATGATACGGCGTTAGTGCAAGGCCTGAGATGTTTACTCCGCATCGTGGTACACAATGCCAAGCGTGTGTCGAACTCCGCTTGTGACCGGGCTTACACCATGCTTGATGTTCACACGATAATGCCCGCGTGCTCCCTGAACCGGTCTCCAGCGGGTGGTAAAGATCACGCCTTCACCTTGCTGCGGCGCGATCACCTGCGCTGCTGATTGCGCCCGCGGACGCTGTTCCACCAGCACAAACTCTCCGCCTTCAAAATCGACGTTCGGCCGGTCCAGCATAAAGACTGTCTGCAAAGGAAAATAGACTTCGCCATAAAGGTCCTGATGCAGACAGTTGTAGCCGCTGCGCTCATAGCGCAGCATCAGCGGCGTTGGGCGCTTCTGCCCACGCGCGTGGCAGTGCCTGATGAATTGTTGATGAGTAGCAGGGAATTCAACTTTATCTCCCAGCTTGGCCGCCCATTCATTCGCAACACTGGCCAGATGCGGATAAAGAGATTTACGCAACTCCTCTACAACCGGCGGGAGCGAATAAGCAAAATACTTGTACTCGCCTAGCCCAAAGCGATAACGTTCCATAATGATCCGGCTGCGAAATAGCTGATCATTACCGTATAGCTCGCGTAGTGTTTCGCATTCTTCTGCGGCCAGTACCGGCCCGATCTTTGCCCATCCTGAACTGTGCAGGCTTGCCTTAATCTGCGGCCAGTCAAGCGAACTAATGCGCGATTCGATTTCATTGATGAGCGGCGTTGGAATTTTTGCTGCTGACATAACCTCTCCAGATATGAATTGTTGCGTAACCGCGATATGGGCTCCACTGGTTGAAGGTTTTCTCCAGACACGCGGCATTGACCTGCGTTTTGCCATTACTCAATGCTTTGCGCAGAACCAGGTCGCCTTCAGGCCAGTAATCGTGGTCCTGGGAACTCCGCATCAGAATGTATCCGGCAGTCCATTTCCCAATTCCTTTAATGCGAAGCAGTTTTTCCTTAATATCCGGCTGGGCAACACAGCCATCGCCATGCTCCGCGAAAAACGCGGCCAGATCCCGCAGTGTTTCCTGTCGCTGCCGTGGAACTCCCAACCGGCCGAGATCGCATTCCACCACCTGTGCTGCCGTGGGAAACAGCCATGCTGTTTCGCTCTGCTGCGTTCCTGCCAAACGCACTAACCGTCCCATGAACATGGTTGCTGCGGGCACTGAGATCTGCTGGCCAAGGACAGCGCGTACAGCAATCTCAAAGCTCGACCAGCCGCCGGGCACGCGCAACCCAGGCTGTTGCCTGACAAAATTCGCAAGCCTTGGACTGCGGCCAAGAAATTTCTCAATCGGGCTGGTGTTTACATCTGCTTTAAAAATCTGCCGCACGCGTGCTTCAATCGCGCTTAGGGACACTCCGCTGGCCTGCGCTGAGCAATCCACGCGCAAACATGCGTTTTCATGGTCATAGGTCACGTTAAGAGTTTGCGGCTGATCCTGACCGCCGATGGTTCTCTGATATGCAGAATCCGTGACCGTCTCCACGCCGGGAGTAGCACGAGCGCGCAGGAAGGTGAACAGTGACTCCCAATCAAACGGGGTTTGGACCGGCAGCGTGAAGCTAGACGATAGTGCCATCTACCTTCTTATATACACATTGTTCAGGAATTTCCCGCTCCGAATCTTGCGGTGAAAATTGAAAGAATTGTAGCCGCAGTTATTTGGGATCAGGCGCGTCCGCGCATTTTGGCCCACCACCAGCGGACACCTACCTGCAGAAAGCGCCAGTCATGGAAGAACTCAGGCTCTTTGCGCTCAAAAGCATGTCCGGCAAACTGCAGAATCCAGCCAAAGACAAACAAGCCGGCGGCATATATCCACAGCCCATGAATGAAGATTGCGGTCACGCCAAGCACACCAGAAATCACGATCAGCGGAATGCCAAACGCATGGCAAAGCCGGTTCACCGGATGGGTGTGGCTGCTTGCGTATTGTGCGATCCACTGCTCGTTGCTGCGTCCGCCCAGCATGGGCGAATTATAAAGCAAGCCAATTTAGTTATTGCGGCGTAAGCAGGAATATCCGCGTTGGACCGGCATGGACGTGAGCGTCCGCATTTACCTCGTCATGATGGCTTACGTTTGGGTTTTTCAGGCCAATCGCTACGATCTGGCCTTCATCGTTAATAGAAAAAGCGCCGATCAGGATCGTATCGCCGGGCAGGGTTGGCACCACTTCATTCAAGTCAACCAAGCCGCTTTGGCTGGTCCACAGAAAGGCGCGGTTGCCGAGCGGGCTGGTGGATTCGCCCACTACCTGCCCATTGTTGTTGACGGCAAAAGCCTCGCTATAAATACTGCCTGAAAGCGAACCGATCGACTGCATGCCGGTTGCGCTGGTCCACACAAAAGCGCGCACACCACCGCTGCCCTCAGACGCGCCCACAACCATTCCGCTGTCATTGATGTGATCGGCGCGGCTGCTGGTATCTCCGGGGAGAACACCCAGGTCTTGCATGGAGCCGTTTTGCCACAGGAAGGCGTGCGGCCCTGTTGATGTATCGGAAACGCCTACGATTACGCCGGAGTTATTGATTCCGTGGGCTTCACTTGTTGGCCCGCCCAGAGTTCTCAGGTCCTGGATATTGCCTTGTGTCCAGAGCGCGGCATGCGCGCCTGAAGAGCCAACGATTTGTCCCTGATTGTTGATGTCGAAAGCTGAGCTTGCGTCGGTGCCGGGGAGCGTTCCCAGATCATGAAGGCCGCCGCTCAAGGTCCATGAAAATGCGTGCATGCTGTTCGCTATGTTTGACGTACCAACGACCACTCCCGAATCGTTGATGGCGAAAGCGGAGCTGTAATCGCCGCCGGCCAAAGTTCCCAGGTCGCGAATGCCACCTTGCTTCTGCCAGAAAAATGCATGAGTTTCAGCCCCGTGCGGATGCCCAGACTGGCCTACCGCCTGGCCTGACGCATTCACACCATGCACCACAGCGCTGCCCGGCTTGAGAGTGCCCAAGTCTTGCGCTGTATAGCTTTGCGCCTGCAGGCCGCAGGCCAGCGCTCCCGTTGCCAGCGCCGTCAGCAGCAATTTAATTACTTGGCCGCGAATCATTTCATCTCCCTTAAAAACCTGTGAACGTAATAGTGGTAGTCACACCGCTGCTAACAGTGGCACTCTTGGTCTGAGTTGTGTGTCCTGTTTTTGAAATTGTGATCGTGTACGTTCCCACTGGAATCCAGTTGGTTGTGAGCAGTCCGGTTGTGGCCGTGGTTCCACTCACTGTTGTAGCAACCACACCACCTTTGATTGTGACCGTGACCCCGCTCACCACGGCCCCGGTAGGCGAGACAACTTTTACTGTAATCTTGCCCGCTGTAGCGATCGCCAAATTCAACGTTGTAGTTGTGCCGCTGGTCACGTTGACTGTCGCGCTGCGAACTAGATACCCAGTCTTGACCGCAGTGATGCTCCGGCTGCCTGTCCCGACATTGGCCAGGGTATAGGTTCCAGTGGTACTGGTGGTGGTTGAGCCGCCGCTCCAACTTACGGTTGCGCCTGCCAGCGCCGCTCCGGTAGAAGCATTTGTGATCTTGCCGGTTACTGTTCCGGTGGTTGAGCTAGGCGATAGTGTGAAATTAGCTGTCGTTGTTGCGCCACCGGTCACCGTTACGCTTTGCGTAACGCTGGCAAAGCCACTGGCGGAAGCCACCAGTTGCGCGGTCCCGACAGGAACTCCTGTAAGCGTGTACACGCCGGAAGCATTGGTAGTGGTTGTGCCCGCGCCAAACCCTACTGAAGCGCCTGCAATGGCAGCTCCGGATGAGCTTTTGACTGTTCCTGTGATTGTCCCACTGCCTGAAACCAAAGTGATGTTGGGCGCAGTTGTGGTTGTGGCCGCAACCACCGTCACGGAAGTTGAAGCCGATGAGAAGCCGGTGAGTGAGGCCGTAACTGTGGCCGTACCTGCAGGCAGATTACTCAGCGTGTAGCTGCCATCAGCGGCGGTAACGGTATTTAGCCCATCAGCGCCCACTGAAGCGCCGGAGAGCGCTGCACCGTTGCTATCTACCACATGGCCAGTAACAGTGCCAGGATTGATCGGCGCAATTTGCAGCGTCGCAGCCTGCGTACTTGTTCCGGCTGTGATGGTAACCGTCTCTGAAGCGCTTTGATATCCACCCAGAGCGGCGGTGAGTGTGGCTGATCCGGCAGGGAGTTGCAGGGTATAAGTGCCGTCTGAGCCGGTGACCGCTCCGTTGCCGCCGGAAGTAACTGAGACGCCCTGAACCGGCGCTCCTGCTGTATTTGTAACCGTGCCCGTAACCGTTCCGTTAGTGGCTGCAGTGGTCGACATTTGCACAATGCTGCCGACGGAAGGCACGCCGCTGCCATTCAGAATAAAGAGCATGTAGTAGCCGGGAGGCGCAATGTTGGCATTGGCCGGCATGGTGACATTCAACCCAGTGCTGGTCTTGGTAAAGCTCAAGCGCATGAATCTGGCGCTCATGTCATTGGTGTGCGTGACAGAACCGGCGCGGATAAAAGTTACCTGGCTGATGGAAGCTGCATCCGGCGAGCCGATAAACACCGATTGGCCATAGCTTGCGCTGGTGGGCGCAGTATTGATGCTCGGTCGCGCACCGGCAAACAAATACGGCGGCGAAAACAGTTGAGCATTGGGGCCGCCCACGTTGCCGCCAGCAGAGAGCACTCGGCCATCAGGCAGAAGCAAAGCTGTGGAGTGGTATCCGCGATAGGTGGCGATGCTGGCCATTGTCGTGAACGCTCCGGTAGTCGGGTCCCACATCTCTGTAGGCAGGACTGGCGTGGAGGAATTATCAAAGCCGCTGCCGCTACTACCGCCAACAATCAGAACTTTGCCATCAGGCAAAATCACGGCATTATGCTGGCGTCGCGCAAAATGCATGCTGGAAACGGATTTCCATGTAGGAGTCGCCGCAGTCAGATCAATGGTCTCGGCCGTTGCGGTTGGCGGATCAGCACCGCCCACCATCAGGATCTTCCCAACGTCATACATCACTGCTGGACCATAATCGCGGGTTCCGCTAAAAACATGGACAGGACCGTTCGTCCATGCGCCAGTGCCGGAGGGGTTCAGGAATCTGGTTTGGCGGTTGGGGCCGGCATTAAAAACCTGGCCATTCGGCGCCACAAGCATATTTGGATACAGAGGCATTGCAAGCTGGGCCGTCGTCAGGTTGCGCCAGGTGTGCGTGGCCATCTGGAAGACCTGCGGCAGCGTATCTACATTGGTATTGGAATTGATATCGCCTGAGACAACCAGCACATCGCCATTCGGCAATTCCGTAGCGGTTGGATACCATCTGCCGGTGTTCATGTCCGGCATGGCGGAGATAGTGTTCTTTCCTGCGTCAAAAATTATGGCATGGGGATAGCCCGTGAAATCTGCAATGTGTCCACCGACGATCAAGATCCGGCCATCGGCAAGCTGTGTGTGCCCGGCGCAGAAGAGCCTATAGGATGAAGACGCCGTCGCGGTGAAAGTATTGCTCCCAGGGTCCCAAATGTGAGGCTGCAGAGATTCGTCGTAATACGAAACAAAGAAGACGCGGCCATCAGGTAAGAGGGAGGTGTGAACCGCTCGGGTGGGCCAGGTGGCTAAGCCAGTCCACTGGCCTTGGGTGGAAGCTTGGGCGTTACTGCGTACTGCTACTGCTACCAGGTAAAACAGAAGTAGGACGAAGACTGACGCCACTCTACGAGCAAGGGAGCATGAGTGTCGCACAATAATCGCTCTGATTCAGCAACCTTGCTTCGGGTTGTGTTACCCACTCTGCTGGAAGGCAGAATCAGAGAGAAAATAAATTTTTTTTTAACAAGATTTTTATCGGAATTCTCGCGAGCTATTTTGCCGCTGCAGGTTCCAGACGATCATGGAATTTTGCAGCCAGCCGTTCAGCAGCTTCTACCAGGTTGTTCTCTTTGCCTTTTTCTTTCATCGCAAATTTAACACTCTCTGTAGCACTCCACAGCGGGCGCTTGTTTCGAGCGTCAAAAACCATCATTGTTACCTCTGTTGGCGTGAGGTCTTTCCGGCTGGATGTGGACTTCTCTTCCTGGCCGCTATAACCCGAAACAGAGAAGAACTCGACACCTGGACACCGGAATCTCCGCTGGAAGCAACTTCAATAATCAGGTCGGCCTTGTCCTTGGTCTCCACCAGAGAAAAGCGGCCCCAGCCATCCAGGGTTGACTTGATTGTCTCAAAAAGAATCGTGCTGCCGTGGGTCCCGGATAATAAGGATATTCCTGGCTGACGCCAGGCGCATTGAGGGCGTCTGAAAGACGGGTTTCTTTTCCGGGGATGGCATGGGTCTTCTCGGCAGGTGGTTGCTGTACTGCAGCCGATTGTAAAGCTGCAGCTCCCTCCGTCGTCCAAAGCAAAGCCAAAAGCAATATTCCGATTGCATGCCGTTGATGACCCATCTTTGTCTCCAACCAATTACTCTAGAACCAAGCTCTCAGCCGAGGCAAATCCTCGACCACAGATATCAAAACTGTTCTACGGTTTTTGTCTTGGCTGATGGCTGATTGCGGATCGCTGAGTGCCGTCTTAACGCCAAAGCGCATCTCAGATTACAATATCCTCTTTGCATTTATGGCTGACCGACTCTATCTCAGCATCTGGTTTCCCAGTTTTCAGGAGCCGGAGATGATGCCTCGCCTGCTTTCTGTGCTGAAGCAGTTTCCGTTCTCCGCCAAGCACGGTGGAATCGGCTATGTGGCCGTGCGCAGCATTTCCTGGGACCAGCCAGTGATTTTTGAGCAGACGTTTGACTATCGTGTTGACCCTGAGCGCGCGCTTACTTTGGCCGGCGAATTTCTACATGAAGACAACGCGTATGAAGTTGATGCACTCTGGGACCTTTGGGTTCCGGTTCAGGAAGGCGATCTGGATGAAACTTGGGAGATGCGGCCGGAACCGGTAAAGTTCATTGCTTTCGGCGCAAAATTTGAAGACGCCACATTCCAGCAAAACGGACATATCCAGGTGGATTTTGGCCTGGACGCTCCTTTCCTCTATGAAGAAGCGGACTTCACCAACTCCCTGGAACAACGTATCAAATCCAATGTGCAAAAGCTGGTCAACTTCACCAGTGCCGTGGAAAAGAATTGTGGCATCAGCGGACGCGTGCTGTGGTCAGAGTCAGAAGACAACCTGGCCCAGAAGCTGATTGACCGACTGCAGAAGGTGCAATAGTACGAAACTTTTATTGGTTAGAGTGTCCGCTGGAACGCTCAACTGAAGAGCAGGTCAAAAAGATCAACCAGCAATTCATATCTCAGAACGCAGCCAGCAGACACTTGAACAAACAAGGAAGATTAAAAGATATCTTCAGTTAAGGTCCCGGCTAAAATCTCCACACAAGACCGGCTGAATACCGGAAGCTGTTTTGACTATTTCCTGTGCTGGTGGAAAGGCCTGCGGCCAACGCATCCACAGCGCTGAAGTTCGTGCGCATAAAATCAATCTGTGCGGGGCGGATGGCGAAGTGCTTTGTCAATCCAATATCGACTCCGCCACCAAACGCCATGGCAAAGCCGTTGGCACTATTCAGCGGAGCTGATAAGCCTCCAATGATCGGAAGGCTTACGCCTGCGCCCAGGCTGGAGCGCGCTGCTCCGAACAGAGCATGACCAAAGACCGAGCTTCTGCCAAAATAAGCCGTAGCTGTTGGGCCGAAGAGGAAGTTGTAAATATGTTGCTGGCTACCGGCGGAAAAACCCAAAAAAGAAACACCGGCAACCTGCCTGGATGTCCCGCTGAAATCAGCCGTGACGCCAAAATTGCGTGTGAGGTTGAACGTGCCCTGCGCGTCCCACCCGTTGTAGTTGTTGCTGTTGTTGTGGAGCAGAGAGTATCCGCCAAAAATCGAGCCGTGTGTCGCTACATCTCCACGTTGTTGGGCCATGCCCATCAGCGGAAGGCAAAATAGTCCTAATACTAAAATCGCGCGAAGGCGCATTCCGTTTCTCTCCTTGAATCGAGGTTAGGTCGTTACTAGATAAAATGCGCGAAACGGGAAGTTGTTGCGGGGTCGGCAGTTAAGAAGTGTGTGCGGTCAGAGAGAGGGAGGGTTAAGAATTGTAAGAATCGTCGAAATCGCGCGAGATCGCCCGGAATCGGGATCGTGCACAGACTGCATTGCTCGAAATTGACTAACGTCACTGGGTGCTGCAGATAAGTCTCTATTCAGCCGATCGCCTTCAGCATGTCTTCCGGCTTGGCATTGTCTCCGAAGGTCTCGCTCACGTGAACAAAGAGATCTTTATTCCCAGGCGCAAAGACAAAACTTCCGCCGAGCTGAAAAGGATCTTTGCCGAGCTTATGCTGTTTGTGTCCGGTGGCCTGAGCGCGCTTGCGGGCCTGCATGTTGTCACGCCGCAGCAGATGGAGCAGGGAAGCGTTCTTCAACTCAATGGCTTTGTAGGCTTCACGCTTTTCGTCAACCAGCAGAGGAAAATCGATGCCGGTTTTCTCCCTGAAGAACTTGGCATAGCTCATGTCACCCAGCCCAACGGCGGCCAGGCTTGCACCTTTCTTGCGAAACTCTTCTTCATGCGCGCGCAACTGCGCGACGTGCTCGCTGCAGAAAATTCAACCATAGTGGCGAAGGAACACCACCGCAGCCGGGCCGTTGGCCCACAGCGTTCCCAGGCGGAGAGTATTGCCGTCAACATCGGGAAGAGAAATGCCAGCCAGTTTGCTGCTGAAAGAATCAGCCATGCGGGACATTCTCTGAGCCGGAAGCGGCGGTGTCAAGCTGGCAGCATTTGGTAGTGTCCCAAACTTGCGTTAACGCAAGTTTAGGACACTACCCAGCATTTCAAGTTTAAAGTTTTATTGGGCACATTTGTTATCCTTGCCCATCTATGCGAGAGATTCGTGGTGCGGTTGCGGTGATTACGGGCGCAGGTTCCGGGATCGGACGGGCCCTGGCCCAGGACCTGGCAAAGCGCGGCGCAAAGCTTGCTCTGGCCGATGTGAACAGTGCGGGATTGGAAGAGACACGACGATTGTTAGGCGCGGCAGAAGCGCGGACCTACACGGTTGACGTCGGCAAGGCCCCGGCAGTGGAACAGTTTGCGCGACAGGTGCAGCAGGATTTTGGCTGCGTGCAGTTGCTGATAAACAATGCCGGAGTGGCGCTGTTTGGGACGTTTGCCGAGGTTTCATTGGGAGACATGGAATGGCTGATCCAGATCAACTTCTGGGGCGTGGTTTATGGCTGCAAGTTCTTTCTACCGTTGCTTGCGCGTGAGCCTGATGCGCACATTGTGAATGTCTCCAGTATTTTTGGCCTGATTGGGCCGCCGGGACAAACGGCGTATGCTTCCAGCAAATTTGCCGTGCGTGGCTTTAGCGAATCGCTCCGGGAAGAGCTGCGAGCCACTACCTCTATTAAGGTAACTTCCGTGCATCCCGCGGGCATTGCCACACCGATCGCGGAGAATGCGCGCTCCGGTCAGGGATCAGAAGCGGCAGCGCGGGAGCGAGCCAAGGCCTTGTTCAAGAAGGTTGCCGTTATCAAGCCGGAAGAAGCTGCGCGAGTGATTGTGAAGGGAATCCTTGGAAACAAGAAGCGCGTGCTCATCGGCGCGGACGCTTATCGCATTGATTGGATTGCGCGCCTGCTGCCCGGCCGCGCCAGCGCTATGTACGCCGATGCGTTAGCAAAAAGAGTGGCGAAAGCCGAGCCGGAGGCATTGTCCTCGCGTTCAGCCAATAAATAACAAGGTGTGATGGGCGTTGAGATTCGGCAGCGCGTCCGTGCCGATTTTTGACATTTCATCCCTGAAAGGGACATAATTCCTCGCCATTTCCGCGAATGAGTAGTGACGTTTAACCGGTTCTGACCGTCAGAATAGCGGATGAAGCCGGAACATTTGAAAGGTATTTTCTGGTCTTAAACGTCCAGTGTTTTGATCGCTTGGAGAGGCACTTGCGTTCACTGGACGAGTATTCAAAGCGCAAATTCATCAGAATCAATTTTGTACATACAAAAAGGTTATTGGTATATCGCTCGACTGGCACAATGATGTGGGATAATACACGGCCAATGAAGGGAATTAATTCCATTCATATCATGAATGAAGGTTCATTCACGCTTTTGCTGGCGTTTGCACCGGTTCGCCGAGAAATACGCGCCGCGGAAATATCTCCACGCTTCGCCACAGCTACCCATGGAGGGTTTATGAGGTCAATCAACATATTGAGAGTCGTTCTCGCGTGCTTGCTGCTAAGCGGCATGGTCCTGGCGCAGGGATTGGGTGCGTCAGGTGACATTAGAGGAACGGTCACCGATCCTTCGGGAGCCGTGGTGTCCAACGCCGTGGTTACGGCAACGGATGTAGATAAAGGTGTAAAACACACCATCAACTCGGACAACGATGGCCAATTCCATTTTTCCGGTCTGCCGCCTGCCACCTATACTGTGGGCGTCACCAAGACCGGATTTCAACCGGCAGTCGCCAAGAATGTGGTGGTCACTATTGGCCAGACCAACACTCTTAACTTTCCGTTGAAAGTCTCGCAGGTTTCAGAACAGGTTGAGGTCACCACGGAAGTGCCTGTTGTGGAAACGGAACGCGGGTCCCAGGCCAACGTAGTGAGCGATCAATACATTCGTGACCTGCCAATCAATCGTCGAGATTACCTCACCTTTACGCTGCTCGCGCCAGGCGTATCAGATTCCACTCGTTTGGCCTCTGATCAGGATTTCCGGGTGAAGCAGACTCCGCAAAGCGGCCTCTCGTTCTACGGAAGCAATGGCCGTGGCAACAGCGTGACCGTGGATGGCGGTGAGGCGAACGATGACGCAGGCGGTGTTCGGCTCACGGTAGGCCAGGATGCGGTAGACGAATTTCAAATCAATCGGAGCAATTACGGAGCCGATCTCGGCGGCGCCAGCGGCGCAAGCATTAACATTGTTACAAAAACAGGAACCAACAATGTTCATGGCACGCTCTTTGGGTTCTTCCGTAACGATTCCCTTGATGCTCAGAACCCATTTTCCTTTACCCAGGCGCTGCAACCGGGGCAAACGTTTAATCCACTCGGAGCTGATGTCGCTGGCAAAGGCACCAAAGACTCTTTGACCCGTCAACAATTTGGCGGTTCCATCGGTCTTCCAATAACCAAGGACAAGACCTGGCTCTTTGCTTCCTTTGAGGGGTTAAGGCAGGACGCACAGAATTCTGTGCCTATACTCACAAATACCAGCGTTCTGCGGCCCGATTCCGGCGCCTTCAGCGGCAACGCGCAGACGCCGATTATTAACGGACTTGCTACGTTAGGTTCAACACCTGTTCCATGTCTCACTGGCCAGCCAGCGCTTCCCGCCAACGTTTGCGCCGGGATTCTCACCAACGTATTGACCGTTAGCAACGCAGCCCCTCTGGGAAATTTTCTTGTGAATGAGCTTGAGTCCAATGGTGGCCTTTTCCCCTTTACCACCCGTGAGTATCAAACATCAGCACGACTTGACCATCAGTTTAACGATCGCGATCAGGTATTTCTGCGTTACAGCTTTGCTCACGACCGTGAAGAAAACCCGGATGTGCAATCGCTGACAGGTTTTACCCGTGGCAGTTCTGTTGCGCCGGCCTATGATCACACTCTGCAGGGAGCGTGGTTTCATCAGTTCAGCCCCAATACACTCAATGAACTCCATCTGCAATGGAATTACTCAAACTTTGATGTGGTTCCAAACGTATTAGGTCAGGCTGGTCTTGACCTTCCGGGCTTTGCCAATATCGGAACGCAAATCTTTCTGCCCAATTTCACGATAATGCGGCGCTACGAGTTTGCAGATAACGTGACCCTGAACCGGGGCAAGCATGCCTTCAAATTTGGCGGTTATGAATTGATTCGTGGCAATCACACTGAGTCGGACACATTCTTCCCAGGACGTTTTGTATTCGGCACCCTGCCCGGCGGCTTACTCAGCCCATGTCTCCAGGTACCGGCAGCCTGTGGATTGGCTCAGGCCTCACCGTCTAATTGCCAATTGGTCAATGGCCAATTCCAAACTCCCACCCCCGGAACGGTCTGCTTCCCGGCTGGTATCAACGCGTTGCAGTCAGCAGCGCTCGGGCTGCCAGAGTTTTACCAACAGGGATTCGGCAATCCAACCTACAACTATCCGCGTCCATTCACGGCGTTTTACGCGCAAGACCAATGGGCGGTTAAACCTAACCTCACTTTGACCTACGGTCTCCGCTACGAACTCGACGCGCAATACGGTCCACTGGCCACCGGTAAGAAAAACTTTGCGCCCCGAGCTTCTTTTGCCTGGGATCCGATGAACAATCGCCGCTTTGCTGTGCGCGGCGGCTTTGGAATTTATTATTCACCCATCTATGGCCAGATTGCTGACGTAGTGCAGACGCTGGGACTGGTAAACGGCATTCGGCCTATCGCCCAGGTGTTTGTGCCACTCACCGGCGCACCCGGTAATCCTGCACTTAACTCGGCTGTAATTTTCCAGACTTTGTTTGCTGAGCAAAAAATCCCGTGTGCGTCGATTCCAGCGGGCAACGCAGCCTGCATCACGCCGGCGGATTTGACCCAGTTTGGAATCAACGTGACCAACAGCGGTCCGGTTCCGCCTCTCAGCGTGTTGTTTAGCGGCCAGCCCGATTACAAGAGCCCCTATTCAATGCAGGGTTCGTTTGGAGTTGAGGGTGAAGTAGCCAAAGGGCTCTCGGTCTCTGTGAGCGGAATCTACGTTCACACGCTGCGCCTACCGGTAGCGCTGGATACCAATCTGTTGCCCGCGCCCTTTACAACTAGAACCAATCCTTTCACCGGGCAGAGCGTTACCTTCCAGAACTGGGCTGCACCACAATGCGGTGCCAATCCCTTTTCATGCTTTGTCAACCCTCTGTTGCTTCAGGGCGACCAGTATTCATCAAAGGCTTCGGCGCTTTATGAAGGCGTGATTTTTGAAGTCAATAAACGATTCAGCGATCACTTTACGCTCTTCGGCAACTACACCTTCAGCAAGGCGTTCGATACATCAACCGATTTCAACAGCGATTTTGCTCCGTTCAACCAGCTTGATCTGAATGCAGAACGCGCTCTCTCTGACTTTGATCAACGTCACAAGGTCGTAGTCGCCAGTGTTTTTGATACAGGAAACCATGGCGGGCCTTTCTTCTCGGGGTTCCAGCTCTCGCCGATCATCCGCTACAACAGCGGCCACCCGTTCGACATCCTGGCGGGCGGAACAGATATCAATGGCGACCGTCATTCAACCAATGACCGGCCTCTGGGTATTCCCCGCAACAGCGGACTGGGTCCAGATTTCTTTGACTTTGATTTGCGTCTGACCAAAGGCATCAAGCTTGGTGAGCAACGCCAACTGCAGTTCATTGCGGAAGGCTTCAATGTGTTCAATCGGACCAATTTTGCCAGCGTGAACAATGAAGTTCCCACGCTGAACGGCTTCACCGCCATAGATCCTAATTCGAGCGGCCACTTTATCAATCCTTCTGTCGTCAACCCGGGAGGTGCGCCGTTGGCTTTTACCTCGGCGTTCCCGATGCGGCAGATTCAGCTCGGCGTTCGCTTGGCGTTCTAGTTTCTTCACTGGCGACGGAGGCAGTTATGCTTCCGTCGCTTTTCTGTTTATCTCGATCATGAATCGGCTGCGGTCTTAACTTCAGTTACTGCCATCCGATAACCTAGCCAATGTCCGTTGCCCCCCAAACACCGCCCCAGATTGGACAAGTCACCGGCGCGCAGGCTGTTGTTGCGGCGCTGTTGCAGCACGGAATCACTACCGGCTTTGGCATTCCTAGTATCCACAACATTGCCCTATATGACGCTCTGAGGCAGACGCCGGAATTCCGCCACTGGGTGGTTCGCCATGAGCAGGCAGCAGGTTTTGCGGCGGATGGTTTTTACCGCTCCAGTGGGCGTATTTCGGCAGTTTTCGCTTCAACTGGGCCAGGAAATCTTTTTACGTTGGTTCCGCTGCTTGAGAGCCTGCAGACCCAGACGCCTGTTCTTATCATCGGTACTAACATTGCTTCTTCGCTGCTCAGTAAAAGCGGCGGCGCGCTGCATGAGACTCCGGAGCAGGTCGAGATCATCAAGCCGCTCACGCGTTTTGCCCGGCGTGTGCCCAGTCCAGATAAGCTAGCTGACACGATTGCTGAAGCTGCGCAAGTGCTTCACAGCTCGCTGCCGGGGCCGGCTTTTATCGAGGTCCCGCATGATTTTTTCCATGCTGCCGTCGGCGTGATGAATTCCGCGGCGGCAAAGCCGCAAGCCACGACGGGTTTACCGCAACAATTCACGAATGCGACGCAGCAGATTGCCTCCAGTCAAAAGCCTGTTCTCCTGTTTGGCTCCGGTGCTCGTAAAGACCGGGCTTTAGTTCAACATTTCGCTGAGCTGTTGCAATCGCCTGTCTTCACTACCACCAGCGGTAAAGGCGTGATTGCGTCCGATCATCCTCTCTGCCTGGGGTGTATTGCTCGTTTGGGAGCGGTGCAGGATGTGCTGCTGGAAAGTGATCTACTCATCTCTTTCGGAGCGCGCCTTACCGAGTTTGATACTGGCCGTTTCACGTTGAAGCTGCCGGCGCAGCATATACAGGTAGTGGCAGATCCCGGCTACGCCGGCAATCGACTGCCTTCTACGCTATTGGTGGGTGAGATTGCTGGCATCGCGCAGTCGCTTGCGCAGAGTATTCAACCTCGTACCGCGTGGTGTGATATTGCTGGCATTATCGCGCGCGATTCTCAGAAGCTCGAAGGCCTGGCGCAGGACGCCTACGCCGCGCTCAAGTTCTTGCGTGAAGTCATGCATCGCAATGATGTTTTGGTGAATGACCAGTCAATCTTGAATTATTGGGCCTCAGCGTTCTTTCCCGTTCTGGAGCCGGGAACATTTCTGTATCCGCTGGGATCAGGCACGCTAGGCTATGGATTGCCGGCTGCCATTGGCGCTGCCTGTGCTATGCAACAGTCAGGCGAAGCCAGAAGAGTTATTTGCATTGCCGGCGATGGCGGATTCCAATACACGCAGCACGAGTTGGCTACCTTAGCGCAGTATGGATTGCCGGTAAAGATTTTGCTGGTGAATGATGAAGCCTATGGCGTGATCGCATTTTTGCAGCGCTCCATGTTTGGGCAGACCCATGAGATTGCTCTCAAAAATCCCGACTTTTGCCGCGTTGCAGAGGCTTATGGCATTCGCGCTGAGCGTGTCCCCAGCCTGGAGCGGCTGCGCCAGCGCTTGCCGGACTGGTTGGACGCTCCCGGTCCGGCTTTGCTGGAATGGCGCACCGAGTTGAAAACGCCGTGGGAGACAGGCGCAATCCTTCGGCCAGCAAGTATCAACCAGAAGAGTTCATAGGAATAGTTCAAAGGAGACAGCGTTCTCTTATGTCTGTGAAAGAAGCTTCAAAGACCGTAAAGCAGCTTTTCGATTTAACTGGGCGCACCGCCATCATCACAGGCGGTTCAATTGGTCTGGGTCGCCAGATGGCGGAAGCGCTGGCTGAGATGGGCGCCAATCTGGTCCTCTGTGCGCGCAAAAAAGAACGTTGTGAAGAGACAGCGCATGACATGGAAAAGCTTGGCGTACGTGCGTTGGCAGTCGGATGCGATGTAAAAGACCAGGCAAGCGTGCAGCAACTAGTGGATACTGCAGTTGCCGAGTTTGGCCGCGTGGATATTCTGATCAACAACGCCGGTATTTCCTGGGGCGCACCTACTGAGCAGATGACTTTGGCCGAGTGGAACAAGGTAATTGAAACCAATTTGACCGGCACTTTTCTCTGCGCGCAGGCCGCGGGACGAATCATGCTCAAACAGGATCGCGGTAAGATCATCAATATGGCTTCAGTGGCTGGGATTCGTGGCGCTCCGCCTGAGACGGTGCAGGCCATTGGATATCATGCCAGCAAAGGCGGCGTGATTTCGTTTACGCACGACCTGGCGGTGAAATGGGCGCGCCATAATATCCAGGTGAACGCGATTGCTCCGGGATGGTTTCCTACCCACATGTCGGAATGGGTTCTCGAGCACAAGAAAGACTATCTGCTCAGCCATATTCCTGCGCGCCGCTTTGGCGCCGATCACGACCTGAAAGGCGCTGCCGTTTTTCTGGCGTCAGATGCTTCGGCCTACGTCAGCGGCCATGTTCTGGTAGTGGATGGAGGCCAATCCGCATGAGCCTGTTGAGGCTGTCATGAATATTCCTCTTACTCCATTGCGTTTTTTGCGTTACTCCAGCCAGCAGCATCCTGGGCGCACCGCAGTGGTGTGCGGGGATCAACGCTTTACCTATGCTCAGTTTTCTGAACGTACAGCGCTCCAGGCCGGCGCTCTGCTGGCGCTTGGACTGAAACCTGGTGATCGCGTGGCCTTCATCAGCGCCAACTGTCATCGCTTACTGGAAGGATATTATGGCGTCCTTGAAGCCGGCGGCGTGCTTCTTCCGCTCAATATCCGGCTTGCGCCGCAAGAACTGGCTTACATTTTGAATGATTCAGAAGCTACGGTGCTGTTTTTTGAGCAGCAGTTCATTCCGTTGGTTGAATCGTTCCGCGCTCAGCTTGGCTCGGTGAAGCATTTTGTGCCGCTCGACTTCAAGCCGAACGCAGCGTGGATGACGTCGCAGAGCTATGAAGAGATCCTGGCGGCTGCAAAGCCGCATCGTGCTGATGTAATGCAGATTGATGAGAACAGCCTAGCTGAACTTTTTTACACCAGCGGCACCAGCGCCAATCCCAAGGGCGTAATGCTGACGCATCGCAACATCTATCTGCATGCGCTTAATGTGGCTATCCATTTTCCCAGCAGTGCCGAGTCGGTGGAGTTGCACACGATCCCGCTGTTTCACGCCAACGGCTGGGGTGTGGCCCATTCGCTCACCTACGTCGGCGGCAAGCATGTGATGATGCGCAAGTTTGAGCCAACCGAAGTCTTTCGGCTGATTGAGCGCGAAGGCGCGCAATCGCTGAGCCTGGTGCCGGCCATGGCCACTGCGCTGGTGAATTGTCCAGAGCGCCCCAAATTCAATCTGAAGAGCCTGGAGCGCGTGGGCATCGGCGGCGCTGCTTCTTCTCCTACGCTGGTGCGCGAGGTGGAAGAGAAGCTGGGCTGTGCCTGTTACTCCGGCTATGGACTTACTGAAACGGCGCCGGTGCTTACCAGCGCCCGCATGAAACCTGGATTGGAGTGGGAAGAGCAGGAGCGCCATCAAAAGCAAGCCAGTACCGGGCACGCAGTTCCCGGAGTGGAGATTCGGGTGGTTGATCCGCAAGGCAATGACGTTCCTCATGACAGCAAGAGCATTGGTGAGATTGTTGCCCGCAGTGACGGTGTCATGGCCGGTTACTGGAAGCAGCCCGAAGCCACGGCCGAGGTCATGCGCGGCGGCTGGTTCCATACCGGCGATATGGCCGTAATGGACGAAGAAGGCTACGTGCTGATTGTGGACCGCAAGAAAGACATTATCATCAGCGGCGGTGAAAATATTTCATCGCTCGAGATTGAGAACGTCATCCTCTCGCATCCGGGAGTTTATGAGGTGGCGGTGATTCCGGTTCCAGATCAACGCTGGGGAGAAATCCCTAAAGCTCTGGTGGTGATGAAGCCGGGTGTACAGGCCACAGAAAACGAGTTGCTGGAGTTTTGTCGTGGGCAGATGAGCCATTACAAATGTCCGCGCTCCGTGGAGTTTATGGATTCCTTACCGCGCACTGGCACAGGCAAAGTCCTGAAAAAAGAGCTGCGCAAGAAGTATTGGTCGGGAACAGAGAGTATTCGGCCAGAGATGGCGAGTGATGTTTTGAAATCCCGCCCCTGAGCTTGCGAGGAGAGAGGGATCCATATAATCTTCAACCGATCGTAAGGTGTGATAATTCGATCGCTTAATTTCTGCTCAAAATGAGTAATTAAGATCGTGGGTTCCCTCGCTTTGCTCGGGACAAAAATAAATGCCTAAACGCATCCTCGATTCTCCCAACTCCCTCAAAGACCTTGTCGGCCAGGAACTGGCGATCACTGATTGGTTCACGGTTACGCAGGAACGCATTCAGCAATTTGCCGATGCTACACTCGATCATCAGTGGATCCACGTTGATGTCGAACGTGCTCGCCGCGAGTCGCCGTTCAGAGCACCAATCGCCCACGGCTTCCTTACGCTTTCCCTGCTCCCGCACTTCATGCATGAAGCCATTGAAATTAAGCAGGGCGTGCGGATGGGAGTGAACTATGGATTAAATCGCGTACGCTTTGTCTCTCCGGTACGCGCAGGTTCGAACATTCGCGCCCGAATCGCGCTCGCTTCGATGAAAGATGTTTCACTGAACGCTGTAGAAGCTGTCTTTAATGCAACGATCGAGGTTGAAGGCGGTGACAAACCTTGCTGCGTGGCTGAGTGGGTGGCGAGGTATTATCGATAGAGCTTCTGAAAATCCCGACACCGAAGGTGGAAGGAACCCTACAGCAACGAAATATTTGGGGCAATCGCAACGGAGCCTCGAGACTTTCGTGATAGAGATCCCTCGCTCCACCCCACCACGCAAAGAACACGTAGCGGGGACCCCGTTTCGCTTGATTGGATAACAACGACGGCTCCTCGCGAGTGCCGAGTAAACTTAAGTTGATGAAACCAAGACTCGGAGCGAAAGGAGCCGCCAATGAAGATTATAGGCTGTGATTTCCATCCGAGTTTCCAGCAAATTGCGATGG
>DASTCT010000288.1:0-1210 GCA_035710845.1 Candidatus Angelobacter sp.
TGTGGCCGCGCGCTGAAGTCTTGCCCATGCCGCTGCCCATGCCGCGCCCGACTCGTTTGCGGTTCGACGTGGCGCCTTTGGGCGGCCGTAAAGTTGATAAGTTCGTTGGCACTTTGTTTCCTTTTATACGCAATCACCGCCCGTTTGGTTACGCGATGATTACTCGGTTGCCCTGTTTCTGAATTTGGTAATTGAGTAATTTGGTAATTTCTTAATTGAACGTCATCCCGACGCCTTGGTTTTCAATTACCCAATTGCCCAGATTACCCAATTACCAAATCTCACGATTCCTTTTGGCTGCTGGGAATCTTACTTCTCCAAAATCTCCACCAGATGCGGCACCTTCGCCACCATCCCGCGGATGGAAGGCGTGTCTTCCCGTTCGATCACCTGGTAAAGCCGCGTAAAGCCCAACCCTTTGATCACCAACTTGTGCTTCACCGGCGTGCAAATCTTTGAGCGTACGTACTTCAGTTGAATTTTCTTTTTTGCTGCCGTCATGTTTTTTCCTTAAACGTGTAGCCGACCTTGCCATGCTTTTGCGGTTACTTGGCATTTGGTACTTGGCCGTAAGACTAATTGCTTCCACGAACCAGAACGCTTCGGCTTCCAGACAAAGCCAATTACCAAGTACCAATTACTAAGTACTGGTTTTTACAACTCCTGCAGCGCCTTGCCGCGCAGAGTAGCCACATCCTGGCGGTCGCGAAGCTTGTTGAGCGCATCGAACGTGGCCTTGATCACGTTATGCGGATTGGCCGTGCCAATTGACTTAGTCAGCACGTTCTGCACGCCCACTGATGTCATCACAGCGCGCACCGCTCCGCCAGCGATTACGCCCGTGCATTCCGGCGCCGGCTTCAGCAGCACCCGGCCTGAGCCGAACGTCCCCAGCACCGTGTGCGGAATCGAAGTCTTGCTCAGGTTCACCTTCACCAGGTTCTTCTTCGCCGACTCAATTCCCTTGCGGATGGCCTGCGGCACTTCCTTGGCTTTGCCGGAACCGTAGCCGACCACGCCCGCACTGGGATCGCCCACCACGACCAGGGCCGCAAATGACATGTTCTTTCCGCCCTTGACCACCTTGGTCACGCGGTTAATGGCAACCACCTGGTCTTTCAACTGGTAGCTGCCGGCATCGAGCTTTCTTCTGGTTGCTGTCGCCATGTATTTAGAACTCCAAACCCGCTTCACGCGCGGCATCGGCCAG
>DASTCT010000289.1:0-3517 GCA_035710845.1 Candidatus Angelobacter sp.
ATAGTTTCACAACCAGCGCGGCTTCAGTATTTGCTGCCACTCCAAGCCAGGGAACGTGCGTCACTGCTGCTTTGGTCAGTTGCAATTTCGGAAGCATTCCCGCTGGCGCGACCGTTGGATTGGGCGTCACAGAGAATTTAATTGATACCACAATTAATGTTGTGGTGGTATCTACGCTGGATGGAAATGGCCACCCGATGACGATTGCCACTCCTGCAAATGGCACTGCCAACATTACAACTACAGTTACGGCCCCTCCCCCACCTCCCCCAACTCCAACGCCGACTCCTAGCCCAACTCCGATTGCCACACCCACACCTACTCCTACGCCGATACCGACCCCAACTCCTACGCCTAGTCCGACTCCTACACCAGCGGTTGTTACTGATCTTGCGCTGAGTGGAAACTACATTGACGGAGCAGGCAGCGGAACAATCACGTGGCAGGTAACGAACCTGGGATCTGTGGATGCAACTGGCGTGATTTTGATCCAGCATCTGCCGGCAGCGCTAAAAATTCAGTCGATCACCACTACGCCCGGCGGGTTCTGCGAGCAGAGTCCGGCTTTCGCTAACTCAACGCGGCTGGGGTGTGGATTGAATACGCTTCCCGCGGGCCAGAGCTGGTCGATCAATATTTCTGTTGTAAGCAGCGCAAGCGTGGTCAAGACCGCGGCGCTGGTATCGTTCCGCGGCAAAGATCCGGTTCAAGCAAATAATTACTCCCAGGTCACAATGTCTTCGAACATAGGTAGCAATAGCGGTAGTGGAGGCGCCCAAGTACCCAAATCTCAGCCCTCACTTCAATTTCTGAATCTAAGCGCGTTCAGGAAAGCTATTAGTGAAGCAGGCCGGATCCTCAGTCCATAGGAAGTTAGCAATTTTGGCTGTCGTATCCACGGCCAAATTTGAAAATTCTAAGACACAAAGCGCTGCCTTTTTTCCGGCGGGCATCGCCAAAGAAAGGCAGAACAAGTTTTACAGAGTTGTTGCTAAATTTTGCATTTGGATTAGGATGTGCCCTGACGGATGAATGAAGGAACGAAGACTGACAATTTAAAACTTCCGATCGCCGCGTTGCCGGAGATAAAAAGCCTGTCTGCGCGACAGCCGGATCCTGTTGCCTGCCTGCGTGAACCTGGCATAGGCAGCACGATTCACCGCTTGCGCAAGAAAGATGCTCTCTTTTACCAGGCCATGCCGGCGGATTGTGTCTTTTATGTGCTCAAAGGCCGGGTCAAGCTCACCACCGTTTCTACTGAAGGCAAAGAGGCCACTATTGCGCTCATGCGCGCAGGCGATTTCCTGGGCGAAGAATGCGTTGCGGAAGGCCGTCCGCTGCGCACCACCACTGCTATTGCGATTTCCGAATGCACCGTTCTCAGGATTGAGCGCCGCGGAATGATTGAAGTGCTTCGGCGCAATCCCCAGTTCTTTAATTTCTTTTTGTCCTTTATCGTGCTGCGCAATATGCGCATGCAGGAAGACCTGGTGGACCGGCTCTTTCACACTAGTGAAAAGCGGCTGGCGCGAATCTTGTTGGCGCTGGCCAACCTTGATGACAGCGGCCCTGCGGAGGTCGTGGTGCCCAAGATAAGCCAGGAGACATTGGCGGAAATTGTTGGCACAACTCGCTCACGGGTAAGCTTCTTTATGAACGGTTTTCGCAAGCAGGGCTTCATTGATTATGACGCAGATTATAGCGGCAACATTCTTATCCGAAGTTCACTTCGGGACGTAATTTCAAGGGGTAAGTAAGCATCTTTGGCTAATAAAATCGCGGCGATTGTAGGCCTTTCGTTTTAACAGAACTTTTCAAGAAATGTGGTCAATTTTGAACAGATTTGAGATACAGGGTCGTTCAGAATGCTCACCAAGAACAAGTAGCACAGAAAGATATTTGTCGGCGGCCCCAATAAAAAATCGCGCTCTATCAGAGGAGCAGTGAGTCCTCACAAAACATTAGTCGCCAAGACAAATTTTGATCTGCTGACGGTTGCGGGCCGTTGTCAGGTCATCTGCTTTCTTTAATTCCCTTCCGGGCATGATTCAGCTCGTGGAGCTGTGTTTGTTACGGCGAATACAGCGATATCTGAACCATGCTTAGGGCCCAGACGATGCACCGTCACGCCATCTACAGCGTGGACCAGTTGAAGGTGTTTGTCTAAGCCATCATAAAAAAATAAATAGCGGGCTTATGCCGGTCGCATTTGAGTGACGCGGCAGCGGTGGATATCTGGACTGCTGAACGCCTTGTGCGTGCAGTTGCCCTTGACATTAATTACGAGGCTGCCGGTCTCGCCGGATAAGGCTCGTCTTAAATTGCGCGGAAACCTTTTTGCAGGATTGCCGCTTTGGAGCGCCACCTTATGACCACTGATAGAAATGATGGATTCTTCTTATCTGAGAAATCCTCTAAAGCCAGAATCAGAGAAGCTGAAAATGCGCGGAAAAACCGTGCAGAAATTCTTAAGGCCTTCTCCACGGGTAAAGTCACTCGTCGCGAGTTGGTAAAGTGGGGCTTGATCACCACTGGTGGTCTTTTGGCTCCTATCCACGGCCTGAACCCCTTTGTTAGTAGCGCCTATGCCTCCGGCGGCGTTTGCTGCGGTGGCGGTGGAATTCCCACCGGCGCTCCGCCCAGTCCGCTATTCGGCGTTCAGCCCTTTTCCACGCCGATGCCACGTTTTGACGTTGCTAAGCGCATTCCCAACCCGCTCACCGGTGGTTTGACTCCGGTTCCGCAAGCCCAGTCCAACCAGACACAACAGCCATTGGATCCAGCCCTGGTCGGCGGACAGACCGGTTTGACCGGCCCCATTGAAGGCCGTCCCCCGGGACCAATCTGGGCGCATCAACGCTTCAATCAGTTCCTGCCTCAGGTGGGCTTTGAGACCTCACAGGCACAGGCCACTACGAATACCACCTATAACCCAGCCGTGGCTTCCTCTCTGAACTCCGGCATTGATCCGACTCAACCGATTCCGCTGAAGTTTCATCCTGGCTTCCCCACGCAGCAGCCGAACTCGGTGTGGACCTTCAACGGCACCATTCCGCCATACCTGGTTCAGGGCCGCTACGGTGAGCCGATCCTGCTCCGCCATCACAATCGGCTGCCTGCTGATGTGAATGCGAACAACGGCTTCGGACGCAACACTATTTCCACCCACGAGCACAACGGTCACCACGGTGCGGAGAATGACGGCTTTACCGGCGCGTTCTTCTTCCCCAACCAGTTCTATGACTATCACTGGCCAATCGTGCTGGCGGGCATTTTTGAGATCAACCAGAACGCCACTGATCCCATGGCTGGCAGCCCTGCCGATAACGGCGGAATCAACAAGGTCCCTGGTGACTGGCATGAAACCATGTCAACTCACTGGTTCCACGATCACATGTTCACGTTCACGTCACAGAACGTGTACAAGGGCAACGCTGCCATGTTCAACATTTACAGCGCGCTCGATCGTGGCGATGAGACCGTCAATGACGGCGTGAATCTGCGGCTGCCTTCTGGC
>DASTCT010000290.1:0-2249 GCA_035710845.1 Candidatus Angelobacter sp.
TCGCCGCGGCATGGAGCAACTCAAGTTTCGCGGCGCAATGGTCTTCTCCAACATCAACGGCGTCGCGCTCAGTGACCAGCGTTTCTGGCCGGTCTGGGAAGCGGCCAACCAGCTCGGCGCTATCATTCATATTCATCCCACCAACCCGGTCGGCGTTGAAGCCATGCTCAATTACTGGCTCATGCCGCTCGTCGGCTTCCTCATGGACACCACTCTCGCCGCCGCCAGCCTCGTCTTCAGCGGCGTGCCTGAGCGATTTCCCAATATCAAGTGGGTGCTCGGCCATCTCGGCGGTGCCATTCCGTACCTGGCTGAGCGCCTCGACCGCGGTTTTGAAGCCTTTGCCGAATGCCGCACTCACATCTCGCGTCCACCCAGTTCGTATCTCAAAAAGTTTTACTTCGATACCGTCAACTTCGATCCTCGCGCGCTCGAGCTTGCTGTCAGCTTCGGCGGCGCCAGCCAGGTCCTCGCCGGCAGCGACTACCCGCACCAGATCGGCAGCATTCCCAAGATGCTGGAGAGCCTCAAAGCCATGCGTGTCACCGAAGAAGAGCGCACGATGGTCCTCGGCGACAACGCAACAAAGCTGTTGGGAATTTAAAAAACTTCTCACCACGGAGGCACGGAGGCACGGAGAGAATGACGGTTTTTGCTTTGCGATGTCCCGATGTCTCGATGTCTCGATGACCCGATCCTCTGTGTTCCTCTGCGCCCTCTGTGGTAAATGGTTTGTTTTTATCCGCGATCATCAGTGCAAATCTGCGGCAAATGGTTTTGCTTTTTGCTAAGAACTAACCACTAAAGGCTGGTTTTTTTCTTCATGATCTTCTCCAGCTCATCTCGCAGTGAAATCACTTCCAGCGGACACTCCGGCCAATTATGTATCCAGCAGACAATCATGTCGCACTCATGGGCGGCGTGCATGTGCTTCAGAAAATTTCGGCTTTCATATTCCACTTCAATCCACACCCGCTGGCATCTGTCTTCGCCCACAACCCGCATCGCCTCACAATCAGGAAATTTGGTTTGCACGTTCACCATGGCAAAGCCCAGGTCGGTGGCCATGGCTCCAAACAAAAAGAGCACCCCGGCTTCATTCACCGGCCCATGGATCATCGGGTACGGCTTCAGCAGTGGCCCGCAGACAGGCCGGTCCGCTCGCACCCGTGGCAATGTGGCCGGGCTCGCCCCTGCACTGGATAACCCGGCCCGCACGCCTCTCGCTTTCTCATGTGCCTCAATGATCTCCAGTACGTCTTTAAACTCCTCCGCCCAGCCCCGCTCGTGTGCATACTCGTGCAGCCCTTCCGGTATCTGGTCCCACCGTCTAAAGCGTGTCTTCAGCGGCGTCATGCTGTACTGGCTGAGCTGTTCGTAGTCTGTAATGGAGGGGATCTTCTGCAGCTCCCGCACCACCCGCGCCCAGTCACGGAACAGCGGGTCCATTCCCACCTTGTGGCCGCCGCCATTTCTTGAGAGGTCGCAGTCTTTCAGCGCGCGCATGTAGGTGCCAAAATTGTTCCTGATCTGCCGCCGCGTTACCCTGGTCTGCTGCGTCAGCTCTTTTACGCTTGGCACGTGCCCCAGCTTCGTCGCCAGGTCTTTGATGATGGTCATGATTTCTTCACGTTGCACTTTCCGGCTCATTGTGTTTTCTCCAGGAAAATAAAAAAGCCACCCATTGGGCGGCTGTCTTTGTTTGGTTTTTGGATTTTGGTTCGGTTTTGGGGTTTTTGGGTTTGGTTCAGTTTTTGATTTTGATTTTGACTTTGGTTCAGCTAAGAGCCAAAAGCTAATAGCCAAAAGCTTTTGTTTTTGCTAACTGCTAATTGCCAATGGCTAAGTGCTGGCTTGCTAAAAACTAATTACTAAATACTGGGGGCTGCGGTTTTGGCTGATTGCCGATGGCTGATTGCTAATGGCTTTAATTTCATCCACTTACATTATTTCTTCAATTGGGCAGTTTTTGGGAATCCAAGACGGCCCCAGTAAAACAGCCAGAGTGCTCATGGCTACTGCTGCTCTTGTGAAGGCACAGGCCAACCGGCGGACGAATCACCCTGGCGGATGCTCTTCAAGTTGCTGGCCTTTCGGTTATCGTGGACCGCAGGCGCCCTCGCCTAATGTCACTTACTTAACGTATTTGCCGTGCATGACTGGGTCAAAGTGCCCGACAGATGCTGCTTTTGGTCGCTTTCGCATTGAAAGCACTGTGTAAAAGCTTCAGAGGACCGCATGAAATGAAT
>DASTCT010000291.1:0-8527 GCA_035710845.1 Candidatus Angelobacter sp.
GCCCAGGCAGAGCTTAATCCTGCGTTGGCCGGGGAGATCAAAGCCCATGTCGGCGCCATTCAAGACACATTCAGGAAAAATCTTGAGGGAGTTTATTTTCGCCAGAACTTCAAATTTGCCGGGATCGGCATACTCGCCACATTGGTTTGGGCATTGGTGACCGCTGCTTCGCTCAAGACGCCATCCTCAATGTTTACAACTTTTTGGCTGTTTATGTTTACCTCGATTGCCGGCCTGGTCCTGGGCGGCGTACTGGCCTCAAAGCCGGCACGTCCAACCGCCTCGCAGCGGGTCGGCCAATATCTCATGCCGCTTATTTTCTTTGTAGCGCCTGGCGCGATGATTTATTTCTTTGCCCTGCCGCAGGACCATCTATTTGTGATCGCGCTGCTGCTGGCCGTTTTGCTCAATAGTGCCTTTTTTGTTCTTATGCGCGCGCCAACCGCTCTGGGCCGCACTACCTTGCAACAGCTGGCCGGGTTTCGCGAGTTTCTACAGCGGGTGGACCAGGACCGTCTGGAGCGCCTGAACACCCCAGAACGCGCTGAAGCGATGGATAAATTTCTGCCTTATGCCATTGCGCTGGGTGTGAAGGAAGGATGGGGCGATACGATGGCCGCAGCGCTATCAAACGCGATTGTGGAACGATAGGCGCAGAGCGATAAGAACGTGGAGCAATAGAAACAACGGCGCGAGTCTCCAAGGGACTCACGCCTGCCCGCGGTCTTTGATCTTTAAGATCTTTGGATCTTGAGAATCTTTGGATCTTGGATCTTGCGCCCCGGTCTGATGGACCAGCTAGTATTTTCTCAGCACGCCAATCACCCGGCCCTGCAGTTGCACTGATTTGGCCGGAACCACGATTGGCTTCATGGTAGCGTTTGAAGGCTGCAGTCGGATGTTCACGCCTTCGCGATAGATCCGTTTCAGAGTCGCGTCGGTGCCTTCCACCAGCGCCACCACAATTTCGCCATCGCGGGCATTGTTTATCTTCTCCACCAGCACGTAATCCCCGTCCACAATGTGCTCGTCCTTCATGCTCTCGCCTTTTACCTGAAGCACGAAAACATCTTTGGAGCGGGTAATATCGCCCAGCGAGATGGTCTCCGGGTTCTCCACGGCTTCAATCGGCTGGCCGGCGGCAATGCGTCCCATGAGCGGCAGAGCAATCTCCTTGGGAGCTTGCCGCTTGAAGATGCCGCGCACCGGCAGCACGTCAATGGAGCGGCTGCGGTTGTAGTCGCGCTTGATCAGCGCTTTTTTCTCCAGATTGGAGACGTGCTTGTGCACCGTGGCCAGCGAACTCAGGCCAAGCCCGTCGCCGATTTCCTCAAACGAGGGCGAGTAGCCGTTGCGCTGAATAAAATCGTGAATAAAGTCGTAAACTTGGCGTTGTCTTTTGGTAATAGCCATATAAGCGAAATATTAACGAACCAAAGGCGAATTTGTCAATTAATTTATACGGGAGAACCAAGGGTCTAAACAGCTTTCGCCTGTCCCAAAAGATGTTCACCGCAGATGAATGTTGATTAGAAAAGGCAGCTATCCCTAGGCGAATCGTCGCTTATACTGCGGCGCTCATGGAGATACCACTGACGTGAGCACTTTTCCCGGAACATCGAAAGCACATACGTAAACAAACTTCGTGGGCAGCACAGGCCATTCATGGTCAGTCAATGAGGAGGAGTGGGTTCATCCGCATGAATGCCCTGATGCTGGGAAAGTAAAAAGCTGGGCCCCATGCGCGCTGATTTTGCCCAAAGCAAATGCTAGATTGTGGATGAAAAGGTGCTAAAGTTTTGAACTTCTTCACCAGAACAGCAATACGATGAAGCACATATGTCTGAATTAAATGAAGAGACGCATGGCCGGATAAAAGAACTCTGCGCAAAGGGTGACGCACTGGTGGAGCAGAAGCAGTTTGAAAGTGCACTCACCTGCTATAAGGACGCGCTGGGCATTGTGCCAGAACCACTTGAAGACTGGCAGGCGACAACTTGGATTTTGACAGCTATAGGAGACTTGTATTTTTTCGCTCAGGATATGGATCAAGCTCTCACCGCATTTGAGGACGCTGTTCGGTGTGTTGGTGGCTTGGGGAATCCCTTCATCCATCTACGCCTCGGAGAATGTTATTTCGAGTTAGGCAAAACTGATCGTGCCGCCGACGAGTTGACGCGTGCTTACATGGGTGCTGGCCGGGAAATTTTTGGATCGGAAGATCCAAAATATCTTAAATTTTTGGCAACCCGCATCGTACCCCCTGTTGGACAAGACGAACTGTAAAAGGAGACTCCCATCCTTTTCACCCTTCTATGCGGCCCCTCCTGAAGGACCGCTCTTCTACCGTTGACCGCCACACCATCTAGGACTAGCTCCGCTGTTCTTGTGGGAGAAGATACGGCAGGCAGTGCGACCTCAGCCTTCCTTGTTTGGACAATTCTTGTGCTTGTGTTCGGCGCGGGCGATCAGTTGCGAAAGCTTAAGGAGTCTATCGCGCTGCGGCGCCTACGCCCATCTGGCTCAGGATCTCATCCACAGTCACAATCGCCCGATCAATCTCTTCCAGAGTGTTGTAAAAGTGCGGCGAGAACCGCACGCCCGCCTTCGGACGGTAATCCACCAGCACGTCGCGGCGCAGCAACTCCGCGCAAACCTCTTTTGCGTTCGGCATGTCAATCGCAACCGTTCCCCCGCGCTGCTCCGGATTGCGCGGAGCATTTACCGGCCAGCCGCGCTGGTCCGCCAGCTCAATCAATCGTGCTGTCATCTTCTTTGATTTTTCGCGGATGCGCTCCACGCCCGCCTCACGAATAATCTTGAGCCCCGGCATGGAAATATAAAATCCAGGCACGTTGGTTGTGCCCTGCATAAAGCGGAACGGAGGATCGCCGTACTTGTTCTCGCCAATTTCAAACGCAAATGGATGCTCATGGGCAAACCAGCCGGTAAATTTCGGCTCCAGCTTCTTTGCCAGATCAGGCCGCACATACAAGTAGGAAGTTCCCGGCCCGCCGCAAAGCCACTTGAGCACGCCACCCACGGCAAAATCCACATTCAGCGCCCGCACGTCGACCGGCACGTTCCCCAGCGACTGGAAGCAATCCATTACCACGTGCGCGCCAACGCGATGCGCTTTCTCCACGATGGCCTTCACGTCTTTAATAAACGAGCTGCGGAAAACCACGTGCGAGATCGGCACCAGCAGGGTTTCCTCGTCAATGGACGCAAGCAGGCGCTCCGTGGGCACATGAATGCCGTCATCTGTCCGGACCATCTGAACGCGCGCGCCGCGTGAGCGCTGCGCCTCCCAAAAATACATGATGGAAGGAAAATTCATGTCGCTATAAACGATCTTGTTGCGGTGCCCGCTGAAATCAAAACAACTGGCCACCACCGCCTGGCAACTGGCCACATTCAGGTGCACGCTCACCGAGCCGGGTTCGGCATTCATCAGCACGCCGATAGCATCGCCCACTTCGCGCGCCATCATCCACCACTGCTCTTCCCAGGCGCGAACGCCGCGCGTGGCCCACACGTCGCAGTATGAATGCACTGAGTCATAAACGCCGCGTGGCATCGCGCCCAGAGAGTTGCTGATCATGTAAGTGGTGCGCTCAAGGATGGGAAATTCAGCGCGAAAGCGAAGCAGGTCATCAGTCATAAAATTAGCCCTGTTAAATACCGCTTAGAAGTTTAACCGATTCCGCGCTGATTTTTAGCGGCTGAGAGCAGTTCCTGTTTTGGCAAAAAATTTCCTTCAACTGCAATCTTTTCTTGCGCACAGTTCTGCCGGTGCTATATTGCATTTCACAGAAAATGAAAAAAAAACGCGCGGGCCGCAAGCTGACGGTGTTGTCGCTGGCAGCGGCAACTTATTTCATGGTCTCCGGTGGGCCGTACGGAGTTGAAGAACTGGTCCAGGACTCAGGATACAAAGTCTCTCTCCTGATTCTTTGCATTATTCCGCTTATCTGGGCGCTGCCCACCGGCCTGATGGTGGGCGAGCTTTCCGCAGCGTTGCCGCAGGAAGGCGGATTCTACGTCTGGGTGCGCCGCGCCATGGGGCCTTTCTGGGGATTTCAGGAAGCATGGCTCTCACTGGCGGCCAGCATCTTTGACATGGCCATCTATCCAACCTTGTTTGTCGATTATCTCGGCAGGCTCTTCCCTGCTCTGGACCAGGGCTGGCATCGCATTGCGATTGCCGGCGCGCTAGTGCTGGTATGCGTGCTTTGGAACATGTTCGGCGCCAAAGCCGTTGGCGCAAGCTCCGTTGTGGTGGGAGTGCTGTTGCTCAGTCCGTTTGTTTTGGTCACGCTGTTTGCGCTGGTGCGGCACGTAGCGCCTGTCTCTGCGCCCGCAGCCAAGGGCGATCTGCTGGCTGGAGTGCTGGTGGCCATGTGGAATTACATGGGCTGGGACAACGCTGCGACTGTCGCCAACGAAGTAGAGAACCCGCAAAAAACTTATCCGCGAGTGATGATGCTTGCCCTTGGCGCGATTGTGCTCTCTTACGTGCTGCCCATTGCAGCGGTATGGCACACGCACATCCCGCAGGACGTTTGGAACAACGGAAGCTGGGCCAGCATTGCTGGAATCGTGGTGGGCCCATGGCTGGGCATGGTGCTGGTAAGCACAGCCATGCTGGCGGAGTTCAGCTCTTTCAACTCATTGGTGATGTCGTATTCGCATCTTCCTTCAGCGATGGCTGAAGACGGACATTTGCCAAAAATCTTTGCCCGCAAAAACCAGAGCGGCGCGCCCTGGGTTGCGATTGTGGTGCTGGGCATTGCCTGGGGACTCTCGCTTGGCCTGAACTTTAATGATCTGATCATGCTCGACATTCTTCTTTACGGCGCAAGCCTGATGCTGGAATTTCTGGCGCTGATCATGCTCCGCATTCGCGAACCGGAATTGCCACGCCCTTTCCGCGTGCCCGGCGGCATGGTTGGCGCAATCGCCGTAGGGATCGGCCCCACTGCCCTGCTGGCGATCGCGGCAATCAGAAATCGCGGTGAACAGCTTCCTTTGGGACGCTTTGGCAGCATGAGCCAGCTTGTCTTTGGGCTGATATTGATGGCTTTGGGAGTGGTCTATTACTTTGTGGCAGGAAGGGCAAGGCCCAGTCTTAATACAGCCGCAGCAGGCGAAGAAGCGCTGGAAAGATGAGCTTATCGCGCTTTGCACAAAAACTTATTTACCACTGGATCTGCACTGATAACACTGATCCAAACAAATGTTTCGTGTGGACGATCTACTTAAAAACTGGCCTTTCTTATCAGTGTTATCAGTGGTGAGATTGCTTTTTGTGCAAAGTTGCTTTGCCGATTAGTCGCCGCTAACGGACGAACCGGACTGTGCTGGAGTACTTTTCTTGCGCACCAGCAGATACGCTGCACTCAGCACTACCAGATAAATTACGGCGCTCTTTGCGGCCACGCTCGACTGCGAGACCCACCAGGTGCAGACGATCGAGGCCACAATCGCAATAAACCCAAGCAGCGATCCTGCTGCGCCCAGAGGTGAGCGCAAGCCTGCAGATGTAAGCTGTTCTGCGCTGACCGTGCGGCGAAAGCGCACATGCGCCAGCAACGAGACCAGCCATGCAATCATTCCGCCCACAAGCGACGCATTGATGATGTAGAGATAAGCATTTTGCGTTCGCAATTGTAAAAGAATGGCCGCGACGATTCCCAGCATTGAAACCAGCAGCGCACCCATCGGCACGCCATGCTGATTGAGTGTCCCCAGTTGCTGAGGCGCGTAGCCGGAACGCGCCGCAGAGAACAACATCCGCGAAGCCACGTAGAGAGTGGCATTTGCGGCAGAGAGCGCAGCCGTAAGAACCACTACGTTCATGATGAAGCCGGCTGAGCGAATTCCGGCCACGGAAAAGACCGTGACAAACGAGCTTTGGGAAACGCCGGCCTGCTGCCACGGCATTACGCCTACCAGCACCGCCATGGCGCAAACATAAACAAAAGCCAGAAGCGCAAAAGCAAAGCTGGTGGCCCGCGAGACTTCCCTGGCGGAGCGTCCTTCACCAGACGAAACAGCCACCATCTCAATGCCCAGAAAACTGTATAGTCCGAAAGAAGTTGTCATCAGCGGAGCAAGCCAGCCCCTGGGAGCAAAGCCTCCGCGGCTCACGTATTGCGGCTGTACCTTGCCGCCGAAAAGCAAAATGGCGCCGATCAAGATGAATACAAAAATCGTCACCACCTTGATCATGGCAAACCAGTATTCAAAAGCGCCATAATCGCCAACCGGAAAAAGATTAACCGCGATCAGGAAGAGACTAAAAATCACCATCCAGACCACGACTGGAATGTGGGGAAACCAGACTTGCATGTACGTGCCTGCAGCCACCACCTCAGAACCAATAGCGATTACCACAGAGAACCAATATCCGTAGCGAGCAATGAACCCAGCCCAGGGATTGAGATATAGCTCGGCATAAACGCCGAAAGAGCCTGCCGCCGGATGCACGCTGGACATTTCGCCCAGCGCCAGGGCCACAGTCCAGGCAATCAAGGCGCTGAACACATAACTGAGCACCACGGCAGGCCCGGCTACCTGAATAGCAGCGCCCGATCCCAGCAAAAGCCCGGTGCCAATGGAGCCACCAACGGCCACCATGGCCATCTGTCGCGCAGAAAGCTCTTTCTTGAGACCCTTCTCCTGTTCGGCCATGGTGGAGTTATAACGTTTGTTCCATCGGATTGCCACCTTTGCGTTCCGTTACTTGTGTTTTATGTACTTGCGTTTTAAGGGTTGCAACGATCAAAGATTGAGCCGCCCGGCAATTCCGAATAGAATGAAAGCTGCCTTCACCTCAAGTCGCCCCGGCACCGCCCCTGCCCAAGGCGTCTGAGGATGTTGATCCCCATGGCGGACATCTCCAAGCGACTGGAAAAAGCGGAAAAGTACCTGCAGCGAAGCAAGCCTGAGGCTGCGCTGGAGGAATATCTTTCCATCCTGGATGAGGACCCGCGGAATGAGCAGGTTAAGCAGTCGGCCGCCGATCTTTGCCTGGTCCTGGACCGCCGCAGCGAGGCGGCTGAACTCTTCAGCTCCCTTTTTGAGCACGAGTTTGAGACTGGCGAAACCAGCAAAGGCGCGATTACTTACAAGAAACTCATCAAGCTGACAACGCCGACGCCGTTGCAGACCTTTCGCTACGCCCAGCTTATTGAAAAGCGCGACAAGAACGAGGCGCTGGAAGCTTATCATTCTGCGCTGAAGGGTTTTGAACGGCAAAAAAATGAAAAACAGGCCCTGGCGGCGTGCAAGCGAATCGTAGAAATTTCTCCTACCATTGAGAACCTGCAGCTTGCGGCGGAAAAAGCCGCTGCTCTTGGTGAAGGCAAGGCGGCTGCCACCAGCTTTGTCCAACTCGGCCTGTTGCAGGACCAGGAATCGCCCGGCTCAGGATTTCAGTCGTATGAGCGGGCTTACAACTTTGACCAGGTGAATTTTCAGGCCATCTTCCTTTATGGCCGTGGCCTTTTTTCGCGCAACGCGGTCAAGGAATGCATCGCCGTGCTGGAAACGGTGGTCACACGCGTGAAAGGCCTGCCGGAGCTGCGCGAGCTGTACGCGCATGCGCTTTTGGCATCCAAGCGCCCTGCGGAAGCCGAGCCTTATGCCTGGGAACTGTATGAGCGCGATCCGCAGCAACTGGAAGAAATGGCTTCCATTGTCGGCGTTTATCTGGACATTAATGACACGCCTGGCGCGCTGCAACTGGCAAAGAGGCTGGAAGAGCATGAAACCTCAGCCGGAAGACGGCGCGAATTTATCACCAGCATGTTTGAAATGTCTGAGCGGCGCATGCCTTCCATGGGCTTTACCGAATACCTGGTAAAACTCTTTGACACGGCCAATCGCGAACACGAGTACAACCGCACGCTGCTGAAGCTTTTTCAACTCTACTACTCCGTAGGCAAGTACGGGCAGGCAGGTGAAACGCTGGACCGCGCGGCAGAGTTGGACCCTTACGAGCCCGGCCACAGCAAGCGCCTGGAGATGCTGCGCGGCCGCATTGATGAACAACAGTTCAACCGGATTGCCAACCGCTTCCATCGCGTAGACAACAAGGCGCAAAAGCCCGCTGCCCCTGAACCTGAAGCGCCTGCGCCTTCACGCGCGGAATCTGAGCCCACGGTGCTTGAGGACTTTATTCTTCAGGCGGAAATTTATCTGCAGTACGGAATGCGATCGAAAGCGCTGGAACGCCTGGAGCGCGTAAGCAAACTGTTTCCTAAGGAAGAGCAGAAGAACGAGAAGCTGCGCCATCTTTACATCTCTGCGGGCTTCACTCCAGCTTACGAAGTTGCTGCCGCTGCAAGCAAAGCTGCCACTCCAGCCGCCAGTGCTGCTCCGCAGAGTAAAGCTCCAGCCGCCGCTGCACCGCCGGCACCAGCCGCAAGTTCTCCGTATGAAGAAAACGCGGTCGATAATTTTGCCCGCGTAACCGAGATCACACGCAACATCTATCGCCAGGCCAATGTGAAGAGCGTGC
>DASTCT010000292.1:0-6575 GCA_035710845.1 Candidatus Angelobacter sp.
TAACACCTTCCATTGCGCATCGCTCAGGTCCATGCTCGGATTGGCGGAAACAATCGATCAGAGTCTCTCCTTGTATGGCACCTGATGTGTCGTAAAATCAATCTGTTTCATCCCTTTACCCATTTATGAGATGGGTTCTAACTTTTCTTTGCAATGCGAGTCTAATCCTCGAAACCCATCGTGGCCGTTCCAGGTAAATCATTCTTGTGGTAACGCAGCAATATTTACGGGAGCTCAGCAAAGCATTAGCAATAGTTATTGCTTTGGCGGCGTCTCTGCCAGCCCAGCAGCGCGGCCCCAAGCTGACCGTCCCAAATCTAACTGCCACAAGCAGCACGCTAAACATCCCTCGCCTGCAGGCAGCGCCCAAGCTGGCAGATTTTGAAGGCATGGAACCGGCCAGTGATCTGGCACGGCACATGTTGAAGGTCGGCAACTTCACGCAAAAAGAGCCGCATGATGGCGAAGCGGTGAGCGAGCCGACTGAAGCCTACCTGGGCTATACGGGCAAAAATTTTTATGCGGTCTTTCTGGCGTTTGATAAGGAGCCCAAGAAGATCCGCGCGCGCATGTTGCGGCGCGAGTTGATTGACGATGACGACCAGGTTGGTCTCTGGCTGGATACGTTCCACGATCGCCGCCACGCTTACATGTTTTACAGCAATCCTTACGGCATTCAGCAGGATGGCCTGTACGCCGAAAACCAGGGCTTTGATAACAGCTTTGACACGGTCTGGCACACCTACGGCAAAATCAACAGCAACGGCTACATGGTGATCATTGAGATCCCGTTCAAGTCTTTGCGTTTTAAGCCAGAAGCGGGCAACGATTGGGGCTTCATTTTGATCCGGGTGATCCCGCGCCACTCCGAGCATTCGTTTTTTCCTGTGAATACGAACCGCATACAGGGAATGCTGTCACAGGAAGGAACACTGAGCGGCTTTGAAAACATCTCGCCAAGCCGGAACATGCAGTTCATCCCTTATACGTCAGTAGGAGCATTTCGCTCACTGGATGAGCGCGATCCGGCGGGCGATCGGTTTACGGGAAAGCACGTTGATCCCAAGGCCGGGCTGGATTCAAAGATCGTGATTAAAGACAGCCTGGTGCTGGACACCACGGTGAATCCAGACTTCGGCCAGATTGAATCGGACGATCCGCAGGTGACGGTGAACCAACGCTTTGCGGTTTTCTTTCCGGAAAAGCGGCCGTTCTTTCAGGAGAACTCAAATTTTTTCCAGACGCCGCTGGCACTGGTGTTTACGCGAAACATTGGCGACCCGCTCTATGGAGCGAGGCTTACGGGCAAGACTGGACCGTGGGCGATTGGCACGATGCTGGCCAATGATCGCCTGCCAGGTGACAGCGTGATTAATACCGATCCGCTCACTGGCCAAAGCGCATACTTCGGGGTGGTGCGCATTAATCGCGAACTGGGGAAGAATGACAGCATCGGCATGATCTATACCGATCGCGAACTACATACCAATCCCAACTCATTCTGCACGTCAACAGCTTGTGAAACCGGATTTAACCGCGTTGGAGGAATTGATACGCAGTTGAAGTTTGGCCAGAACTGGCAGATGAATGCCCAGGCAGTGACCAGCGAAACTAAATTTAGCGATGGAACGCACGAATCCGGTCCGGCTTATCAGGTGTATGCGGAGCGCAGCTCACGCCGGTTGGAATTTAACACCATGTACCAGGACATTGCGCCAGGATTCACGACCGAAACGGGATTCATTAATCGCACGGACTACCGGCGGTTCAGCAATTTTGCGGGCTGGACTTTTCATCCTGAGGGAAAGTTCCTGGTCGCACATGGCCCGCGACTTTTTGAGTTGACCATGTGGGACCACAGCGGCACACGGCTGAATTATCAGCTCAATCCTAACTATGAATGGGATTTTCCGCGTAACAGCGCTTTCATTGTGGCCTCAACCTGGGAGCACGAGCGGCTGCGGCCAGTGGATTTTTCATCGCTGGCGACGAACCGCGACTACACCCATGTGATCGGGGCCGCAGAATTCAAGACGCAATATTTCAAGTGGCTCAACCTGGATGCGGAGATGGATTGGGGCACAGCCACCAACTTTGTTCCGCGTACTGGGCCGCCGGTGCTGGGCTACCAGAATACGGCCGCTGTTCGCGGGACGGTGCGTCCCACCAAGGGCCTGACGATTGAAAACACCTACCTGATGACGCGGCTGCTGAACCAGAACACAGGACTAAACATTTTTAACAACCACATCATGCGCTCAAAGTGGAATTACCAGTTCACCAAAGAGTTCTCACTGCGCTTGATTGGCCAGTACACCACGACGATTGCGAATCCGGGTTTTACTACGCTGCAAAATACGAAGCAGTTTAACGGTGACGTGCTGTTCACCTATCTGCTGAACCCAGGCACGGCGATCTACGTGGGCTATAACAGCGACCTGCAAAATATCGATCCCTCATTGCTGCGAACCTGCGGCGGGTTGGTCTGCGCGCCGGGCGAAACATTTGATGGCGTACTGCGTACGCGAAACAGCTTTCTGAATGATGGGCGGCAGGTGTTTATCAAGCTGTCATATTTGTTCAGGTATTAGCTGTCAGTCATCAGCTATCAGCGATCAGCAAAAGCAATTGACAAATAGCAGTTGGCAAAACCGAGCTTTCTCTGTGTGCGCAAAATCAGTACACTGGCCAAGCAGTTACGTTACATTCTGGAGAACGAAGCGTGGGGATCGATAAACGCAGACGCATTCAATGGGTATGGATTTGCATTGGTATCGTTTGCCTTTTGGCCTTCGCAGGACTAATTTTCCTACCTTATTTTGCCACCAAGCCTCTACCGCGTAAGCAACTGATGGAGTTTCTTGCCACGCCTCCTCCACAACCTCCCCAGCCGACGGGCACGCCGAGCCCCGCGGCATCTCCCAGGGTAAAGAAACGTTAATATCCGGCAAAGAATTGTCTGGAAGCTGCTCATAACACACAACTTTGGAGAGAGCAGCGGGTTTGCTGAGTAGGTAAGCGGTGTTAAGGCTGCGTTGATCCGGGGAGTAAGACACAGAGGAAGCCCGGCAGCGCAATGCTTTCCCGAGGAGGTTCCACAGTGCGGTATCTAAAATATCTGCTTTTGCTGGCTGCTCTGGCGTTCTTGCCTGCAGTGCATTCCCAGGCCCAGGTTGCAATTGGGGTACAGATAGGTCCGTCTTACGGGATCTACAATGCGCCGCCGGTATGCGAGTGGGGCTTTTATCCCACATACCCATTTGGTTGCGCGCCGTATGGCTATTACGGCCCGACCTGGTTTGTGGATGGAGTGTTTATCGGCGCTGGCCCCTGGTACAACTTTTACTACGTTCATCCAACATACTATCGTCCGTTTTACTTCCACCGTGGATTTGGGTTTAGACCGGGTTTTGAGCGGTTCCACAGCTTTGATCGGTTCCACGGCGACAGGTTTGATCGATTTGACAGGTTTGATCATGATCGCGGATTCCATGGTTTCAACGGAGCGCGTTTCGACCATGACCGAGGATTTGACCGCGACAGAGGTTTTGATCGTGATCGTGGATTCCGCGGATTTGATCGCGACCGGGGATTTAATCGAGGCCGCGAGTTTAATGAGGCACGCGGGTTCCGCGGAGACGATCGCGGCTTTAGAGGCTTTAACGGCAGCGACCGTGGCTCGAGAGGAATGAGCGGACATGGCGCGGGTAATGGATATCGCGCGCCGGTAGGAAGAGGCGGCGGAAATTACCACGGCGGCGGCGAGTCGCGTGGCGGTAGCAATCACGGCGGAAGGCGATAGAAGGAAGCAATTGGCCATTAGCCTTTGGCCATTAGCAAAACCAAAAGCGTTATCAGGTAAATTGGAGCTGGCAGTGAAAGCTGCCAGCCCTTTTTGTATTTCGCCAGATAATTGCTACATCAGTTTTTAAGCGCGCTCCGCTACGCTGCGCGCGGGGGCCTACGGCGTGAGGAAGGGATTTTTTCTTTTGCTTACCCAGCCCTTATCCCTCAGCGCGTGCTACGCGCCTCAGGAACGGACTGGGCTAACAAATGCCGCGCCTACCGGCGCTGGATTCTGGAAGTCCTTGTCACTCACGTTTTCCAAAAAACTGAGCGCAGGCGTGGGCCACGTAAGAACACTCAAGAGCATAGTCGGCACGCTTCAACTTGCCTCAACACCGCACCAGTAAAAAAGCGTGGGCACCCTCGCACGATTAAATATTTTTCAGTAGCACAAGCGCGTGCTACGCGCCTCGGAAATGGACTGGGCTAACATATGCCGCGCCTACGGCGCTGGATTGCGAAAATTTTCACCCGCTACGCGTGAACTGCTGCTAGCCATATAATTTCGCGGCTCGGCGCTAAACTCTCAGGACGAGCATCGGATCACGCCAGCCGTCTCCACACTGACTAAGGTCTATGTTGTTCTGGCGAGACGAACTTCTACGCTGCCGTTTTTTGAATGAGAACTATAGTATGGTCCTTTGAGGATGAGTCCTTTCTGCTCGCTTCGCAAAGTCAATTCATTGGTTCCATGCCCGTATGGTGTACCAGCTTGCGCACCGCTAGTGTATTTAACTATATAAGTATACTGAACAGTTATTTGCCGCGAATCCTGCACGAAAAGCCCTATCACTTCCGACCTAGATCTTGTGGTTGCGGTTTCGAGAACGATCGATAATTTGTGAAATGTTTGACTAATAGTTACCGTTACGTCAAGTGGGGTTCCCGCATTTGGCTTATTAACAACGCCCTTCCATTCTCCATTGAGGTTCGGGATCCCAAGAAACTGGTTGAAGCCCCGGATGCGCCACAACATATGATCAAAAAACCAAAGTACGAGCGCGCAGATTGCGCCAGCGGAAGGTGCGGCCACTTTGTATAGTTCATATTTCCCAAAGGCGTGAACAAGGCCATAACTAATTCCTATGCTTAGAGTAGCAACAGTGATATAGACAGACTGCCGGATCGCGGTATCAACCGAATATACCGTCATTTGTTGTGTTTGCCTGTCCTCTCTAAACTAGCAAGCAACATGCAAACTTCGCCAAGATCATTCTTCCTCTCTGATCGATCGCGTTGATGCACTAGTTTATAAATTATTAGATACTCAATGGAACAAACCGGAAACTCATCGGAAGCTTCTGGGAAAATAGGACGCACAGATGCGCGTGAATCGAATGGAATTTCGAAAGTCATGCTTAAGTCTTGACGATAAGTCCGAATCTCAGTCGTGATATCAACATGCGTGTCGGCATCACTCATTTCGAGCATTATGCAGCTATCCTGAAATTCGCCTTTAGAGTAGACTACCGGTCCACGCATGATAGCGCCGCACGCAAGGTCGGAGGGCAGAGCGTCAAACAAATCTTCAATTTTGCAGTGCGCTCGAATGTCAATGTCTGTGACGCTGCGGTTCACAATGCCATGAACATACCCTGCAAGGCTGCCCTGTATATACCAATCAATACTAAGGTCAGCAAACACATGATTAAGGCGTCTCAGCCAATTAAGAAGAATCTCGGGCCGATTCAGCAAATTAACATTTGCCGGTGTTAACGGAACTTGAGGTTTGGTCAAACGATTTCTCGCCATGCAAGAACTTTCGGCATGGCAGCATAAGATTGAGAATTACTCAAACCCATGCCAACATGTTTAGCTACTGGTTTGACAATATCATGCATACGCAGCACTGGCATGCAAATGCATTTTTTAGGCGACTTTCGTAAATGCGGCCCTAAATCCCCGCTCTGATTTCAGAGAAAAGATTTATTATCTCCTGAGCGTATGTCCACCTCTATCCGCTCCTTTGCCAAGATCAATATCGGATTGAAAATTGGGCCGCTGCGTGAAGATGGATTTCATGAGCTGCGGACGATTTATCAGACCATCGCGCTCTCTGACGTGGTGCGGGTGGATGTGGGCAAGGGCCTGGGGATTGATATCGCCTGCAAAGACAAGCGCGTACCTCTTGATGAGAGCAACACCTGCTGGCGCGTGGCGGAGCGGGTGCTGAAGCAACTGAAGATGCGCGGCAAGGTGAGGATCACGATTGAGAAGAACCTGCCGGTGCAGGGCGGGCTGGGAGCGGCTTCATCCAACGCGGTGGCCACAATGATGGCGCTGGAGAAGGAGCTGAAACAGCAGTTACCGCCGGAAGAGCGGCTCAGGATTGCCGCTGAGGTGGGGTCTGATTTGCCGCTGTTTCTGGTGGGCGGCACGGTGCTGGGGACAGGCCGGGGCGAGCAGGTTTTTCCGCTGGATGACCTGCCGAGTTGGCATTGCGTGGTGGCAACGCCGGAAGTTGGGGTTTCAACACCCGCGGCCTTTGCCGAGTGGGACGAGAAAAATGGCACAGCCGAGGGTGGCTCAACCCAAGCGAGCGAAGACAAGGCACGCTGGGGGCCGCATGGCGGTGGCACACGATCTCAAAAGCCAGCAGAAAGCGGCAAATTGACTGAGCGGGAAAGCTCAGATAGAATAAGTACGTTCAGCAGAAGTGTTTACGAATGGCTGAACGGCAGTTTTTCCCTAACCGGTGTCCCAGATAAAAGCTGGGACCGGGCCGAGGC
>DASTCT010000293.1:0-3042 GCA_035710845.1 Candidatus Angelobacter sp.
CCAGATCGCGAGCTTGGATGGGTTGGTGTATTTGTTTTTGATCAGCCATTCGGCAGCAGCGATGAAATCATCAAAGACGTTTTGCTTGTGCTCCAGCATGCCAGCTTTGTGCCAGGCTTCACCAAATTCGCCTCCGCCGCGCAGATTCGCGAGAGCGTACACTCCGCCCTGCTCTACCCATGATGCCGCTGTGGTGTTGAATCCCGGCAGCAGGCTTATGTTGAATCCACCGTAGCCGTAAAGAATGGTTGGCGTGTTTCCATCAGGCTTGTAGCCTTTGCGATGCACCAGAAACATGGGTACGCGCGTACCGTCTTTGGATGAATACCAGACCTGCTCCATCTCATAGCGGTCTGAATCGAACGGAATTGGATTGCGAAACCACAAATCGCGCTTCCCTGTAGAAGCGGAGTAGCGATAAATAGATCCTGGAGTGGTAAACGAAGAGAACGTCAGAATGCCTTCATCGCGATCATAGCGGCCAGAGACCCTGGCCGATCCGGCAGAAGGCAGCGCCACCTCACCCAGCGGCTTCCCGTCAAGAGAGAAGATGGCAATGCGCGACGTGACATTGTGCAGATAGTTCACAAAGAGCTTGCCGCCTAGTAGTGAAAAGCTCTCAATGGAATCGTTTGACGTTGGAACAATTTCCTTCCATTTCTCCGGGCGAGGATCACGGAGATCGATTTTAAGAATGCGGTTGCGCGGCGCTTGCCAATCTGTCTGCACGATCAAAAAGTCGCCAGCAAACTGCGGCGTGAAGTGCGCATCTTTGCCGGTGATGAGCGGCTGAAATGGGCCGCCCTTATCCTGCCGCTGGATAAACAATTCGTTCTTCGCCCAGCCAGCCTGCGCATTTACCAGGAGGTACTTGCCATCTTCAGAGGGATAAGGGTTAAGCCACGTGTCTGAACCATAGCCTTCGCCAAAAATCATCTTGTCGTTGGCGGGATCAGTGCCCAGCGCGTGATAGTAAACGCGCTTGCCCACATCGCGGCGGCCCAGCGTGTAATAAAACCCTTTGTTGTCCTTCTTCCATGTGGCATCAAAATAAAGCGCTCTGGGAAGAACATCCGGCAGGTCGCGGTGGCTCTTTAAATCCATCACGCGCAGTTCAATTTCATCCTCGCCGCCTTGTCGCACGGAATAAAGCATCAGGCTTGCATCTTCCGTGATGTCCTGGAACCCAACGCTAGTGGTGTGATCAGGACTCATAGGCAGCGGATCGATCAGCAGTTCATCTGCGCCGGTCGGGCCCTTGCGCCGGTAAAGGCTGGAGAGGTCCTGGTCTGCGCCCTTTTTGGTAAAGAAGTAGTAGCCGCCTTTAAACTCCGGAGCACCCATGGTATCGAAATGGAGCATCTCCGTGATCCGCCGGGAAATTGCAGGGCGTTGCGGCAACTTGTCCAGAAGTGAATGGGTATAAGCATTCTCCTCAGCTTCCCACTTGCGTGTCTCGGCGCCATCCTGATCTTCAAGCCAGCGATACGGATCGACGATCTCCGCGCCATGAATCATTTCCTTTACGTTATCCTGCCGGGCTACGGGCGGAGCTGGCGTTTGCGCAAGAGCCGATGGCGCGGGAAGAACAAGGAAGAAGCTGAGCAGACAGGCTGGGCACAAGAGAGTGGACAAGAACTTTTGCTTCTTCATGGTACCCCTTTACTTTGCGCCTGCCGCATTTTCCAGCAAAGGCTGTGGGACTTTCTTGGTCCCGGCTAGCTCGGCTGCGGTCTGGGTGATATTGCGCGTGGAAAACGCGCGGAAGAAGCCCCAGCAGGTAGCGGTCGGCTGTACTGGCGTTGGCGGTGTGGTTGGCTCTGGACAGTTGCCGTACTTCTCTTTGATCTCCGGCAGCACCGCGTCTACCAGATCCTTGTCGCTCTTTCCTGCTGCCTGGGCCTTGGCCACGTCGTCGCGCAGCGTAACCAGATAATCATGGAAGTCGCGCACGTCGGCAGGCGTAGCAACGTCACCATGCCCGGAAACAAAGGTTGCAGAAGGATGGTCGGCCAGCAGCTTTTCCAGCGTCTTCACCCAATCACTGGTAGTCGCGTCGATCAGGTTGGGCAGATGCCGCTGCCAGACAAGATCGCCGCCAAATACCACATCCGCGTCAGGAACAATCACGACTGAATCGCCGCCAGTATGCCCAAGCATGTAACGCACCTGAATATGCCGGGTTCCCAGATAAATATCGACTGCGTCTGTGTAAGTCTCGTCTGGCAGAGTCAGCGATTCAACCATGGCCTTTTGCTCAGGCTTGGGATTCGCGCCAAAAAATTTCAGGTTCTCTGTCCGCTCCCAGCCACGCAGATTTCTCTGGCCAATAATGACTGCTCCAGCCTGGGCAAACACCGCGTTGCCTCCCGTGTGGTCCAGGTGGTAATGGGTATTCACCACAAAGCGAATAGGAAGGTTCGTGGCCTTCTTGATCTCAGCCAGCAGGTCGCGCGCAGGCGCTGGATCTTCAAAGGTATCAATCACCAGCACGCCATTGCTTCCGACCACAAATCCGGCGTTGCTTCCGGCTTTGCCGCCATCAGTGCCAATGGCGGCATAAACGCCTTCGCCAATCTTTTTGACGGTGAAATCAGGCGTCGCTGCGCAAAAGGCCACAGTAGAAAGAAAAAATAAGATGCAAGGGAGAATTAACGTTCTTGTCCGCATGCCGGTGATGTTATCACGCGAAACACAGGATTGATGCCGCATCGCCGCGCGCGGCGATCCGCGGAAAGCATTGCCCCTCAATCCTTTGTTGCTCCAACTATCAAACAGCATTTAACCTAGTACGCTCTTTGCCTAAGAACATATTTGTTACGATGGGAAAGAGGTATTAGCTGTATAGGGACTGCCCTTTGCGCCGGGTTTGGCGTGAATGGGCAAAGCGGTATTCTGGGGCAAGTTGCAATCCAAACCGGCTGCAGGATTCGTACTCATAGGAAAGCGAGAGAATGCGCGTGAGCGGCATGCAAGCGCCAGATCATAGAGATGACGCGGCCCTGATCGCCCGCCTGCGCGCGGGAGACCAGAGCGCCATGG
>DASTCT010000294.1:0-2000 GCA_035710845.1 Candidatus Angelobacter sp.
TAAGGTCAGCAGAATGGCCAATTCATCGTCAACCAGAAGGATGCGGCGTTTCATGGGGAACTCCACGGAGAATATAGAAAACACTTTGTCGCGCAATTTAAGATGCAGGCAGCAGCTCACAAGGTTGTTAGCTTACCTGCAGGATAGCTTGCTCGACCTTCAAATTATAATACTTGTTTATGCCTCGCGTTTTCATTCAAAGCTTTGGTTGCAGGGCCACACAGGCTGATGGCGCCGCTTTGGAACGCCAACTTGCGACAAATGGCTTTGCCCCTGCCAATTCAGCTCTGGATGCCGAGGTTGTTGTGCTCAACACCTGTACCGTCACAGCCGCGGCTGACCAGGATGCTCGCGCTGCTATCCGCCGGATCCATCGTGAGAACCCGGACGCGAAAATCATGGTCACAGGCTGCTACGCCCAGCGTGCGCCGCACGAAGTGGCAAATCTTTCCGGTGTAACGTGGGTAGTAGGCAATTCACACAAACACCAGGTTGCGGAGATTGTTGCGGCTGACGCTAACCAAAATGACTTAGCCTACCTTAGTGCTGTGCAAAACAATGCTACGCAAAATTTCTTACCTCTTGAGACCGTGGCGCTCTCTGCACCGGCTTTCACACTGGTAGGCGATATCTTTGCACACACAGAGCTGATCGCCGCGCCGGTTTTTGCCGGCGAGAGCATTGCGGAAAAGACGCGTCCGAATCTTAAAGTCCAGGATGGCTGCGATAATCGCTGCTCTTTCTGCATCATTCCCAATGTTCGCGGCCAAAGCCGTTCAATGCAGCTTGAGCGCGTGATTGCTGAGGCCAACGCCCTTGTTGCCGCGGGATATCGTGAGATTGTTCTCAGCGGCATCAACCTCGGTCGCTGGGGCCGCGACTTTGAGCCCCAACAACGCTTTGAACAGTTGGTATGCGCGCTGCTGGAGCATACCGATATTGAAAAGATCCGCATCAGCTCTGTGGAGCCGATGGACTGGAGCGACGAGCTGATTGCTCTGGTCGCCGGCTCACCGCGAATGGCCAAGCATGCGCATGTTCCTCTTCAATCCGGCAGTGATCGTATTCTGCGCCGGATGCATCGCAAATACCGTCCCTGGCACTATGCGGAGAAGATCAGAAAAATCCATGAAGCCATGCCGGATGCGGCGATCGGTGCGGACGTGATGACCGGCTTCCCCGGCGAGACTGACGAGCTGTTTGAAGAGAGCCGCAGCTTCATCGAGCACTTGCCATTTACCTATCTGCACGTGTTTACATACTCGTCGCGCCCTGGCACGCCTTCGGCAGCCATGCCGGACCAGGTGCCGGTGCACGTTGCGCGGGAACGGAATCGAGTGTTGAGAGAGCTGGCGGCAGAGAAGAACCGTATTTTCCGTCAAAGTTTTGTTGGCCGTACGCTGGAAGCAATCACACTACAGACCGGCGGTGATGGCTGGACAGAGGCCCTTAGCGATAACTATTTGAAAGTCCAGTTAGCTGGCGATCATGAGCCCAACAAGATAATAAAGATCGGAGTAACGGGGCTTGATGGTGAAAATCTTGTGGCAGCACAGGAAGCAGCTACTCTCATCTGTTGAGACCACCCACGGTTACAAAACAATTCTTGATACACGCGGCCAGGACGGCATAGGTGGCATTCAACTCCATCGAATCGAACCACAAGTGAGCAATGCCTACCACGATATCAGTCTCGCCACCCATGACAGTGCAAGTGAAAGGACTGTTCTTATCTATTCTTTCCACCGAACGCAATATAAATTGGCCCGATGCTACCGTCTGAGCTGGTCCAGTGGAGCAAGCGGCAAATGGAAGCTCCTTAAAGCCCCATCTATTACTGCCTGCAACGCTGTACGCTGATTTGATCCGGAAGTGTTACAAACTCTGCGCAAAAAAGCGGCAACCAGGATACCGCTTGTAAAAACAGGCTGTTAAGTTGACGAAGTGGCGGTTTAATTGAAGACGGAATTCCAGCTATGTTTATGCCCTTATTTTAAAAT
>DASTCT010000295.1:0-11701 GCA_035710845.1 Candidatus Angelobacter sp.
AAACGGTGTGGTCGTAGTTCCCTCTTCCTTATAGCCGCGCACGTGTAAGTTATCGTGATTGCGGCGTCGATAACACAGCCTGTGAATCAGCCACGGATATCCGTGATAGGCAAAGATGATGGGCCTGTCCTTCGTGAATAACGCATCAAAATGCTCGTCGGACAAGCCGTGCGGATGCTCGCCATAAGGTTGCAGTGTCATCAGATCAACAACATTCACCACGCGTATCCCCAGCCTGGGAAGATGCGTTCGCAACAGTGAAGTTGCGGCCAGAATTTCCAGCGTTGGGACATCGCCGGCGCAGGCCAGCACCGCGGCCGGTTCGCCGCCATCATCATTGCTCGCCCATTCCCATATTCCAATTCCGGCTGTGCAGTGCTTGATCGCTGCATCCATCTCCAGCCACTGCAGTTCCGGCTGCTTGCCGGCCACAATAATGTTCACATAATTCTTGCTGCGCAGGCAGTGGTCGGCCACGGAGAGCAGGCAGTTGGCATCTGGCGGAAAATAGGCGCGGACCAATTCCGGCTTCTTGTTGACCGCGTTATCCAGAAATCCGGGGTCCTGATGACTAAAGCCGTTGTGGTCCTGCCGCCATACGTGCGACGTGAACAGATAATTGAGCGACGCAATCGCTTTGCGCCACGGAATATGACGGGTAGCCTCCAGCCATTTCGCGTGCTGGTTGTACATTGAGGTCACAATGTGAATAAAGGCCTCATACGATGCGAAGAAACCGTGCCGTCCGGTAAGCAGATAACCTTCCAGCCATCCCTGGCACATGTGCTCGCTCAGGACCTCCATTACCCGCCCATCGCGGCTTACATGAACATCCGTGGGCAGGATCTCCGCGGTGGAAACGCGATCTGTAACTTCAAAGACCGCGCTCAGGCGATTGGAGTCGGTTTCATCCGGGCCCATCACGCGGAAATTGTGCGCATCAGCATTCAGCTTCAGGATGTCGCGCAGAAAGCGGCCAAGCACGCGCGTCGACTCTTCAAAAGAGCCGCCCGGCTGCTGGACTTTGACAGCGTACTGGCGGAAGTCCGGCATCTTTAGATCTTTAAGCAGCAGTCCGCCATTCGCGTGCGGGTTCGCGCCCATGCGGCGATTGCCCTTTGGCGCCAGCTCCGCCAGTTCGGCAAACAACTTGCCAGAACTGTCAAACAGTTCTTCGGGTTTGTAACTCAGCATCCATTGCTCAAGGATTTTCAGATGCTCGGGCTTCTCAAGATCGGTCACCGGGACCTGGTGCGCGCGAAATGTGCCTTCAATTTGCAGGCCATCAACAACCTTGGGGCCGGTCCAGCCTTTGGGCGAGCGCAGGATGATGATGGGCCACTGCGGCCTCTGCCAGTTAGAATTCTGCCGCGCTTCACGCTGAATGCTCTGGATTTCAGCCAGCACCTTGTCCATGGTCGCCGCCATCAACTGGTGCATTGTCGGCGGATCATCGCCTTCAACAAAATATGGTTTATAGCCGTAGCCGGTAAACAGGTCGATCAGCTCTTCCCGGTGAATGCGTGCCAGCACGGTCGGCCCGGCGATCTTGTATCCATTGAGGTGAAGAATAGGCAGCACAGCGCCATCGCGCGCGGGATTAAGAAATTTGTTGGAGTGCCAACTGGTGGCGCATGGCCCGGTCTCAGCTTCGCCATCGCCAACGACACAGCAAACCAGCAGATCAGGATTATCAAAAGCCGCGCCGTAAGCGTGAAGCACAGAATATCCGAGTTCACCGCCTTCGTTGATGGAACCGGGCGTGTCTGGCGAGGCGTGGCTGGGGATCCCGTTAGGCCAGGAAAATTGCATAAACAACCGCTGCATGCCCGCTGCGTCCTGCGTGATCCTGGGATAGAACTCTGTGTACGAACCCTCAAGATAAGTGTTGGCCACAATCCCAGGCCCGCCATGACCGGGGCCGGTAACATAAATCGCGTTCAGATCGTTTTTACGAATCAGCCGATTCATGTGCACATACACAAAGTTCAGTCCCGGCGTGGTGCCAAAATGTCCCAGCAGACGCGGCTTGGTGTGCTCCAGTTTGAGCGGCTCGTGCAGCAATGGATTGTCGCGTAAATAAATCTGCCCTACAGAAAGATAGTTGGCGGCACGCCAGTAGCGATTCATTAATTGCAATTCGTTTTGATCTAAGGGGCCGGTTGCGATCAGGTTTTCCTCGGCGAGAGTCTTAACCATTGCACTACTCCATCCGTCGTCACATTCTTTAAATTGTATGCTTTTCCTGCTTCATCGATTTTGCACAGCGTGCTAATCCATCCGCCAACATCCACCAACGCCAGGAGTTCTCATTCCGATCACGGTAATCTGGCAATTTCCTTTGCGTCCCTCTGCCTGAATCTTGGGTAGACCGGCTGATTTGATTGTATTTTCCAGCCTTTTCCGACGCTCTGTGGTCTGCTCGTGTTTCTCAATCACTGCGTAAGTCCTTTTCGCTCAATTCCGGCGATCTTTGGCAATGTTGGCAATTCTGGCAATTCTCACTACCCGCCCCCTGCCCCCCTATGTACACCCAATTTCACCCAACCTCACCCAATGTCACCCAAGAATCGGCAGTGGGTCGCAAATGCCCTAAAAGCACAAAACGCAACGGAAATTCCGTTGCGCTCACCATGCTCATGTGGCACAGCTGGGCCCCATGCGAGCCCGGTATTGGTTTGCATGGGTAAAGCCGCACTCGGCTGTGCAAAGAAACACCATAACAGAGTCAGTACCTCAAAGCGACAGAAATCTGTAGTGTCTTAGTTTGAACTGGATCAGCAAAACAATTCACAATTTTTGGTAGTGATACAGTTTGAAAATTTCCAAACTTCGTCATCCCGAACCCCCGTCAACGAGCAAGCGCTTTCATCAGCTTGCGAGTAGGGGTGAGGGACCTTGTGTTTTTTGAAATTCAAACCGTGGCCATTATCCAATTTTTAAATGCGCGAACAGGGGATTCACTTTGTATTCAACTCAACAAAGGCTGCAATCTCCTTGAGTGCGGCACTGGCTTCAGGAATCAGCACTGTAAAAATTTGCCAGACATGCGGCAATGCAGGATAGGCATGCAAAGTACTCTCTACTCCGCTACGTTCAGCCTTCTCATGCAGGCGAACGGCTTCATCAAACAACAGCTCTGTACTGCTGGCCTGGATCAGCAACGGCGGCAGGCCTTTCAGATCAGCAAAGATCGGCGAAGCCTCCGGCGTCCGCGGCGAAGCGCCGTTCAAATACTGCTCGGCAAAGGCGCTTATATCCTCCGGACGAAACATGGCGCACGATTCGGCGTTGCCGTAATTCCACTCTCCGGTCAGGTCGACCCACGGTGAGAGGCAAGCGCCGCATCCGGGCAGTGGTAGCTCGCGGGATCGCAGCCGCAGCATGGTGGCAATTACCAGGCCGCCTCCGGAGGAATCTCCAGCAATCGCAATCTTGTGCGGCTTGAAACCTTGTTCAGTGAGCCAGCTAAATGCGCGAGCAGCGTCATCCACTGCAGCAGGAAACGGGGCTTCCGGCGCAAGGCGATAATCGAGCGCAAACACACGCCAGTGCAAAAGTCGTGACAGGGTTGCGATGATAGGACGATGGGTTTGCGGGTTGCAACTCACATATCCGCCGCCATGCAGATAAAGCAGAACGCGGTCGTCGTAATAATTCGAGTTAGGAATTACCCACTCGCCACAAATATCTGTGCCCTGGATTTTCTTGCAGCTAACCCCATAAGAAAGAGGAAAGCTCAGCCACGCCGGCAGGGCCAGCAAGCGCCGCGCTCGCTGGACCAGTGCGCTATAGTCGCCGCGAGGCCAATGCTTCACGAACAATCGCACAACACGGGTAAGCACTCTGGCGCGCAGGCTTGGCTTTTCTGGTAGAGAAGGCTCTTCCACCATCCCATCACTCATTTCGTGTTGCCATCGGAATTCATGAGCAATTACTGTGGTACGCCATCAGGGAAAAGCTTCTGCAAGAATTCTTTGTCCGCTGCCATCGGCTTGAATGGAGCGCTGTCCACTTCCTCCTTCCACTGCTTGGTGAAAGCGGAAGGATTCAACTCTCGAGCTTTACCAAACTCAGCCAGCGATGCGGATTTATCTCCGGTGGCGTAATCCAGGAACCCAAGCTGCAGATGGAGATTGGCGTTCTTGGGCGCATAACTCACGCCTTTTAACGCTGCGACGCGCGCTTTGGGCAGATCATTGGCCTCAAATGCTTTGTACATCTGGTCGCCGTAGTTGTAAGCCAGGTTCAGGTCGAGCAGGCGGCGCAATTCGGTAAACGGATCAGGATTGTCGTCAACATTGATATAAACATAGCGGTCATTATTGATGTTGCGTCCGCCCTGCTTTTTCACGATCAACATTGAGGCCGACTGGCGGCCGCGAGCGTCGCCACCGGCGGAGTCGCCAGCTTTAAGCGCGGCATAAAGCTTTTCTGCCAGCTCGCCTTGCGTGGCGTCAAAGGCTTTGCCCATGGATTCCGGCACTTGCGGGCCAACCAGAATATTTCCCTGCGCTGACCAGGTTTTTCCCTGGCGATCGCCTGCCCACTTGGGCGCGTTGGGGCCGGTGTAAGCGGCGATATTTCTCTTGGCATCGACAATGGCGACCTGGCGGCCATCTTTGCCTTCAAATTTGTCGCCAGCCAGAATCTTTTTCAGGACTTCCTGCGCTGTGAGTCCCTGGCGGAGAAGATCGAGCGCCTGCTGGCCATAGCCGACGTTGACGTTGGCTTGCGTTGCCACGGCCCCAACATCCGCCATGGCCCACGGCACCACTGAGCCCACGGAAAAATAGCGCGAGGCCACGGCCACGCCCATCTCGCCGGTCTGCGGATCAATGGCGACAATGGAGAACGTGGAAACCGTAGGCATGGTTTGCGGGACAGCCACGCACGCAAAGATCAAAAAAATGACTGGCAATAAAAACTTCTTCTTCATGAGCAGCTCCTCATTTTCCGGGTACTCCAAATCTTTTCTCGGTCCTAAAGTGCAGATATCCCTGCCTGCGACTCTTCTTTCAATCCTAATCATCCACGTTAATCCGCGTGATCCGCGGTAAGATTTGCTTTTTCGTGTCGCGCGATGACGTGCGATTCCGCGCGATCCTTCTCAGGTCTGAATCCCCAGGCAATACGCTAGTATCACAATGCCCAGCACACCGAGTGAAACCAGAGCATACCGCTTATCATGCTCGCGGAAAAACTGGATACAGGCCACCACAATGCGCAAGGCGGGTGTGGCAAGCAGCACCAACAACCCGGCCTTAGCAATCGTTATGCCCCAAGGCGTTGCGGCACGCAACAACAACCCGGCAATCACCAGCGCAAACGCAGTGTATGCTCCGGCTTTTAGCGTGAGCGAGAGGATGCGATCGGCAGCAACGTCCTGGCGGTTCATCGGAAGCCTCCGGCAAGCAATTTATAAGTCATCTGCAGGGCGAGCCAGCCCGTAATCCCAATTAGAAGCAGCAGGATATAAAACGACCGCACCTTGGGCGAGATACGAGCTCCGAGTAGCGATCCGGTAAAGACGCCTGCCACCAGCGGCGCGGCCATATCCACGCGAACATCACCCCGCCCCCAATAAATGTAAGCGCTGGTAGCGGCGGTTACGCCGATCATGAAATTGCTGGTAGCAGCGGCCACGCGCAGCGGAACTTTCATAAAGAGAAACATCACCGGCACTTTCACGGGGCCGCCGCCAATACCCAAAAGCCCTGAGAACCCACCAGCAAACAATGAAGCCGCTAACCCCAGCGGATAATTCTGCGGTGTGTAATCCGGAATTGTCTCTTCCCTTTCCTGATTGCGCGAATTCCAGGCTTTTCTGACCATCGATACAGAGCTGTAAAAAAGAAAACAGGCAAACAGGATCGCCAGAGTTCGCCGGTTTATCTCATGCGCGATCAGGGCCGCGATCAAGGCGCCAGTGGTGGTAGCCAGTTCAAGCGTCATGCCCAGGCGGACATCGGTAACATGGCGCTCAACATAGAGCGAAGAAGTCGCTGTAGAAGTGGCGATCACGCAAAGCAGCGTGATGCCAATGGCCTGGTGCATCGGCAGACCAAAGTAGATGGCCAGCAGAGGCGTAACAATAATTCCGCCGCCCACTCCGGCCAGCGCTCCAAAACCGCCGGCGCAAAACCCAATCAGGATGAGCAACAGCACCGCTGCCAGGGTCATTGCGCTTTATCTCTAAGCATCAGAAGATCGCCCTCCACAGGTTTTTCCGCCTCTGCGCGCAGTACTGAGCGCACAGAGCCAAGGACCACAATCACAGCAATCAGCATCATCAGGTGAATTGTCTCTCCGGCCAGAAGCCCCTCCATAATCGCGATCAAGGGCACAATCAGGCTGATGGTTGAGAGTTGATATGGTTGAATTTTCTTCAGCAGCCAATAATAAATAACAAAAGCCGCTGACGAACCAAAGATCGTGAGGAAAGTCATGGCCAGCAGCGCCGCCCTGGTCCACACGGCGTGGCGATGGGCTTCCAGAGCCCACGTCCCCCAGAACAGGACGACGGAGCCAAAGAGCAGTTGCAATCCCGTGGCGATCACCGAATCCACTTCGCGCAATCGCAGCTTGGCATAGACCACTGACCACGCGCTCAGCGCCATGGAGATAAGCACGGCAACGCCGCCAATCAGTGATCTACGGCTTGTGCTGAGATCGCCGGTATAAAAGAGGCTGAGAAGCCCGCCAAAGCCAATCAGCATGGCGAATACGGCTTGCCGGGGCACCTTGCGATGCATCATGGTAGGAGTCAACAATGAAACCGCCAGCGGCATGGCTGAATACAAGACCGCAGTCATTGACGAAGCCACGTGCTGTTCAGCCCAGAAAAGCAAACCATACGGCACAGCCATGATGGTGAGGCTCAACACCAGAAGCGCGTTCCACTGGTCCTGGCTGCGCGGCCACTCTCTTTTTTGCAGCAATGCCACACAGAGCAACAACACACCGGCAGCCAGAAAGCGAATGGCTGCCGCTTCCAGCGGAGGAATGTCATGCACCGCAAATCGGATAGCCAGCCACGTGCTGCCCCAGATGAGGCACAGCACGACATAGCCGAGCCATTGCACACGACTTAGCTGCATACCCTGTGGGCTGTTGGACATGGAATCTTCCAGTGTATCTGAATACTCAGACAGGCAAAGTGTGAGCAGAAAGCAACATACCGTGCAATCGATGCCCTGCAGCAGGCGCCGTTGCGATTAGCTGCGGCTCATTGATCTGCTCTCTGATCCCTCAATTTTCGCATCTAAGACTTTATGGAATCTGGCAAGCAGCCCCGTATCGAAGAAACCAATATATTCCTGGGGAAATTGCGTCCATATCTCAGCCGACGATGGCTTTCTCTTTTTCTTATCATTGTGGGCATTGGGCTGCTCGGCTACGTCGGCAACGAATACTGGGGAATGTACCGCAGCCAGCAAAAACTGGAGACGGAGTGGGAGCGCCAAGCTGCCAGCGTGAGCACTCCGGGCCACGCTCCGATTTCGCCTGACCAGATGCTCACCCGTGTGATCGTTCCCAAGATCAACCTGGATGCAATCGTGGTGGAAGGTGCGTCACGCAAGGAACTTTCTGACGGTCCCGGGCACATGAAGCAGACCGCCATGCCCGGCGAAGTCGGCAATGCGGTAATCACCGGACACCGCGATACATTTTTCCGGCACATCTATGAATTGGTAAAAGGCGATCAGATCCAGGTCCGGCGCAACGGCCGCGTTTTTACCTATCAGGTCACGGGCAAACGGATTGTGATGCCGGAAGACCTCAGCGTAATTAAACCAACAACTGATCCGCAACTGACCCTCATCACCTGTTATCCCACGTACTACATTGGCCCTGCGCCTAAGCGGCTGGTGGTCTTTTCCAAGCTGGTGGATAGCAGCGACTATGGCCAGCCCAGCAAGCAGGCCCAAGCGCATGGCGGGCAGTATCAATAGACGCTAAGTCTCTGCGCGACGGCGCTGACAAAAGCCCATTTACTTGCCGGAACAACAATCCTTTTACAATGGAATAGTGAATTCCTGGGATGTGATCATTTCCGGTGCTGGCATCATTGGCGTGTCATTGGCGCTTGAGCTGCGCGAACGCGGCGCTACGGTGCTGGTGCTCGATAAAGCTGAGCCTGGCAGTGAGGCCTCTTCTGCTGCTGCAGGCATGTTGGCTGCAGGCGGATTTGAAACCCCTCCTACGCTGGAGCCTCTCGCTCTTGAAAGCGCTCGCATATTCCCTGAATATGTACGGAAACTGGAAGCCCTCTCTGACGTTAAGACTGATTTTCGACAGCACGGCACAATCGTCTTTCAGGACAGTGCTTCAACCGCGTCAGCACAGTATAAAAAGCTTGGCAGTGATGATCTCCGCCGCATGGAGCCATCTCTCCACAACCCTGCCCATGAGGCATTCTTCGTTCAAGAGGATACGGTCGATCCCCGCCTGTTAATGCAGGCAGCATTGGTCGCAGCACAGAAAAGCGGAGTTGATATCCGCGGAAACACAGAAGTGCAAGAAATCCGTTCCGCCAGGAACAACATTGAAGTTGAGATAGCAGGGACAACAAGCCCCATCCGTGGCAGAGCTGCCGTCAATTGCCAGGGCGCTTGGGCAGGTGCCCCCGTGAAGCCGCGCAAAGGCCAGATGCTGTACGTTCTTCCGGAGAAAAAGAACCTGCTGCAGCATGTGATTCATGCACCGGAGGTTTACATTGTTCCCCGCAGCTCAGGAAAAATTCTGATTGGCGCTACCGTGGAAGATGTGGGCTTTGATAAGACAGTTGCGCCTTCAACCATCCAACAACTCCTCAATGAAGCCGCGCGATACCTGCCTGAACTCAAATCATCGCCCATTGTTGAAAGCTGGGCGGGATTGCGGCCCGGCACCCCGGATGATCTACCAATCCTAGGGACGACCGACATGCCCAACGTATTTGCCGCTACGGGCCACTTCCGCAATGGCATTTTGCTGGCGCCTATTACGGCAAAGATCATGGCCGACGTTATAACAGGAAAAAAGCCCTCCCTTGATATCAATTCGTTTGCGGCTTCAAGGTTTGCCCCGGTAAAAGCCTGATAGCAGAGCAATTGTTTTTAAACTACCGAAACTTGCAGCATTCCTGCATAAATCATGAAAAAATAGGGCCGTGGATCTGGAGTTCTTACTCATACAGCTTCTGCTCAAGATGGGCGTGGCCACTGCGGTGGCCAGCGCGCTGGGGCGGTCGCGCGAGTTCAAGAAGCTGCTGTTCGCCACCCGGCGATCACGAGAACGCAATATCTTGTTCGTTCTGTTTACCTGCATTCCTTTTGCTCTGGGCGTTTACTTCAGAATTCGGGTCAAGAACTTTCAGTGCGCCGATCTTGGCTTTGAAGCAGCCATCCTGGTGGGCGTGCTTGGGGGCCGTGTTGCCGGCACTCTGGGCGGCACAATTATGGCTTTGCCGGCTATGTTTTATGGTGAATGGCTAACGCTGCCGGTGAATGCCATCTCCGGATTTCTGGCTGGATCATTGCGCTACTTTTGCCCCAATGAAGAAGAGATATGGACGTTCTCCCCGTTTATCGATCTGAGCGTATATCGCTGGATCAAACGCAACCTGCGCCGTCCTCGCATTGACTGGCAGACCGCGTTCTTCCTGATGATTATCGCGCTGGAAGCGGCGCGCCTTGAGCTGCACTATGCAGCGCCAAAGAAATGGCTATGGGCACTGTATCTTCCTTCACCGGTTGCTTTGCTGGCGGTCTTTGCCACGGTGGTGGCAACCATCGCCATTCCTATTAAGATCTGGAACCTGACGCGCATTGAGATGAAGCTGGAAGAACAGGGACGGCTTTTGCTGGAAGCCCGGCTGGACGCGCTGCAAAGCCAGATCAACCCGCATTTCCTGTTCAATACGCTGAACTCCGTTTCGTCGCTGGTGCGCTTTGATCCTGACCGCGCGCGTGATCTGATTGTAAAGCTCTCAAAAATCCTGCGGCGGCTCCTGGGCAAGCATGGCGAGTTTGTGCAGTTGCGCGAAGAGATTGAGTTCATAGACGATTATCTTGATATTGAGGTAGTGCGATTTGGCCGGGACAAGCTGCGGGTTTATAAAAACCTTGATCCTGACACGCTCGATGTGGTGATTCCGGCCATCCTGCTGCAGCCGCTGGTGGAAAACAGCATTAAGCACGGGCTGGCGCCGAAAGTTGATGGCGGTAGCATTACGCTGCGTAGCCGCCTATCGGAAAGCAAGCTGATTATCCAGGTAGAAGATGATGGCGTAGGCATGAGCGCGCCTCCAGCTGTTGCTGCAGAACAAATGGGATCGGGGCGCGGGATCGGCATGATGAACGTGGCAGAGCGCCTGCACGTGCTCTTTGGCGATGAAGGCCGAATGACGGTGCAAAGCCGTGATGGCCAGGGAACCTTGGTGCTGCTGGAAATGCCGGTACTCTATTCCGAACCTGGCGGGCCAACGCCTGCTATTTATGCGGTGCGCTCAAGCACTCGTTCATAAAAAGCTTCATATTCAGGGATGATCCGGCTGGAGCAGAAGCGCGATTGTGCTTCCCATCGCGCCACTTTTCCCATCTCACGCAGACGCGTCTCGTCAGAAAGAATATCGATAGCGCCCTTGGCCATGGCTTCCACATCCCCTACTTCAGCAAGAAAACCGCTGCGGCCATGTTCAACCACCTCAGGAACGCCTCCCACCGATGTGGCCACGGTTGGGACCTCGCAAGCCATCGCCTCAAGCGCGGCCAAGCCAAAGGATTCCAATTCACTCGGCGCAAGCATCAGGTCAGCCACGGAGAGCTTTTCATAGATGCGATCGACCTTGCCCATGAATTCCACTTTCTTACGCAAGCCCTTCTGAGTCACCAGCCATTCAGCGCGGGAGCGATCAGGCCCGTCGCCCATGAGCAGGAGACGCGAAGGAATTTTTTTCTGCACGCGATCAAAAATCTCAATCACGTCACACAGCCGTTTTACCGGACGGAAGTTGGAAACATGAACCAGGATGCGCTCATCTTTATCAGCAAATTCTGCGCGACGCTCAGCCGCCTTGGGATCACGCTGGTAGACGTCACAATTTACGAAGTTATAAATGACCTCGATCGGCTTGCGGATCTCGAACTCCTGCAGCGTTCGCTGCTTCAGATACTCTGAGATCGCCGTCACGCCATCACTCTGTTCAATGGAGTAGCGCGTCACCGGCAGATAAGAGCGGTCAGCGCCGACAATTGTAATGTCCGTGCCGTGCAGGGTGGTAACAAAAGGCAGCCGGCGAGATTTGCCATTGTTCTGTGCGGCCAGCATCTGCCGGGCCAGCAAGGCGCTCACAGAATGCGGAATGGCATAGTGAACGTGCAGGATATCAAGGTTATAAATCTCGGCCACCTCGGCCATGCGCGTAGCCAGCGCCAAGTCGTAGGGGGGATATTCAAAGAGCGGATACTGCGAGACGGTCACTTCATGAAAGAAAATCCGCGGCTGCTGGATATTCAGCCGGATGGGCTGCTGATAAGCGATGAAATGCACTTCGTGGCCTCGCGCTGCCAGCTCAATGCCTAGTTCAGTACCGACAACGCCACTGCCACCGTACGTTGGATAACACGTTATGCCAATTTTCATTGATTTCTGTTACTTTGCCCCGAACTGTGGAGACTTCTTGAGTCAAATTTTTCTGCGCGTGTTGCTGCCCGCA
>DASTCT010000296.1:0-24296 GCA_035710845.1 Candidatus Angelobacter sp.
AGCGAATCCGCGCCAAGATCATCCACAAAGGAGGCATTGGGCGTTACTTCGCCTTCATCCACTCCAAGCTGCTCAACGATAATTTGTTTTACTTTATCTTCAACGGCTGCTGCCATACGCTTGTGTCTCCTTCTGGTTTTCTTGCTGAAATTTTCGGATTTAGGCCTGCTACTGCTTTACTGACTTTGCATTCTTTTGAATGTAATCAACTGCGTCTTTCACAGTGGAGATCTTCTCCGCATCCTCGTCTGGAATTTCCACGCCAAAAGTCTCTTCCAGTGACATGATTAATTCCACGCGATCAAGCGAGTCCGCTCCGAGATCGTCGACGAAAGAGGCTGCCGGAGTAACGTCGTCAGGTTCCACTCCAAGCTGGTCCACAATAATCTGTCTTACCTTTTCCTCGACTGCCGGCATTTAATCTCCTGCTATGTCAAACCGCCTAGTGTAATTGCTCCAAAAATGTTGTGTAAAGGGCTGCCTCAAAAAGACTTTCTTGCCACCAAGAGCGACTGGGGCATGGGATCCAGCGGAATCTGCTTTGGGCCTTCAAATCCGGCGTTGCGGCATATCTCCCGGTACTCGGCCAGGGTGTAGGCATCGCCATGTGGAGTGTTGGTCAGCATGGTCAGGCTGAACAGGGCCGGAACCGGCGGTGACACACGGTCCTCATTCGGCACAAACTCCAGAATTACCACCTGGCCTCCCGGATTCAGGGCTGCATGCGCTTTTTTAAGCAGTTTTTCATTCTCAGCCGGTTCAAAGTGATGCAGGAAATTTGTCAGCAGAACGGCGTCAAAACCGCTCCCGTAGTCTACGTCAAAAGCGCTGCCGGGCAGAAGATGATAGCGTTCGCTCATTCCCTGGCGTTGCGCATTTTCCTTGGCCACTTGCAGTACATTGGCCCAATCCAGGGCATAAATGTGGGCCTTAGGCAGCTTTTGCGCCACGGTAAGCCCAAACAGTCCATGGCTGGCCGCAATGTCCAGTATCTTGGCCGTAGGCTTTGACGCCAGCTCAGCCTGCAAAATTCCGGCAATGGCCTCTGCTGCCGGCATCATCAGCGGCGCCATGCCGCGCGCAAATTCCAGCCAGATCGGGTCTTCAGGAGCCAGTGTTCCGTTTTTTTCGATTGTTCCGCCGCGCCGTACCGACTCCGTCAAATCCTGAAAACCGCTCAGCTGGACCGGATGCATCAAGAAGCTAAAAGCGTGGCCAAGGTAGGCCGGGGCTTCGCGATCCAAAAAGAAAGCCGTATCCGCTGTAAGCGAATACCGGTTCCCCGCCTTGGTTAGAAAGCCCAGTACGACCATTGCATCGCTCAGCATGCGCACTCCGCGCTCAGAGGCCTTGCACGCCTTGGCGATCTCCGCTGCCGTATCCTTTCCCCTGGCAATGGCCGTAAACAGGTCAAGCTCAATGGCTGCTTTCAGCGCAAAGGCGCGCTGGAATCCCTGAATGGTTTCAAATATCTTGAGCGGATTGGGCTGCGCCATCGGCATCTGCTGTACTGACATTAAAAACTCCTGTTTTCCATTCTATCTGTACCGGCGGTCTTTCGGAGTCTCCAGCCCGGCTTTACAATAAATTCTTGTCTGCGCCTAAATTCTTCGCCAAATACACTGCCTGGCTCCTCGCCCTCAAGACCCTGGGCGCTTGGGGGGTTTTCATTACTTCTCTGCTGGATGCTGCTGCCTTTGGCATCCCAATGGACCCGCTGGTAGCCACCTACGTTTATAGCAATCCGCACAAAGCGTGGCTTTACTGCGTGGCTGGAGCATTAGGATCGGCGCTGGGAAGCATCGTGCCCTTTGCTCTTGGCCGTGCCGGCGGCGAACTCTTCCTGCTCAAGCGGATCGACGAAGCCCGTCTCAAGCGCATACGCGACCGTTTTGAGCGGCAGGAATTCCTCGCCCTCATGATTCCCGCCATGCTGCCGCCGCCGACGCCATTCAAGCTGCTGGTCTTCTCCGCTGGCGTCTTTGAAATGAAATTTATTTCCTTTCTACTGGCCATTATCAGCGGACGCCTGGTGCGGTTCGGGATTCTTTCCGTCCTGACGATTATGTTCGGCGAGAAGATTGTGGACCAGATCAAGAACCTGCTGCACGCTCATCCCACAATTCTGGTGCTGATTGGAATTGCCCTGATCTTGATTGCATATCTGGTTTTCCGATTGTTGCGCGCCCCGGCCAAAGAGATTGCGGAAGAGATCAAACATAAGGACGAACTGCAAGAGAATTGATTTGAGGCATGTTCCACTAGGCGCGACACAAAGATCATCTAAAAACATCAGTGTGGACCGCAGCCGGGCCCCATGCGAGCCCGCTTTTGGCTTGCATGGGTAGAGCCGCCCTCGGCTCGGCTGCGCAAGACGAAAAACGCCTGCACCGATTAATCAGTGTTATCAGTGAAAATCAGTGGTAAGACCTACGCCTCTGCGCTCTTGCCCTCGATCACCTGTTTCGTCTGTGCAACCAGTGCTCCTATTCCAAAAAACACGGCGGCAAACAGCACGTCAGAAACGATCCCATTCTTGGCGAACGGAATGGCTTTGGTGTAGCACTCAATCAAGCCTGCCAGATTGTGTGCATATCCAATATTGCCAAAGGCCCAGACAGCGAAGTTGCTGGTGAGGAAAAAGCCAATCCCGGTGCCCAGGCCCGCGCCCACAACATTGAGGGGCTTAACGTGGTCGCGCAACAGCACGCCGATGAGGCACGGCACAAGATACCAGGCCCACATAACATATTGATCGGTGGTGAGCGGCAGCCGGTAGACGCTAAGGTTCAAATAGATATCTGCTCCAATCAGCAGCGCCACGGGAATCCAGAAATGTTTGCGCGAGATACGGGAGCCATAGAACAGCAGGGCTGCCCCAACCATGCTAAAGCCATGCGTGGCAAATACACCGGTTCCAGCCATCGCATGCACCAACACCGCAAGAACCACGAACAAAAAAGCCAGCATTTCGCACCTCAGACTAACTATTGTGAGGGGTTGAAACCATTGCGTCAAGATGGGTTACTGCGCCGTCCCTTTTTGGGAATGGCCACCCCTGGAGATTTCTTCCACTCGCAATTGCGAATCCAGCACCACATAGCTGGTAAGCGGAGGCCGGCGGCGCTGGCCTGCTTCTTCCACGTCCTCAAACCGCAGGTCTTCAAATTGCACCTTGTAGCGTCCGCCCGGCAGCCCCTCCTCCGTCACATACGGATACTCAGCCCAGTCAAGGTAAACCCGGCCCAGGTATGACTTCTTGGCTGCGAGTATTACTGGCGTCTCCTGCGGCTTAAAAAGCTGTACCTGCTGATTTTGGGGATCGACCTCGCCCGAGCCTGAATCAACCGGCAGCAGGAAAAAGAAATCTTTTGTTTCCACCACACCATTCCATGAAAAAGGATTCACCGGCTCAGGAAAAGCGGACGCGCGCACCGGATCTTCTCCGCGATAAGTGCGGGCATTCAGCGCATACACGGCGCGGCCATGTTCGTAGGCGCGCACCACGATCACAGCGGCAACACACACCAGCGCAAAAATCGCCCAGCCACGCCCCCGAAATTGTGGCTTGCGCGATCCGATCTCCTCCGTAATCAGCGCAAACAGTCCGGGCAGCACCAGGCCCAGAAACAGCGCCAGCAGCATGATGGGATCAACAATGAATACCAGGTCTCCCGAATACCACTTATGATTGAAAGGCGCAAAGGGCCGCACGCCGTAATTGTTGGTGAAGTCCTGAAAGAGGTGCACCAGCGCTCCCAGCAGCGCGTATGCGTAAAGCACGTTCCAGCGTGGCGGCAGCTTGGTCCCGCGCCCGCTTCTCATTCTCCAGCGATAAATGCCATACACCGCGGCAAGCACCACCGCTGCCACAAACGGCGCGCCCACAAGGCTGTGCGTGATGCCGCGATGGTGCTGCAGACCGAAAACCGAACCATGAAAGTAAGAAAGAGAATCGATGTCAGGGGCCTCAAGCGCAATAGCAAGCGTGAGCGTGGCCAATCCGGTCCGGCGATTTAGACCGGCCCGGCTTAAGCACGCGCCGGTCAGGATGTGCGTGACAGGATCCATAGTTCAGGCACTTGAACGAAATTGCATTCTAATTGAGCAATCGGTCATCAGTGGTCAGCAATCAGCAAAACTGATCTTTGACGCAAAGGCGTCTGATGAAAAAGCACAATACTAAACAGGGATTTGTAGCAATAAGTCTTGCTATTTAGGATCACGTCCCTTTGCTAACTTGGTCTTTCTCTGTGGCCTCTGCGTCCTTTGTCGAATCACTTCCTGGCTGAACGCTGATTACTGATTGCTGGTTGCTTTTTACGGCATCAGCAGCTTGACCGGCCTGCTTTCAATGCTCAGTTCAGCAGGTAGCGTGCCCAGCAATTCGCCATCGGCTTGCGAATGAATCGCGCGGGCATCAGAAAGCGCAGTGCAGCGAAGCCACCGTGAGTGAATCACATCCACGTCCTTTACCTTCCAGTTCATCCCTGTAGCTACGCCGGCAAAATATCTCAGAAAGCGCGAGACCTTGTCCGTGCGAAACAGCAGCAGGCAAAAGCTGTCTCGCGTAAGCGCCGAACCCAGGTTCACCCGGCGCAAAAGCCCGGGAAATTTTGTTGCCCGGATCGCCATGGCCAGCATGGCCTTGTCCTGTGCGCGCTTTCCGCTCTCATCTTCCCACTCAATCTGGAACATGGGATATCCTCCGCGGAACGCCATGCGCGCCATCTCAATAAAGTAGGCGTTTCTTCCCCAGCGCTCTTTGGCCTCCACGGCCGTGCGATACATCAGCTCCGCGTCTGCGCCTACTCCGGCGGCAACAATGAAATAGCGCTTCTCTGGCACGCCATTGCGCTGTGACAAAACCACGCCGGGATGAAACTCACGCGGCTTATAAGTAAGAAGCTTCTGCGCAGCCACCACAGGATCACCCGTCAGTCCCAAGTCTGATGCCAGCAGATTTCCGCTCCCCAGCGGCACCAGCCCCAGAGCGGCATCGCTTCCGGACATCATGATGCCGTTCAGCACCTCGTTGACTGTGCCATCGCCGCCGCAGGCGACGATCGTGTCAAAGCCCGCCGCTGCAGCCTCCCGCGCCTGCTGGATCGCGCTGCCCGCATGAGTAGTGGGGCAAGTTTCCACCTTCATCCCAGCGCCGCGAAAAACTGCCTCTACGCGCGAGATGTCCTCAGCGCGCCGCGCTTTCTTGCCTCCGGAAGCCGGGTTGTAGATGAGAAATGCTCTGCGCACGGCTGGATTATATAAGCGGACGCGAATTGCGTATCTGGTGGCTGGGTCAGATGTGCCAAAACCTCTTGGAAGAGGCTTCGGCAAAAGCTGGATTAATCACTCACGGACTAGTCCCCAACACCGGTCACTGGCTTCTGCGGCCCACTGCTGAAACGCAGTACATGTCCAAAATCTACAAGTGGTAAAGCTCGAGATTATCTTTTCAAATTAGCTCGTCATCCCGACGGCCGTTTAGCGAGAGCGCGCAATCACCAGCGCGCGAGTAGGACGGAGGGACCTTGTGCTTTCCCTGAAGCCCGAAACTGCACTACTCTCAAGATCGCAAAACGTCCGCATTCACCTTTTCGCGATCATGAATGGCCAGGGCAAAATCCCGGTTGGCCTGCGCCCGCATCCGGCAGATCGTTTCTCGCATAGCGGCCACATCGCTTGCGCGAAATAGATTCAACCCGCCCAGCGTCTGCAGCTCTCGGACTACCTGCTCAAATCCGCTGTTCAACTCCGCAATGGAATGATAGATATGGGCTTTTACCGGCATCAGGCCCGCAGCCTCAGGCTTATCAGCTGTCCCCGCCTTGCTGTTGGGCTGTGGGGTTGTTCTGTGACGCTGGTGTTTGGGCGTGAGTTGCGTTAAGTCAATAAGATGTTTAGCTTTACTCGTAGCCATCGTTGCCTCCTTACGGCGACGTGTGGTCAGGGGGGCCTGTCGGTGCTTCGAATCACCGGCAAGTCCCGTTAGATTTTGATTGAGTTATCGCTGTCAAAACAGGTTGCGCAACTATAACCGTTCGGCAGTGTAATAACTGTACGCTTGTATCCTTGATAATGTCAAGTAATCTCAAGAAGAATAATTTTGACCCCTCGCGCTGGATGTCTCAGAGCGAAGCGGCCCGCGCTCGCGGCATCAGCCGGCAAGCAGTTTCCGATTTGATCAAAAGGGGACGGCTGACAACACTGGAAATTGCAGGTAAGACGCTTGTTCTGCGCTCAGACATTGAAAAGTTTAAGCCGCGAGACCCTGGTCCAAAACCCAAGGCCAAACGCGCGAAAAAGAATAGACCATTTTAGATTTGCTATATCTCTTAAGATTCGTCATCCCGACGCTCGTAAACGAGCGCGCGCAGTCATCAGCGCGCGAGTAGAGCGGAGGGACCTTGTGTTAAAGAGGCCATAACATTTCCTAAAATGATCCAGCTTAAAGAGAATCCTCGCACCACCACGCTCCAGTCCCGTCAGGGACGGAAGATAATAGCCCGGTACGGCGACGAATCCCGGCAGCGCCGGGACGAGGAGCAAGTGCCGGGTAAGCTAAGAAAAAATCCCTTCCTCGCTGCCGCAGGCCAACGCGCAGCGCAAGCGGAGCGTCTTTAAAACTCCGCAGATACTCCCAGCTCTCTGAACCACCGCTGTCCTTTTAACGTGACTCTCAACGCTCGTGAACCCTTGTTGCGCGCCAGCCATCCTTCGGCCAGAAAATGCTTCAGCAGCGCCGCTCCCAACGCACCGCTGACGTGCGGACGCCGCTCAGTCCAATCCAGGCATCGGCGCGCCAGATGCCGCTTGCTCTGCTGCAGCGTTTCCATTTGTACTCCCAGCCTTGCCAGCCAATCCGCGCCTTTTGTTGTTACCCGATAATCCCGTTCACCTTCAGCCACAATCACGCGCTGCTTGTGCATTGCATCAGCCAGCGCCACGCCAATGCGCCCTGCCAGATGGTCATAGCAACTGCGGGCCAGTAGGATCGATTTATCCTGGTGCGAAGCAATGTACTCCGCTGCCGGACGCACGGTTGAGATGGCGCCAAGCGCCTCAAGCGCGTTGGCCACACGAGGCCCGGCAAGTTTGTAATACCGGCATCGTCCATCGCGCTGCATGGTAATCAGGCCGCCCCGGCTCAGCTTTGAAAGATGCGCGCTGGCGCTCTGCGCAGAAACAGACGCCGCTCTGGCCAACTCTCCCGCCGGCAAAGCACGCCCTTCCAGCAACGCCACCAGCATCGCCGCCCTGCCCGGATCAGCCAGCAAATAGCCTAAAGTTGAGATCGCATGTTTTTCTTTCATGGTTCCCGCCCTTCATAAGACAGCAATCCCTATGCTTAAGCATTATTCTAATAGCGTATTTGCCCGGAATATTTCACCGTGTGATGAAATATTGCAATCCGTCTTGGTGCCGTAATATTTAACTACGTCGTGAAACATCCCGGCATGTCTGCACCGCATAGTAGCTTTATGGATAAACAACCAGCCACGCTGAGCGGCCCACTCCTCTGGCTTCTGATTGCCACCAGCTTCGGTTTTGTTGTAGTGCAGCTTGATGTCACCATCGTAAACGTCGCGCTGCCGCAGATCGGCTCGCGGCTGCACGCCGGGGTAGCAGGCTTGCAATGGATCGTGGATGCTTACACTCTCAGCTTTGCCGCGCTGCTCATCTCCGCCGGTGTAATCGCGGACAAGCTCGGGTCTCGTCATGTTTACCTGGGAGGCTTTTTCATTTTCACCGCGGCTTCCGTCATCTGCGGGCTTGCTCCCAACATCGGCGTGCTCATTGCTGCGCGTGCGCTCCAGGGCAGCAGCGCCGCGCTTCTTGTGCCCAGCTCTCTGGCCATTCTCAATCGCACCGCCGAGAATGATTCATCTCTGCGCGCCCGCATGGTCGGCTTTTGGACAGCGGCAGGCGGCGTCTCCATTGCCGCCGGTCCCGTCGCCGGTGGATTTCTCCTCGCCTCCTTCGGCTGGCGCAGCATTTTCCTGGTGAACATCCTGCTCTGCGGCGTGGCAATCTTTCTGGTGTTTCGTTTCGTTCCGCTCGATTTTGTGGCCTCGAGCACAAAGCACCTCGATCTTTCCGGGCAGCTTCTCGCCATTCTGGCCCTGACTGGACTCATCGGCGCAGTGATTGAAGGCGGTCGCCTTGGCCCCAGGAACACGGTTGTAATCGCCGCGATTGTTGGCCTGCTCGCAGCTGCAATCTTCCTTTACGTGGAAAGCCGTGTCTCGTCGCCCATGCTGCCGCTGCATTTTTTTCGCGATCGCTGCTTCAGCGCATCCGTTGGCTTTGGTGTACTGGTGAACCTCACCTATTACGGTGTGATCTTCGTTCTCAGCCTTTACCTGCAGCAGGCTCGCGGATATTCCGCTCTTAAAACCGGCATTGCTTTTTTGCCGCTGACCGCCACCTTCATCGTCTCCAACGCGATTAGCGGATGGCTCACCTCCCGCGCCGGTTCTCGCTTGCCCATGGTCCTTGGGGCGTTGGTCGCCATGCTTGGCTACGTTCTGCTCCTTCGTCTGGACGCCGCTACATCCATGCTTAGCATGATGGCCGCCTTTGTCCTCATTCCCGGCGGCATGGGTCTTGCAGTTCCCGCCATGACTACAGCAATCCTCTCCAGCGTTCCGCGCGAACGTTCCGGCACAGCCTCAGCCGTCCTCAACACAGCCCGACAGGCTGGCGGCGCAATCGGCGTAGCCGTCTTTGGCGCTCTGCTCGGCCAGACGCATGAAAAGATCATTCCCGGTCTTCACACCGCTGGTCTGGTCTCAACTGGTCTGCTCGTCACTGCTGCTGCGCTGGCATGGTTTGGCCTGCAAAAATTCTCGCCAAAAATCAGCACCAGCCAAACCGTTAGCGATCCCGGCTAAAACTACTTTTCACATTACAAAGGTTGCTGTAATGTGAACTCAATTCAATGCCGATTTTTCTCACTCCAACTCTATTGATCTTTTCTGACTCGGCCATTGCTGTTGTGATGGTTACTTTTGCAAGCGTGCTGCTCATACTTGGTATATGGGAGAAAATTCTGCTTTTCCGCGCACGCTCCTGGCCCATTGCCCAAGGCACAATCGATTCCGCTTGGGTCCATGAGCACAAAGGCAAACACCATCGCTGGATTGCGCGTTTGGACTATTCGTTTCCTCTCCAGCAGAAACGATATACAGGCCGTTATTCGAAAACATTCAGTTATCAGGATGAGGCTGATGACTTTGTGCGCGACCTCACCGGCAAATCGCTGCGGGTCCACTATTCTTCACGCTGGCCCGTATTCTCCATTGCCTTAAAGCAGGATGTGGAAACGCTGCTGCAAAGCCGCCCTGTGGCAGAGCCGGAGCCGGTCACAGGCTGGCAGCCGGTGCCCGTTTCTCTAAGCAAAAAACTGCTGGCTTATCCATTTATGTTGCTGGGTCTGTCTGGCTTCCTGATCAGCCTGTACGCACATATCGCTGCCTGGTTCGGGCAAATCGTTCTCCCACAAAGCTGGCTGTTGGGAATGCACATTGGTATGTTTCCGCCTTTCTTTGCATCCATGTTCCTCGCTCCCCGATCATTACGCCTGCGCAGGCATGTTCGTAGTGACCAGGCCGGCAATTTTCTAAATACAGCTATGATGGTCGTGCTTTTTTATGCGCTCGCCAATTTTGGCCTCGGTATGTTGATTTTGGCTTTCCACCATGGGCAAATGCCTCCTGTGCAGCAGTGGAAGCTCTTTTCCGGCCATTGGATGTTGTTCTACTTCTGGTCTTTCGCCATTCTCTATCAGGCTGTTCATCCCGAACAAAAGGCCTCTCTGCTGAGCTAGTTTTGTCTGAGGATTTACTATAGATAAACTGTGCTCTTAACCATCACTACTCATCAACAGCCTGCTACCGATCTGGGCTATCTCCTGCACAAGAACCCTGCGCGTTTGCAGAGCTTTGAATTGTCTTTTGGACACGCGCACGTCTTCTATCCTGAAGCGACGAATGAACGCTGCACCGCCGCTTTACTTCTCGATGTTGATCCCGTTGGGCTGGTCCGAAACCGCCGTGGCCCGGCCGGAGAGGGTGGCTCACTTGACCGGTACGTCAATGATCGCCCTTATGTTGCTTCGTCTTTTCTCAGTGTTGCTATCGCCCAGGTTTTTGCCAGCGCTCTTGGAGGTCGCAGCAAAGGCAGGCAGGAGTTGGCCGAAACTCCCATTCCGCTTACGGCAAAGATTTCCGTTCTCCAGTGCCGGGGTGGAGAAGAGCTGATTAAAAAACTTTTCGAGCCGCTAGGTTATCAGTTATTGATACAGCAGCATGTCCTCGACGAAAAATTTCCCGAGTGGGGAGAGAGTTCCTACTACACGGTCGAACTCAGTGCGCAGACTCGCCTGCAGGACCTGCTCACTCACCTCTATGTCTTGATTCCGGTGCTCGACGCTGAAAAGCATTACTGGGTCGGCGAAGATGAGTTGGAAAAGCTCTTGCGGCATGGAGGAGGCTGGCTGGCTGCGCATCCGGAAAAAGAACTCATCGTGAAGCGCTATCTCAAATATAAGCACAGCTTGGCGCGTGAGGCGCTGGCGCGCCTTGCAGAAGAAGACCAGCCTGATCCCGATGCTGCGGAGGAGGCTCATGCCAATGAAGAACTGGTCATTGAAGAGCCTCTTAAGCTCTGGGAGCAACGGCTTGGTTCCGTAGTTGCTGTGCTCAAAGCCGGCGGAGCAAAGCGTGTGCTCGATCTCGGCTGCGGTGAAGGCCGCCTCATCCGCGAATTGCTGGACCATGGTGAATTCAAAGAGATTCTCGGCATGGATGTCTCTTTCCGAAGTTTGGAAATCGCCAGCGACCGCCTGCGCATGGATCGCTTGCCGCCGATGCAAAAAGAACGCATCCGTCTCTTGCATGGCTCGCTCATGTACAAAGACAAGCGCCTTGCCGGGTATGACGCTGCCTGCGTGGTTGAGGTAATTGAGCATCTCGATCCGCCGCGCCTTGCTGCCTTTGAGCGTGTGCTGTTTGAAAATGCCCGTCCAAAGCAGGTTGTGGTCACTACGCCGAACTCTGAATACAACGTGCGTTTTGAAACGCTGCCCGCCGGACAATTCCGCCACAAAGATCATCGCTTTGAGTGGACGCGTCCACAGTTCCGCGCCTGGGCTGGTTCCATTTGCTCGCGCTTCGGTTATACCGCGCAGTTTCTTCCTATTGGGCCTGAAGATGCCGAGGTCGGCTCGCCTACGCAGATGGGAGTGTTCACGCTGTGAAGATTACTCTCCCGGAACTTTCTTTGGTCGCCCTCATCGGGCCGTCTGGCTGCGGCAAGTCCAGTTTTGCGCGCAAGCACTTTAAGCCGACGGAAATCCTCTCGTCAGATTTCTGCCGCGGCCTTATCTCTGACGATGAGAACAACCAGGCTGCTACCAATGACGCGTTTGAAACGCTCCATTTCATCGCTCGCAAGCGCTTGGCTCGTGGACTGCTCACGGTGATTGATGCCACCAACGTCCAGCCTGAATCGCGCAAGCCCTTAGTGGAAATTGCCCGCGAATACCACGTTTTGCCGGTGGCCATTGTGCTGAACCTGCCGGAAAAGATTTGCCACGAGCGAAATCAAAGCCGTCCTGATCGCAGCTTTGGGCCGCACGTAGTTCGCAATCAGACCAACGATCTGCGCCGCTCATTGCGCGGTCTTGAGCGCGAAGGCTTCCGCCATGTATTTACTCTTTCCTCCGTTGCTGAAATCGACTCCGTGGAGATCACGCGCCAGCCGCTCTGGAACAACCTGAAACATGAGCATGGTCCGTTTGATATCATCGGCGACATTCACGGCTGTTATGACGAGCTGCTGCAGTTGCTGGATAAGCTCGGCTATACCAAGGACCAAAACAATCTCCACCATCCACCTGCTGGTAGAAAGGCCATCTTTCTCGGCGATCTTGTGGATCGTGGACCAAAAATTCCGGAAGTCGTTCATTTTGTAAAAAGGATGGTTGACCAGGGAGAAGCTTTTTGCGTTCCCGGCAACCATGACATCAAGTTTATGCGCGCCGTGTGGGGTAAAAAAGTCCAGATCACGCACGGACTGGAAGACTCTTTGCGTCAGTTCAAAGCTGCCGAAGAACTTCATCACGGCTCTTCGCGCATCGCCGCTGACTTCATTGACAAGATGGTGAGCCACTATGTCCTGGATGACGGCAAACTCGTGGTTGCGCATGCCGGGATGAAAGAAGAAATGCAGGGGCGCGGCTCCGGAAAAGTCCGCGAGTTTGCGCTCTACGGAGAAACTACCGGCGAGACAGACGATTTTGGCTTGCCCGTGCGCTACAACTGGGCGGCTGATTATCGCGGCCGTGCCATGGTCGTCTATGGTCACACGCCCGTTGCTGAGCCTGAGTGGTTGAATCGCACCATTTGTATTGATACTGGCTGTGTCTTCGGCGGAAAGCTGACAGCGCTTCGCTATCCTGAAGGCGAACTCGTCTCTGTTCCGGCTCTTGCAACCTACTACGAGCCAGCCAGGCCTTTTCTGCCGGCGCCGGAAACAGCTGCTCCACTCAGCGCACAGCAACGGCATGATGATCTGCTCGATATCAATGATGTTTTAGGCAAACGCATCATCTCCACGCGCCTGCAACGCAATATTACGATTCGCGAAGAAAACGCCACGGCTGCTCTGGAGATCATGAGCCGTTTTGCCGCCAATCCCAAGTGGCTCATCTATCTGCCGCCCACCATGTCGCCTTCGGAAACCAGCAAGCGTGAAGGGCTGCTGGAGTATCCAGACGAGGCTTTCAGCTACTTTCGCCATGAAGGTGTGGGCCGCGTGATCTGCGAGCAAAAACACATGGGCTCGCGCGCCATCGTGATCGTCTGCAAGGATGAAGCTGCCGCTATCAGGCGCTTTGGCGTGATCGACGAAGGCATTGGCATCTGTTATACGCGCACTGGACGCAGGTTCTTCAATGATCGCAAGCTTGAAGCTGAGTTTCTCGCCCGCGTACATGCGTCAATTTCCGCAGCGGAAATCTGGGAAGAGTTCAAGACCGAGTGGCTCTGCCTGGATTGTGAGCTGATGCCCTGGTCGGCCAAAGCGCAGGAGCTTCTGCGTTTGCAGTATGCTCCGGCTGGCGCCGCCGCCCGCGCTGCTCTGCCCGATGCTGTAGCGGCTTTGGAAACTACAGCGGCACAGAATTCTGAAGTCACGCCACTCGTGGAGTATTATCGGCAGAGACTTGAGATGGCGGAGAAGTACGTTGCTGCCTATAGAGAATACTGCTGGTCAGTTACGTCTCTTGACGATCTTCGTCTGGCGCCTTTCCACTTGCTGGCTACAGAAGGTGCTGTACATATAAAAAAAGACCACGTAGGGCACATGGAGATCATTGCGCGCATCTGCCATCACGATCCTAAATTTCTTCTGGCCACGCCGTATCAACTTGTGGATCTGGCGGATGCAGAGTCACAATCCCGCGCCGCCACGTGGTGGGAGCAGATGACTGCTGCAGGTGGCGAAGGCATGGTGGTGAAGCCGCTGGAGTTCATCGCTACAGGCACGCGCGCCCTCGTCCAGCCCGCACTCAAATGCCGGGGCCGCGAATATCTGCGTATCATTTACGGTCCGGAATACACCGCGCCCAGCAATCTTGAGCGGTTGCGCGCCCGTGGTGTCGGCCGCAAGCGTTCCCTTGCTGCGCGGGAATTTGCTTTGGGAGTGGAAGCGCTGGAACGTTTTGTTCGCCACGAACCGTTACGCCGCGTGCATGAGTGTGTCTTCGGCGTGCTGGCGTTAGAGAGCGAACCGGTAGATCCGCGACTATAAATTCACGGAGAAAACAAAACGCCTTCATTTACCGAAGGCGTTTGCTACCTCAATACAGGATTCTTTACTGCAACAGCTTCGGCTCTTCCTCTTCCTTCTCTTGCAGCACCGTTGCTGAGGCCACGCGGTCGCCTTCTTCCAGATGCAGCAATCGCACGCCCTGGGTTGAGCGGCCAGCTTCGCGGATCGTCGATGTGTCAATGCGGATGATCTTGCCGAACTGGCTGATCAGCATGACCTCTGACGATTCGTCCACCAGCATGATTCCTACCACATTCCCGTTGCGGGCCGTGGTCTTCACGTTGATCACGCCTTTGCCGCCGCGCGATTGCAGCCGGTACTCTTCCACCGGCGTGCGCTTGCCGTAGCCCTGCTCGGTCACGCTCAGGATCAGCGTCGGCGTGGTCTCTTCTTCGCCTTTGCCGTTAGTCTTTTTCTTGCCGTCTTTAGGCGTCACAGCCACGCCAACAATGTAATCGTTCTTGTCCAGGTCCATGCCGCGCACACCATAGGCGGGCCGTCCCATGGAGCGCACACCGTCTTCGTCAAAGCGGATCGCCTGGCCTTCATGCGAAGCCAGGAAGACAATCTGATTGCCATCGGTCAGCCGCACCGCCACCAGTTCGTCGTCTTTATCGATCCCGATGGCGATAATCCCGCGCGACATCACGTTGGAGAAGTCCTTCACCGGCGTCTTCTTCACTGTGCCTTTGCGCGTGGCGAAGAACACAAAACGGTTCTCTTCTTCCAGATTGCGTACTTCCAGCAGCGTCTTCACGGTTTCGCCCGGCTGCAGCGCCACCAGGTTGCCGATGTGCTTGCCCTTGCCCGCCGCGCCCACGTCGGGCACTTCATAGACCTTCAGCCAGTACACGCGCCCCGTGTTGGTAAAGATCAGCAGATACGAATGCGTGGAAGCGCTGAAGAGATATTCCACAAAATCTTCTTCGCGCGTCTTCATGCCTGTCCGACCGGTACCGCCGCGCCGTTGCTGCCGATAAGTGGATTGCGGCGTGCGCTTCAGGTAGCCGCTGTGCGAGACCGTCACAATCACCTGCTCGTCGGCGATCAGGTCTTCCAGCGTAATCTCGGTTGACTCGTCGGTGATCTCAGTACGCCGCTCGTCGCCGAAGTCTTTCTTTACCTCTTCCAGCTCTTTTACAATCACCAAGCGCAGCTTCTTGTCTGAAGCCAGAATCGATTCGTACTCCGCAATCTTCAATCGGATCTCTTCCAGCTCTTTCAAGATTTCTTCCGTCGAGAGCCGCGTCAAACGATAGAGTTGCAGTTCCAGGATCGCATCGGCCTGTCGTGGTGAGAGCCTTCCTTCCGCGCCGCCGACCTTCGCCTGGATCTGCTTGTCGACAATCTTGAACTTCGCCGCCAGCAAATTTTCTTTCGCCTCTGCGCGCGAACCCGACCCGCGAATGATCTTGATTACCGCATCCAGATTGTCCAGCGCAATCTTGTAGCCTTCCAAAATGTGCTCGCGCTCGCGGGCTTTTTCCAGCAGGTAGACCGTGCGCCGCCGCACCACGTCCACGCGATGATCAATAAAGTGCTGGATCGCCTGTACCAGCCCCATCTCTTTTGGCTGGCCGTTCACCACCGCCAAAAAGATCATGCTGAAGCTGGTTTGCATGTCTGTGTGCTTGTAAAGCTGGTTCAGGATGATCTGCTCTTCCGCCCCGCGCTTCAGCTCAACCACAATCCGCATGCCGTCGCGGCCTGATTCATCGCGCACATCGCTGATATCGTCGATCACCTTGTCGTTCACCAGTTCGGCAATGCGCTTGATCAGGGTGGCTTTATTTACCTGGTAAGGAATTTCCGTAACGATAATCGCCTTGCGTCCCTGCGTAAGCTCTTCAATCTTGGCTTTGGCGCGCATCACAAAGCGCCCACGACCATTGGTGTACGCTGCCTTGATCCCACTACGCCCGTAGATGTAAGCGCCGGTGGGAAAATCTGGCCCTTTTACTATTTTTAGGACATCATCGAGCGTCGTTGCCGGATTGTTCACCAGCATGATCGTCGCTTCAACGATCTCCGTAAGATTATGTGGTGGAATGTTGGTTGCCATGCCCACGGCAATTCCGTTCGAGCCATTCACCAGCAAATTCGGAATGCGGGTCGGCAGCACTGTAGGCTCTACGGTCGATTCATCGTAGTTCGGCGTGAAATCAACCGTCTCTTTGTCGATGTCTTCCATCAACGCGCCGGAGATGCGCTGCAAGCGGCACTCGGTGTAACGCATCGCCGCAGGAGGATCGTTATCCACCGAACCAAAATTTCCCTGGCCGTCAATCAGCGGATAGCGCAAAGAAAAATCCTGCGCCATGCGTACCAGCGTGTCATAGATCGCGCTATCACCATGTGGATGGTAGAGACCCATGGCTTGTCCCACCACCTTGGCACACTTGGTGTATTTCTTGTTGTATTGCAGGCCCATCTCCTGCATGGTGTACAGAACGCGCCGGTGCACCGGCTTCAATCCATCGCGCACATCAGGCAGCGCGCGCCCAATAATGACGGACATTGAATAGTCGAGATACGACCTCCGCATCTCCTCTTCAATGTTGATGGGCTGCACGTTGGCTGCGCCTGGACCGCCGCCATCGCCACCCGGTGGAGGCGTCAACGGTAACTGTGGATTCTGTTCATCTGCCATGTTTTATCTCTCGTTTTGACGGGCAATTTTCAGGCACACTGCAAGTGATTTCGGCAGACCCCGTGGCTCCGCCAAAATGTCCGCTAAATGCTTGCATTTACAAGAAGTTATGTGCCAAGGGAATACAAGAAATTATATCATACAGAGCTGCTTTTTTCACGCGGGCTTAAGCGTGCAAATTGAGATCAGCTTTCAATCTTTACTGAGGATTGGGAATCACTTCCTGTACTGCTCGTCGCTTACCTTCTCCATCCAGTCCACAACTTTTCCGTCCAGCTTTTCCTGAATGGCGATGTGCGTCATCGCTGTCGTTGGTGTAGCGCCGTGCCAGTGTTTTTCGCCGGGAGAGAACCAGACCACGTCGCCCGGTTGAATCTCTTCCACCGGGCCGCCCCAGCGTTGTGCCCAGCCGCAGCCTGCAGTCACAATCAGAGTTTGTCCCAATGGATGCGTATGCCACGCCGTCCGCGCTCCGGGCTCAAAGGTCACGCTCGCGCCCTGCACCATTGCCGGATCGGGCGCTTGAAAGAGAGGATCGATGCGCACCGTTCCTGTGAACCAGTCAGCGGGACCTTTGCCGGAAGGTTGGGAGCCCGCTTTTTTGATTTCCATGATATCTCTCGTTTCTGTTACATCGTATAGCCCGGCTTCTTGTAGAGCTTGTCCCACTGATTCTTTATGTCCGGTTTGTAAACCTTGTCGGCCCAATCCCGTGATTTGACCTCTTCAAGCGCTACTGAAACTGACTCTTCGCCGTAGTTGAGAATCTCCATAACATCTCTAGCGATCGCTTCGGCCAGCCGCGCCTTCTGCTGCTCTGACTTGCCCGGCCATAGTTTCACAATCACATGTGGCATTGGTTTTTCTCCTTCGCTACCGTCCTACCAGTTTCTGCAACTCCTCCGGATAGCGTGCACCTTGCACTGGGATCTTCGCCGCCGCATTCTCCAGTTCACGGAGATCGTCTGCAGAGAGTTTCACGTTCACTGCGCCAATGTTTTCTTCCAGGCGATTGACTTTTGTCGTGCCCGGAATCGGCACCATCCATGGCTTCTGCGCCAGCAGCCAAGCCAGCGCAATCTGCGCCGGTGTCGCGTTCTTTTGTTTAGCAAATTTGCCGATTACGTCTACCAGCGCCTGGTTGGCTTTTCGATTCTCAGCATTGAAACGTGGCACCACGTTGCGGAAATCACTTTTATCGAACTGCGTGTCCTCTTTGATTGCTCCCGTGAGGAACCCCTTGCCCAGCGGACTGAATGGAACAAACCCGATTCCAAGTTCTTCAAGCGTGGGGATCAATTCCTGCTCTGGCTCTCTCCACCACAGCGAATATTCGCTCTGCAGCGCCGTCACGGGCTGCACCGCATGTGCGCGGCGAATCGTCTTTACGCCCGCTTCTGAAAGTCCAAAATGTTTTACCTTGCCATCTTCGATCAGCTCTTTCACCGCTCCCGCAACATCTTCAATTGGAACATTCGGGTCCACACGATGCTGGTAGAAGAGATCGATGCGATCAGTCTTTAACCGCTTCAGTGAGGCGTTGGCAACTTCCTTGATGTGTTCCGGCCGGCTGTCCAACCCAGCCTGCTTGCCGTTCTCAATCTTAAAACCGAACTTCGTCGCGATCACCACCTGGTCGCGGAACGGTGCCAGCGCTTCGCCCACAAGTTCTTCATTCGTGAATGGGCCATACACTTCTGCTGTATCAAAAAATGTCACGCCGCGCTCGACGGCAGTTCGAATCAGCGTGATGCCGGTCTGCTTATCTACGGCAGGCCCAAGCCCAAAGCTCAGCCCCATGCAGCCCAACCCAATGGCTGAGACTTCCAGATTGCTCTTTCCCAGTTTGCGCTTTTGCATTGCTTCTCCTTTTTGAGAGGTGGGCGGATGAACGGATTAGAAGAAAGTCGCTGTATGAACCAAGGACAAAATCAGAGCAGGAATATTGTTGCGACTATGCGAGGAAGTCCCGCTGGAACTTGCTCACTCAAAACTTAGATGAGATCTTGCGAAGGCGGGATTTTCTATTTTGAACGCTGCTCCCGCATAAAATAACGACGCTAACGTAAATAGTGCGACCAAATTGTAAATTGAAAACGGCAGCAAATTACCCGGTTACTAGAACCCATCTCATAAATACCTCTTCAGCAGGATGAGAACACCTGCAAGTTGCACCATGCCGAAGAAGTTGTCGTCGTGATATTCCCATCGTGTAACCACACGACGGAAGTTATGCAACCAAGCGAAAAGCCGTTCGATTTTCCAGCGGCGACGATAGCGCCGGAAAGCACGGCCATCCTGGGTCTTGGCCTTGCTGCGGTTCTTCTTGTGGGGTGCAATCAGCTCTACCCCGTGATTTTGCCGCAACTCCGCATCCAAAGGGTCGCTATCATAGGCCAAGTCGCCCATCAGTTTTTTTGGCAATTGTGGAGCGCAGCAGCTCTGCAAGGTGGGTTCTACGAGCTTGGTTTCATGCGGTGAAGCGCTGGCCACGTACACGGCGATAGGAAGACCATGGCCGTCTGCAATTGCCATGATCTTGCTCCCTTTACCGCACTTGGTCTTACCAATTCCAGAGCCCCTTTTTTGGCTTCGCTGAAGGAAGCATCGATCGGTCCTTCCTCTAAATCGATCTTGCCTCGATCCACCAAGTCTTGCAGCACCAAAGCGCAATATCGCAGCCAGCCGTCCACTGCTCTGCCACCGCTGAAAACGTCGATGGCAGGTCTGATAGGGAGGATAGCGCTTGGGCAAATCCTGCCACGGCGCTCCGGTGCGTAGAATCCAGAGAACACCATTGAGCACGGCCCGCGTATCCTGCCACGGTCTTCCCCGACCGTCTTCTCTCACGTATTCCTGCAGCAGCGGTTCTAACACCTTCCATTGCGCGTTGCTCAGGTCCATACTCAGCTTGGCGGAAGTAATCGATCAGAGTCTCTCCTTATATGAATCGAACAGGCCGTAAAATCAACCTGTTTTATCCTTTACCCATTTATGAGATGGGTTCTAATAACCCATTTTACAAGGTTACTGCAGCTTCACAATCACACCGCGATCATCATTCGCCTTCACCGTAGCTGCTGTATCAATGTCTCCCATCTGGATCTTCTTCAGTGTCTTGCCGGAGAAATCAAACAGCGTCTCGCCCATGATGGCGTAGTTCTTGGTTTCCAACTGATGGCCATCTTTAAAGACAAAGACAGTAGCCGGTGACTTGTCTTCCTTCGGCGGCACGGCTTCTTTGGGTTTGCTTGTGCTGGCACCTGCCATTTGCTGCCTGTCGCGCTCGCGTGAATCCAGATAGTGCTGGCCATAACGGCTATCGTCTTTCTGGGCCAGAGCATCGTGTGCACCCTGCAGATAAGCAGCGCGCAGCTCATCATCGCTGTTGTCAGAGGCTTGCTGCTGTTGCTGTGGCTGTGCCTGCGCCTGCGCTGTATCAACAATGGGGGCATCAGGCACTGTGGGATCGGCTACTGAAGGGTATCCGGGGTCGGTGTAATAGCTATAGAAAAGCGGAACCGGGATGAAGATCGGGCGCGGTTTATGAGAGCTGCCAAAACGGCGGAATGGTCCGCGAGCATGAACAAACGGCGGCGGTAGTGGCGGATTGACTCCAAACGGCCGCGGAGTTGGTGAGACCACGCTCGCCGGTACGCCGTGAGTCTGGCCATCGGGTGTGGGCGAAGTTACTGAGGCTGGTATGCCCCGGCTAAACGTCTGGGCTTGCGCGGATTGCAAGGCGAACGCAAAAATAAAGATTAAAACTACAGTTGATCGTGACATCATGCCACCACCCGGCCTGCTACGGTTATATGATAATCCCTGATGGCTAGCGGGTTACATTAAGTTCTGTACCCAGCCTCTCAAAGCCAGCACTGTTAGAACGACCCTGACCGCAAAAGCTGCAATCAAAATCATTGCTGCCTCGCTTCGGTATCGGGTTTCCAGCAGGTCGGCCGCTAAACCCCCTATAAATATGAACACAAAGGTAAGTCCTAAGGCTGCATCCCAAATGCGGATGGCCGGCGCCAGCGAGAAAAGCAGCACACAGGCCCATGCTGAAATCAGCGGAGCTGTATTGCCAAAATAGCGGGCCCTGGGCCAACTCCCATACGCGGTGAGCGCTGCAATGAACAGAAATACCAGCACATAACCATCAGTACGCACAGAAAGCGGAAATACCAGATTGCGCAGCACATCCAGGGTGGGCTTCTGGGAAAACAATGTGTGTACACTCAGGCCTGGGCCGCCAGTCATCCATGCGATTGCCGCCAGCACCACGCAACCCAAAATCGAAGCGCTTCCAAGGACAAGCAGCACCTTTTTGCGGCAGCCGGGGGCCAGATAGATCATGTAGGCAAAGGCCAACAGAACCAGCGTAAATGACCACCAGGCCGTCGCCAGCGCAAAGCCAATGGAAAGCCCCAGAATCACAATCCGCGGGGCCCATTTCCTGGGTGGAGCGTAAAGCGTATGCGCCACGCCGATCGCCGTATAGATCAGCCCCAGGATGCTCCAGGACAGTATGATCTCCGGCCCAATGTTGCTGCTCACCTTGATGATTGCCGGTGAAGTGCAATACAGCGCCAGCGCCGTGTACCCGCCTTCATCGTCAAATAGCCGGCGAGCCACCCACCAGAGCGCGCCTCCCAGCCATACGCCAAAGATCACAAAAGGCAGCCGCAAAAACCACGCGTGAGGGACGGCCAAAGCCCTGCTCCATGAGACTGGAACAACCCTTCTTGCCAGGTTGATTGCCTTCTGCGGCAGCGTTGCCATCAGGCTGGTAAAGGGTGAAGTCGCGTCAGCCTTAGCTCCGGCCCCAGGCGGCCCGGGTAATCCGGCAAATATGTATTGATATTCCAGCTCAGTGATTTTGCGTGTATTCGCCACCCAAAGACATTGCGCCAGAAACACCAGCAGCATAAGCCCGGCAAAAATCTGTGGCCGGCCTACCCTGAATTCTCTAAGCGCCTGAAACATGAATTCACAGTTGTATCATGCGCCCCACTGCCAATGCAGAAAGTGATGATCCGCCGGCCGCTGACCATCCTGGCTTGAAGAACGCCGCTGCCAAAGCCTCCTGATACGTCTTTCTGGTAGAGTCTTTACTGCTTCAGCTTCAGGAGAACCATGGAAATAGAACCAGCGCCTGCAGCTTCGTCTCATCCGCGAAACGTAGTCTTCTTCAACGATCGTGGCCTGCGCGCCGGTTGGCGGCTGCTGATCTACTGCGCCATGATTGCCGCGCTGCTCGTCATTGTTGGTGTGGTTACCAGGTCTATTGCCAGGCAGGGTGGCAACACAGCTGCTGCGGCCCAAGTACCGCAATCGGCACAGTCCATCCTCATGGCTGTGGGTGAAGTGATTGTTTTCCTTGTGGTTCTTTTTCTTGCCTGGATCATGAGCAAGATTGAGAAACGCAAAGTTGGCGCCTATGGCCTGCCTCTGCAGAAGCTGACGGTTTCTACATTCTTCTCCGCTTACGTGCTTTGGGGATTTTTGCCGCTCACGATCTTGCTGCTGATTTTGCGCGCTGCCGGCAGTTTTTATTTCGGTAATTTCAGCCCATTGAATGGCAAGATTTTGGCCTGGGGAATTCTATGGTTGTTCACTTTTCTTTTTGTCGGATTGTTTGAAGAATTTTTCTTCCGTGGATATGTGCTATACACTCTCGCCGATGGGATTGGCTTCTGGCCGGGCGCGATCATTATGGCCCTGGTATTCGCCCGCGCACACATGGGTAACTCAGGCGAGACCAGGATAGGCATTATCGCCGTCGTTTGTTTTGCGTTTTTCGCGGCCGCCACGCTCTGGCGCACCGGTAATCTCTGGATGGCCGTGGGCGCTCATGCAGGCTGGGATTGGGGCCAAACGTTTTTTTATGGTGTGAATGACAGTGGCTTCCAAGCCCCTGGGCATCTCCTGAACCCACACAGCCAAGGGCCCGACTGGCTCAGCGGCGGCCCCGTTGGCCCGGAAGGCAGCGTGGTAACGCTGATTCTCTGGATACTAATGACCATTGCTGTTGTGGTCTTCTATCGACCACGCAGCCCCGTTCTGGTGACAAAAGTTGAGAGAGTGTCTTAAGGTTCAATGCTCCGGCAAGCAAGTGGGATAAAGCTAAACTTTTTCCAGCTTTCAGCCACTGTAAAAACTACCGCCGGAGCAGCAATAGAATCTTATCTGCGATCATCTGCGCAAATCAGCGGCGGATTTCCTAAATATCCAGATTCTTCACATCCAGCGCGTTTTCTTCAATGAACTTGCGCCGCGATTCCACATCCTCACCCATCAGCGTGGTAAAGATCACCTCGCAGGCTTCAATGTCTTCAGCTTTTACTGAGAGCAGTGTGCGTCGCTCAGGATCCATAGTGGTTTGCCAGAGCTGTTCCGAGCTCATCTCCCCCAGCCCTTTGTAGCGCTGCACGCTGTATTCTTTCTTGCCTTCAGCAAGGACGTAGTCAAACAATTCGCGCGCCGAATTTTTCTCCACTCGCTCGGCTTCAATCTTGGTCCGGCGAATTGCCGTCTTTGACGATTTTTTGGCCGCCTTCTCCAGTTCTTCCCGCTCGGCATCGCTCAGGTCGGATGCGGCTTCTTCCATGGCTTTTCCCGCCACTTCCACCACAAACGGCGGCTCCATGTTTTCTTTGATCTGATTGAATTTGGCAATCATCTGCCGGTATTCGGGAGTAGCAGCCAATGACCAGTTGATGTGGCGCTCTGCTCCCTGTGAATCAGTGAACTTTACGCCCCAGAGGTTGTGCTCTTCGTCAAAATAGCTCTCCACATTCTTCAGCTGATATTCCTTGGCCAGCTTGCTGATTTCCTTGGCCAGCTTTTCAATCTTCTTGGGCGGCGTTTTCTTGTCGCCTTCAAAATCTGTGCGCGGCCCAATGCCCAGCCGAGGCATTAATTCAGTGATCCGCTCATGGCGCAGGCGCTTATCAACTTTGTCAAAGAACGTGAGGTACTCGTTCAGCGTGGTCATGAACTTGGCCAGCGCTGCTCCTTCCAGCTTGGCAGCGCCCTCGCCGTAACGCACCGCCATGCCTTCCGCGGCGCGCCGCACCATGACCCGCACAAATTCGCGGTCGTCTTTGATGTACTGCTGTGACTTGCCTTTCTTAATTCCGTAAAGCGGCGGCTGCGCGATGAAGACATTGCCGCGCTTGATGAGCTCATTCATGTGGCGGAAGAAAAACGTGAGCAGCAGCGTACGGATATGCGAACCGTCCACGTCAGCGTCCGTCATCAGGATAATTTTTGCGTAACGAAGCTTGCTGGCGTCGAAATCCTCATTGCCAATGCCCGTTCCCAGCGCAGTAATCATCGCTCGGATTTCTTCATGGCTCAGCATCTTGTCGTAACGGGCTTTTTCTACGTTGAGAATTTTTCCCTTCAGCGGCAGGATCGCCTGGAAGCGCCGGTCGCGTCCCTGCTTGGCTGTGCCGCCTGCGGATTCGCCCTCGACAAGGAATAGTTCGCAGCGGTTAGGATCGCGTTCCGAACAATCAGCGAGCTTGCCTGGCAATCCACCGCCATCCAGCGCGCCTTTGCGTCGCGTGAGATCACGCGCCTTGCGGGCAGCTTCACGTGCGCGCGCGGCTTCAATCGCTTTGTTGATGATCTTGCGCGCCACCGGCGGGTTCTGCTCAAAGAAAGCACCCAGCCGTTCATTCACAAATGCCTGCACCACGCCGGCGATATCGGAATTCAACTTGCCTTTGGTCTGGCCTTCAAACTGTGGCTGCGGCAGCTTCACGCTCACCACGGCCACCAGTCCTTCGCGAACATCGTCGCC
>DASTCT010000297.1:0-35202 GCA_035710845.1 Candidatus Angelobacter sp.
CCTGCGGATGGCGAAGAGGGGAGTCAGCATCGGTGCGGAAATGGTGATAAAAACGCCAGCGGTTCATCTCTGTTCGCAGCGATGAAAGCTCTGGATATAAATGCGGCTCACGCAACTGTGAAAGCACAGATTCAGTGGGCAGGAGTTCACCGGTGTAGTCGGCAAGGCGCTCATCGTTATCGAGTATCCATGCGCCTTTGGGCGAACGCTCAAAGAAGGTGACTTTTAATCCGTGAGGAGCGTCCATCCATACTCTTTCCTCCTTAACCTCAGGGTCGAGAGAGAAGGCAGAGCGATCCACCGGGCCACCCAGCTTAGGCAGTCCACAAACCAGTTCATACGAAAACGGATCTGTCTTAATGCCCAGGCTCATTCGCACCGGTTCCATGCGAATGGAGCCAACAGACCTGCTCTTCCGGGTCCCGGCCCAAAGCACAGACGACATGCCGCCTTCTTCGGCAATCACCTGGGCAAAGCCTCCAGCCGCCGCTTTGGCCAACAGGAAGACGGAGTTATATAAGTTGGTTTTGCCGGTTGCATTCGCCCCGGTGAGTACGTTGATCTGGCTCAAATGCAGCCTAAGATCGCGCACTGACCGGTATCCGCTGACATGAATTTCACGTATAGCCACGATGGAATATTAAATGAAAGCCGCTCAACCGTGACATATTCAATTCATCGCACGTAAATTTTTTTTTGAATTATTTCACATGGCAGCAAGTTGGCAAATGCTCCTGCTCTACGCTTAAAATGCTTTTGATGCCTCGCCAGAATCTAACTCCGCGATTACTGCATGATGACACTTTCCGCCGTCTCTGCCGGGCGCGCGATCTTCTGGCTGCGGAATACCAGTCTCCGATCTCGCTTCATCAGGCAGCTCGCGAAGCGTGCCTTTCGCCATTCCACTTCCATCGGCTGTTTCGCGCGACTTTTGGAGAAACGCCGCATGACTTTCTTACTGCCATGCGCATGGACCGCGCACGCCGCTTGCTGGCCTCAGGCGAAATGACCGTGACCGAAGTCTGTTTCGACGTTGGATATTCCAGTCTGGGATCTTTTTCCACAAAGTTTCAGTCTCTGGTTGGGCGTGCCCCCACCGAATACCAGCGCGAAGTCCGCCGCGTTTTTGGCTTCCAAAAACCGTGGAATATTATCCTGATTCCCGTCTGTTATTTTTTTGCGTATGGCGGAGCATCCTAAAGAAGCGCAAGAATCAAGAAGCATAGTTCCACTTTGATCGGCTAACATTCATGCAACCAGCTAATGTGCTTTTCTGAAGGAGAATTCCATGATCCAGCGCATGTCGCACTCTGCGATTTTTGTGATCGACCAGGACATAGCCAAAGATTTTTACGTTAATAAGCTCGGCTTTGAAGTAAAGATGGACGAATCAATGCCCAACGGCTTTCGCTGGCTTACCGTCTCCCCGAAAGGCCAGCCTGATCTGGAGATCATTTTGATGAAAGTTGCTCCTTCACCATTCGAAGGCGCCGGTGTACAGAAAATCCAGACAAAAGATGTGGATACCATCCGCGAGCTGATGAAGAAAGGTGCGTTTGGCGCAGGCGTCTTCCAAACGGCTGATTGCCGCAAGACCTATGAAGAGATGAAGGCCAAGGGCGTTGAGTTTGTCTCGCCACCTAAAGAGCAGTTTTACGGTGTGGAAGCAGTATTCAAAGACCCGTTCGGCAACTGGTTCAGCATGACCCAGCCAAAATGATTGCGATATCGTTGTAATTGGTGTGGCGAGCGTTGATCGCGATTCTCAAACGCTTGCTGCTCGCCGTTGATGCGAGCAGTAACGACATTCTATGACAATCTCCTTTGCCGTTCCTTGCCGTTTGGAGGTCACTCTCTGCTCTCTTACGCTCACCTTGTAGCGCAAAACGTCTTCGCGAGCAGGTACTGTAATGTCGTCTTTAGATTGGTTTCAGATCATTGCAGGATTCCGTTATTGCTTTCGCCGGATAATCATCCTGGTAGCATCTGCGTTGGCTTGTCCGCAGGTTGAACCTCTTGCTGCTGAGCCGGTGGAAAGTACGGACTAGCTCAGGCGTATAGCAATAAAATCCTCATGACAGAGAGATGCCGTATATAAGGGAATTTCTCTTACTCATATCTTAGCGCCACAATCGGATCAACGCGTGTGGCACGGCGCGCAGGCAAATAAGATGCTATCAGTCCTATGGCAAGCAGCAGTAATGCCACTCCAGCAAAGGTCAGGGGATCGGCGGAGCCTACTTCAAACAGCATTGATTGAATGAAGCGCATGAGAATGAACGCGCCGATCAGGCCCAAGACCACGCCGATGATTGCAGTAGTCATAGCCTGACGCAGCACCAACCGCAACACGTTTCCTCCGCTTGCGCCCAGGGCCATGCGCACGCCCATCTCGCGCGTACGTCGCGCCACTGCATAGGAGAGCACCCCGTAAATTCCAGCGCCGGCCAATAGAAGGGCTGTTCCAGCAAAAATAAACAGCAGCACCAGATTGAACTGGCGTTGGTTGGTCGAGGCTACGAATATGGTTGAAAAGCTATTGGTGCTGGGCGGCACGTCTGGATTAAGTTCGCGCACGATCTTGCGCACTGAGGAGATCACCGTTGCGGGATCTCCTGTGGTGCGAACCACCATGCTGAAACTGCCGGTGCGTTGCGGCCGCTGGCGATAGTTGACGTAAATGGTCGGGTGCGGCGGTTTTTCCAGGCTTTCCTCACGGACATCTCCAACCACGCCAACAATGGTCATAAGACGTGGATCGCCATCCATATTGCCGAACTCGATCATGCGCCCAAGTGGGTCCTGGCCCGGCCATTTTTTCCGCGCCAGTGATTCGCTGATGACAGCGACATGCGGAGCATCGGAAGAATCTCGATCATCAAACAGGCGGCCGCGAACCAGAGGTATTCCCATGGTGTGGAAATATCCTTCGCTGGCACAAATATAGTCTGCATATCCGGCCTGTTGGGGATCACGGAAGAGCTGCGTAAAAAAATCAGAAAGCTCTTTAGTTAGTGCGCTGTCATTGGAAAGGTCCGTCTGTGCAGCGCGATTGATGAGTTCCTGAGTATGCGGCGAGATTTGCTGTGGATTAACCTCGGCAAATCCTCCATCACCGGAAACTCCTGTTCCCAACGGCAGCGAATTGGTACCGCCCACCTCAGTGACGCCGGGCAATCCATGCGTACGTGCAAAAAGCTGATTCAGGAAATTAACGCGTTGCTGTTTCTCCAGTGTTGAATCCACGGATGGAAGGGCCAGGTCCATGGTGACAATATGGTCTGTGCGAAACCCCGGATCAACCGAGAGCACATGCATCAGGCTGCGGCCAAGCAGTCCCGCGCCGATCAACAGCGTCATGGTGGTGGCAAGCTGCAGGACCACAATGCAACGCCCAATGAATTGGGTCCTGAAACTGCCGGCGCTTCCCCTCCCCCCTTCCGCCAGCGTCGTGCGAAGGTCTTCCGAGCCGGAGCGCAGCGCAGTGAATATCCCAAGCGCCAAAGCGACAGCAACACAGAGTCCAAGCGCAAAAAGCAAAACCGGGAGGTTTACTGAGACCGCGGACAGCCCAGGGATACCAGAGGGCGCCAGTCTCAGCAGCCACTGCACGCCCCAATATGCAAGAACCACTCCCACAAGCCCGCCGCTCAATGAAAGCAGCAGGGTCTCGGTGATAAATTGCCGCAACATTCGGCTGCGCGATGCTCCCAGAGCACTTCGGATCGCAAGCTCTGATTCACGCGCAGCAGCCTGAGCCAGAAGAAGATTCATTACATTAGCGCAAGCCACTAATAAGAGAAACGCTACAGCACCCAGGAGAACCATCAAGGAAGGCCGCACCGTACTGCTGAGAGAGTCTTGCAGAGACATCAGGGTAACGGCGGACATGTCCACTTCATCGCCATATTGCTTTTTAATTACAGCTGCAATTGAGGAAAGGTCCTGCGTTGCCTGTTCACGGGTAACGCTGTCGCGCAAACGGGCTAATCCTTTCCAGTTATGGGCGGTGCGTGAAGGCAGAGGCGCTTCCAACTCTCGGGGGATCCATACATCAGAGTCCTCGGGAAATCTGAAGCCTGGCGGCAGGACGCCAATGACTGACACGGACTGGCTTCCGACGCGTAATTTCACCGCGGAAAGATCCTGTGTGCTGCTCAGATACTGTCTCCAGTAGCTATAGCTGATGAGCGCTGCCGGGCCTGCGCCCGTCTTCTGCTCTTCCGGAGCAAATCCTCTGCCAATTACCGGCTTGATTCTCAGAATCAGGAAGAAGTCACTGGAAACTCTCGCCACCATCAGCCGTTTTGGCTCTGATCCTCCCGCTACTGATTCTTGCCAGGAACTGAACTCAGCGAGCCCCTGCAAGGAGCGGTTCTGCGCCCGAAGGTCCTGGAAGTTTGCGTCGGTCAGAGCTGCCTGCTCGCTTTTACTGGTCTTTTCCCATACCTGAACCAGTTGATCTGGATGGTCATAAGGCAGGGGACGCAGAAGCACGCCGTAAACAACGCTGAAAATTGCTGTAGTTGCGCTAATACCCAGGGCAAGGGTAAAGACGGCAATCAAGCTGAAGCCTGGACTTCTGCGCAGTACGCGAATGCTGTAACGAAAGTCCTGCGTTAGAGCGTTCATCCAGTTTCCTCCCCATATTTCATGCGTGACTTCCTTGATCAGGCCCACATTCCCGAGTTGGCGGCGGGCGGCATCGCTGGCCTGGTCGCGAGGTTGGCCGCCTTCCATGCGCTCACGTGCAGCCATTTGCAGGTGAGCCTCGATTTCCTCGTCCAGCTCCCGGTCACGCTGTTCTCGCTCACGAAAATTCATGCCTTGCCCTCCCCGCGCGAGGTGTTGAGAATGCCGGCCATCGCTTCCATGAGCTGCTGCCAGCGAGAGCGTTCTGACGCCAGTTGTTTTCGGCCAAGTGCTGTCAACCGATACACCTTGACCCTTTGCCTATTTTCAGAGACCTTCCACTCTGACTCAATCCATTCCTGCTTTTCGAGCCGGTGCAACGCGGGATAAAGCGAGCCGGTATCAACCTGAAATGCCTCTCCGGAATTGCTGTGAATGGCCTGGCTGATACCGTAGCCGTGTTGCGGCCCCCAGCGGAGCGTTTGCAGAATTAGTAGATCCAGCGTGCCCTGTAAAAGCTCGATCCGGTTTTGATAGCGTTCCTTCCTTGCCATGGAGACAGTCTACACCCATGGCAGTAGATGGTCTACATCCATTCAAGCATTTCACTTTGGAACCGCATAATTTGTCTGGAATCGACTGGCAGAGTAAACTTTTGCGCATGAGAAGAACCTTCGCAACCGCACTGGTGTTGTTATTCTGCCTCTCCTTTGGATTTTCCCAAGAGTGGGCAAAACAGAATTTGGAAAAGTCACCGCGCCACAGCGAGTGGGTACCCCTCAAGCATGGCAATCGTACGGTGCAGGCTTTTGTTGTTTATCCAGAGGTCAAACATAAAGCTCCGGTAATCATCGTGATTCATGAGATTTTTGGTCTAACGGACTGGGCACGCAGCATGGCTGACCAGCTCGCCGCCAAAGGTTATATTGCTATTGCTCCCGATCTTCTTTCCGGTATGGGACCAAAGGGTGGTGGTTCCAGCGAATTTGCCAGTACTCAGGATGCAGGGAAAGTAATTTCTGCGCTTGATCCTGACCAGGTAACTGCTGATCTGAATGCCGCCGCTGATTACGCCAAAACCATTCCTTCCGGCAATGGCAAGATTGCCGTCGCGGGATTCTGCTGGGGTGGCGGCCAGTCCTTCCGCTTTGCGACGAATCGCAAAGACCTGAAAGCGGCTTTTGTCTTCTATGGTCCGGGGCCGAAGGACGTTTCCTCCATCACTGCGCCTGTTTACGGTTTTTACGCTGGCGAAGATTCCAGAATCGGAACAACAATCCCCGATACCGAAGCTGCCATGAAAGCCGCAGGCAAGAAATATGAGCCGGTTACCTACGCAGGTGCGGGGCACGGCTTTATGCGAGCAGGAGAAGATCCTGCCACCGAAGCAGCAATCAACGATACTGGAAGCGATCCTGATACCAAGAAAAAGCACGACATGGCTGTCGCGAACAAAAAAGCCCGGACTGAAGCCTGGGCACGTTGGCTTTCGCTTTTGAAAAAAATGTAAACTCCTGCCAGGACGCTCTAGCATTGGAGCGTCCTGTCCGGTGATTTAAAGAATCTTATTCAAACGCGCGCCAGTCTTTATTAGGATTTTGCAACAAAAAAGCCATGCGGTTTGCCCGCATGGCTTTTCTTTGCGCCGTCTTCACCGATGCCATTCACGCGTCCTGCCCATGCACGGAATGAACAGACCTACCGGCGCCAGTAAACGTTTGAGTTGTAGCCCTGTTGGTAACCGTTGGAATACGCTTCCCGATACGCCTGCTTGTAGTAGTCCTTGTTGCCGTAATTCGGGATATATCCCCGGTCGCCGTGTTTGTAGTTGCTGTTGTGGTTCGGGCGGAAACTGTGGCCGGTACGCCGGTCGTAAGCGCCGTCATTGAGCCCGTCCTGATAGCCGCTCTGCCGCGCCACATTCAAGCCGTAGCCACCGTAATAACCACCTCCGCCGTAATAGCCATCACCGCGATACCCTGAGACCTCACGGAACCCGCGTTCGTAGCCCGCGCGAAAAGCTTGCCGGTCGTCCCGCTCGCGCCAGCGATCATCGTCTGGATCAAAACGCCGATTGTGCCGCGCATCCCATTGGCCCTGGTTGTAGCCGTCTCTAAAAGCCTGCCGATCGTCGTAGTCACGCTGGTATCCCCACTGTATCGGCACCACCGCTTGCGCCGCGGCGAATGTTGCCGTCCCCGTAAGTAACGCTGCTCCTATCAGCATTGCTCGCATGTGTCTCATATTTCCTCCAGTTAAGACCTTCTCCTTATCCTGGTGTTAACGTTCAAATGTTCTGTATTGGAGCAAACACCTCTCTCAGCCAAAACACTCTCCAACTTGGGTAAAGTTCTGTTAGCTAGTGGTAAGAACAATTGGGCAGATCTGCACTTGAAGGAAATTTTTAGGGTGTGACGAATTACGATGTCGGTAGTAGCTGGCGGAAAGCTGTTCAGCTTACCTTGTTTGCGCCAATTCCAGTTCTTTCGCTCTCTGTACGTAACCCGCAATCTCTCGCGGACGAACAGCCTGATGGCCGACTAATTTCTTCAGATAATCGCGCATTGGAGTGTAGGCGATTCCCAACTCTGCTTTGCTGCGGGCGTTGTCTAGTGATGACATCCATTTACCGCTGAACGGTGAGCAATCGGGCAGCAGACCTCGGCGTTCAAGTTCCATCCGCGGCACTCGAACAATATTTAGCTGCCGATGCATCAATTCCGCCAGCATTTCCAGGAATTGCTCCAGCGTGAGCGTTTCATCCTGTCCGATGTTATAAGCCCTTCCCTTGCCCACATCGCTTCCCGCCAGTTTCATGATTGCCTGGGCTACGTCTTCACCATAGACATGGCGCACAGGCAGGCCTTCGCCTTCAGGCACCACGATTGGGCCGCCATCCTGCAAGCGCAGAAAGTAGCCGTAGATGCGATCATAGTGATCTCGCTCACTGTTCACCATGGGCAGGCGCAAGCTAGTGAATGGAAATTTCTTCTCAGCCCAGGCCCGAGCAAAGACATCTTCCGCAGCGCGCTTATCAAAACCATACAGCCAGTTGCTATGTGCCGATTCGTCTGAGAGGGACGGCTCAGGCATGACTGGCCCACTGTAGTCATCTTCTCTGTATGGTCTTTGTGCGCCAATCCGCACCAGGTAAACCTGGCCGGTGCTCAGGAATATGTATCTGCCAACATGGCTCGCGGCCATTTCAACCACAGCTTCAGCTTCTGCGCCTGTATATAGCGCAGTATCGATGACAAGATCAAAGCCCCTGCCGACAAATGCTCGCTTCAATTGCTGAGGATCAGTGCGGTCGCCCCTCAGCCGCTCAACTTCTTCCGGCAGATCATCGTGCGTTACACCGCGATTGAAAACAGCAACCTCATGTCCTTGTTGCAGCAAAGCCTGAACAATCGCGGGTCCGAGATTGCGTGTACCGCCGATGATGAGAGAGCGCATTTCAGTATTCTAGCGGCCGTCATGCCTTGGCAATCGCAAGGCCGGCTTAGGGTTTCACCGTCGCAAAAAAAGCGTTGTTGCCAGATCTCAAGTCCTTGCCATAGGAAAGCACCACACCAACGCCCAAAACACGCATCTTGGCTTGACCACCGGTATCGAATAACCATTTATGCGATCCAAGGGCCTCTGATGTGTCCCAGGATTTGCCAACATCAAGCAGCGGTCCCAGTCTCACCGTTAAATAGCCATTGGAAAAAACATTTTTGTCGGTTTCCCAATTAGCGAGCACGTAGTCACGGCCCAGAGGTGCGCTACCTTTCTGCCCGTGGCGAGTTCCTTCATGCCCGTGCATCCAGAGATCGTTGTCCTCCTGCACAGCAAGCATAAAGAGTTCATCAAATGGAAGCTCGCCGAATGTTTTTCCACCGCGCAGGCGCACAACGGTTTCTAAATCATCGCCCACCGGCTTTGGGAGCCATCGGCCTTCTAGAGACGCTTGAAGTTTTTCAAAAGTTTGTCCCGGTGATGACCAGATGCGTCCTGCCTGCGAGTTCACGCTTCCGGTCACGGTCACGCGTCGTTCTGGCGACCGCCAAAGTTCGTAATTGAGCGTGGATATCTCTTTGATCTGGTAACCTCGCGTCAGCAATTCCGGCGTCAACGCTGTACCTGGATTTACGCTGCGAAAATCGCGATGCGAAACCTCAACGCCGGTTGACCAGTTCCAGCGCACGCCCACCAGGCGCTTGATCTCTGCCGCAACCGATTCACGGCGTAAATTCAATGCTCCCAGAAAAATGCTTGGGCCAGCAAAGGAGCTCTGTACTGTCCAGTTCTCATTACGCAGGTCTGTGCCGAAGCGAACCCGCCATTTTGGATTGCCTTCCAGCGGCGCGGAAAACCATGCGTAAGCCCGGCGCTTGTCCACATCAAGACGCAAGAAAGTGCGAATATTCGCGGCTGAGCCATGCACGTTGTAATACTCGGGCGTAATCTCCTGAAAAAGAATGCCGCCAAACAATCTCACAAGGGCTTCAATTTTGGTGTTGCCGAAGCCGTTGAGTTCCTGTGCGCGGAAAACAGTGTCAAAATTGCCGTCGCCGCGGGCATCAAGCTCAAAGCGATAGCTGGGAAAAATCTCCAGCATGTTCACTCGTGCCTGGCTGGCCAAAAACTGATCAAGAGTAAGAACGCTCTCCGGCGCAAAAGCAAAAGCATGGTCCAGCAATGCAGGACGCACGCGCAAGGGCGGCTCATTGCGCACGCTGGCTATCTTTGGTTTGCCCACCCGGTTCCAATACTTCAACGCAGCTTCAAGATTTCCTTGAAGAAAATAAATCGTGGCCAGAAAGTCATTGGCGTAAGAGTCTTTCGGATCAAGGCGAAGCGCCCGATGCAAGTCGTGCCTGGCTCGGCTGAAGTGGTTCTGTTTAAAAGCCACCCCTGCCAGTTCGATTGGAAATCGTTTATCGCGTGGGGCTAGCCTGGCTCCAATTTGCAGAGCACTTTTGGCTTCTTGCCAGCGCTCCAGATGGGCGAGGGCTACGCCATAGTAATAATTTAGATCGGCAGATGTGCGCGGCGCGGACGCAAGCAGATGTGCAAGCTCCTGCCAGTGTTCCTGCTCAAAGAGTTGTTGAGCAGTGGCCGATTGGCCGGTCTGTGCGTAAACCGGCAGGCAACAGAAAGTTGCTAAAGAGATGACCAACAGGCTGCGGACAATAGTGGCGACTCTGCTTACCTCAATGTGAACTTGGCGGATGCCGTCTCAACATTCAGAGAATTCAAGATGCTTATTATTTCGGCAACGCCAGCAGTGTCCATCTTTTTACAGCGCTCCACTGCTTTTCAAATGTTGAACGCTCCTGCTTCAGCAGTTTACGCTCAGCCGCATCATTCAGATACACAATACCCTGCTCCGGATCGACGCCCACGACCACTACATAGTGCAAAGATGTCTCCAGCGCAGATGGCTTGAGCGCCACAATTAGCGGACGTCCTTTATCCAGATGTTGTTTCAGGTCGTCCCATTTGCCTGCGAAGACGAAGGTCTGGAAGCCGTGCTGCTGAAAATATTGCTCCATGGCAGAAGCACGGGTTCCGTGTTCTTTCTCAGAGACAAGAGTGTGCTGGATAATAGATACATCTGCGCTTGCATCAACTGGACGAGCCTTCTGCTTAAGCCAGTACTGCATCACCATGGCAATGCTGGCTGGGCCACAACCGTCTTTCTCCTGCTTAATAAACGGCACATCAAGCCAGACTCCAGGTGTCGCAGCAAAAATATTTATAGCAAAAAGAGTTGCTGCTAAAACAAAGCCGCAGAGACGCGGTAATGTCTTGGGTCTCTGCGGCATGTTTCGAACCATGAAAATTTCGTTAGCGGACTGCCACAATAATCAGGATCAGCACCGCAATACCAAGAATGATCAGGACCAAATCGCGTTCGGTAAGATTGCCAGCGGCGAAGTCGGCCTGCGCCCTATCAGCGCGCGCGGCAAGTTGGGCCAACTCCTGGTCGTTAAGCGTGGAAACAGCCGTCTTTACCTGCTGTGGGTCCATCTTGGCCGAGTGCATGGCTTTTTCCGCAGTTGGAGTAGAGAGAAACTGCTGTACCGTTTCCAGGTTGTGCTGTCTCGCCTGCGACGCTGCAACTGCTTTTTGTTGCAGGTCGGCGGGGCTGACCACGTGGCTCTGCGCGAGCGCTTCCGTGGGAACAATGAAGAGTGCAACCAACAGAGTGGCAATCGCCATACGCAGGGATTGCCGCAAATCAAATTGCATATCAAGTTCCTCCACTAATGTTCCGGCCAGTCTCAAAAAGTATACATGAATGATAATTCATGGTCCGTTACTGCAGTCCCGCATAAATGTTGCATTACTAGTTACCACATCCCATGCAAAACTCATTTCTCATCTGGCCGTGAAAGTTCTTGCATACTTGGAACGGAAAAGAAAGGAGGCAGTTGCCTGCCCCCTCTTTTTAAAGCTCCCGTATTTTCATGCTCGCACTTTAGTTGGTTGAATCTGTCTTGCCTTGCGCGCTGGCCGATTCTGAGCCCAGTTGCAACGCATATTTCTTGCCGGAAAAACGCAACGATGTGATCTCAGGTTGACCGCCGGGGTTATTTTTGGTCTCAACCGTGTTGTATTGTGCAGCATGGTCCATGTCAACCAGTTGGCCTGGCACGGTGGCAATCACTTTCATGTTCTGGATGATGCTCACCTGGACGTTAGGGCCAGAGCCTTCCCAACGCGCTTGATATTCGCCCGCAGGCAACTGCGTGCCATTCACCTGCGCAGGTCCTGAGATTTTAAAATTGGCCTTATGGGATTCATTGGTTGCGAATGCGCTGCCGACGAGCATTAATACCAGCGACGCAATTATGATCCTGGAAAATAGCGCAAACTTCATCACCGCTCCTTTTGTCTTTCCCGAATAGCGTCGGGAACCGGCTGGGGCGGCTTGCATCAAGCCCCGACGATCTTGCTTTTTTTCGCCGATGGCCTACAATCCTGCGCGTGGGGTTATAGGAGCGAATGCGCGCAAACGCACTGCTTTTCAGGGACTGTTCTCGCCTGGGCCGCCAAAACCATAGGCGCGGACACTCCCTCTAACCCCTTTGAATTCTCCTGCCACTGCACAGCATTCGTCAGTAGCAATTACACAAATGCAAATACACTGCCAGCAATGAAAAGTCCTGCTGCTTATTGCTCTATACCCCGTTAGACGCTAGAAAAATGTGCGAGTTAGCATTCTCTGCTTGTGACTGAGTGGTTTTACCTACGTTTACAGAATCATCACAATTGTGTGCGGAAACGAAATGTTGCGTTCGAAAATGAACATCTCTCCAAGTACAGTCTGCACCTTGTCCCTGAATAAGAGCATTCCACGTGACCTTGGTTTGTTGCCCATTTTGAACAGTGTCAATCGCATTCCGCAGGCCGCGCATTGATTAGAATTTTTTTAAACGGGCACAGTCGCAATGTCGCAATAAAAAGATCGTTAAAAAGAAGACAAAAGATTGATAGGTAAATCCAGCGGAAGAGCTTTTTCTCTTCTTCGCCCCATTGATCCCGGCCTACACCTTGGCCAGCACCCCCAGGTCTTAACCCATTCTGGCCGTCCAAGCCACCCATAAACTATTGATTTTTAAAAGCAGGCGAAGACGCCGCCTTATCCCCCAAATATTAATTCTTTTAATCAAACTCCAATGAAAGCGTAATCTCCTGGCCGTAAAACCCTTAGTAAAGAGAAGTGAGTAGGCTCCGAAACGGATGAGTTAGACGGAGCACTATCTCAAAGATGCCCAACTGATGTGGACTTTCGGGGGCTTTTAGCCAGGAAGGAAATTCCGCCACTATGGAACTCTGTTATTTGGTCAGCATAAGCATTTTGCACCAGGTCTTGCAGTCACAAGCAGAATCTAATACCTACTACTCCCTCGTTGCGCACGATGACACTGTCACCGTGATCCACTACGGTCCCACTGGCCTGATTGATCAATTTGCATTTCCTGTGGTTTACCGCATTGATGACGTGCCGGAAGATGAAGGCACTATGATGCTGCTGGTGGCCACACAAAGAAGCCGTGAATGCGAGAGCTTTTGGGTGCCGCTGGAGAGCAAGCTGCTCCATTGCTGCTCTACAACCCCGCTGGCCTAAGGGACGGACGGTAACAAGACGCTGCCGGCTTCTTGAGATCCCCCCTCAACTCGCCATCGTGCATGCTGACTGGCTTTCAGCCTCGGCTGTTCGCGTTATCCCAGCCGTTAAAGTGCAGCAAATATCTTGGAAGAGGAAGGAAAATGGTAGCCCTAACAGTTTCCAGTTGGAACCAAATTGTTCAGGGATTGACCCAAATCGACCTGTTGAGGCGTGACCGCCTGTTTCGTGCAGCTTAGAAAGCCTGAAGCCAGCAAGGGCATTATGGGTAGAGGTTATAAAGAAGTCCCTTAGAGCCTTCTTTGGATGACGAGAAACCGTTCCGAAGTCGCCAGCAGTGCTGATTTCTGGCTCTTCCCTACTTCCCAATACTGCATTGAACCTTATTTCAGTTCAAAGACACCAGATTCAGACCGCTCCACAACGGGATGAGGGTCTGGGAGAAGGGTGCCCCTTCTCCCAGTCTCAACGTATTACTTCGATTTTGATTCTTTGATTTTCTGAGGTCTTTTCAATGCCAAGGGTTTGCGCTCGCGAAGGTTGCCAAAAGAGACTCGTCCGGAAAGATGGAACACCTGACTACCGCCGGCATTTTTGCGGCTCTGAGTGCAAGAATGCAGATAAGCGGGAAAGAATGCAGGAGAAGCGCCGGAGATCCCAATCGGGTTCCTGTCCTCTGTGCGGTCACAGGATTCAGAAGCTCACACCAGATGCCCCTGTGCCGCGTCACAATCCTGCGTGAGCGGCTCTGTGGGCGTAAGAAGACCGTCATTGCCGCGCAACGGACTTAAAGCGGCCTAAAACGGCGTCATCCACTATTCGACAACTTCTCAAATTTGCACCTGATTGCGCAAAAAGTATGAAAAAGTAGGGAAAGCAGGGAGGTTTATTTATGCCAGTTCTTCTGAACATCAAGCATGAGACAGCAGCTCAATGATCGCCGAAGACCGCGAAACCGATCAACAGATCGCGGCCGCTGTAGGAGTATCCAGGCGTGCTATTGAGTATTGGAAACATCGGCCTGACATTAAGGCCCGAATCTCTGAAATATGCGAGGCAGCAAGTGCACGCCTGCAAAGTTATGTGGAACGCCATGAATGGCTCTGGGAGCGTGACTGTCTACGCCAGCAGGTCAGCACCAGCAAAAGCTCGATTGCCCGTAGGGTGGCTCTCGAACAATTGCAGGAATTGGAAGATGGCAGACTGCAGATGTCCGAAAAAGTCTGAATCGGCAGCCTCCATGCAGCAGTTGAGGAGATGCCATGGGCTACCGGGTTTTAACAACAATAGGACTTGAAACTACCAGGCCGATAAATCTGATCTGCCGACTAAGTTCCAAGTAAGTTTCAGGTTTAATTCTTACGTTATATTAGAGGTCGTTTTGAGGTAGTTTTTTGCTACCGCTGTAAATGAAAGTGGCCCGTTACAGTATGACAAAGCAAAGACACTAGCCTCGGCGCGGGCCCTGTACCTTGAAAACCCCTGAATCCAGAAGAACTAGAGATGCGGTTGACGAACTCCTCGACAAGAAAAAGCTTGGTCAGCGGCTGATGTGATCCGTTGTTAGACTAAATGACACCTTGTAGCTGAGCGCAATACGGGTTTTCCGGTGGAGGTTGGTTTTCAATGGCATTCGAGGGCTTTTCAACGGAGATGATTGCAACTGCAGGAACGAGGATCTATACGCTAAGGAAGGGATCTGGTCCTCCGCTGCTCCTGCTGCACGGTTATCCTCAAACTCACTTCATTTGGCACAAGGTTGCGGAACGGCTTTCAGAGAAATACACCGTTGTGTTGACAGACTTGCGAGGGTACGGGGATTCGGGGAAGCCGGAGGATGGCGAAAGGCATGCAAATTACTCCTTTCGGGCTATGGCGCAAGATCAGGTCGAGGTGATGCGTCACTTCGGCTACCGAGAGTTCTTTTTGGCCTCCCATGACCGAGGTGCCCGTACAGCTCACCGTATGTGCCTGGATGATCCGGCAGCTGTCCGGAAAGTTTGCTTCATGGATATCGTGCCTACACTTCGCATGTACCAGGACACGAACAAAGAATTTGCCACAAAGTACATGTGGTGGTTCTTCCTGATCCAAAAGACTCCGTTGCCGGAACACATGATCGGTGCCGATCCTGAGTTCTTCTTGGAGCAACATTTCAAAATGCAAAACGGTACCCCAGGCGCCCTCACCGCAGAGGCAATGAAGGAGTATGTGCGTTGCTTTTGCACTCCCGACGCGATCCATGCAAGCTGCGAGGATTATCGTGCAGCCGCCGGCATTGACCTTGATATGGATGAGGCCGACCAGAAACATGGACGCAAGGTAAGTTGTCCTGTTCATGTTCTTTGGGGCGCAAAGGGTGCCATCGGCAAACTCTGGGATGTCATCGAAGTTTGGAAAGAGCACAGCACTGGGGTCGTCTCCGGGAAAGCCCTGAATGCTGGACACTACCTTGCGGAAGAACAACCAGAAGAAGTGCTGCATGAGCTACTGCGCTTTTTTGAAAATTAAGGAGGAAAGATGAAATATAAGCAAATCGATGAAAGGCCAAAAACGTTCATCATCGTATTCGAGACGGGAGACGAGTTGGCGAGGGGTCTTTCTGAATTTGCAACTGAGCAAAATCTATCAGCGGCCAGTTTCAAGGCGGTTGGGGCGCTTTCCTCTGTCCGCCTGGGCTGGTACAACTTGGAGTCCAAGAAGTACGATCCCTCGGTCACTCTGGATGAACAACTGGAGCTCTTGTCGCTGATCGGCGACGTGGCGCTGAAAGATGGTAAGCCCGTCGTCCACTCACACATGGTCGTCGGCAAGCGAGATGGCACAGCCCATGGCGGACATCTTCTGGAGGCGCATATACGCCCGACATGTGAGGTGGTGTTGACCGAAAGCCCAGCTCATCTGCAGAAGTTCATTGATCCCCAATCGGGACTTGCACTGATCAAACCTTAGCATCGCAACCAGATAGCGGTTCTTGGAGTTCGTCTAAGCAGAAGCTGAACCTGCGGCACGGCTAGAGGATGGTAAATGAAGTCGAAGTCATGAGAGCCATCTCACAGCTGCTGAGTGCGTTGTATTCGCGTCTGAGGCGCAACAGCTGACGTGGATGTGCAAAGACTTAGAAGTTAAGTGCGAAGACGAAAAAGCAACGCGACTGAACACGGTGCAGCTCGGCACCCAATCTCAGTGGCAGTTCGGCTGCTTTGAATCCTGATCTTGCCGCCCGTGAGTTCCCAAGTCGTCTGAATGCCCAGCCTTCAGGCGAGACTACTGCGCCCTAGGACGTCCATCGGCACGCAGCGTGTCCATGATATCTCCTTGGGGCCAGCCAGGCGGCGAGTCCTCCCACTTCTCTTGCCGCCCGTAGACGGTCAAGTCGAGCAACCGATAATTGTTATCCATCGCCTCGACACCCCTAATAGTGGTCCAATAAGTCTCGAAGACCTTGGATCCTTGTCGCAGATAACACGCTATGTGCATACGGCCAGGTCGTTTGGGTGAGGCAAGCAGCGTTTTGAGCGAGTCCTGCGCCGAGTACCAAGGCATTTCCCATCCCATGAAGTTGCGGTACTTCGCGCTTTCTTCGTATGCCCTGGCAAAACACAGCGAACGTGAGATCGCGAGAATGAACATAGGACAGCTCGCGCACCTGTGATGTAACCCAGGTGCACCCCTCGCACTGCTCCGGCGCGGGCTTGCCGCTGTACCACATGAAGTAGTAAGCAATGAGTTGCTTGCCTCCCTCAAACACGTCCAGCAGCGTCACCTTCCCATGCTCGCCAACCAGCGGTGTGGCAGCATTCACTTCGATCATGGGAAGCCTTCGGCGCGCCGCGGCAATGGCGTCGCCCTTCGTGCGTGTGCGCCTTCTATCGAACCCGCAATTTGTCGATCTCGGCCTGAAACGTGGCTGGGTCGACAACTGGTGGCAGTGCGGTCCTGTTTGTGCCGCTTGTCGAGTTCTTTTTCGTTTTCATTCGATTGGCGGCTCCTTTCAGGTTCAGCCTTTCATGCAGGGACGAGTCTGCCCAAAGCGCAGCAGGGCCGCGTACCAGTGCGAGACGGTTGCCCCCATAATTTGATGCTGCAAGCACCAATTTGGCGCAAAAAGCAGGGCGACAGTCAGCAACTGCAGAGCGCGGTGTCCCGTAAGATCAGGCAGTTGCGTGAGAACAAGATCAAACTGGAAGAGGCCTTTGTCTATCGAAAAGCAATCGAGGGAAGATACGTATCGAGAAATGCGTGCAAAACTGACTGAGGAGCTGACGCTAGCCGAAATCGAGCTTCGGGAGGCCCAAGCCGAAGAGATCGAAATAGAGGCAGTTTTGGACTACGCGGAAATGGTCCTGACCAACGCATCGAACCTGTGGAAAGCCGCGCCATCTGAGCAGAAGCAACGCTTTCAGCAGGTTCTATTTCCGAAGGGTGTAACGTATTCAGACGGGAAATATCGAACCGCTGTAACTTGCTTGCTTTTCAACGGAATGCAGACCGACGGAGTCAAAAATTCAGGTTTGGTAGCGCTACCGGGAATCGAACCCGGGTTTTAAGATTGAGAATCTCACGTCCTAACCCCTAGACGATAGCGCCACGTTTCGCGAGTAGGATCTCAGTATATCAGAAGGTCATTTTTGTAGATCAGCAGGCTTGCCGGATTTGTACGCTCCAACTCTTGTGCACTTGCGCTTGGTTTGAAAAGCTCAGAGAGACGATTTTTTTATTTTCGCGCACACATTAAATGTGCCAGGACGCCGCCCACACGCAGCCCATCAGAGCGTTCGGAGAAGTAGCGCGCGTTGATCTCATCTCCGTTCAGGTCTTCAATGTGTTTGAAGCCCATCTGCTGAAGTTCGCCGGAGAGTGCTTCAGGATCAAAGAACCCTATAAACGGCTCGCCGGCAGCGGCCACGCGAGCAGCCAGCGCGTCAAAGGTCATCCGATGAAAAAAATCGAGCGAAGATCGCGGCACCGCATAATCAAATGCAACACCACTATCTGCACATGACGAAATCCATTGCAAGGTAGTCAACACAGTCGCTTCTGCAAGATATGGAGTTACTCCAAGCCATGAGAAGAACGCCGCTTGGTTGGTTTGGAATCCCGCTTGGGTAAGCCCGGCATGAAGCGTATCTTTCTCAAAATCAATGGGAGCAAATGTCAGAGTCGGCGGAATAGGAATACCCGAAAGCCGCAGACATTGGCGCTTCCACGCCTGTGTGGCCGGATAGTCCACCTCATAAACGCGCAAATCGGGATACGGATTCCGATAAGCAACGTATCAAGGCCTGCGCCCAAGATCACATACTGCTTCACTCCACGCCATACCGCTTCCGCAAGATGGTCTTCAGCAAAGCGGCTGCGCGCCACAATAAACGCGCGCAAATAGCGGGCAGGCGAAGAGTCTGACGGCCTGCTTGCTGCCAATTCCGCTCTGGCCTCGGGCGGAATGATCTTTAAGGCAACTGGATCGTCAAATACTTTGGGATTGTCCCAAAGCTGATGGGCTGCTCGGCGTAATGCCACGCGATGAGCAGTATGGCTGGGCTGATCTGCAAGCATGAGATTTTTATTCAACCAGACTCGAATCCTGGCTGAAAGTAGCTAAGAGGCAGGCATTATTGTTGCGTGCTTATCCCTGCGATTCCGGGGGTATCGTGCCTTTATGATTTTGTTTGGTTACATGCAGTGTGTTGTTAGGTAATCCAAGTACAAGTGTATTACCTGAAGAATCTGCCAGTGCCTGTAGGGCTCGCAGTTGGAGCAGATTAGGATTGTCATCCATGGTACGGGCAGCGTTTGCCAGACTGCGAAGTGCGGCTGTTTCGCCACGAGCACGTTCCAGCGCCGCCTGTCCTTCCTTCTGGGCTTTTACAACCTGAGCAAACACTTTCTTCATGTCGCCAGGAAACATTATGTCTTTCACGTCGGCGGAGATCAACTTCAGGCCCATCTCTTCAGCCTTGGGGGCAGCCAATTCGAGCAGTTTTGTGCTGATCCCTGCCCGACCTTCCAGAAGCACATCCGTTTTCTCTTTCCCCACGATTTCCCGCAGCGCCATCTGCAGAATTAAATAAAGATTCCCGCGGAAGTTAGCTGTTTTGTTGACGGCAAGGTTTGGATCGACTACCTGGAAGGCTGCAGCAAGGCTCATCTTTACCGTTACGCCATCAGCGCAGATCATATCCTGCCCCTGAATGGTAATAAATTCAGGACGAATATCCACGGGATACACCATCGAGAACGTGGAGGAGATCCAGTAAGAGCCAGGATTGAGCGCAGTTATGTAGCGTCCCTTTTTGTACAAAAGGCCTCTCTGATACTCATAAACAATCACATGCTTGAGAGGCAGCACCTTTAAGACGATGACCAGGATGACAGCAACCAGAACCAGTATCCAAAGAATTTCCAGCATCAAAATTCAAAAACCTCCAGAGAATCCCACCCGGCGGAACCACCAGCTTGCAACGGGGGTCTTAACCCACAGGGCCGCAATCCGGTCTGCTCAAAGGCTGGTTCCGCAAGGGCAGGACGATGGTGTGAGAGACCATTCCCAGTCTTGGAATCGAACCAAGTATCGGCAGGCAAGAGCAAAACCAGGTTGAGATTCAAGATGGCTGCGTACCTGGCCGACGGACTTGGTTATAGCAGGTTTTCACACATGAGTCGAAACATTTATGCCGTTGCCCTGATGCTGTACCCGTCCGACGTAGCGCAATCTTCATGGTTCCAAAATTCACAATTCAAATTTACAATCTCCGCAAATGCTCACTAGCTGGCATACGGTGTTTGAAATTGTAGTTCGGACGGCGGCGGTGTATGCGCTTGTGCTGGTAGGGATCCGCCTGACCGGCAAGCGCGAGGTGGGGCAGATGACCCCCTTTGATCTTACCCTGCTGTTGCTCCTGAGCAACTCTGTGCAGAACGCCATGACCGGCCCGGATACTTCCCTTGCAGGCGGAGTAACGGCAGCACTGGTGCTGCTCGCGCTGAATTTCCTGCTGGCGGAACTCTCAGGGATGAACCGGCGGTTTCGCAAGTTGATCCAGGGCCAGCCTACTCTCTTGATCCACAACGGCGAGTGCATCACCCCACACATGGCAAAAGAACATGTCTCCATGGATGAACTCAATCGCGCGCTGCGCGAACATGGCGTCGGCTGCATCGACGATGCCGCATTGGCCGTGCTGGAAGTTGACGGTTCCATCAGCGTTTTGAAGTATGACGATGTCCCAGGCCATACTCGGTCCCAGAAGCGACTCAAATTCCTGCATCGCAACTGATGCTCAGCGCCCGGTTGCATGGGCCGTAGCTCTTACGATTTGGGAAAACTAATAAGGATAAAGATATGAACGTAGAAGAACTTAAAGAAGGCGCAGAGCACGCGCACAATGCAGGTGAGAAAACGATTGGATTGACCATGGCGATTGTGGCAGTACTGCTGGCTGCCGCAACGCTCATGAGCCATCGCGCACATACGGAAGTGGTGGTTTTACAAACCAGAGTCAACGATCAATGGAGCTATTATCAGGCAAAAAACATTCGCTCGCACGAGTTGGAAGCTTTTGCCAAGATGGAAGCATTAAACTCTAACGGAAAAGACCTATCGGCGGAGTTCAGCAAAGATGCCGAAAAGCAAAGAAAAGACGCTGACGGCATTCGCAAAGAAGCTGAAAATCTGGACAATGAAACCAAGGTTATCGAACACCGCGCCAACTATTACGACTCTGCGGAGCTGTTTTTGGAAATCTCAATTGTGCTCTGCTCCGTAGCATTGCTGGCGGAGTTAAAACTTTTTTGGCATCTCTCCTTTATCACTACCATCCTCGGCGTTTGTGTAGCACTTTGGGGAATGCTTGGAGTACATTAATTTTCTCAGCCGCTTAGCGTGAAGGATCAATCGCCAGGCCATTGATTGCGTTAGCATTCAGATGGGTACTCGAGCCACTAATGGAACGAGTCGGGGTTGCGTTTCCAGTAGTCGTGAGCACGCCGGTAAAGATCAAGATACTTCCGCCCACCGGCTCAACGACATATAACTCTCCACTGGATACCTTACTGTTCAAAGCTATTTGCCCCGGAGCCTGAAGTTTAGTATTGCTGCCGCTGAAGACGGCTGCAGGAGCCACGTCCCCGGTGTTCACACTGGCGCTGGGATACGCAGTAATACTCACAGGATTTGCTGAATTGCTGACCATGATCCTTCCCAGCGAATCCAGCACCACGCCGTGCGGCTGTGACAATTGAGTATCCGGACCGGCAATTGCGCCGCCTACGATCCCAACCACACTTTGGGTGCTGGCGCTGTCAAAGCGATCCACTGCCTGATCACCGGGATCGGTGACGTAAAGCTGATTGTTGGTTGAATCCAGAAATATTCCGCCAATCGTGAATCCCAGATTAAAACTGCTCACTGGTGCCGTATTGCCAGTGACGGTTGTAGCTGAGGAAAACACCTTGACCGTGGTGCCATCAGCCACGTAGAGCAGGTTGTTAACGGTGTCCAGCGCAACATCAATGGGTGACGCCAGCGTAGTTGCGTTTCCGCCGATCACACGCGCTGGTGTGGTGGCGCCAGTCAATGTTGAGGCATTGTTAAAGACCACGATTGAGCTCCCGCCCTGATTGGCCACATACAAGGTGTCTGAGCGGGCATCCAGGAGCAAATGCTGTGGAGATGCAAGCTGGCTAGCAGTAATGGTTCCTACTGGGGCCACATTTCCGTTAGAGGTTTCTGCATTGTTGAAATGCAAGATTCCATTCGGCGTAGCGACATAAAGTTGACCGCCCGTGGTTCCTCCGCCACCACCGCCGTTGCCGCCACCAGTTGTACGTCGAGGCGAAATCTGGCAGCCGGCAAAGCAGAAAATCAAAAATAAAATTGCGTAAATCCGCCGCATCCTCATTGGACTCCAGTATTTTAAGCTTCCGCGCATCCAAGCTATCATGATAACCAAATGACTGATCTGCCTAGAATCTTTCTGGCAACTTCAAATCCAGGCAAAGTACGCGAATTTCGCGAAGCTGCCCAGGCTCTGGCCTTAAAACTTGATCCCCTGCCCGGCATTGACCGCCTGCCTCCAGCCATTGAAGATGGCGATACCTTTGAAGCCAACGCCCGTAAAAAAGCAGCGTATTACAGCCGTCACGTCCCTCATGAGCTGGTGCTGGCGGAGGACTCCGGCCTGATGGTCGATGCGCTCAACGGCGCTCCGGGCGTTTACTCAGCGCGCTATGCCGCGATGCTTCAATCCGGGGCTGCTTCACATCAAAACTCCGGCGACCAGGAAAACAATCTGGCTCTCATTCAACAGTTGGAACGTTTGCCCAAGGGAAAATTTGCAGGCAAATATGTGTCGGTGATCGCTTTGGCCCGTGATGGTGTCACGCTGGCCATATTTACCGGCCAAGTCGAGGGTGAATTGCTTACCGACCCGCGCGGCACTCAGGGCTTTGGATACGACCCGCTGTTCTACTTCCCTGCCCTGGGCCGCACTTTTGCGGAACTTCCCCTAGAGCAAAAACGCGAGCATAGCCATCGCGGTAATGCTTTTCGATCATTTCTGGAATGGTACGGAGAAAACGCAGGGGCGCTCTGATTAACCGGGAATCCTGATATTTGACAATGCCTGTCGGCCACAGATTACGGTTGCACTGGCCTGCAAATCCAAGTAAATTCAAGGCTTCTCTCATGCCGAAACGATCTTCACAAACTGCCCCCGGATTGGTGAATGGCGCTTCAGATAAGCACCAGCGGATACTCGATGCCGCGATTGAAGTGATTGCAGAGCATGGTTTTTTCCACTCCCGGGTAGCTGAAATTGCGGACCGCGCCGGCGTGGCGGATGGCACAATCTACCTCTACTTCAAGAACAAAGATGAGCTGCTGATGGCGGCCATTGATTCGGCCTTTCATCGCTTCATTCAGCGTGCACGTACTTCACTGGATCAGATGCCTGACCCGCGAGAAAAGCTGCGCCGCATGGCTTTTCTGCACCTGGAAGCCCTCGGCTCCAATCGCAGCCTGGCCATCGTTTTTCAGACCGAACTGCGGCATAGCGCCAAGTTTCTGGGGCAGTTCTCGCACAACCTGCTGGTGGAATACTTTGATGTGATCAAGGGCGTTTTGCGCGAAGGCCAGGAAGCAGGAGTCTTTCGTGCCGATATTTCTCTAACCATTGCGGCACATTGCTTCTTTGGCGCTGTGGATGAGATAGTAACCACGTGGATCCTCTCCGACCGTGAGCATGACCGCGACTATCACCTTTCCAGCCTGACTGATTCGGTGGTGGCCATTGTCTTGAGAGGAGTGGAAACAGGCTCGTAGTATGGAACCGAGGACCCTGGTCGATATCTTTTACGCTGCTGTTCTACATGACCTGGAACGCCACGTCATGTTCAAGCGCAGCACGGGCTGGCAAATCATCTCATCCCGCCAGTTATATGGATACGTGGTTGCTCTGGCGCAGGTTCTGAAGCAGTGGGGCATAAAAAAAGGCGATCGCGTCGCTATCCTGAGCGAAAACCGGCCGGAATGGATGATCGCTGACTTTGCCTGCGCCACCAGCGGCATCGCTGACGTTCCCATCTATACCACTCTCACTGCGGAGCAAACTCTATATCTGCTAAAAAATTCCGGTGCGCGTGTAATCTTTGTTTCCACGCTGGAGCAACTGCGCAAGATTCAATCGATTCAGGCACAGACGGCGCTGGAGAAAGTTGTTGTGATGGATGATGTTGCGGACCTGAATGTGGTTCGCATGTGGTCGCTGCTCGAAGACGCATCAAGTGATCCTGACCGGGAATTTGATGAACTCGCCCACCAGATCCAACCTGACGATCTGGCCACGCTAATCTACACATCGGGAACCACAGGCACGTCAAAAGGCGTGATGCTGAGCCATGGCAACCTGACCTCATGCGCGCTTACAGCCAGCAAAAAGTCTGAGTGGGAACAGGGCGACGTTTATCTTTCCTTCCTGCCTCTCTCGCACGTTACAGCCCGCCATGTGGATTACATCTGCTATCTGGATGGAGTCACCATTGTTTACTGCGCAAATTTTGATCAATTGCCGCAGATGCTGCAGGAAGCCAAGCCCACCATCATCATAGCCGTGCCCCGCGTTTACGAGAAAATCCGCCAGGAAGCTGAACGGCGTGCAGGACATGGATTGAATCGCAAGATCTTTGACTGGGCTGTACATGTGGGCGAGGGACACAAAGAAGAAATCGCTCGTGGTGAAACGCCCAAGAACGCAGCCTGGAAGCTGGCAAATAAGCTGGTGTTTGAAAAAATTCGCCAAGGGTTTGGCGGACGCAGCCGTGGTTATTTCTCTGGCGGTGCGCCTCTCGGCAAGGACATGGCAGAGTGGTTTTGCTCGGTTGGAATTCCCATCATGGAAGGCTACGGACTGACGGAAACTTCGCCCACGCTCTCCGTCAATCGCCCAGGTGAGTTCAGGATTGGCTCCGTTGGCAAGGTCAATGAGGGACTGCAATTAAAAATCGCCGAGGATGGCGAGATTCTGGTGAAAGGCCCAACCGTCTTTAAAGGCTATTGGGAGATGCCGGAAGAAACTCGCGCGTCTTTTACCGATGGCTGGTTCAAAACCGGCGACATCGGCGAACTGGATAGCGATGGCTTTCTCTACATTACTGATCGCAAAAAAGACCTGATCAAGACCTCCGGCGGAAAATTTATTGCTCCGCAGCCGATTGAAAATGCGCTGAAGATGAATGTCCTGGTTGCGCAGGCCGCCGTAATTGGTGACAAGCGAAAATATGCCTCGGTCATCATCTCGCCGCACTTCCCTCTTTTGGAAGATTGGGCCAAGGCCAACGGCGTTACCTTCAGTTCCCATCAAGAGCTTGTGAACTCAGAGAAAGTCCGCGAACTCTACCGTGGCATTGTGGAAGATCTGAACAAAAAGCTGGCGCATTTTGAGACCATCAAGAAAATTTTGGTAGTGCCGGACGAATTTACCGTCGCGGGTGGCGAGATCACGCCAACCCTAAAGCTCAAACGCCGTGTTATTGAGGCCAAATACAAACAGCAGATCGAGCAAATCTACCAGGACCCTCACCCCATTGAGACCGCGCCGGTGGGATAGCAGTTCCATCCGGTCGCACCAAAATTCATTACAATAGAGTTCATGGATCCTCTCATTATTGCCGGGCGGCAGTTTCGCTCGCGCCTCATCGTCGGCACAGGCAAATACAAATCAGGGCATGAAACAGCTCGCGCCATTGAAGCCAGTGGCGCGGAGATGGCAACAGTAGCCGTTCGCCGCGTGAACCTTGACCGCAGCAAAGAGTCGCTGCTCGACTTCATTGACCCACAAAAATACTTTCTGCTGCCTAATACCGCTGGTTGCTATACAGCAGACGAAGCCGTTCGCGCGGCTCGGTTAGGGCGCGAAGTGGGGCTCTCTGACTGGGTGAAAATTGAGGTGATCGGCGACCAAAGAACGCTCTATCCCGATGTGCTGGCAACTATTGAGGCCACCCGGATTCTGGTAAAGGAAGGGTTTACAGTCCTTCCCTATACATCTGATGACATTGTAGTTGCCAAGAAATTAGTTGACGCCGGGGCCAGCGCCATTATGCCTTTGGGAGCGCCCATTGGCAGCGGAATGGGCATCCAGAATTCGGCCAATATCCAGATCCTGCGGGAGATGATCTCTGAAGTTCCACTGATCGTGGATGCCGGCGTTGGCACCGCTTCAGATGCGGCCATCGCCATGGAACTGGGTGCTGATGCCGTGCTGATGAACTCCGGCATCGCACACGCTGAAAACCCGGTTCTAATGGCGGAGGCTATGAAGCACGCGATCATCGCCGGGCGGCAGGCCTATCTTGCCGGCAGGATGCAGAAAAAGCTTTACGCTACTGCTAGTTCACCGCTGCAAGGCGTTGTACGCTGAAACCCCTCAAGCCCGCAAGTTAACGTGTTCTATCTATAGCAACGCCTTCGGGCAGTCCGATGGTAGTCAGGGTGGTGCCTGGGCCAGAAATAATTCGATTGGGCGCAATATTTCCCGTGGAAGAGCTGAGATTGCTGTAGATGGCAACACGCGCAGCATTTGGATCGGCGTTGTACAGCGTTCCTGAACCGGTGGTATCAATCACAATCTGGTCAGGAGCCTTAAACCCTGTGTTGCTGCCAACAATTTCAGCCGAAGGAGCAATGTTTCCAGTCGCCGTGGCAGCGCCATTGTAAATGGTTATGCTGGCAGGCGAAGCGTTGCTCACTACCAGTCTTCCCCCGCCATCAATCTGAATGCCGCCGGGCGTGGCCAAATGTGTGGCTGCGCCTTGAATAGTGCGGGTGGCCGTTATGGGGCCGGTAGCCAGGGTACTGGCACTGTCATAGACGGCAATGGCATTTGCTGCCTGGTCAGCCACATAAAGGCGATCATTGGTTCCGTCAATTAAGATCGCTGAAACAGTAAATCCCGGATCAAGAGTGTGTGCCGGCGCAATATTTCCTGTAGCGGTAGAGGCGGAAGAAAAGACTTCGATGTTAGTATCGTCTGCCACATAAAGCAGATCGCGTCCCTTGTCCAACGATACATCGGTCGGAGAACCCAGTAGGGTATTAGAGCCGCTAATGGTCCTCTCCGGGGCAACATTCCCGCTCTTGGTGCTGATGTTGTCAAAAATCAGGATGGAAAGATCACCGTTATTGGCCACGTACAGCCGGTCGGCTGCGGTATCCAGAAAGATAAAAGCTGGCGCATTGAGTGTGGTATTCGCTCCGAAGATTGTTGCACCGGGGACAATGTTTCCGCTGGCTGTAAGCGCCTGATCAAACCGCACAATAGAATTATTGCCCGCATTGGAAACGTAAAGCTTGCCCTGCGGAGTGCCGCTGGGTGTAGGAGTGGGCGTGGGACTTCCTGTAGGCGTTGGGCTAGGAGTAGGTGTTGGCGTACCGCCGCCACCGCCAAGGGTTCTCCGGGGTGAAATCACACAGCCAGAAATAATTAATAAAAGAACCAGCGAGGCGGCACAAAGCCACCCCCAAATTAAGTTGCGGTTAAACCCGAATACCTGGAGCATTATAAGGCCATATTAACCTGTTTTGCTGGATTTCCAACCAGCGATTCTGGGGAAGAACGCAGGCACTAAAGTAATGTTGGCCCACGAAGCAAAAATGAAAGGCGGCCAGCAAGGACCGCCTTAAATTCAAGTATTTCAAAGAAAAGATGTTAAGAACCGCTATTTCTTTTCAGGTGCCTGTTTGAGCATCGACACGTTAGTTACGTGGAGCGTGCCGTTATCAACTGTTCCGGTAACTCTCACATGGTGGCCTTCATGCCCCTTGAGGGCGTCCTGGTTATCGACATTCAGTACGCTCTTGTCTTTTTCAGATACAAATACCAGCTTGGAGCCGGCTTCAGCGCATTTCTTGGCGCAATCGGCATTGTTGATGTCCTTAGCTCCGCACTTCTCATCGCTGACCCAACCGTTCATCTTGGTGGATTTAGGGGCCGCAAAAGAAACCGCGGAAACTGACATCAGAAAAGCCGCTGCGAGCAACATCGACATGATTTTCTTCATTATGAGTTTTATCTCCTCAGAGGATTTTTGTGACCGGTAAGACGGTCAGAGAATAGCTCTCTTTGTTGAGACTATTGAGTGCGCTCAACAAATTAGGTTACAACAGTTAATGCAAATTATCCCTGCTGCCCCTATTTTGAACTTTGCAGCTGGTTATTTCTTTTCTTTGGTAGGCGTTGCCGGAGCGGTGGGCACGGTAAAAACAACTTCCCCAGGCCGGGTATAGCGCAGATGTTCTCGCGCTTCTTTTTCAATAGTTTGAGGGTCAGTTTTTAAAGCTTTAATTTCCTGTTGCATGGCCTCGTTTTGCTGCTGCAGGGTCTTGATTTGTTGATCCAGATCGCGCGATTCATGCCGCTTTTGCTGATAGACCAACAGGCCATTGGCGCTGAACACAACATAGTAAGCCCCCAAACCAAGCAACAGAGCGATAACAGGCGTAGCCAGCCTGCGCCGCCAACCGTGCACCTGTTCTTGCGCATTTTGGATCTGTGTATCCATGCACTATCTAGTTTTCTATCCACTCCCGGGCAGCCGCAGCCAGCTTTTGCAGCTCGGTTTCCGTCTTCGCCTCAGAATAAACACGGACTACCGGCTCCGTTCCTGACAGGCGATAGCAAACCCATGAGCCATCATCCAAAACCAGTTTCAGCCCGTCCGTGCGTACCGCTTGCTTTACCCTGCGACCAGAAAACTCCGCCGGATTATTCTTCAATTTACTAGTGAACTTCGCTTTCACTTCCGGCGTCAAGCGGAAGTTCTCTCGTTGAGGATAAAAGGAACCAACTTTGCCAAATAAATCTTTTATCTGCTCGCCAATCGATCTTTTGCGACGTGCCACAGCTTCACAGCAAAGCAACCCTGCAATAATTCCATCTTTCTCGGGAACGTGATGCCGAATTGAAAGTCCGGCGCTCTCCTCTCCGCCAATGGCAATCTTGTCCTGCTTAATCAGCTCGCCGATGTATTTGAAGCCCACTGGCGTTTCATATAAGGGCACGCCATGATGCTCGGCCAGGGCATTAATCATGTTGGTGGTGGCAACGGACTTCGCCACACCGTTCTTCCAGCCGCGGGTTTCAATCAGATAATCAAACAGCAGAGCAATCACGTAGTTCGGCTGAATGAATGTGCCGTCTTCATCCACAATGCCAAAACGGTCAGCGTCACCGTCTGTTGCAATACCGATCTTAGCGCCGGTTTCCTTCATCCTGGAGCGCATCTCGTTCAGCAGATGACCTTCCGGCTCTGGAGCATGGCCGCCAAAAAGCACATCGCGCGCGTCATGGACGGTGGCAACAGGAATTCCGGCCTGGCGTAAGAGTTCGTCAGGATAGCCCCGCGCCGCCCCCCACAGCGGATCAAATACAATTTTCAATCCTGAAGCACGGATAAGCGCCAGATCAACAATCCCTTTAAGGCGCGCCAGATACGCAGGTTTGGGATCGATAGATTCAGCAGCGGCCTTGGCGGATCCGGTGGCGGCTGGATGTCCGTTGGCCGCGATCAATGCTTCAATTGCACTGGTGACTTCAGGCAGCGCAGGTGCACCGTCTGGAGTGGAGAACTTGATGCCGTTATATTCCGGTGGATTGTGCGACGCAGTAAAGTTGATTGCGCCATCGGTTTTTGTCCGAATTACTTCGTACGAAATAGCTGGCGTAGGAGCAGCTTCTGCAATGACCAGTGGCTTGACTCCAGCGGCTGCCAGCACTTCAGCAGCAATCTGAACAAAACGTTCGCCCATGTACCGGGGATCGCGACCGACGATAACCCGCCCGCCTGGATGTTTTTCCGCGACATAGCGCGCGATTCCACTCACCGCCAAGCGAACGTTGCTGACGGTAAAATCCTCAGCCATGATGGCTCGCCAGCCGGAGGTCCCGAATTTGATGGTTACGCTCACAGAGGAACTTTTGTTAGTTGCAGCCGATGGGGCAATGGTTTCTTGCAAAGCACTCAGCAACCATCCATCCGCATTCAGCAATTAGCCAGCAGCACTCAGCCCCTGATCATTCTAGCCCACCATCGTTTTTATCAGCCTGCGCCAAAAAGCGTCGGGCCCTAAACGTTTTCTCACTTGAAAAACGCTCATGGACTGAACACTGACGCACTGCTGGCTAATCGCTTGTATTGATACACTCACCCCTGAGGACTTTTCATACATGAGCAACGCACGCATTGTGCTGACCACGGCAGGGTCTCAGGAAGAAGCAAGAAAGATCGCGCACGCGCTGGTGGAGAGGCGTCTGGCAGCGTGCGTGAATATTGTTCCGCGAATTGAATCAGTGTATCGCTGGAAGAACCAAGTGGAAACGGCTGAAGAGTGGCTCTTACTGATCAAGACCAGAAATGATGCTTTTGAACGTGTGCGGGACGCAATCAAGGAATTGCATTCCTACGAACTGCCAGAATGCATCATGCTGGAAGTTGCTGAAGGCGACAAAGCTTACCTGGATTGGCTGGCAAAAAATACAGATTAACCACAGAATGCACAGAGGATCACTCAGGTTAATTCGGGGTATGAGCTATTTCTTGCTGGATCATTAACAAAATGTACTCTTTTGCTTTTTCTCTGTGTTTCTCTGTGGTAAAAACTTCAAATCGCCGCTAGCGCCTGATCCAGGTCCGACAGCAGATCGTGCACATCTTCAATCCCGACTGAAATGCGCACCATGCCGTCGGTCAATCCAATCTTCTTTCTTCCCTTCTCGCCGAGCGCCGCATGCGTCATGGTTGCCGGATGAGAGATCAGCGTTTCTACTCCGCCCAGCGACTCGCCCAGCGTACAGACGCGCACGCGAGCCAGCATCCTTTTCGCGTTCGCAAGTGAGCCGGTCTCGAAGGTAATCATCGACCCGAAGCCGCTCATCTGTCGTTTAGCCAGCGCATGCTGGGGATGATCGGAAAATCCCGGATAGAGCACTTTCTTCACCTTACGATGGCGGCGCAGGAACTCAGCGACTGCCCGGCCGTTCGCATCATGCTTCTCCATGCGCACGGCCAGCGTCTTTACGCCGCGCAGCACTAGCCAGCACTCAAATGGTGAGAGGATCGCCCCGGCGGTCTTCTGCATGAAAGCCAGCTTTTCCGCGTGGACAGGTTTGGTTGCAGCAATCACGCCGCCCAAGCCATCGCTGTGGCCATTCAAGAATTTCGTGGTGGAGTGCAGCACCATGTCGGCGCCCAGGTCGAGCGGCTGCTGAAAATAGGGCGACATGAAAGTATTGTCCACCACCAGTTCCGCACCGCCCGCGTGCGCGATCTTTGCCACTTCCCGGATGTCCGTCAGCACCATCAGCGGGTTCGTCGGCGTCTCTACCCAGATGATCTTCGTATTGCGGCGCAAGGCCTTCTTCACCGCGTCCAGGTCAGAGGTGTCCACGTAGCTGAACTCGATCCCGTAGTTCGCCAGTACCTGGTTGAACAGGCGAGGGACGCCGCCGTAAACGTTGTGGCCGCAGATCAGATGATCGCCCTGCTTCAAAAAGCACTGCGTCACCGCGGTAGTCGCTGCCATGCCACTGGAAAAAACATGCGAGGTGGCTGCGTTTTCCAGCGCCGCAAGGTTCTGCTCAAGCCGCGTGCGTGTAGGATTGGAGACGCGGGCGTACTCATATCCTTTATGCTTGCCCAGCTCTTGCTGCGCAAAAGTAGAGGTAGGGTAAATCGGCACGACTACGGAGCCAGTCTCTGGGTCGGGCTCCTGCCCAAGATGGATCGCCTTTGTGCCGAAGCCGGAATACAGTGGTTTCTTTTTTTTCATGTCGCTTCGCTCCAACCCGCCGACGATCCAGGATCGTGGCAAACGGTTTCAGCTCTTGATGCAGGCAGCTCTCACCCCAGCCTGCGCAAAACCGACGCAGCCTGGGTCCCCCGGCTCGCCGCACAAGTCGGGCTCGCTGCTCTATTGATACTCTCAACGTAGAGACGTAGCACCGCTACGTCTCCGCTCTGGCCACGCAAAACTCACTGACGTGCCACATGTCTCGTTACAGCCGGACGATCCTATTCTCCGCCTTCAAAAATCTTTTTTGACATGTATCGTTCTGCCGAATCGGGAATCACGGTCACCACACGTTTTCCGGCGCCCAGTTTTTTGGCTACCTGAAGCGCAGCAAAAACATTGGCGCCCGCGCTTGATCCACCCAGAACGCCCTCCAGTCGAGCCAGATTAATGACCGTATCAAACGCATCCTTGTCATTGACCTTAATAATTTCGTCACACACCTTGGGATCGAATGTCTGCGGAATAAAGCTGGCGCCAATCCCTTCCACTTTATGCGGCCCTTTTGGGCCTCCGCCCAGAACTGATCCTTGAGTTTCCACGGCAGCACAATGAACATGCTTGAGCTTATCCTTCATGAATCGCGCCACGCCGGTGAAAGTCCCCCCTGTGCCCACGCCGATGACCACAGCGTCCAAATTCCCTTCCAGTTGGTCAAAAATTTCCGGGGCGGTCGTTTGATAGTGAAAGTCAGGGTTGGCAGGATTTTCAAATTGAAGAGCGGTAAATGAACCGGGGATATTAGCGGCGAGTTCTTTGGCTTTCTGGATGGCGCCTTGCATCCCCGCTTCGTCCGGCGTGCGGTGGACCTCAGCGCCCAGGGCACGCATGACATTTACTTTCTCCTCGGCAAATTTTTCAGGCACGCAGAGCACCACGCGATAGCCCTTGTTGATGCCAATCAGCGCCAAGCCTATGCCGGTGTTCCCCGCCGTGGCTTCCACAATGGTTCCACCAGACTTCAGTCTTCCCTGCTCTTCGGCCTTCCTGATAATGCCGATAGCAGCGCGGTCTTTCACGCTTCCACCCGGATTCAGGTATTCCAGCTTGGCAAAGACGTCAGCAGCCCCCGCAGGAACAATGCGGTGGAAATGCAGGAGAGGCGTCTGGCCGACCAGTTCGGTGATGTTTTCAGCTATTCGCGGACGAGGCATAGCAAACTTTTTAGACTACGGGAGGGACAGGGGGATGGTCAAACGCGCATTTAACCATCAAGAGGACCACAGGAGATTACTCGGGCCTGCTCCGCGCGGAATAGGCCCTGTTAGATGCTCGGTGAGCGGCTATTCTTTGGCGGCCGTATGTTTTTCGTCAGCAAAATAGCCATCGCGGGTACGGACTTGCAGGTCTTTATACCCGGAGGCATGAGCTTCAACATGCACCTTGCGGTATCCGCCGTTGCTGCGCGGATTTGTAGGTTTATAGGTGATGCTGTATTGGTTGCGGATATCACGCGCCACTTCCGAGCTGATCTCGTCCACTTCTTCAAGGTCTTTGGGGAAAAAGGCCACTCCGCCAGTCTGATCAGAGAGGGCTTGCAGCGCGCGCTTGGCCCGCTTGGTGCCCGGCTCATCGCCCAGAATGCCAATGGCGTAAATAGTGGGACCGCTATCACTCTGCACAGATCGAATGGCGCTCTCCAGCGATTCCCGGCTTTCATTATCAACGCCATCAGTCACTACTAGCAGCACTTTCTTGTCTCTCTTGGCTCCCTTGGCCAGGTGATCAGCAGAGGCGATTACAGCGTCATAAAGCGCTGTTCCACCGCGTGAATCAACACGGTCCATCGCTTCGTGCAGCAGGTCAACTTTGTTAGTGAAATCCTGGTCCAGATAAGGGTCATCATTAAAATTCACGACAAACACTTCATCCTGGGGATTGCTGGCCTGAATCAGGTTAAGCACAGCTTTCGTCAGCGCGGCCCGCTTGGTACGCATGGAGCCGGAATTGTCCACCACAATGCCAATGGAAACCGGGATGTCTTTGCGGATAAATGAAGTGATGTTCTGCGGCTGCCCATCTTCGTAGACCACAAAATTGGCCCGATCAAGATTGGTAACCAAGTGGCGCTTGGCATCAAGCACCGTGGCCGAAAGCGTAACTTCATTCACTAGACTGCGATAGGTGAATACGTCTTGGGCATTTTTGGTAACCTCGCCAACAGCTCCTTCAGAAATCGGCGCTTCCCCCGTTTTGCCGGGTTTTGCGGAAGCATTGCCGGTGGTACCGGGCTTTGCCGTGTTCGCCGATGGAGGCGGCGTGGCTGGCTTTTCCCACACGGGAAGCGCAGGGTCATTGGGATCAACGTCTGGCGGGAGCGGCGTTGGTTGAATGGTCTGCGTCCCTTGTTGGGACTGTGGTTGGCTGGATTGCGCCTGGACCTTTACGAAAAAGGCCGAAACCAGCAGCAAAAATAATAGGGCCCCTACTACCTGTTTATTGCGAAGGTGCATAGTATCCCGCTCTGGCATATACGTTTAGATGCGGCAGCCCCTTTGGCGGATTGAGCTTTACCTTAATCTTGCGCCAGCGGCCGTCCTTATTCTTGTTGTTTGGACGGTATCCGAGCACATATTGGTTGCGCAGCTCTATTCCAATCTTAGTAGCCACATCGGCCAGTTCGTTGGGATTACTGATCGTAAACATGCGTCCACCCGTTACCTGGGAGATTTCGGTCAGCAGCGTCGGGCCATTGATTTCCTCCGGCTGAACAGGCGACGGGCTGAAGACACCGATGGAATAGATTTGCACATCGGCCTCTTTTACCAACGCCTTGATCTCGTTTTCCGTATATCGGCTGTGATTATCGCCACCGTCAGAAATGATCAGCAGGGCCTTTTTGCTGTTGCGGGCGTCCTTCATCTTGCTTATGCCCATATAGATAGCATCCAGCAGGGCGGTACTGCCCCGTGGCACCGTATAAATCAGCTTGCCCTGGATATCGTCCACTGATTTGGTGAAATCGGCGCTCAACTCAGGACGATCATTAAAGGTGATCATGAAGAACTCGTCCTGAGGATTTGCCGTTTTAAAGAACTCGATTACGGCTTCGCGCGCCTTGGCGATCTTGTCACTCATGCTCCCGCTCATGTCAAAAATCACGCCCAGGGAGATAGGAGCGTCTTCACTGGAAAAGTGCCGTACTTCCTGCACCTGGCTGCCTTCCAGGACTGAGAAATTGTCCTTTTCCAGGCCGGTGACAATGCGGTTCCAGTCATCTGTGACGGTCACGTTCACTAGCACCAGGTTTACATCAACCTGCATCGGCTTGGTGTGGTTCGAAAAGTTGGACTCAGCCTCTTTTACTGCAGGATCTTTGGCGCCGGGCTGTGGAATATCAACGGGTGGTCTTGGCTGAATATGGACGTTCACGTCCTGAGCACTGGCAGAAAGAGTAAGGGCAAAAGTCAGCAACAACGCCAACGCACAAAGACTTAGCGACGTGCGTTGCGACGCCTTAAAAGAGAGCTCGGGGGAACGGCATGCACCATATCCGCGGCGTTCGGAGCGGGTCATATGGAACCTCTTTTCAGGCGATGTTATCACAGCCGCGGTGGACTTTAATACAGGTAACTTAGCCCAGGCAGTTCGTCCCGCCTATATCGGCAGTGGTTCAGAGAACTTAGATGTCTCTGTTGGGCGAAGAGGTTTACCCGCCATGCTTGATAGAATGCAATAAGCTGTTCATCATCCATTTCATGGCTGAGATCATTCCATTCAGAGCGCTTCGCTACGACCCCCACCAGGTAAAGCTGGACGACGTATTGACCCAGCCGTATGACAAGATCACCCCGGAAATGCAGGCTAAATATTATGAGCGAAGCCCGCATAATCTGGTGCGCATCATCCTGGGCAAAGCTGGGGAGACGGATACTGATTCATTCAACGTCTATACACGTGCCTCGGAGTATTTGCATGATTGGCGATCCGGCGGCTTGCTCAAGCGCGATCCTGAACCGGCCATCTATATTTATGCGCAGACCTTTACCATTCCGGGAACGCGCGACCTGGCCGAACGCCGGGGGGTGATTGCCCTGGGACGCATCCATGATTACGCTGATGGAGTTGTTTTTCGCCATGAGCAGACCCTGGCCAAGCCTCG
>DASTCT010000298.1:0-3421 GCA_035710845.1 Candidatus Angelobacter sp.
CATCCACGGCGGCAATCCGTAAATTCGTACCTCCCAAATCAACGCCAATCGCAAACATGGTCATGGAAGGTTTGACTCTCCTGAGTATGAGGAATGATGCCTGCCTAGGTTAATACCGGTGCAATAAGGCGCTGCTCTGATTTGAACAATCCCGTTAGGGGGACTATCTTTGTTTTCCATGCAAATCCAGGGCAAAGTTGTGATTGTGACCGGTGGCGCCAATGGCATTGGCCGGGCGTTATGCCACCGTTTTGCCAAAGAAGGCGTGCAGGCGGTGATTGTTGCCGATATCGACTTGCAGGGAACCACTCGCGTTGCGGATGAGATCAACGGTCTCGCCGCGCAATGTGATGTGGGCAAAGAACCTGATATCCAGTCCCTGGTGGCGATGGCGACAGAAAAGTTTGGCCGCGTCGATATCTTCTGCTCCAATGCTGGGATTGGCGCGGCGGGTGGACCGGAAGCGCCCAATCGCGAATGGGAGCGCAGTTGGGAGATCAATGTAATGGCGCATATCTATGCGGCACGCGCCGTTCTGCCGCAGATGCTGGCCCGTAAAGAGGGTTACCTGCTCCAGACAGTTTCCGCTGCCGGCCTGCTCACACAAATAGGATCGGCGCCGTATTCGGTTACCAAGCACGCCGCTTTGGGTTTTGCTGAATGGCTTGCTGTAACTTATGGCGACCAGGGAATCCGCATCTCTGCGCTTTGCCCGCAGGGTGTAAAGACTGACATGCTGCTCAAAGCACAGTTTGCCGGAGGCGCTTTCTTGCTGGAAGGTGCGTTAGAGCCGGAGCAGGTGGCTGACGATGTTGTGAAGGCTATGGCTGAAGAAAAATTCCTGATCCTTCCTCATCCCGAGGCGGCTAAATACTTTCAGAACAAAGCCAATGACTATGAGCGCTGGATTCGCGGCATGCGCAAGCTGGTGAGGAATTCCCAGCCGATGAAAGCGCAGTAGTCAGCCATTAGTGATCCGCCATCAGCTTTTTCTGCAATCTCGACCCTGAGCTTGTGGAAGGGGAGAGATCCATTTCGCAACCATGTCGCATAGGATCCACCAAACATAAAGATGCGTGCTTGTTCACGGTGAGCCAAGTTTCATCGCAGCCATAGGGTTTCCTTGCTTCGCTCGGAACAAAGAAATCATTTCTGACATTTAGGACAATAGTGCGTCCCCCTGCCCGCCACCACGATCTTCTTGATCGGGGTTTTGCATTTCAGGCAGGGCTTGCCTTCGCGGCCGTAAGCGCGATGCTGAATCTGGAAGAAGCCAGCTTCACCGTCGGCGTCAACATAATCGGAAATTGACGATCCGCCTGCCGCGATGGCGGCCTTGAGCACCTTTTGTACCGCCGCGTGGAGCTTGCTGAGTTCCGCCTGCGTCAGCGAGTTCGCCCGGCGACGCGGCCTGATCCCGGCGCGAATCAAAGCCTCATCGGCATAAATGTTTCCCACGCCATGCAAGAGCTTCTGGTTGAGAAGAGCAGCTTTAATGGGCGCTTTGCTGCGATGAAACAATTTTGCAAAATCATCGCTCGAAATCTGCAACGGCTCAGCGCCAGGGCCGCTAAAGCTGCCTTGCCGTACTTCCAGCCGTCCAAAGCGCCGCGGATCAACAAACCGCAGCTCTCGGCCTGACTGCAACTTCGCCACCAGATGCGTGTGCGCAGGCATCTCTGTTTCCGGAGTTACCACCAGCATTCTGCCGGTCATGCCCAGATGCACGATCCATTGGCTATCTGGATGTTTTTTTGATTGCAGATCAAAGACAATGTGCTTGCCCACACGGCGCACCCCGGCAACCTGCGCGCCTTCAAGCGTGCTTGCAATCTCCTTCGCCGGAGACTTCAGCGGCTCTGGCTTGCTGCCAACCCACACGGACTCAATGCAGTCGCCGGCCACGCGTTTGTGCAGCCCGTTGGCAATGGTTTCAACTTCTGGCAGTTCCGGCATCTATTGTCGATCATCTCACAAAGACAAACAGGTACACAGATCATCATCAGTTCTAGTAAAGTAGGAGCCCCGCAAGAAAGGAGGGCCTATGGCAGGCACAACCTCGGCCCCAATATTCCCAGGACAAGTTATCGATACCGGTAACTCTCCCGCTGATTTGGTGCGTGCAATCCAGCACCGTCTAAACCAGCTCGGCTGCGGCCCTGTAGCTGAAGATGGCGTTTATGGAGCACAGACGGAAGAAGCAGTGCAACTCTTCCAGGCGCGGTCCGTCAGCTCATCCGGCGCTCCTTTGTCGGTAGATGGACGCATTGGCCCAATGACCTGGGCGGCGCTTTTTTCCACTAATCCAATCACCTCAAGCCAGGCCGGCACCACATTGCAGCAGCAGGTCCTTCAGGAAGCCTCGAGTCAGATAGGTGTCATGGAGGTTCCTCTTGGATCCAACCGAGGCCCGCAAGTTGATCAGTATCTCCGAAGTGTGGGCCTTGATCCGTCTGCGGGCAGCTTTGCGTGGTGCGCGGCTTTTGTTTATTTTTGCTTTCAGCAGGCGGCAGCCCAGCGCGGCGTGGCGAATCCGGCCATCAAAGATGCCGGGGTGCTCGATTGCTGGAACAAAGCCGGGAAAACATCAGTGCACCGGATTGCTGCCTCTGAGGCTACACACGCGCCGGTTTTGGTGAAGCCAGGGATGGTTTTCTTATTGAAGACGGGCGCAGCCACCGGCCACATGGGACTCATTGAGAAGATTGAAGGAGAAATCTTTACTACCATAGAAGGCAATACCAACCTGAGCGGATCGCGCGAAGGCATTGGTGTTTTTCGTCGCGTTGGACGGAGTATTCAGAGCATTAATCTCGGCTATCTGGATTACGTCTGACAGAGGGTAGTTGCTTGAATAGAATCAGTTCAGGTTATTTCTGTCTTAGGCCAGACATGTTGGTGCAAGAAACCATTTGAAGCTTTTCGATAAAAAAACGGCGCAGGCGCTCCTCACAGCCCTGGTGTTTGCCCTGGCCCTTTTGTTTCTCTATTCGGCCTGGCGAGCGATCATCACCTTCCTTTTCGCTATCTTCTTTGCTTACCTGCTGGAAGCGCCGGTTTCGCGGTTGCAGGTGTTGTTAAAAGGCTCGCGTCCGGCGGCCATCGCCGTCGTGTATCTGGCTTTGATCATCGGCTTAGGAGTGGCCTTCGCCCTGGTGGGTGAGCAGGTGATACAGCAAGGACAGAAACTCATGGAGCAAGCTCCAGCGTGGGCGCAACGGCTCAACTCTGGTGACATCATCCAGCAACTCGGGGTAAAGCACGGCTGGAGCAAGGCCACAATTGAACGCTTTTCTTCTTTCTTTGAGGCCCATCGCGGTGACCTGGCAACGGCAGCGCAAAACCTTATTTTCCATGCGGTGCGAAGCATCCAGAGCATGTGGTGGCTTCCGCTGGTGCCTATCCTGGCCATCTTCTTTTT
>DASTCT010000299.1:0-20558 GCA_035710845.1 Candidatus Angelobacter sp.
GGATCGTCCTTCAATTCACGGCAAAGCTCGTAGCCCGACTTGCCCGGCATGACCACATCCAGAAGCACCAATTCAGGACGTTCACTATGTACGATCTGCTTGGCTTCTTCCGCCTCAGTGGCGGTAATGATCTCATAGCCGCGGGAACTTAGTAGCTCGCGCAGGAGAAGGAGTGTATCCAGCTTGTCATCTACAACCAGGATCCGAGGGGCCCGTTGTCTAACCCGGCCATATTCCTCCCTACCCCGCTCCGAAACAGGTGCCATCGTCAAATGAGAAGGTTTTGTCGGCTCGAGGGTTGTATCGAGCAACTCACGAACTCTTAGTAGTTTTTGATCTTCTTCGGAAAGCACAGCTCCACCACTGTATAACCGCCAAACTTACAAATCCACGGGGGTAGGCCCTTAGCGTTGAAAGTCGGGGGGATTATGTATCTTACGGAATCTTTTCCTGAATTGGAAGAATGCACTTCTATTAGAAGGCGATTCTTCGGCAGGAAAGCAGGTTTATTCGAATTATGCAAGTCTGTCGTGCACATAGCTTTAAAAACGCATAACAACTAATAGCAAGAAAAATGCCATTAAAAATGCCTCTAATAATGCTTCGCACACGCGATGTAAGTGTGTACTTTGGTAACAGGGCAAGTCATATAATTACTCAAAATGCGATCAACCCTGCTAGCCGCGTCTATTTTGTTGCTCATGGGAAGCGGCTATTCTGCTCCACGGCAGCACACAATCGTCTTGGGCAAGTGGCGCAGCGTGGAAATCCTCTCCGACTCCGGAACCACACAGCCGGCCAAAGTTCGCACGCTGATTGTGGATGGCCGCCTACGCGACTATGTGAGCGGCACGCCACATGACGTCACCGAGCAACTGTTCGTGGTTCGCCGCGCCTATCGCTTGAACGACGCTCTGCCCGAAGAAGCCGGCAAGCCACCGCAATGGGTCTGGCGGCTGGGCGGCTGGATCAGCGTAGATCGCCAGACCGGGCACATCGCCCAGTTAAACCTGCCTGCCTTCGATAGCGACACTTCAGAAGCAAGCTGGTACCGCGACTATGCTGCTTATTGCGGCGCGTCTGACGATGGCGCCAAAACATACATGATGGTGGTGCAGCTGGGGAAGCGCAAGCCGGTCCTTAAAAAAGAGACGCCAACTTCTGTTTGTACCGCGCCGCAATGGGAGCGCACTCCCAGCCGCGTGACCTTTGTTGTTGCTGGCGAGAAAACCACTTTCGCGATCCGTGGACATGGCGCCGATCTGCAACCTGAAACCGCGGAAGAAGAGGGCCCACAATGAAGACCCTGCAGGAATATCTTGATGATGCGGCCGTAGCCCATGGACATCTCTGTGCCGGCCAGGTATTAGGCGTGCGCATGGCCATGTTTGGCCTCAAGAAGCTTGGCCTGGAAGATCCGGAGGGCAAAGATCGCAAGCGCATTGTAACTTTCGTGGAGATTGACCGCTGCGCCACAGACGCCGTAATGGTGGTTACAGGATGCCGGCTGGGCAAGCGAGCGCTCAAGTTCCGCGATTGGGGAAAAATGGCAGCTACTTTTGTTGATGTAGAAACAGGCAAGGCTGTTCGCATTGCTGCCCGTGAATCATCTAAAGCGCTGGCTAAAACCATGCACCCTGAGATTGAAAACAAAAACCAGCAGCAGATGCTGGCTTATCGTGAAATTTCTGATGAACAGCTTTTTCAGTCTCAATGGGTCCATGTGGAACTTCCGCCGGAGGAATTTCCCGGATACAAAAGTGAGCGCATTGTGTGCGCACAATGCGGTGAGGGCATCAATTTCAAGCGCGAGGTCAGGCGAGGTGCGAAAACCCTGTGCCGGGGTTGTGCCGGAGAACGTTATTATGAGGCGATCGTGTAACCCTAAGAACCACTTCCCCCATCGCTGCGGTAAAGCTTCTCAAACAGATTTTCTGGCTTCATTAAATGCCATGATCGGCAAAAATAAGGGAACTTCGTCCCAGGCTGTGGCGTATCACTAAGCAGGATGCGGCGGAATGAGTTGAAGGGGCCATAGATGCCCGGGAGGATCAACATGCGTAAACAACATCTTGCTCTTGTCTTAGCAGTTTTGGTTTGTCTGGGTGCTCTCGTTGGGTGCACCGTAACCACCCACGACAAAGACAATGGAAAAAAGGATGATGTTGATATTCACACTCCGTTCGGCTCGCTGAGCGTTCATGAAGGCCAGACAAACGTGAAAGACACGGGATTAACGCCTTATCCAGGCGCGCAACTCAGGAAAGATTCTGACGATGATGAGCACGGCAGCGCTAACGTTAATATCTCCAGCTCTCTTTTTGGCTTGAAGGTTGTTGCGATGAAATTTAAGAGCGACGACTCTCCTGACAAGATCCTGGCCTTTTACCGCAAAGATATGGGCAAGTACGGCAAGGTGGTGGATTGCACCGGCAGCTTCAACATGAATTTCCATCACCATGACCAGGACGCGGAAGTCACGTGTGATGGCCACGATTCCGGCCATGAGTACAAGGAAGAACTCAAAGTCGGTACGGAAAACAACCAACGTGTCATTGCTGTTGGGCCTTCAGGAAAAGGATCTGTGTTTGCCCTGGTCTATGTTCGCGCATGGGACAAGAAAGACACCATGTAGTCTGAGCAAATTCCGAACTCAAATCGAACAGCCGGGCCAGTCCCTGCGTAAAACTTCGCACATCCCTTCGCGGGTATCCCTTAAAAAGCATCCAAAATCGCCCGCATTCGCATCTTAAGTTGCGTTCAAGCGAACTGTGTTCGCACCGGTAATCAGGCCGCTGTACTCTTGCAGCTTTTGTTCGGGTCTATTACTGAGCATGTTTCGAGTTGATGAAGGCTGTTTAAGGAAGTTGATTGGGCCGAAAAATCTAAGCGCCACCTCGAACAAACATAAATATTTTTGAGGAAAGTTAAATCATTCTCGAATGAGATGGACACTTCTATGTGTAAGCAGACCCTCGTTTGCCCAGGTCACCCGCAACCTGATCCTGGAGCGCGCGGGCTACGTTGTGGTTCCGGCACGCGATCCGGCGGAAGCAACTGAACTCTTCAATCCTTCAGTAGTGCATGCCGTTGTAATTGGAGATTCTCTGCAAGCAGAACAAAGGCTGGAACTGGCTCAAACTTTCAAACGGCTGGCCCCGGCAATGCCGATCGTGGCGTTAAGCAACACTTCTGGCACGCAGATTCCCGCAGGCTTGGTGGACGAACAACTGGAATCGCTGGGCGATCCGCGCTTACTGCTGGAGGCGTTGCTGCGTATTCTCCCCAGTGATGGTCATGGATCACATAATGGGCATGGGCCGCAGTCTTAAACTGGCACGTTTTTTTTCGATCTTGCTGAATATTTTTGAACTGTGAGTAAAACCTGAATTTATGGCCTCACCAACAACGAAAAAGAAAATCGCTTCCCGCGACTCTTCATCGCTGGTCCTGGAAAAAGTGCCCACAGGGATTCGCGGCCTGGATCAGGTGACTCACGGCGGCTTTCCCAAAGGGCGCACTGCTCTGGTTTGTGGCGGTCCAGGCGCGGGAAAAACATTGCTTGGCCTTGAATTTCTGGTGCGTGGAGCGCTGCTGTATAACGAACCGGGCGCCTGCATTGCCCTGGAAGAAACCAGTGAAGAACTGGTCACCAACGTCGCCTCTCTTGGTTATGATCTGCCTGCCTTGGTGCGTTCCAAACGTTTGGCCATTGACTATGTCCACATTGAGCGCAGTCAAATTGAAGAAACGGGCGAGTACGATCTGGAAGGCCTCTTCATCCGGCTGCGTGCCGCCATTGAGCAGGTCAAAGCCAAGCGCGTACTGCTGGATACAATTGAAGTTATCTTTCTCAGCCTGAAAGATGAAGGGATTGTGCGCGCAGAGTTGCGGCGCTTGTTTCATTGGCTGAAAGACGCGGGCGTTACCGCGGTGGTAACAGCTGAAATTGGAGAAGGCTCGTTAACACGTTATGGCCTGGAAGAATACGTTGCAGACTGCGTGATTGTGCTTGACCATCGCGTCAATGAGCAGATATCCACGCGCCGCCTGCGCGTAGTTAAATACCGCGGCTCTTCGCACGGAACCAACGAGTACCCGTTCCTCATTGATGATGAGGGCATTTCCGTCATACCCATCACCTCGGTTGGGCTGACCCACACAGCCTCAACAGAACGTATTTCTTCCGGCGTGCCCGGCCTTGATGAGATGTTGGGCAGGCAGGGCTTTTTCCGTGGCAGCAGCATCTTGACCACCGGCACTGCGGGCACAGGAAAATCAATCTTTGCTTCGGCCTTTGCTAATGCTGCTTGCGCCCGCGGTGAACGTGTTCTGTACTTTGCCTATGAAGAATCGCCCAGCCAGATTCTACGCAACATGCGTTCCGTGGGCATCGGCCTGGAAAAGTGGATCAAGCAGGGCCTGCTCAAGATCCATGCTACGCGGCCAACCTCGGTTGGGTTGGAATCGCACCTGGCGAGCATGTATCAGGACATTCAGGACTTCAAGCCAAGCGTCGTCGTCGTTGATCCGGTCACCAACTTGATCACGGCAGGCGACCTTATTGCCGTCAAAGCCATGCTCACGCGCTTGATTGATTTCCTGAAGATGAAGCACATCACAGCCATGTTCACCAACCTTGTATTCGGCTTGGATATTGAAGAAACCATGGTAGGCATTTCATCGCTGATGGATACCTGGCTGGTTCTGCGCAATGTTGCCCACGGCGAGTCAGAGAGAGTACGAACACTGAACCTGCTGAAATCGCGTGGTATGGCGCATGACACGCGCAAACGCACATTTACTTTGAGTGATAAAGGAATCAAGATCCATGGCAATCAGTAAACGGACAACGGAACGCAAACGCGCCAGCCAGCGTCCGGAGCAGGACAATGGCCTGCAGATCCGACCTCCCAAGCCGATATGGGAGCTGCGGCTTTACGTCGCAGGCATGACGCCGACCTCAATCCGCGCCTTTGAAAACCTGAAAAAGCTGTGTGAAGAGCATCTGCATGGCGCTTATCGCATCCAAGTGGTAGACCTTCTGGAAAAGCCAATGCTTGCTCGGGGAGACCAGATCATTGCTGTACCAACCCTGGTGCGCCGCCTGCCGACTCCAGTGAAAAAGATTATTGGCGATCTCTCCAACACGGAGCGTGTTTTGGTTGGCCTCGATCTCCGTCCAGCAGGAGGCTGGCGATAATCGCGTGCCTCAAAAAAACCACACCACCACAATATTGCTCCTGGCTGACCGCCGAACCAGTCAAACGGCAAAAGCCTTAAAAGGCTCTGGCTACAGGCTCATGATGACCTTTACGCCGGACCATGCCGTTGCCATCTGCGTAAACAATACTGTGGATGCGGTAGTCCTGGACCAGGAACATTTCGTTCAGACAGAAGGCTGGTCTGTGGCGCAATCGCTTAAGATGATCCGGCGAACTATCTGCGTGATCCTGGTAGTACGCGGCAAAATCGTCGGCAACAACTTGCCAACGGGAGTTGATGCGGTGGTGCCGGAAAGCGATCCGCAAGCGCTGCTGGTCTCATTGAAAAACTTGCTGAAGGGCTTTTAGTTCGCGACGGCCTGGAGATCAGGAGGAGACGCCCATGCCTGCAATAGCTCGTCGCGGAACTCGCTGCCGTAATGGCGGCCAAGATCAGTAACCGCCCGCGTCAAATTGGAATAGAGAGTGAAGAACCTAAGGCCACAAATCTCAGAAAGCTTATCCAGGCTGGGCGCAGCAAAAGGCATCCATGATTGCGTGCGGAAGATCATCCAGAACCTGATCTTTGCCAGAGACAGCAGCGCATAAAGGCGGAACTCGATTGCAGCAACGTGCAGTTTTTGCGCACAATCGCGATAGCATTCGCCGTATTCCTCGTCTTGCCCAACAATCTCCCGCTTCAGCTCCGCATTAGACCATTCCAGAAGGATGTGCGCGTTGTGCGACATACGCAGCAGATGTTCGCGCAAAAAGTGCAGGCTGCGCCGTTGCTCCAGGCGCAAGGCCACTCCGGTCATGGCTGAGTGCAGGTAGCTTTCCGTCTGCGGGTTCAAAAGCTGGAAAATATTTGCAGAATCAACAGGTTGCAGGAACGCTGGAACATCGCGAATGGTACGGCAGGGGAATCGGGACAGGCGCCCCAAAAAGAAGTACAGCGCGCTTACACATAGCAATGAAAGAGCGACCAGTAGTATTGCGTATGCGCTCATGGTCTAAAGATGCCCTTTACGTCTTGTTTATATCGCTGCAACTGCACCAAAAACGATTCCGGAGTAAACAGGTGCCGGAATTCACGGAAGGGGTCTCCTGGCTCAGGCCGAATAAACGAAGCCAGCCAAACCACTACTGCCAAACAGTATGACACAGTAGGCGCATATTGGGAGAAGATTAAGAATTTTAATCCGGCACCCGTTCTTACCAAAGTACCTAGCAGAATGCCTGCCGCCGCAATGCCAAAACCGGCGGCAATACCGAAGGCATATTGCCGGTAGTCAAGATCAAAGAGCCGCGCTAACAAAAAAATAAGGAAGAAGACTCCCAACTGCAGGCAGCGCACCGCAATCTGCAGAAAGAGAAGCCCTTGCAAAAGTGGATTAGTGTCCATGGCGGGGTGAACGATGGGAATAAGCACTGCGATGCCTAGCATGACGATGCCTGTTATCGGCAGAAGAAACTTGAACCAGGCAAGGTGGTTAAACGCTTCAAAGACATGGCGAAAAACTTCAAAGATCGCCAGGAACCCCAGCACCACATAGAGCGCCTCAACCCCCCACGCGAACCAGAAATAGGCCCAGCTACGGGGATCGTAGAGGAAGAATTTTGCTATCTCCGCTGTAACGGCAAAAACTGTATAAGCGAAAAAAAAAGGATACTGCTTAAAAACAGCGCGGCGCGCCATAAACATGACAATGCAGCTCTGCAACGCAGGCGGAGCCAGCCAGAGTAAGGTTCGCAACCACATAAGGGAAGCCACAGCTTACTCTAGCTGGCCCGTTGTTTACAAAGCCCGTATGCAGAGTGGAAAGTAACAAGGAATTACTTCGGACACTGCATGTCAGGAGTGCAAGTCGGTACCGGAACGCCGCCATCAGCCAAAACCGGGGTTGAGGCGCAAGTTGCCAAAAGGGTCATGATAAACAAGACCCTGAGAATGGTCCGTTTCATTGTGATTCTTCCTTCTCCGGAAGATCCTGGAAGCTAGTTTTGATTTCTTGTTCTAGTAGAGTGTTTATCGCATCAATTTGATATATCGCGCTGATTTTTTTGGCGAATTCTTGAGTGAATTTTCAGTCGCGATCGCACAAAAAGATAAAAATTTTGCAACTTCAATATCGCTTCAGCACCTCTGCCTTTGCTTTGATGTCGCTCGTCCCACCGAATTGCTTTCTATGGGCGTGGTTGCACAAGACAGCCGGGTTCTTATAACTTTGAAATTTGCCCTGCAGCGCAGATCGATGCCTGGAGATCCAGTTTTTTGTTCAGACCTCGCGCTGTCCGGGACCATGATTGCTTGCCTATGGAGCCGACCGCGTAGTGAACCCCGGCGAACAGGAAACCCCGGAAGAACAGATTCCGTCTTCTTACGGAACTCCGCCACCGCCCCCTATTGGCCCTCCGGGGCCGATTCAATGGAACTTGCTCTTCCGGCTGGCTTCGCCGTTGGCCGTGATTACAGGAGTGATAAGTTTTCTGGCTTTCCCTGTCGGTCTTTTGCTGGTACTTCCGTTCAGCCTGAAAAGGATCATCACTCGCTACCGGCCATTGCATACCGGAGCATTGCCGCCCGGAAAAGGTGCTGTCATCGGTATATTTATGGGCCTGCTCAGCTTTATCGGCTTCCTGGTCTTTTTTTTCGCTACTCTCTCTTTGTACCGGGCCGAAGTGCTCGACAAATTTCATGAACTTGCCGCCCATGCTCCGGATGCGCAAAGCCGCCAGATAGCGCAATGGTTTGCCACCAGTGAAGGATTCGCTCTGTTCACAGTCGCGACCCTGGTCTTTTTCCTTGCCATTTTCCTGATCGCCGGCGCTCTCAGCGGGGCCTGGATTACGCGCGCCAGGAAAACTGGGTTGAATGGCTGATTGGCGCAATCCCCCTTTCATCGGATATCATGCGGTGACTATGAACAGTGTGCCCTCTCGTCTGCCCAACCTTGTGGTTAAAGGGCGGCTCATGTCAGGCTCAGAAATCGAGCGCACCCTCGTCCGCCTGGCCCATCAAATTGTGGAAAAGAACAACGGCGTGGAAAATCTGGTGCTGGTTGGCATTAAGCGCCGTGGCGTGCCCTTGGCCGAGCGCCTGGCCGCGTTGATCGAGCAGATTGAAAAGAAACCGGTAGCTGTGGGAACGCTCGATATTACTCTTTACCGCGACGACCTCTCGACCGTGGGCGCGTCTCCAGTGATCAAAAAGGCCACGCCTCTGGGAACTGACATTGTAAATAAGAACGTGATCCTGCTGGATGACGTGCTTTACACCGGCCGTACTGTCCGCGCCGCTCTGGATGCCCTGTTTGACCATGGCCGTCCGCGCCGGGTACAGCTCTGCGTACTTATTGATCGTGGCCATCGTGAGCTGCCGATTGAAGCCGCCTTTATTGGCCGAACAGTGCAGACATCGGACACTGAAATTATTGAGGTAAAACTTTCTGAAGTTGACCAGGAAGAACAGGTCCTGCTGGTGGAGCGCACTTCTTAAACAATGCCTCGCCCACGTTCGTTACTCGAACTCGAGCACCTCTCAACAGACGAAATTACCTCTTTTCTTAAACTGGCGCGGCGAATGCAATCCCGCCCGCCTAAACCTCTCTTGCGCGGCAAGCGCATTGCGCTTCTTTTCTATGAATCCTCCACGCGTACCCGCGTGTCTTTTGAATTTGCCGCCAAATTGCTGGGCACTCATACCTCTATCATCAACGCATCGGCCTCTAGCATTGAAAAAGGCGAGTCACTGATAGACACCGGAAAGACGCTCCAGGCGCTAGGCGCTGACTGTATTGTTGTGCGGCATCCTTCTTCCGGGGCTCCGCATGTGCTCGCCCGCAATTTGCGTGTTCCCATCATCAATGCCGGCGACGGCATGCATGAGCATCCTTCGCAGGGACTGCTGGATGCGTATACGATTCTGCGCCATAAAAAGTCTTTGAAGGGCCTCCGCGTCACCATGATCGGCGATATCCGCCACAGCCGAGTGGTGCGCTCCAACGTTCACTTGCTCACAAAGTTTGGCGCGCAGGTTGTGCTCTGCGGCCCTCCTGAGCTTCTACCGGAATACGCATCCTCTCTGGCTCCAGGAGTAAAGATCAGCCGCCACTTTGAAGAAGCTGCAAGAAAAGCTGACGTGCTTATGATGCTGCGCGTGCAAAAAGAACGGCTTGCCGGACTCAAGCTTGATGCCGATAGTTACATTGCCCACTATCAGCTCACGCCGGAGCGTCTAAAGCTGGCCAAGAGTGACGCTCTGGTCATGCATCCGGGGCCGATGATTCGCGGCATGGAAATCCAGAGCGAAGTCGCCGATGGCCCGCAGGCAGTGATTGAAGAACAGGTACAAAACGGCGTGTATGTGCGAATGGCGATCCTGGCGATTTGTTTGGGAGTAGCACAATGAGTTCGGATCAGCCGCGAATCAACGCGAATGAACACGAAAGAAAACACTGGGACTTGTGCCATCAAATCGTTGGTATTTTCTATTCCGTTTACAACGAGCTTGGCTATGGATTTCTTGAAGCCATGTATGAAGAAGCCCTGGCAATTGGATTAGCTGAAGCTGGGCTAAGTACGCGCCAGCAGGTTGCAACTCCAATTTGGGTTCCCGGCAGAACAATCGGTGAATACAAAGCTGATATTGTCGTTAACAATCTGGTGTTGCTGGAATTGAAAGCAGCTAAAGCCCTCGACGCCTCGCACGAAGCTCAAATCCTAAATTATTTGCGTGCTACAGACATTGAAGTTGGCTTGCTGCTCAATTTTGGTCCCAAACCACACTTCAAGCGATTCGTCTTTGAAAATAACAGGAAAGGAATTCGTGTTCATTCGCGTGCATTCGCGGCTAAATAGTTCTCTTGCAATCCGCAACGGTCAGCTCATCGATCCATCCCAGCATCTCGAGGGCAAGTATGACCTCTTGCTTAAAGACGGGCGCGTAACGGAAGTTGCGCCAGCGGGAAAGCTGCGCGGCAAAGCGGATGAAAGCCTCAACGCTCGTGGATTGATTGTTGCTCCCGGCTTTATCGATATCCATGTTCATCTGCGCGAGCCGGGACAATCGCATAAAGAAACCATTGAGAGCGGCACCAAGGCTGCCGCTGCCGGCGGATTTACTTCTGTCTGCGCTATGCCCAACACCAGCCCCGTGAATGATTCAGTGGAGATCACGCGCTGGATGATCGACTCGGCCCGTAATGCGCACGTAAATGTCTTCCCGGTAGCAGCAGCAACTGTCGGTAGCCACGGCGAAAAACTCACTGACTTCGCCGCTCTGAAGCGCGCAGGCGCTGTTGCCCTCACGGATGATGGCAAGCCAATCCTGGATGACAGCATGATGCGCCAGACCCTGACTGCGGCAGCCGCGTTGAATATGCCCGTGGTGCAGCACGCTGAAGATACCCGGATGACTCAGGGCTCGGTGATGAACTCCGGCCCCACAGCATTCCGCCTGGGTTTGCGTGGCTGGCCGGGCGAAGCTGAAAGCTCAATGGTGGAACGCGATATTCGATTGGCAGCTGAAGCCAAGGCCCGTTATCACGTTGCGCATCTTTCTACCGCAGCGTCATTGCGCGCTGTGCGCAAAGCCAAGCGCGACCATCTGCGCGTAACCTGCGAGATCACCCCGCACCACTTCACGCTGCTGGATGAAGATGTAGGCGACTACAACACCAATTACAAGATGAACCCACCTCTGCGCTCCCGCGCAGACCGCGAAGCGCTTCTCGCTGGGCTGGCCGACGGCGCAATCGACTGCGTGGCTACCGACCACGCGCCCCACGCCGCGCACGAGAAGAACCAGGAATTTGATCGTGCGCCTTTCGGCATTACCGGCCTGGAGACGGCGCTGGGCTTGTGCGTTTCAGTGCTGCATTATCGCCACAATATCCCGCTACGCCGCATGGTTGAGCTTCTTTCTGCAAACCCTGCCCGCGTGATGAACCTGCAAGGCCGGGGCACGCTGGCTGTAGGTGCGCGCGCGGATGTTACGATTTTTGATCCTGCCAAGAAATGGACCTACCATGCTGCACAGTCATTCTCAAAATCAAAGAACTCGCCCTTCGATGGAAGGCAGTTGCAGGGGAAGGTGATGGCAACGGTTGTGGGAGGAACATTCGTGTTTCGAGGATAATAGTCTTTCTGAAATCCTGAGCGCAGCGAAGGATGGTTTGAGAGATCCTCGGGTGAAAATTGACGAGAGTGGAAGTTCGAATCCAGGCCGCAGTTCCTCGCAACCTGTTTTTTAGAGCGTAGCGGTCCCTCGCTACGCTCGGGATGTTAACGAATAATCCCCATCTTCTTTCCCACCTTCTTCAGAATCTCCAACGCCCTGCTCAACTGATCTTGCGTATGTGTAGCACTCATGATGGTCCGCAGGCGCGCCTTGCCTTCTGCCACAGTCGGGAACGCGATGCCTGGCGTAAAAACGCCTTCGTTGAACAGCTCACGGCTGAAGTCCATGGTGAGGCGGCCTTCACCAATGATGATCGGCGTAATCGGCGTCTCGCTGGCCGGAGTATTGATGCCGCCGATGTTGAAGCCCAGCAGTCCCAGCTCTTTCTTAAAGAAGCGAGTGTTGGCCCAAAGCTTGTCCATCAGTTCAGGCTCCTGTTCCAGCACGTCGAAGGCGGCAATGCAGGTAGCAGCAACAGACGGCGGATGCGAAGTGGAAAAAAGAAATGGCCGCGCGCGGTGGTAGAGGAAATCAATTAGATCCTTCGATCCGCAAACATAGCCGCCCAGCGCGCCGATAGCCTTGGAAAGCGTTCCCACCTGAACGTCAACGCGGCCGTGAACGTTAAAGTGGTCTGGAGTGCCGCGGCCATTTTTGCCCAGAACGCCTGAAGCGTGGGCGTCATCCACCATCATGATGGCGCCGTATTTTTCCGCAAGGTCGCACAGCGCGGGCAGCGGGCCAATGTCGCCATCCATGGAAAAAACACCATCTGTAATGATGAGCTTGTGGCCGGGCTCGCCCGCAACTTCCTTCAGCAGCTCTTCCGCGTGGGCCGTATCTTTGTGGCGGAAAACTTTAATCTTCGCTTTGGAGAGCCGCGCGCCGTCAATAATGCTGGCGTGGTTCAACTCGTCAGAGATGATGAAATCATCTTTGCCCAGAATGGCTGAAACCGTGCCTGCATTGGCCGCAAATCCTGACTGAAAGACCACGCAGGCCTCAGTCTTTTTAAATCGCGCAATCTTCTCTTCCAACTCCATGTGGATTGACATGGTGCCGCTCACGGTGCGCACCGCGCCCGAACCTACGCCATATTTCTTTGTCGCCGCGATGGCCGCTTCGCGCAGCTTTGGATGCGTCGTCAAACCAAGATAATTGTTTGAAGCCAGGTTGATTACACGCCGGCCATCCACCGTGCACTCCGGCGCCTGCGGTTCTTCCAACACGCGCAGCTTAAAGTGCGTGCCCTTCTGGCGGAGTTCGTTCATCTGGTCTGTGAGATATGACAATTGCGGACGGGAAGTAGTGGTGGGCATTTCCGACTCCTCAAAAATCTTTTGCCGCAGATTTACGCAGATGAGCGCAGATATTTAATTTTTTGCCCGCGAATCAACGCGAAATACATGAACCAGGAAGAGTTCAAATCATCACGTTTACTTTTTGCGTGTCTTCGCGTTCATTCGCGGCCCAAATCTCTTGATCCTGCGTTCATCAGCGCAAATCTGCGGCTAATTCTTCTGCAATCCATTCGGATACAACAAAATCTTGCTCGACTCGCCCGTTCTCAGCCGGTCCATACCTTTGCTGAAGTCGGCCATCGGCATGCGATCAGTGATCACCGGATCGAGATCGAGCTTGCCGGCCTTGAGCAGCGCATTCATCTGATACCAGGTTTTGTACATCAGCCGGCCATTAATGCCCTGCACCTGCGCGCCTTTAAAAATAATATCGTTGGCCAGGTTCAGTTCCATCGGCTTGGATGGAATTCCCAGCAGCGACGCACGCCCGCCCAGCCGAAGAATTTTGAAGCCCAGGCGGATGGCATCCGGGTGGCCGGACATTTCCAGGATCACATCCACGCCGGTGCCATCTGTGGCATTCATCACATGCTCAAAAACGTTGTCTTTGCCGGGATTGAGCACATGATCGGCCTTCATTTTTTTCGCCAGCTTGCGCCGATGCTCGTTGATCTCCAGCGCAAAAATTTCTGTGGCGCCGCAGGCCCGGGCCACGGCGATACAGAACAGCCCAATGGGCCCGCAGCCGATCACAGCTACAGTTTTGGCGGCGATCTCGCCGGCCAGCACTGTGTGCACAGCATTGCCAAGCGGATCGAGCACGCTGGCGTAGTCCGGCGGCACGGCAGGATCGATCTTCCAGATATTTGATTCCGGAATTACCACATACTCGGCAAATGCACCGTTGGCATCCACGCCGATGATCTTTACATGTTGGCAGATGTGGGCCTCGCCGGTGCGGCATTGGTAGCACTTGCCGCAGGCCACATGCATCTCTGCGGAGACAAAATCGCCTTCCTTCACCGCAGTCACATTCTTGCCCGCCGCAACAACATGCCCGCAAAATTCATGTCCTGGAATCAGCGGCGGCTTAATGCGGTTTTGTGCCCACTGGTCCCAGTTGTAAATGTGCAGATCTGTGCCGCAGACTGAAGCCACTTTCACCTTCACCAGCACGTCGTCGGGCCCATATTTCGGCAGGGGCATCTGGCGGACGTCCGCACCCGGCGCGGCTTCCGGCTTTACTACAGCAATCATGGTTTCAGGCATTCAAATCCTAAGTTTGATCGAGATGAGGAAGGCAAACTCCTCATTTTAACAAACTGCGAGTTCTGCTTTCATCGGGAAGAAGGGAATGGCGTCCTGGAGTGGGCGCAACCATGGCACCCATTACAAGGAAATAGTTTCAGCGGTCACTTTGCCTGCCTCCACAGTAACGATCGTGGCGGGGGAGACCTGTTTGCCCCCTACTGTAGCGTCGACTTTCAGCTCATATTGTCCGGGCGCGACATTGATTCTTGTCCAGATTGGATCGACGTTCTTGGCCTGAGTCGGACCAGTCGAACCAGTAAGTGTCACATTGACAGATCCGGGCGCGGCATTGGCATGGTTTTGTATCGTCAATTTAATCGCGCCGGTCTGGCTGGCCGCCTGAGTAGCTTTGTCCACCTGCTGCTTCAGGCTCTCTACCTGAGCGGCAACGTTCTTTTCCAGTTGCGCCATGGTGCTCTGGAATTCAACAATCCAGTCTTTTGTTTCCTGAACCACGAAATTTTCCGATTCGAGTCGAAACTTGGCTGCTCTTTCCAGCAACGGTTGCGCTGCTTGATAGTTCGGGTTCGGTCCGGCTTTGGCGATCAACTGGGCCCACTCGAGCCGGAACTGTTCCATGCTGCTTTTAATGTTGGTCGCAGCAAGAACGTAGCGCGCCCACCCCGTAGAAAACCCGAAAACCTTGTCCAGACCGAGCAGCGCTGCGGCAGTTCCTACCAGCAGGGAAGCGAGTAACCCCTCCTTCAACTTCTCAACTCCTGTGAGGCTACCTAAGATCGGAAGCACTCCAGCGACGGCAGCTAAACCCCATGCGGTGAATCGAATAACCTGTGACCAAAGCGCTTTCGATTTCTTGCGGTCCCAATACCAACTGATAGAGGCCACAGCCTGTCCCATAACGTATTGAAAAAGCACTAGCAACGATGTATCCGAATCCGCCGGATCCCACTTAGGGCCATCGCTTTTTTCCGGTTCGATGTTCTTGCTCTTAATTCTGATCCGAATGATGAGAATAACGAAGGCCACAAAGGCTGTGACCAGGAGTGCATGTTTCCACGGGCCATCGAAATGCTGGATCAGGCTTGCCAGCCACATCAAAAAAAAGAGCACGCCAAGAATTGTCAGGCTGATGTTGGTCTTCATCTTTCCCTCTGAATTCCCATTAAGATAAATGAGAATGCGCGACTTTACCTCTCAATTCCAAAATTCCAAAATTTCTATGATTTGCAAGCATATTGAAGTGTGGGATAATCTAACTAACCAGTTAATTAAATGTCGCCAGCCATCAAATCCGGCAGATCAGGCTCACGTGGCGAGCCGGAAAAGACACGTGCTGCCATCCTGAAAGCTGCGCTGGAAGAGTTTTCCCACGAGGGCGTTGCCGGTGCGCGCACGGATGAAATAGCCCGCCGTGCTGGCGTTAATAAGGCGCTGCTCTATTACTACTTCAAAGACAAAGAAGGTCTATATGCGGCGGCGCTGGAACAGGTGTTCTCAGGGCTGCACCAGAAAGTTGGTGCAGTGCTGGAACGCACTGATCTGCCCCCGCGAGAACGGCTGATGCTGTACGCGCAAACACATTTTGACTACATTGCCAGCGCGCCAGTTTATCCCCGGCTGGTGCAGCGTGAGTTCATGCGCAGCACCGGGCGCACGCTTTCTCCGGCGGCTGGCCGGATCATGGAGCGCCATGTCCGCCCATTTTATGACAGGTTGGAGAAGCTGATTTTTGAAGGCGCCAAGTCTGGCGACTTCCGCCATCTTGACCCCGTACACACGGTCACGTCCATCATTGGAATCATTGTTTTTTATTTCATCAGCATGCCGGCGCAGCAGTTCCTGCATCCAGGCGACCCCAGCGCACCGGACAGAGTGGCTGCCCGCCGCAGCGCGATGCTCGATTTTATTCGTGCCGCCGTCCTCACACCGGAAGCGGCCAGGAGGGTTGGCCCGCTGTGAGCCAGCGCAACAAATTTTTTGCCTTTCTCGGCCTGCTGATGATTATTGCGGCCGTTTATTACTTTCTTTCGACAGATCACTCCTTAGACCTTGTGTTGATCGGCACGGTTGACGCCAACCAGGTTGTTGTCAGTCCTAAGATCAGTGGGCGAATCGAGCGTCTTGCTGTGGATGAAGGCACAGAAGTAAAAGCCGGTGACACGATTGCCGTGCTTGACTCGCAGGAGCTTACCGCAGACAGACTGGCTGCAGAAGCGCTGCTGGTCAGCCTTCGTCACCAGGTCTCACAGACCCGCGCCACAGAAGAGCAAACGGCCGGCGAGACTTCCAGCGGCGTAGTGAACGCACAAGCCCGCTTGCGCGCTGCACACGCCACGTTGCTGCAGGCACAAGCTGATTTACAGCGCATTCAGGGTGATACCCAACGCTCAGTCGCGCTGGCGCAGCAAGGCATCGCATCACAACAACAATCTGATCAAGCAGTAGCCCAGCTCAAAGCGCAGGAAGCGCTGGTCCGTGCAGCGGAAGACCAGGAACACGCAGCACAGGCTGACCTGGAAACAGCACAGGCGCACACGCGACAGACGCAGGCAGCGCAAAGCACCGTGGCATCCACGGAGGCACAACGCCTAAATGCCAAGGCCCAGTTGGAAGCTGCAGAGGCGCGGCTCGGTTATACCAAAGTCACAGCTCCAGTCAGTGGGATCGTTACAGTTCGTGCTGCGCGTGAAGGAGAAGTGGTAAACCTGGGCCAGCCGATTGTGATTATCACCGACTTGAATGACACCTGGGTCCGCGCTGCCATCCCTGAGACACAAGCGGTGAATATTTCACTAGGCGATCAATTGAAAGCGCGATTGCCCTCAGGCGAGACCGTTCCCGGAAAAATTATTTACAAAGCTCCAGAAGCCGATTTCGCTACGCAGCGTGACGTAAACCGGCGCAAGCGCGACATCAAAGCAATCGTTCTCAAACTGGCAGTCGATAACAGCAAGAAGAACCTGGTTCCGGGAATGACTGCGGAAATTCTGGTTCCAAAAACAAAGGTCAGCCAATGAACGCAGCGGCGCCTAAAGCGATCGAGGTGGTGAACATCGTCAAGCGCTACGGGAACTTCACCGCCGTGGATGGTGTCTCTTTCGACGTAGCTGAAGGCGAAGTTTTTGGCCTGCTTGGCCCGAATGGAGCAGGCAAGTCAACACTGATCCGCATGATGACTACGCTGCTTGAGATTACTGCCGGCACCGCGCTGATTGAAGGTTCTGATGTGCGCAAAGATCCTGACCGGGCGCGGCGCTGCATGGGGGTAATCCCGCAAGCCATGACCAGCGATGGCGATTTGACCGTGTGGGAAAACCTCAGCATCTATTCCAAACTTTATGGCATTCCCACAGCCGAGCGCGAGGCGTCTATCGATGAGCTGCTCACTCTGGTTGATCTCAAGCAGTGGCGCGATGCTCCGGCTAGAAATCTTTCCGGCGGCATGCGGCGACGGCTGGAGATAGCTCGCGGGCTGGTGCATCGCCCAAAAATTTTTTTTCTTGACGAGCCGACCACGGGGCTTGATCCCGTTTCACGTGTTGCCGTCTGGGAGATGATTACCAACATCAAGCAACAGCGCCACCTGACCGTGCTGATCACTACGCACTACATGGACGAGGCGGACCGGCTCTGCGACCGCATCGCCATAGTTGACCACGGCAAGCTGGTGGCGCTGGATTCGCCCCGCGCGCTCAAGGCAAGCATTCCCGGCTCCAGCGTGATTGAAACCCAGTTTTTGAATGCTCCCAGCGATTGGCAGCAGACTTTGGAAAAACTTGCGGCGGTGAAGTCTGTGCAGTCCGAGGGCGCAGATATGTACCGCATTCTTACTGATGATGGGTCAAAAACTACGACTGATCTGGTGGAAACCGCGGTCCGTTCAAGCGTGGTGGTGAAGACGCTCACTGTGCAAAGCACAACCCTGGATGATGTTTTTGTCCACTACACCGGACGCCAATTGCGAGACCAGATGATCGATGCGCCTCTTTACACGTCTCCAGTGGCCTGGGGCAAGTGATGGCAAAATTTTTTCAGGGTGGCCGCATGATGGCCATTGTGGAGCGCGACCTACGCAAATTTTTTCGCTCGCCCGCGCTGATGATGGCCGCCATGGTTTTTCCTCTGGTGCAGTTGATCGTGCTGGGCAATGCTTTCGGCGGCAAGATCAAAGATGCAAAACTTGGGATCGTGAGCCATGACACCGGGCCGCAGGCCGTCCGCGTGATTGAGGCCCTGCGCGCTGTTCAAAGCAACGCCCGCACCTTCCAGCCAATTGTTTACGATAACGAACAGGCCATGGTGGCATCCGTGCGCCGCGGTGACCTGAATGCCGGTCTAGTTATCCCTCCGCAGTTCTCGCGCGACGTTTACGAGCATGCGCGGCCGAGCATTGGGCTGGTGCTGGACAACACTGACAATTTCATGACCTCCACCTTTGAGGACGAGATGACTCAACTGGTGGACGCGCTCAATCAGCCTGACGTGCAACCGCGCGTGGTGCAACAAACCGCGCTTCAAGTAGTGGAGCTTTATCCGTACATCGAATATATGAAGTATCTTTTGCCCGGCTCTATCACTCTGGCCATGTTTGTCAGCGTGATGATCGGTGGAGGCATTGTCTATATCGATGATAAGGCGCGCGGCGTACATGAAGGCTATCTGGTAACGCCCATCACGAAGATGGAATTGGTGGCCGGCTTGAACGTCGCTGGAGCGTTTAAAGCCATGGGCGCAGGGATTGTGCTTACCCTTATCGGCTCGCTGATCGCGGGTGTTGGATCAGCTTTTCAGCCTGCTAATATCTTCTGGCTGTTCCTGCTGATTGCCGCCACTTCCTTTGCTTTTATCGCCATGATGTTTTTGATGATGGTGCGCATCAACGATCCTCTGATTCCGCGCGCCATCTTCGGCATTTTAAACACGCTTTTGTATTTTCCCAGTGGGGCCATTTATCCCATTCAGGCTTTTCCCAAGTGGTTGCAGTGGATCGCCGTTCTTGATCCATTCAGCTACTCTGTGCACGGTTTTAAAGCTGTGCTGCTCAAGGGCGTAGGACTGGCTGCCATTTGGCCTGATCTGCTGTACCTTGGCCTGTTTGCGGTTATAACTTTTGTGCTTTCTACTTTGTTGTTCAAGCGCACGCTTTAGAAACTTTTATGACCCTGATGGATGCCAGAATACGATCCATGCTCACGCAGGATTGCTGAAGCGGGGCAGGGCTGCAATCCTTTCTGGCCTGCTGTATCTTGGAAGGTTGGGATTACGTTCATTTTTCAATCTGTATTAAACGTATTTTTTAAGGGAAATTCATATGGGATTGATGGATGCTAAAGAATTTGATCCCCGGCCAGCGCAACGCCGCAATCGCATCATTGCGACCGCCGTGGTGATCGTGATTGCTGTTGCCGTTTACCTGTATCTCACGCGCTTCAACTCCGAGAAAGCGGTGATCAATAATTTCTTTCAGGCCTTGGAACAGAAAAATTTTGACGCTGCTTATGGTTTCTATCAGGGCGATCCGGACTGGAAGCAACATCCTAATAAATACCCAAATTACACAGAGAATCAGTTCGTTCTGGACTGGGGGCCTTCCAGCGAATACGGCCCAATTACCAGCCATCATGTGGATTGCGCGCTGAAGCCGAAGTCTTATTCGACTGGAGTTGTCGTGGTGGTAACCATCAATCACCGCGCTGAACCTCGCTCCATGTGGGTGGAAGCCAAGAGCAAAGCAATCAGTGACTCACCGGTTGGGACGGTGGTCTGCCACGGACAGCAGTAGAAACGCTTTAATCCTTTGCAGCAGCTGCGTGTAGATTGGTGACTTTCTGCAATGCAGCTTCGTTTTCCGTGATCAGGCAAGTCTGTGAACGATCAATCTGGCGCATCAGTCCCATCAACACCTTGCCCGGACCGACCTCAATAAAGGTCTTCACGCCCAGATCAATCAGCGTCTGCATGGATTTTGCCCACTGCACAGCGCCTGTGACTTGGCGTACCAGCGCCTGCCGTGAGCCTTCTCCGGTGGTCTTGGGCGAAGCATCAATGTTGCTGATCACCGGCACTTCGGGGTTGCTGAAATGAAGCGCTTGCAGATCGCTTTCCAGACGGTCTTGCGCAGGCTGCATCAGCGCGCAGTGGAACGGAGCGCTCACCACCAGCATTACTGTCTTCTTCGCGCCTCGCTGTTTGGCCAGTTCTGCTGCGCGCTCAACCGCTTTCTGGTGGCCGGAGATCACAATCTGGTCTGGTGAATTGATGTTGGCCGGAGAAACAATTTCACCCTGGGCAGCGTCGGCGCATACCTGTTGAAGTTGGTCGATTGCCATTCCCAGGATTGCCGCCATGCCGCCTTCGCCTGCTGGAACCGCTTCCTGCATATAGAGCCCGCGATTGCGCACCGTGCGCACGGCATCAGCAAAAGCAAGAGTTCCAGCGGCAACGTGTGCTGAGTACTCACCCAGGCTGTGTCCGGCGGCAAACTGGGCCGCAATTCCTTTTTCGCGCAGCACGCGAGCCACTGCCGTGCTCACGGTAAGAATGGCAGGCTGAGTATTTTCCGTGAGCTTTAGCTGCTCGTCGGGGCCTTCAAAACACAGC
>DASTCT010000300.1:0-6412 GCA_035710845.1 Candidatus Angelobacter sp.
TGTCCGGAGTGCGGCGGCGGGCGGCTCCGAGCAGACGCGCTGCAGGTAAAGATTGAAGGCAAGAACATACGCGAGCTGACGGCAATGACTGTGGAAGCCGCAGCAGCATTCTTCAATAACCTGAAGCTTTCACGCGAACAGGCAGAGATTGCAGGCAAGATCCTGGAGCAGCTACAAGAGCGGCTGAAATTCCTGAACGATGTTGGCCTGGAATATCTCACGCTGGATCGTCTGGCCTCAACGCTCAGCGGCGGCGAAGCGCAGCGCATTCAGCTTGCCACATCGCTTGGCTCGCGGCTCGTAGGGGCGCTCTACGTGCTGGACGAACCATCTATCGGCCTGCACAGCCGCGATACTGCGCGCCTGGTTGATATCCTGCACGAGCTTCGCAATCTGGGCAACACCATTCTTGTCGTCGAGCACGATGCTGAGGTCATGCGCTCGGCTGATCGCATTCTTGATCTTGGCCCTGGCGCAGGTGAAAACGGCGGGCGTGTGATGGCCGCTGCCACCTATGAACAGCTCAAGAAGATGCCGCAGTCGCTCACAGGGCGCTACCTGAACCAGGACCTGCGCATACAGATTCCGCAGAGTCGCCGTACGCCGGGCGTGCCGATGATCCGTGTGGAAGGCGCGCGCGCTCACAACCTGAAGAACCTCTCGCTGGAAATTCCGTTGGGCATGTTGGTGGCGATCACCGGCGTATCAGGCTCCGGTAAATCCACGCTGGTGCATGATGTGCTTTATCAGGCTCTGGCAGCGGAAAAAGGCATTACCGCCGGCCCCGGCCCAGCGGCCAGCGGCTTTAAGCGCGTCACCGGCGGTCAATATATTGCTGACGTGGTCCTTGTTGATCAAAGCCCAATAGGCCGCACGCCCCGATCCAATCCCGTAACGTACATAAAAGCGTTTGATTCCATCCGGGAAGTTTTCGCTTCGCTTCCGGAAGCGCACAAGCGCGGATTCGGGGCCGGCCATTTTTCATTCAACATACCCGGCGGCCGCTGTGAGACATGCCAGGGCGATGGCACTGTAACCGTCGAAATGCAATTCTTGGCTGACGTGGAGTTGATTTGCGAAGAATGCAAGGGCACGCGCTACAAACCTACGATCCTTGACATTCACTACAAGGGAAAAAATATTCATGAGGTCCTGAACCTCACAGTGCGTGAAGCGCTACAGTTTTTTGCCGGCCATCCCAAGATTACTGACAAGCTGCGCGTGCTGGAAGAAGTTGGCCTCGGCTATCTGCGCCTTGGGCAATCTGCCACAACGTTGAGCGGGGGTGAAGCGCAGCGCATGAAGCTGGCAGCGCACCTGGTACCCACGGGCCGCACACAGGGCTTTGATCCTGCCACGCCGGAAGAAAAAGAAGAGCGCAAAAGGGCCCGCGCCGGCAAAGGCGCTCTCTACATTTTTGACGAGCCTACCACCGGCCTGCATTTTGACGATGTAAGCAAACTTTTGGCTGCCTTCCGCAAGCTGATTGACGCCGGTGGCTCCGTGCTGGTCATAGAACATAACCTTGATGTCATCAAAGTGGCCGATTGGGTAATCGATCTGGGGCCTGAAGGCGGCAATCGCGGCGGGCAGGTGGTTGTGGCAGGCGCTCCTGAAACTGTGGCAAAATGCGCAAAATCGCATACCGGAAAGTGGCTGGCACGCATCTTAAAGAGCGAGAACTCTGGCTCGAATGGTAATAAGTAAGTCCATCCCGGCATTGTTGCTGGTTTGCACCGCCGTGTTGACGGCGGCACAGGTGCATTCTGCACCGCATTCACGCCCCACACCTTCTGCCCAAGACCACGCGGCGGACGATCTTAAAGACGCTGAAGACCTCTTGCAAAAGCAACAATACCAACTAGCTGAAGAGAAGCTGCAAGCTCTCGTCAGCAAGCAGAATGATAATCCACAGGCTTGGTTTGATCTGGGATTCGCACAGGGCCGTTTAGGCCAGACCGCAGACTCAATCACCTCTTATCGAAAGGCCGCTGAACTCAGCCCAAAGTGGTTTGAGGCGCAGCAGAACCTTGGGCTTGCTTTGGCCAAGTCAGGCGATCTTCCCAGCGCTGCTGCTGCGCTTAAGATTGCAGTGGCTCTCAAGCCGATAGCCGGAGGGCAACAGGCTTTGAGCCGCGCATGGTTATCGCTGGCGCAGGTGACGGAAGAGAGCCAGCCTCAGGAGGCGCTGGCTGCATATCAGAAGTCCTTTGAACTTGATCCTGCAAATTCTGAAGCTCAGCTTGGAGTTGCAAAACTCACTCAGCGCGCCGGCAATTCTGCGGCTGCGGAGCAGGAGTACTTAAAGCTAGCTGAATCAGGTGACAAAGAGAGCGTTGGACGGCTCATCAGCCTCTACATCCAGCAAAAACGCTATGCTGACGCTGAAACATGGCTGCGCAAATATATGGCTGCGAACCCCGGCAATATGGCAGCGCAAATCCAGTTGGGTAAGCTGTTGGCAGCCGAAGGCAAAACTCAGGATGCAATTGCAGCGTTGGAACCGGCTTATAACTCAGCTCCAGATCCAACGCTCGCTCGCGAACTGGCCGCGCTCTATCTCGATGCCAAGCAATATGACGGCGTGGCAAAGTTATTGCAGGGATTGGTGGCGCAAAACCCTGCCGACGCGCAGCTTCATCTTGACTACGGCCAAGCCTTGGTCCATTTGCATAAATATCCTGAGGCACAAACAGAGCTGCTTAAAGCTCTGCAACAGAATTCGCGTTTGATCGATGGATATTTTGACCTTGCTTACTCAGCGCAGCAGAATAAGAATTACGAGCTGGTGATTCGCGTTCTGGACGCCCGCGCCAAGCTCCAGCCGGAAACACCGGGGACCTACTTTCTTCGGGCCACGGCTTACGATAGTTTAAGGATGTACAAACCTGCGGCAGAGAACTATAAGCATTTCCTGGCGGTTGCTGCGGGCAAATTTCCCGACCAGGAATTTCAGGCGCGGCATCGCCTGAAAGCGATTCTGCCGGACTGATGCGAAAAAACGCTTCCATCCTGATATTGCTGATGCTGGCCCTGCTTGCGGCGGGCGGTGAAGAGAAGACCCTTGACCAGCTTAAAGTTGAAGCTGAGCACAAGGGCAGCAATCAAGCCAAGATATGTGCAGAGATTGCCGACCGCCTGGTCGCCGTGGCTGACAATCAATTTACTATCGGCCAATCGGTAAACGCCCATGCCACCGTGGATGAAATTCTGCAATATGCTACCCGCGCCCACGATCTGGCCATTAAAACCAGAAGGCATATGAAAGACACTGAAATCCATTTGCGCCACTGCCGCTATGCTCTGGAAAATATGCGCAAGACTCTGGCCGCAGAGGACCGTCCTGCGGTTGAGGCCGTTGAGAAAAAGTTGGAGCAATTTGGCGAAGACCTTCTGGAGGCAATGTTTTCTCCTCCCAGGAAAACAAAAAAATGAAGACTACAACAAAAATACTTCTGTTGGTCCTGCTCGTGAGCTTGGTTGCCAATGCGCGCCGGCGCGATCCTCTTACTGAAGCTGAGGCCGATCAGCTTCGCGAAGTGGCTATGGAGCCTTACCAGCGCCTCAAGCTATTGATCAAATTCACTGAGGCCAGGCTGACCGCAATTGACGAGTTGCGGGCCGATCCCAAACAGGCCAATGGTCGGGGCAAGCAGATCCATGATTTGCTGGAGGATTTCAGCAGCATCATGGATGAGATCAATGACAATCTTGATCAATATGAAGAGCGCACCATGGATAAGGACACGACCAAGCAGTATCACAAAGGGCTGAAGGAGCTGATTGAAGCCGATGAACGCTTTGACCTCAGGCTTAAGGCCTTGCAATCGGCCGCAGAAACCGATCCGCAAACCAAAAAAGAATTTCCCGACTTCCGCTTTGTCTTGCAGGATGCCCAGGACTCATTGAAATCAAATGCTGACGCAGCCCGCGATTACATGAAACCAGAGCCTCAGGAAAAGAAGAAGAAATGATTCTCCGTCCCGAGCTAAAAGCTTTCGCATAAAATTTCTTTCCGAACCTCTGCTACGTTTCCGGCAATGCAACAATAGCGGTTCCTCGCCTTACATGGGAACGCCGATGAAAAGATGACTTCAAGCCTCTCTCAGATCTTCGTTCAAGCCTACCGCGATCTCCGCCCCATTGCTCCTGTGCCAGAATTTGAAGTCAGTTTCTATCGTTTTGCCAACATCAATAACACGATCCGTCTGCGCCAGGGCCGCCTCTTTGTGCGTCTTTCTGATCTGCTTGAGAGCGCTCCCGAGCCGGTGCTTTACGCCATCCTGCACATCCTGATTGCCAAGTTGTATCGCAAACCTATCGATTCTGGGCATGCAACTCGCTATCGCAAGTTCACTGGCAGCAAGGCCATGTCGGAAAAGGCTTACTTGATCCGGCAATTGCGGGGTCGCAAGCGCATTGAAGGTCCAAAGGGCAGGCACTACGATCTTGACGAGGTTTTTGAAGCGCTAAACTTGCGCTTCTTTCACGGCCTGATGGCACGACCGCAGATGACCTGGAGTGGCAAGCAGTCACTGAGGAGACTTGGCCATTACGATGCTGCACATAACACCATCGTCGTCAGCAGGATCTTTGACCGCGCTGTGGTACCGCGTTACGCCATTGAATATCTCGTTTATCACGAAATGTTGCATCTGCGTCATCCCGTAAAGCTCCGCGGCAGCAGGCGATCTGTTCATCCGCCGGCATTCCAGGAAGAAGAAAAACTTTTCCCCCAGTTGGCCGAAGCCAAACAATTTTTGAAACATTTGGGAAATTTGGACTAGAGATAGCGGAAAACGCTCATGCTGCTTGAATCGCCTCAGTGCGACCTGCTGCTGTGAGTTCCTCTGCGTTCGCCCGCAGCCGATACAGTTGCACTGAACTTGTGGCCAATCTTAGCTTGTACGGCTGCTCACCTGTCATGTAATCGCAATCCAAACCTGCCTCCAGTGATTGCCGCGTGATTTCGTAAATCAAAGAGAGCGCAGGAGAATGCTTCTCTAATTCAGGCGCAAACCATCCGGTATAAAAACGGCGGCAGCCATTCTCACGTAACGTCACAACCGCAGCGGCAATAGACGCCTCGTCTTCCAGAGTAAATATCTCAAATGAATTGGGTATCATCGTTGCCGCATTCACCATGAACTCAACTCGCAAAGGATCGTGGAACAAGCTGCTTGCGCTCTGGGCTGCTTTCTTCTGATAAATAAATCGTAGCAGCCCCGGATAGTCTCCACGATAGCTGTGCAACGCAAAACCAACGCGACCCAATCGCCGCAAGTTGCGCGCCAGCCGCAAGTGCTTCACTGCAAAATTTTCCGCCGAGATCTCCCGGCTTGAGACGGCTGGCGCTGCACAAAAAGGAACCAAAGATAATTCTTGGGGCAAAGCTGCGGCTTCCTTTTCTCTCATGGCTACAACTTCCAAGGGCAGGCCACGCTCAGCCAGAACGGACAAAGCTGCACCTAAGACCTCCGGTTCGCTCTGGTGAAGAAAGCAACGATAGTCAAATAGCTCGTCTCCCAGCAGTCTCAACGAAGCATCCTGGTGACGAACCACGGCGGGAATGATGGCAACTCCGTAAGAGGCTTCAGCGCAAACAATGCAAGGCTGTTCCCTGTCGGCGAACATCCTTGCCGCAAGCAGGTTAAGGTCAAAGTTTTGAAAGATGGTGTAATCGCTGCCTGCGCACATGGCTTCCCATATTGGGCGCAACTGCACCAGCTCTTCTGCTGAGGTCAAAGTCCGGATTTGCAAGCCTTGCACAAAAATAAGAAGCGTTATTCCCGAAACAGGATGTTCGCCAGAAGCTCTGGAATCAGCATGTTAATAAGCTGACAGGTATGGATATGCCAAATCCATGTTTCTCCTGCATTTTCAATTTATTGACTCTGCCGCTTCCGGGTGGGTACAATTTTTAATTGAAATTGAAATTGAAATTCATTTTCAATTAGAACCATTCCGGAACCATGTTTTCTGCTCTTGTGGTGACATTGCGGGAAGGCGTAGAAGCCGCGCTCATTGTCGGCATTACCCTGGTGTATTTGGCCAAAATTGGGCGCTCTGACCTGCGCCGCACCGTCTATGCAGCCCTGATTGCCGCCCTGGTCGGTAGCGTGGCTGGCGCTATCGTGCTCTCTTATCTGCCCATCACCCAGGATTCCTTTGAAGGCTGGGTCATGTTGATTGCCGCCGTCCTGGTGATTGGCATGATTGTTTTTATGATGCGCACAGCCCGCAAGCTGAAAGGTGAAATTGAATCGCGCGTCGGTTCCCTGGCCGGCTCCGGCTCTAAGTGGGGGCTGTTTGCCTTTGTCTTTCTCATGGTTTTTCGGGAAGGCATTGAGACCGTGGCCATTCTTGCCGGCGTCTCACTCAACTCTACCGAGCTGATGAGCTTTCTGGGCAC
>DASTCT010000301.1:0-1261 GCA_035710845.1 Candidatus Angelobacter sp.
AGGAGGTAGATAAATATGTCCTAAGTTACGCGGGTCAACCTCTTCGCCACCTATTGACATCTGCATAAATAATGCAATAATAGAAAGCTCTCTTCTCCGCTTCAATTACTATGCCCCGACCCAAAGGAAGTGCCGATCTGCTGGAAAATCGGCGTAGGAGAGCGTTGGCATTGTTGGATACTGGGCTGTCCATCAATGAAGTTGCGCGGCAGATGAAATGTGGGGCCAGTTCAGTGATGCGCTGGCGCGACGCCCGGCAAGAGGGCGGCGAAGAAGCATTGCAGGTACGTTTTTCTCCCGGTCGGCCGCCGAAGCTGGATGCACGCCAGAAAAAGCGGTTGGTGCGCCTGCTGCTGCGCGGAGCCATGGCCTATGGCTACCGCACCAATCTATGGACCACAGCCCGTATTGCCGAGTTGGTGCAGCGCGAGTTTGGAGTTCAGTATCATCGCGATCATGTAGGACGCCTGATGCACAGCTTGCAGTGGAGCCCGCAGAAGCCGGAACGGCGGGCTCTGGAACGGGACGAGAAAGCCATTGAGCAGTGGAAGAAGAAGGACTGGCCGCGTATAAAAAAAAGGCTGCGCGGATGGGCGCCCATATAGTCTTTGCTGATGAATCGGGCTTCCAGTTGATTCCCAATCTAGTTCGCACCTGGGCTCCGCAAGGCCAGACTCCGGTTCACTATCATCGGCAGGGGAAACGGGAGAAAATCTCAGTCATTTCCGGAATTTCTGTAAGTCCGAAGCGCCAGCGCCTGTCGCTTTATTACCTGCTGTTCTTTGACAACATCGGGCAGGAAGAGGTTTGCTGCTTCCTGCGCGAACTGCTACGGCATTTGAAAGGTTCAGTGATTGTGGTGCTGGACAATGCTCCCACCCACCAAGGTCAGCCTATCAAGAGGCTGCTACAGAAGCATCCACGGTTGCAACTGGAGCATTTTCCCTCTTACGCACCGGAACTGAATCCAGACGAAGGAGTCTGGTCGTTAGCGAAACGGGAACTGGCCAACAGTTGTCCTCGCGATTTAGAGGAGTTGATGGAAGACGTGGTTCGCTCTATCAATGGAATTCGCACCTCTGCCAACAAGCTGCGCGGCTGTATCCTGCAATCGGACCTGCCTTGTTGGTTGTCCTAATGCGTTACATTATTTATGCAGATATCAATAGATGGAAAAATTCCGGGCGCTTTCTTCATCCCATAAAGAAGACCGCGGTACCACCGCGAACACGCATCAGCGGCAAAAACAGTCTGTCTCTCT
>DASTCT010000302.1:0-4831 GCA_035710845.1 Candidatus Angelobacter sp.
CAGGCTGGCCTCGGATGCGATTTACCCGCTTCGTCAGAAACTGGCAAAATTAACAAATCGGTTGATGGTCATCACTGGGAATGATGATCACATTGCGAGCGACGTTGCCGCTACTGAGCTACTCGCTGCCACGCGCGTCAAGAACACCCGTATCCGCATGGCTGCTGCCGGACATTATATTCAGGACCTTCAATACCGCTATCTGCGTACCTTGCTCGAATCATTCCTTGTCGATCGCAGCGAACCTCGGCCTCTGGCAAGAATTGCCGTGGTTTCCTCTGCTACCTAAATCCCGTCTGCATACAATATGCTCCACTGTGTTCCAGGGAAACAGTGTTATCACATCATCGCCGGCTAGTCCTCTGCCAGTCATATTCCAGAGTCACTTTGATGGGCTATCGTTCTCCTCTTCCCAGAACTATGATCTTCACTTTCTTTTGTCCTGCTGATCTGTGGAAATTGCGCGGGTGACACCTGCGCATCCCCCGCGCGGTTTTTTCAAAATATTAACTGCGCTACACGCCGCCGCAATCTGCTGGCACTCCGTCCCCGTTTGGAAACTGCGCGCTAGGCGCTGAGCATGGCGCTAGCGTGACGACTCCGCCTTTAACGCTTTGTGTTTCTTGATCGCTCAACTCACGAGCGCCAATGCGACCCAGTACTCGGTTATCTTTTTCATTCGTCATTTCAATCTCCTTTTTTTGCTATAAATCCTCCAACTTCGCTCAGAGTTCCGCCATCATTGTTGGCGCAGCGATGGCATCGGTATGGGAATGGTATAGGTCTTAGCTCCTGTCCCTACTCCACCCTGGCAACTATTTGGCGGTGTGGTGCAGACGTTGCGCGTGGAAGGACACTCTGCTGCCCAGAACATATATCCCAACATGCCTGAAGTTGTTCCCGCTCCCGCCGGCGCCACAGTTTGCACAAAACTTCCGGTTGAATCTTCTAATGAAGAGTTGAAGTTGTTGCATTCAGGAATGACTTTCGTACTGTCGGTGATATATAAGCTGCCGGTAAATTTGGCGGGCGCCAGAGGCGGAATCGGCGGCGCAAAATTGGGTTTGCCATCCACATGTTCCAGCCAGTTGCTCTCCGCCGCGGAAGCACTGGTTGGCTGCTTGCTCGGAACCAGGGCATTCGCATAATCAAGGACAGGATTGGTAGTGGTGAGCCATTGCGACGTGGCCATTTGATCAATGGGGATGAGAAAACGATCTCCGGCGCCTACGTCGATGGTGAGGCGTGCCGCCGGATTAGCTCCTGTGGCGTCATACGGCAACTGCGAGCGATAGGCATTGATGAACGCCTGCAGGCCGGTTAAGTTCGGACTGGTGTTCTCTTCATAGTCGATCTCAATTCCAACGCCCAGATTTTTAGCGGCCGCTGCGGCATTCAATCCCAATTGTGTTGGGTTCGACGCCAAAGCACTATCCCAGTTGCTGACAAAAGTAATGCCGCCGATCGCCAGCATGACCCTGATGTTTTTGCTGGTAAAGTAGCTCACAATCTGCGAGTTCATGCCGATAGGAATGCCATTCACGGTCTGCGCGTCCGTGGTCTGGTTGAGAAGTTTGACCGGATCGACAAAAGACAGCACCACAAGATTGACGGATGGAACTCCATCCCCCCGGTCAATCAGCCAATGGTTCTTTGTATCAAAGTCCGTGAGATCGCGGACCGTGCCCCAGGTACATGCATCGTTGCCGCAATGCCAAGCGCCATAGATCTGGATTTGAGTGGCTCCAGCGTTGGCTGAAGCGAGCAGACTGAAAACCAATGCGCCGAAGATGCCGGAAATTATGCTCCGGCCCTTCCAATAGTTCCGCAGGCGATTCAACGTCACAATTCCTCCTTGAAAACAGATGATGAATAATCAGCCAGGAAACCAGCAGAAGAAATCGTGCAGATCCACGGCGTCTGCTTTTATCCTTCTAACTTCGAGGCCAAACTTCTTCTCGAAGCTGCTTCCATCTTAATTACCGTAATAACAGGAAAAGCGCGCGTCAAAGAAAACCAGCGGAAACATGCCATTAAACTTCGCTTAAATTCCCATTTCGGTTCATTGATATGACAGCTAGAACGATTGATGAATTTTCACAGAGATACAAACGAGTGGAAAGCTGATGCGTAGTTGAAACTCGAACCCATCTCATAAATGGGTAAATGGATGAAACAGGTTGATTTTACGACACGTCGGGTTCATATAAGGAGAGACTCTGATCGATTGCTTCCGCCAAACTGAGTATGGACCTGAGCAACGCGCAATGGAAGGTGTTGGAACCGCTGCTGCAGGAGTATGTGCGAGAAGACGGCCGGGGAAGACCGTGGCAGGATACACGCGCGGTGCTCAATGGTGTTCTCTGGATTTTGCGCACCGGAGCGCCGTGGCAGGACTTGCCCAAGCGCTATCCTCCGTACCAGACCTGTCATCGGCGGTTCCAGCGATGGCAGAGCAGTGGGCGTTTGACGGCGATTTTGCGCTTGGTGCTGCAGGACTTGGTGGATCGCGGCAAGATCGATTTGGAGGAAGGACCGATCGATGCTTCCTTCAGCGAAGCCAAAAAGGGGGCTCTAGCATTGGTAAAACGAAGTGCGGCAAAGGGAGCAAGATCATGGCAATTGCACACGGCCATGGTCTTCCTATCGCCGTGTACGTGGCCAGCGCTTCGCCGCACGAAACCAAGCTCGTAGAACCCACCTTACAGAGCTGCTGCGCGCCGCAATTGCCCAAAAAGCTGATCGGCGACTTAGCCTACGACAGCGATCCTTTAGACCAGGAACTGCGCCAAAATCATGGAGTGGAGTTGATCGCACCCCACAAGAAGAACCGCAGCAAGACCAAGACCCAAGATGGCCGCCTTTTCCGGCGCTATCGTCGTCGCTGGAAAATCGAACGCCTTTTCGCTTGGTTCCATAACTTCCGTCGTGTAGTCACACGATGGGAATATCACGATGACAACTTCTTCGGCATGGTGCAGCTTGCTTGTGTCCTCATCCTGCTGAAGAGGTATTTATGAGATGGGTTCTAATACTTTATAAAGTCAGCCTATGCTCAACAATTCTTATTGCCTAACCACTTGACCGGCATTCCATGAAAAGCGGATTGCGCAAGCAATTGGTCATCTCCACCAAGCCAGCACTGCAGCCGGACTTCAGCATGGCGCTCAGCAGGTTCAAAACGAAGCCACGCAAGCGGTCTATCAGGACTTGCGCTCAGTGCTGCTGATTCAATTGCTCGTTGAATCCGTGCTCGATCGGCAGGCACAAGGTATTGCCACACAATCGAGTGATAGACAACGGTGGCTACATTTTTGGATTCACCTTCCAGCATCATTTCGATCCAGTCAGCCGCGTTGGCCTTATCTATTTGTGCAGGCACTTTTCTTGCTACCTCAATGGCAGCGGCAAGCTGATGAAAGCGTTTCACCTGATCTGGCCAGACGTACGACTGCAATGTTAGTTTCCCCTCTTCTGTAGTCGGGTCAATTGGGGAATTGTCGCAGCCGCGGCGCTCGGCAACCCTTACCGTATTGTTGAAGCCTGGCCAAGCGCCTGCAAATGCACCGGAAATATGCACTGGCGAAGCAGGATCACCCCATCCTTCGTTTCCTTCGTCGTAACGGTAATGGTCCCAGCGAAGCAGCAGACCGGCCGACGATCCCATCTCAAGCAGCGCAGAGGCAGGCCAGTACGCTGGCTGACAGTAAGAAATCCTCCCAGCAGCGCCGCACAACGGCTCACTTCATTTGTCTGCACCGGTAGATGAACCAAGCGGCGCAGTTCGGTTTCATGTTTGCCCACAAATCTCTGGAAGCGGGGCCAGAACTCATCACAGCCGACATCGCCGCCCATGGATGGATAACAGGCAGCAAGTTGTGATGATTTGCCTTCGAGAACAAGCCGGTGGACTGCACCCAGAAAGCGCAGAGCAAGCGCTGATCCCGGCGGATCAGCGTGATGATCCTGTAGAACCGTCCAGCACACCCCTAAGCCGCGGACATCCGCCGCAGATTCACGCAGGAGTTGCGAATACAGCCTTGAGCCCAGCTTTTCACACCACTCAGCCTGCCTGAGAAGGCGACGCGCAATGATCTCGCTCGCGACGTCAGTTGTGTCAGTCATTCTTAGATCAAGATAAGGCGGTCTTGCGTAGCATTTCAATATCTCATGGATAATTTCAAACCCGGCGGCAACAGCATTCGTGAATCGAATAGCTATGCAAAAACAAACACCGCCGTTTCCGGCGGTGTTTACTGTGAAAATACTGCTTTTAATCCAGTTTTTTTAGATGCTCATCTCCTTGGGGAACACAAAGTAGAAGAGCAATCCAATCAGGATGAGATAGCCCAGGACGATCAGCGTCCACGCCATGTTGTGGCGGATTACCTCACCTTCACTGCGAACAAACTTGCTGGTGGAGACGCCCACGCTGGCGGTTTGCGGTGCAATCGGCTTGCCCACTTCCGCGCCCAGCGAGTTCAGGGTTGGCGCAAGCAGCGGAGGCAGGCCCAGCAGTTTTCCAGTGACTGCCTGGATGGGGCCAAACATGGCATTCGTGGATGTGTTGCTGCCGGAGAGGGCCACGCCAATCCATCCCAGAATAGGGGCAAGTACGACGAAGGCCGTTCCGACTTTGGAGAACCCGAAAGCCAGCGAATTGGCCATTCCCGCAAACACAAAGATGTAGGCGATGGCAAAGATAAAGAAAGCCACCAGCAATGCGCCCCACATCTGCTTAAAGGTGCGCGCAAACACTTTTTTCAGCGTGTCCATGCTGGGCCGCAGGAACAAGACAATCAGTATCCATGAGGCCAGAATGGAGGTTCCG
>DASTCT010000303.1:0-20649 GCA_035710845.1 Candidatus Angelobacter sp.
GGTCAAAAAGCATGTGCCGATCTTTACCTCACAGCAGAACCAGACCGGCTTGAACATTTCCATGCGCAACGCCGTGGCCCAGATGCAGATTGACGTGGTTAACGCCGGAACCGGTTATTACCAGGGCGTGAATATACCTGCCTGGCCCATCGGCATCACCATTGTGAACAGTGCGCCCGGAACCGGCTGCTTTGACGCAACCACTTTCAGCTATGGCCCTACATGCTTTGACCGGCTTAACGTGATCGCTATTGACCAGAACACGCCGCCTTCAAATCCGCAGGATATCGGCGCGAACTGTGTGTCTTCAACGTCGTCCAGCCTTTTCATTACTCCCGTTGGGGCCACCACGCTTTCACAGCTCGCGGGAGACTTTCATACCGGCGACCAGGTTTTGCTTGTAAAAAGTGATGGGTCGCAGATGACTACCACCATCCTTACCAGTGATGGCTCAATTACCGGTGGCAAGGTCAAGCTGGCCCACAATCCAACTGGCGCTGACGGCACCAACACCGTTGCCAACGATCCACTTGCGCTTTCCAATGACGCGGACAACAACAAGCTGGGCACTCAGTTCTGCAATACCGATTGGGTATTGAAGCTTGCGCCCATCACCTATTCCGTGGATGCGACTGACCCCACCGATCCCAAACTCACGCGTACCCAGAGCGGCGTAACCAACGTGGTTTCTGAGCAAGTGATCGGATTCAAGGTCGGCGCGTCAATCTGGAACGGCACCACTGACAATACTTACAGCTTTGACTCCTCCAGCTACCAGTATGACTGGCAACGTGTGCGCGCTATCCGCGTTTCGCTGATCGGGCGCACCAACGTTGACGGCGCCAGCAATTTCCGCAATACGTTTGATGGCGGCCCGTACAAGATTGAGAGCGTTTCCGTGGTCATCAACCCGCGAAACCTCAGCATGAATGACTAGGAGGCAACAATGCGACTTCAGAACCACAGACTATTGAAATCTCCCCAGCGGAAAGACAAGCGGGAGCGCGGTGTGGCCCTGATCACCACGTTGCTGCTTCTCATGCTGCTGACCGGCCTGAGCCTGGCCATGGTGCTCTCCGTAAGGTCAGACATGCTGATCAACGGCTACTATCGCAATTTCCGTGGCTCATTCTATGCTGCTGATTCCGGTCTGAACGCAGCGCGAACCTATATGCAGGACCAGGTTGTCGCCGCGATTCCGGCATCGTTCGGAATCACCTCGCAGCCAATCCCGAACGGGACAGATACAACCATCCAAACCGGCCTGAACAATCAGTTTGGTGGAAGTTACACTACTTATACCGGTCAGGGGCAATCTGCTTCTTCATGGCCGGGCAAATATCAGGTCACGGGAACGTTTGCTCTCGCTCCCAACGGTTGCACGGTTCTCGGCGGAGCCGGCACCTGCCAGGCTCCTACTGGCCCGGTCACGGGTTACAAATACGTTTATAACTACACGCTCCAGTCCATTGGCCAGGCTCAGGGCACGCAAGCCACAACCCTGACAGACCGCGGCAGTATCATCGTGAATGCCACCCTGATTCCCGTGAACAGCACCACCAGCTTCGCTGCCTGGGGTATGTTCATCGATCAATGGAACATCTGCAACTCGACCCTGGTGCCTGGAACCATCTCTGGCCCGGCTTTTACCAATGGCGCGTGGACCTTTGGAACTTCAGGCGGCTACATCTTTACCGATACGGTGGGCAGCGCCTCAGCGGATGCCGGTTACCAATTCAGCAGCAAGTGTGACCAGTTGAATGCCACCTCTGACAAGCTGGGTGGACAGACCATTGCTCCTAAGTTCCAGGCCGGCTTCCAGACTGGCCAACCCACTGTTCCGCTACCGCAGAATGATTTTAACCAGAAACGCGCTGTGCTCGATGGACAAGGCACGAACAGCAGTGCAGTCAACAACAGCGATTTGCACAACGCCTTGAAAAACGTGAGTGGCACATCCTATCCTTCATCGGGCGCAAATTCCGGCGTTTATCTGCCTTACACCACGGTGGACGGCCAGCCGACACTGACCGGTGGCGGAATCTACGTTGAAAGCAATCCCAGCCTTGTGACCAACGTTGTGCTCTCCACGGCAACCGGCCCTCCAACTGCAACATATCCCAACGGCACGCCACAGCAGGTCTATACCATCAGCCAGGGAAGTCCGGCCACGGTGACTAAGGTGGTTGTAGATCCGGGCAACAATGCGACTACCGTCATATCCGGCGGGAATACGCTGAACCTGGTCGGGGTTCCGCACTCCACCGACCCGGTCACCGCTGCAACCACGCCACAGACCATGCTGTATGTTGATGGCAACATCAACTCGCTTTCCGGACCAGGACAGGGCTTGCCCGCCATCAATGACACCAGCGCGGTTACAGTTACTGCCGCTTCCAACGTCACTGTGACCGGCGACATTCTGTACAAGACCGAACCCGTAACGCTTACCCAGAACCAGATTCCCGGCGAGCCTGCCGATACCCTTATCCCGAACAACAACAACGGCCAGGCGCTCGGCATCTTCACCGCCACAGGCGATGTTCAGTTGAACAACAAGCAGGCCAACGGCAATCTGGAAATCGATGCCTCGCTGGCAACGATTTCTGCGAACGGTACCGGCGGCCTGGTTAACGTGGGCGCGCAGATCAACACCCTCACCATCGTTGGTGGACGTATTCAGAACCAGATCAAGAATATTGCTACCACCACCAGAAACGTGTTCTTCGATCGCCGCTATTCGCAAAACGGTTTTGCTCCGCCCTGGTTCCCGTCAACGCACCTCACCCTGGGCGCTCTTACTTCAGCCCATGCCACCACTACAGTCCAGCGCGTGCAGTGGCTGAACCAGAGCTCATATTTCTAAAGCTTTGCCTTCTTTCTCTCTCTGGCGGCCTGCGGGCCGCCTTTTTTATGCATTCTCCAAAGGGCGGCGCTTTGGTTTTACCTGGACCATGACCGTCGCCGCCAGAACCGCCATGATTCCAACCACCTGTAAAGTGCTCAGACGCTCGTGAATAAAAATGAAAGCAAAAAGAATGGCAAACACCGGCTCAAGACAGCTTGTAATCACCGCGCGCGTTGGGTCCAGATATCGCAGCCCGTTGAAGTAAAGGATGTAAGGCAGCAGCATGGAGAGGCAGGCAAATGCGAATAGAAATTCCCATTGTCCTGAGCTGTAATGCCCTGCCACCAGCCGCCACGGCGGATTCACCACCAGCCACAGCACAGCGGAACTTAAAAGCACATAAAACATGGTTGTAAGCTGATGATTGCGCGTTACCAGCCCCTGTCCCGCGACGTTATAGAAAGCATAGCCAAACGACGCCAGCAGCGCCGCGCCAACGCCCAGAGCGCTGGCCTTAGTATCGGCATGAAACACGCCGATGGCCAATGCAGTTCCAGCCATCGCCACCAGCACCGCAATTATCTTTTGCGCTGTAGCTTTTTCCCGTCCGCGAAGCACCACATAAAGCAGCACCCACACGGGAGCGGTGTATTGCACCGTAATGGCCAGATAAACCGTGGTCTTCTGCACTGCCAGATAATAGAAATAATTGGAGCAGGCCACGCCCAGCGTTCCTACCAGCATGCAGATCAGCAAATCATTTTTGCGGATATTAAAGATGCTCTTGCCAAAGCGCATCAGCAGGAACGGCCCGAACAACAGCACAGTGAAGACGGTTCGAATCTCTGTGAGCACCACGGGAGAGATGAGTGGCCGCCCGGCGAACAGGCTGGCATTAAAAATTGCCTTGCCAAACGTGGCTGCAGCGCCCCAGCAGAGCGAGGCTGCGGCAATAAAGAAATAGCCCCACCACGGATGTCCCAACTCCGCGGCGGGGCTTGGTATGGCTTTGCTGCCGGAACTACTCTGCAAGCATTTTGTCCAGTTTCTCTTGGTCAAACCCAATCATGACCTGTCCGCCAACCACAATGGTGGGAGTAGAACGGCTGTTATAGGTGCGGACTAGCTCAAAGACTGCCTGCTGGTCTCTGCTTACGTCTTTCACTTCAAATTCAATCCCTTTCTCCGAAAGGTAGGACTCAGCCCATGTGCACGGCGGTCAGCCGGGCTGGCTGTAAACCACAACCTTTTTCTGTGTCATGAAACTCCTTCCCCGTCTGTTTATATGATTCGTTACCGCACCGTTGCGTTTCACTTTGTTTCATTTTTTCACAGCATTCCCAGCTATTTCCGCCGATTCAGTCAGGTTCACTTGCGTGGTGATCCGAGCCGTGCTGTTGAGCATGGCGGAAACCGAACAATACTTTTCTTCTGAAAGCCGCACAGCATCCTCCGCGGCTTTGCGTGAAACCTGCCCGGAAATTGTATAGATGAGCTTGATCGATTTGTAAACTGTCGGAGGTTCAGTGGCTCGTTCCGCCTCTGCCCGCACATTCACTCCGGTAAACGCCTCTCGCTTCTTGTGCAGGATGCTGACAACGTCTGTCGCGGTGCAGGCGCACAGCCCGATCAACATCAGTTCCATGGGCCCGGGCGCGGTGTTTCGCTGGCGATCGGAGTCAATCACAATGGCATGGCCGCTGCTGGCGCTGCCGACAAAGCGTTCGCCATCCGTCCAGGTTACTTGGGCTTCAACCATGGGCCCTCCGCGCGCAAAAACTCTATCATACGGTAGCAGCGATTACAGGAAGCAGCCCTCAGTTGCATACAGGATTTCTGGATAGGTGATCATCTGGCTGTAAGCCAACGAATTTGGCATTCTCGAATCACTTTCCGCTAAGCCGAAAGCGATAGATGCCGGAGCTTGGAATCAGCGAGAGGATGGACCCGCCACGAGCCGGGCTGCTTTCCAGTCCTGTGTCAGTGGGCCTCAAAGATAAATTTCTGGAAGCGCTTCAGCGTCCATTCATTATCCCTATCGAACTCGGTGTAGAGCAGCAATGAATCCCAGGCCGGCTGTCTTCCACCTTTAAAAACGTAGAGACTACTGTATGAAACCTTTCCCCGGACCGCCCCCCGGGAAGGTGTTGTGCATATCACAAGCACCAGATCGGCCTGCGCCGGATCGTCGACCAGGCTCCACCGCTTTCCCCATTCCACATATTTCTGCATGTACTTGTCGTTGCACTTGTCAATCTCGCAGATCATCACGTTCCTGGCGGAATAGAGTTCGCGGGGAATAGGACACCGCTGATGGGCCGGACAAAACACTTGCCGCCGGTTCGCGGGATCGGTTCCGCCAGGTGTAGAGCTATCTGCGGCGGCCTCGTCCGTGAGTTCCGCTTCATCGGTTTCCTTCTCATCCGCAGAGGGGTTTTTCTTTTCAGCCTTCTCAAAGGCTTTGAGGAAATCCTTCATCATCCAGTCCGGAGTTGACTCCCGGTTTTTCTTCCGGTACACAAAATGATGATAGTTGGTTTTCATCCATACTGGCCTGGCATCCCGCTCCGCGTAGTTGCCGCCCTTCATGACAATGATGGCGTCAGGGCGCGCATTCACCCACTGAATGGCCCGGCCCCATTCCATGAATCCGTGGATTTCGGAAAAAGACTCGCGCCAATACTCATCGGAAAACTCAATCATGAGGCAGACAAGATCGGCTTTGGTGGGATCTGCAACCACCTGAAAGCGGCCTCGCTTTTGGATTTCTGCCAGGGCGCTTGCTTCAATGCGGGCCTTATACTCCGCCACCGGGGTCTCCGGCGCGCCGATGACTCGTGCAATGATGGCAATGGTCCTGGCGGAAAGCACCTCTTTGGGCACCTCCGCATCGCGAAAATGTCTCCGGTCAAACCCAGCGCAATGCGATGTGCCAAGAGCAAGCACCAGAGCCAGGGCGAGCCACCATTTCGGGACAGTCATCGAGCCTCTCCTTCAGAAGAAGAATATGGGCAGAAATTCAGCAAGCAATTCTTAATATCATAGTGACGAAAGATCTCGTTTCGTTTCACGAAAAAAATAATCCGTTGCGCGGTTGAGTTCCTATTTCTGGGGTAGAATCCTGCGAACCAAAACCTACAGAATCGTCACCTGCTGACCTTGAAGCTGCCAGCAGCTTCACTTCCGCGCCACCGCCACCAGTCGCTGAGCATCCACGTCGTACGGCACACCCAGCGTATTTCCGAACAACTCCACTTGTTTGAACCCGCAGCTTAGCAGTCGTTCTTTGAGTTCGCGGCCGGAATAAATCCAGTGCTCAAAGACCGCTTTCTTGCTCTGGCCGTCTTTTATCAGGATCCATTCGGTACGCACTCGCGACCAATCGTTCCGCACCTGCGGGCGTTGCACCATCATGGAACCGTCCGGCAGGTCAAAGCACATGGCAGGTTGCCATGTTCGCGCCAGGCGCTCCTTGCCTATCATTTCCATCACCAGCACTCCATGATCGTGGAGGCTGCGATGAATGTTCTTGAGGACCGTCAGATCGTCCTGCTCATCTTCAAAGTAGCCAAATGAGGTAAAGAGATTGCAGACCAGATCAAAGCTATCCGGACGGAGGAAGCGCCGCATATCTTCATTGATCCATTCCACTGAGACGCCGCTTGCCAGGGCGTGCTGGCGCGCGCGATCCAGCAGAAATGCGGAACGGTCAACTCCCGTTACTTGAAACCCGCGCTGTGCAAATTCCACGGCGTGGCGTCCCGGCCCGCAGCAAAGATCCAGGAGATGCCCACCGCTCAAGTGCGTCAGATCGATGATGCGGCTGACTTCATCCTTCGCAGCGGCAAATCGCTCTTCGGAAAACATGTACTGGTAATAATCCCGCCAGAAATCCTCGTTCTCAAACCATTCCATAGTCAAAAGTGTAACCCCACAGATCCCTGATAACTGAAACCCAGCCTGAACGTCTCACTTTTGAGCGAAAAGTCCATAGGCAGCGAGCCCGGCTCGCGCGGTGAGCCGGGGTCCCCAAACCGCGCCGGTTTTGCGCGGGTTGGGGTGTGAGTTGCCTGTCTTCAGGAGCAGAACGCTCTAACTCAAAGCTTTTCTCTTGAGCGGTTTGGAGCGCAGCGACCAAGGCGGGCAGTTCGCGCTGAGCCCGACCACGCGGCGAAACGCGTATCTCAGGAGCAGAAGAGTCCAAGCGGTGATCGTTCTTAAGCGGTTTGGAGCGCAGCGACCAAGGCGGGCAGTTCGCGCTGAACCCGACCACGCGGCGAAGCGCGTATCTCAGGAGCAGAAGAGTCCAAGCGGTGATCGTTCTTAGGCGGTTTGGAGCGCAGCGACAAAAATAATGGAACGATTCTTCCAATCCGCGCAATGGATAACAGGAGCCAGGAAGGCAGTTGCGAACAAAGCCATGGCAGAATCGCCAGCCGCGGACCAGGAGCTGCTTCGGCAGCTCACCAAGGGAAATGAGACGGCGTTTACCTGCCTCTATAAGCGCTATCAGGGCCCGCTTTACCGGTTTGTTCTGCACATGAGCGGCAACAACGCCACGGCAGAAGAGGTAACACAAGAAGTTTTCATGCTTCTTATCAACAAGCCGAAAGGCTATGAGCCGGACAAGGGCACGGTCGCGGGCTATATGTTTGGCATTGCGCGCAACCTTACGCGGCGGATCGTGCAACGCTCGCGGCTCGATCTGCCAATTGACGATGAGGCTTTCGATGGCAACGCTGAGGCTGCCCTGGCCTGTGATCTTGATGTGCTGGCCGATCTGAGCAACGCTGAACTGCTGGAGGGCCTGCGCAAGGCCGTTCTGGCGCTGCCGGAACAATATCGCGAGGTGGTTGCGCTCTGCGATCTGGAAGAGATGAACTATGCCGATGCCGCTGCCATTCTTGAATGCTCGCCTGGCACGGTGGCTTCACGGTTGCACCGTGCGCGAGCGATGTTAAAGATGAAGCTGGTGAAGACCAAACCGAGTTGGCAAAAATGCGCGAAATAGATCCACAATCCGAACGGCTGACAGATGCTCTGCGGCGTTTGGCAGCATCTTCACTTCAGTCTGCGCCGCCGGAAGTTGCCACTGGACTGCTGGGTGAATTTCGCCGCCATCACGCGCAGCGAAGACGGCGTCGGACAATCGGAATACTGGCAGTGGCTGCTTGCCTGGTGTTGGCGGCCTATTGGTCATCGCGGCCGTTATTGCAGCGCCATTCCAGTCGGGAAAATTTTGCCCGGGCATTGACTCACAGTGATCAGGGAACATCGTCTCCGGCTGCGCCAATCGTTGCCACCGTGCCGAAGCAGCCGCAAAGAGCAGTGGGGCGGCCGCATTCGCCCAAATCGGTGAGCACTCAAGAGAACCGCGCATTCCTGGCGCTCCCTGCTTACGACCCCACGGTCCCCATGGAGGACCTGCAGGTGGTACGCGTGCAGTTACCCGCCAGTGCACTGTGGAAGATGGGAGCGCCGATGCTGGCTGATGCCGGCGAGCGGCGCATGACAGCAGATTTTGTCGTAGGCCAGGACGGCACCGCTTACGCGGTGAGATTAGTGCAATAAATAATTAAGGAGATTTGCCCATGAATCGCATTGCCATTTTATTGGCCGGCGCGCTGCTGGCGGGGACCATTGCCGCCCAGGAATCGGCTCCCAAGGAAAAAAACCGCACTTTCACGTTCGTGCAGAATGATCCGATTACTGTGTTCTCGCCCGGTCCTGACTTCATGTTCCAGCGCGAGGCACTGCCCGGACAGGTGGAATTCTTCTCCACCGAACTTGCCGTCGCCGGCGAAACCATCACCGGCGCTCCGTATACAGCCACCGCGGTGACTGAAACCACGCAGACTCTGGCGGACGGAAATCGCATCGTGAACAAAAACTCCGGACTGGTGGCCCGTGATAGCCAGGGCCGCACCCGGCGCGAAACTTCGCTCCACCGCATCGGCCCGCTCGCAGTGGACGCTCCGAAAACTTTCTTCATCAATGATCCGACTACCCATACGCAGTACGTAATTACAGGCAACGAGGGCAGCAAGATCGTCAAGAACGAGCAGAGCTGGAAAAACAATCCGCAGATCCAGAAGCTGATCACCGAACAGGGCGTTGTGCACGACAGAAAAATTGAAAGCAATGGCGCGGTGCAGGAAAGAACGATTGTCATCAAGCCCGGCGCGGACGAAAAATGGGTAGATGTGTCCAAAGCGCTCAAGCATGAAGACCTAGGCACACAGACCATCGAGGGCGTTTCCGCCGAAGGCCGGCGCGATACGATCACCATTCCCGCGGGACAGATCGGGAATGACCGCCCGATTGAGATCGTCACCGAAATTTGGACCTCGCCCGAGCTGCACACCGTGGTTCTGCGCAAGCATTCTGATCCGCGCATCGGCGAGACCGTATTCCGGCTCACCAATATCAGCCGCAGCGAGCCTGATCCTTCCCTCTTCCAGCCGCCGGCAGGCGTAAAATTCAGGACCGAGCAGATGCTCGAACTCAAGCACGAAGCCGGTCAGCCAAAGGAATAACCTCGTCTTTCCGTTGGTTAATGAAGGCCGGGCAGCGGTGCCCGGCTTTTATTTGAAAGCAGCCCTAGCAAACTCATTCACCACGGAGGCAGGGAGACACGGAGGAATGCAGAACCAAAGCAATCCATCCACTCGATCGCTAGATCCATTAGGGGGCGCTCGGCACCCGCTCTCGCGTCATCACCAAGGCAACAAGGAACAGCGTCAATCCAAGCCCGACTGAGAGTATCGCTGGGAGCAAAGTGTGTGCAGCTCCAAACCTTGCTATGGAAGCAGTCTTGAGCAAAACAGCAACAAATGCAACCCAGGAAATCAGCGTCAGCAGCGGGTTGTAGTGGCACAGAATTGCTATGTCGCGCCCCAGATAGAGCCCAGCCAAAGCCCAGACAATCAGGAAGCCGCGCAAGATCGGATGCGGCCAGCACAGAACAAAACCTGCAATCGAGAAAGCGAAAATCAACGGTCCGTGTACCGCCAGGCCCGGCGTGCGATACGCAGAGAATCCCTTCTGCGATGGAAAAGGCGCACGAAAATAGTGGAAGAGGAGCAAAATTGTCTATCTCCGGTTGTCCGTTTGCGGCTCCGGATGGATCAGCACCTTAAACAACTCCGGCGCGGCCTGCTTGAAGCGGATTTCAAGCTCGGTAGAAACGTCGTGCACGCGTGACAGGGGCAGATCGTCTGACATGGTGCAGTGGCAAGACATGTAAACCTTGCCGCGGACACGCTTGATCTCCACATCGTGCATGTCTACGACCTCAGGAAATTCCAGCACAATCGGCTTGAGCTTCTGCTCCAGCACCGCGTCACGCACCACCTTGTTGCCGGTTTCAATCGTGGAAGGCTCGCTTTCAATGTGCGTCAGGATCGTGGAAATTTCCGGCACATCATCGCGAATCTCCGCCTCCAGCACTGTTACCACGTCATGCGCATCTTTCAGGCTGAGCGTTTCGTCGAGTTCCAGATGTTGCTCCACATGCAGGTGCCCGCCCAGGTCTTGCACGCTCACGTCATGCACGCTGAAGTTGTTGCGCGAGGCTACGGCGCGAATGCGGTCAAAAATATTTTCATGCGCGGTTTCACGCGGTACGGAATGGATCACCACATCAGCATCCGGCAGAATGTCACGGACCGCTCGTGTGATCTCCGCGACTACCTGGCCTGAGCGCTGGAAAGTAACGTTGCGCGCTAGTCCCACCGTCAGATCGGCAAAATAGCGATTGCCGGCCCGGCGAATGCGCACGCGCTCCACCTCAATTACGCCATCCACCGCCAGCGCTGCATCCACAATGCGCCCGCGATATCCAGCCGGAGCAGCGTCCAGCAGCGCATCAATGGTGCGTCGTGCCAGCCGCGAACTCACATAGACAATCACGCCTGAAACCATGAGCGCGGCCACCGGATCAGCTTTGGTGAGCCACCCTACTTGCCAGTGCGCCCCCGCCCATACCAGGGCAAGGCCCAGCGCCACCACGCCGCTGGAAAAAATATCGGTGCTGAAGTGCAGCGCATCAGCCTCCAGAGCCTGGCTGTCATATTTGAGGGCGATCCTCTGCAAACGGCGTGACCGCCACCAATCGACAAACATTGAGAGGAACATCACAGCAAAGGCGGCAATGCTGGGCTCAATGTGGACGCTGTGGTGTCCGCTGAGCCGGCGAACCGCTTCCCACACAATCCACACGCAGGTAAGCAGGAGCAAGCCGGTCTCAATAAACGCGGAGAAATTCTCTACTTTGCCGTGCCCGTATTGGTGCTCGGCATCAGCCGGCTTGTCTGAGACGCGCACGGAGAGCAGCGTAACCAGCGCCGCCACCAGGTCCAGGCCGGAATGCGCCGCCTCAGAAAGAATGCCCAGGCTTCGCGTGGTCACGCCTACAATTAATTTCAATGATGTAATGCCCACGGCAGCCAGCAGAGAGTTCAGCGCTACCGCGCGCTTCTCTTGCTGCATGCGTTCCAGCACCGGATTCAGCTCGCCATGTGACATGCTTTTCATTTTCTCAATTTTTAGTTGCTGTACACCAGTAACCTCAGTGGATCATAGTATTTAGGAAAAAGGCGATTATGCTAGGATGTTTTCATTTTCCTGCCTTTTTCATTGCAGAAAGGACTTCTAATGATGCGTATATTGATTACTTCCCTGCTCGCCGCTACAAGTGTGTTATCGCTGGCCCAGACCCAGAGCGGACAGAAGCCTGCCCCTTCGCAGACGCCTGCGCCTCGTGGCACTCCTTCCACTTTACCGACGCTTAAACAGCCTCAAGAGCGGGCCGCGGACATTCCTCCCAACCATCCTGTGATTACGATCAAGGGATTGTGTTCGGCTGACGAGGCTCCCGCGACCAAGACCGCAGTGCCCAGCACAAAAGACTGCACCATCGATGTAACCAAAGAGCAGTTTGATAAGTTGCTGAAGGCCTTCAACCCCAATAGTCAAGCGGTGACGCAGGCACAGCTCAGGCAATTGGGACAATCATATGTAGAGCTTCTCATATTTTCTGAGGCGGGCAAGGCCGCTGGAATACAAAATACTCCCGCCTTTACGGAAGTAATGCGCGTGCTGCGGCTAAAAACGCTGGGCGATCTTTACCGCAATGACTTAGCGGAAAAAAATCGCAACCCATCTGACGCGGAGATTGAAGCTTATTACAAAGCAAATGAGGCCAAGTTCCAAAGCGCTAAGCTGAACCGGATTTACATACCCAAGAACGATCCTGACCCCAAGGCCACTGAAGCACAGAAGCAGGCTTACCAAACTAAAGCTAAGCAAGTGGCCGATGATATGCAAGCCCGAGCCAGCAAGGGCGAAGCCGTTGATAAGCTGCAGAAGGAAGCCTATAACACCCTGGGCATTACAGCGACGCCGCCAAACACTGAAATGACCAGCGTTCGTCATGGCGTGTTCCCTGCCCCACTTGACCAGGAAATTTTCTCCCACAAAGCCGGTGACGTCTTCCGCTCTGACGATCCCAACGGTTTTGTGATCTACCACCTTGAGAGCCTCCAAACCGCGTCATTGGACTCAGTAAAACCGGAAATTTCACGCGAGATCTTTCGCAAAAAAATGGATGACAAGTTCAAGGAGCTTACAGAGCCTGTGAAGGCCAGCTACGACGAAGATTACTTTGGGCCGCCCACGCCTCCGGCTCCTGCCGGTCTGCCACAGGCGCCAAAGCCATCGAAATAACGTTGAGTGAAGTTGCCCGCAAAGATGATCTGCGCCCTAAAACATAGCCGCCGAAATCGCTGGCCGGAGCAGGCAAAAACTCTGGAATCTCGCCTCTGTTCTTGCGAATTCTTTGTGTTACGATTGCCTTACTCCCCCTGTTACCAGCAACGATTTGGGATGGTATTTTCGCCACAATGAAGCGCATCCGTATAGCTCCTATCTTTCTGGCCTCGTTTATGGCGGCGCTGGGGCAAAGCACTGCTGTTCCTGCGCAAGCCAGATCCGGCGCATCGCTTGCGGCCCTGCCGGGAGTAACTGCGCATCCAGAAGCAGTCGCCGCACAGGACGCGGTAATAACTGTCCATGGCTTTTGTCCGGAAGCTTCTGCCGGCAATAGTAGCGCATGCACCACTGTCATCACCAAAGAGCAGTTTGAGCGGATCCTAGCAGCAATAAACCAGGCGAATGCGCCCATGTCGCCCACGGCCATTCGCAATCTGGCAGAGCGTTATGTGCAGATCATGGCTTTTGCCAGCCAGGCAGAAAAACTCGGCTTGGATAAAGATCCCCGATTCCAGGAACTGATGCGCGTGGTGCGGCTCAACAGTCTTACTGAGGCTTATCATCGCGCCGTGGATGAGAAGTACCGCACGCCATCTGATGCTGATATTCAGGCTTATTACGATAAAAACGCCGCCAAGTTTGAGCAGGTAAAGTTGGGGCGTGTTTTCATTCCGCGCGTGAATCCCAAGGCCCCGCAGGGAGGTCTGAATGATTTTGAACAGCGCGCGCAGAAGGTGGCAGAGAGCCTGCGTGATCGCGCTGCCAATGGTGAGGATTTGGACAAACTCCAGCAAGAGGCTTACAAAATCCTGGGTCTGACAACCACTCCTACTTCCACTGAGTTTGGCACGCGACGGCGCGGTTCGCTTCCTCCCAACGTGGAAAACGAAATCTTCGCGCTGAAAGCAGGCGAGGTCACCAAGGTTGAGCCTGAGCCTGCGGGCTTCCAGTTTTACAAGCTGCAGGCACGTGAAACTCTTACGGCGGCGCAGGCGAAGACCGAAATTGCCGCTGCCATTCGCAGAGACGCAATTGAAGCGGCCAACAAAGCTGCAATGGATCCTATTCATACTGATCTCAACGAAACATATTTTGGTCCGCGCGCAGCCGGCACGCCATTCACCATGCCTCAGCCGAGCGGACCGCAGCATCCACCCGCAGCGCCTGCAGCTGCTCCCAGCAACGCACCCAAACCGGTGGAACCTTAAAGGCTCAAGCAAACATCTATGGCTCAAAAACCGACAGTGCTGATCACCGGAATCTCAGGCAACCTGGGACTTCGTCTGCTCAAGCAACTGCCGGACTTCAACGTGATCGGCGCTGACGTTCGCGAACCGGAAGACACAGCGTCCCTGGGCCGTTTTGAAAAAATCGATCTTGCAGAAGAACGCTCCTGCGATCAGTTGCTGGAGCTTATGCGCACATATCGTCCAGAGGCAGTCGCACACCTGGCCTTTGTGCTCGATCCGCTGCGCACCGGCGTAACCAATAAAAAACAGATGTGGCTCATCAACGTCGCAGGCACGAGCCGTGTGACCGAAGCCATCGCTGAGCACAACCGTATGCTTGGCGGCATTGATAAGTTCATCTTCCCCAGCAGCGCGCTGGTGTATGGCCCGGAGCTCAGCAAGCCGGCCACGGAAGATGCGCCGCTCAACGCTCAGAGCCTGCCTTATGCGCTCCACCAGCAGGAAGCCGACAGCACAGTGCAATCTCGCGCGCGGAGCATGAAGTGCAAGACATACATTCTGCGTCCTCACGTTTATGCCGGCGCTACGGTACAAAACTATCAGCTCGGCGTGTTGCGCGGCATCCCCGGAGGTAAAGGACGCTTGGCCGAACGCCTTCGCCGTCAGGGCAAACGTCTGCCACTCTGGCTGCCTTCGCGCGGTGACTATCTTGAACATAAATTCCAATTCGTTCATGTGGATGATGTCGCCCGCCTCATCGCTCACATCCTTCGCCGCAAATCCTCTGATCCTAAACTGACGGTGCTCAACGTGGCCGGTCGCGGCGACCCGCTGGAACTACGCCGCTGCATCGATATTGCCGGTATTGAAGTCCAACGCGTCCCTGCCAAAACATTCTGCAAGCAGGCCGTGCGCTTGCTCTGGGACTTGGGCGTCTCGGATATTCCACCGGAAGCTCTTCCCTACTTGCTCGGCTCCAGCACCATGGATACCGCTCGTCTCCGCGTCTTTCTGGGCGAACACTACCGCTCAGTGATCGAGCACACGTGCGAAGAGGCACTGGCGGAAAGCTTCAGCGGAATCGGAGAGCAAGCCTCCGCAGGCAAAAGCTAAGGTAAGAGAAGCGGAAATTGGGCTCCGATCCGATGATCCGGCTTTTCCGGGCTTTGGTCTGAACCTAAACGATATGGCAGCTATAATCTCTAACCATGCGAACGTCAGCCATGCTCATCCTTTCCTTGTCTTTCTTTTGCTCTTCAGCAGCTATCGCCCAGAATGACGCAAGCTCTGAGGCCAATCTTGACGCCATTGTTAAGCAGGTCATGAGCCAGGAGCATGTCGTCGGCGCTTCTGTGCTGGTCACCCGCGGCGACAAAATTCTCCTTTCTCAAGGCTACGGCTTCGCTGATCTTGGACTCAATGCTCCTGCCAATCTCTCTACCGTGTACCACGTCGTTGGCCCCATGTTGCCTTTCACCGGCATCGCGGTAATGCAGCAGGTGGAACGCGGCAAGTTGTCTCTGGATGACGACATCTCAAAGTTCATTCCTGAGTTTCCATTGCAAGGTCACCACGTAACAGTTCGTCAATTACTCAACCATACCTCCGGCATAGTCGATTACCACTATCTTGGCGATCCGATTGAAGCTACCAGCCGTCAGCCAAAAGCGCTGGACGAAGTGATGGCCCTCTACGCCGGCAAGAATTGGGTCAATGAGCCTGGCAAAAAATGGGACTGGTCTGCAAAACATTGGGCGAGAGATCAAATTGTTTGGCCAGCCGGACTGACCGCTTTAATCACAATTGGTCCCGCTCTTTACCTGCACAAGAGCATTGATTGGCAGCTTTTTCGTACTGCTTTGCTTTTATATGTAATCGTATTTTTTACTTACGGTTTATTTCAATTGATCCGAGCAAGCTGGAAAACATATCAGGCTCAAGAAAATGAAATAAAGGGATTAAGGAAAACTATTGACCTGCGCGTACAAGATTGGACAGAAGCCAAACAGGAATCAATGAGAGTTGCAGAAAGAAGTCTTCAGATTCAACGGGATCTTGTAACGACAACTGAAGAACTAATTGCCGCCCGAACAGAGGCATCCAACAACAGCCAAGCATTTCATGCTGAATATGCGAAGAACATAGAACTGAAAAGCGAGATGGAAAGATTTAAAAGCAATCGCCTGAAAGAAGAATGGCTAAAACTAGAAGAGAAATTTTCGGATGTGGGGGGCGGTTCTAATTTGGATATAGAAGCCTTTTGGGAAAGAAATGAAGCACATGGTGAATTTCATTGGTCTTTAATGCGCGGGTGGGATGCTCATAGCAAGCAACGTTTCAAGGTTGTAATGGAAGAAGCAGGTAATTTGATTTCCGAATCGCACTGGTTCAGCCATCATTATGGCGACATTATTTCAGAACCGGATGCTGCTACCAGATGGCTGTTTGCTGTATGCAAAATCATTGATGATCCCATGAAATCCACTAGTCGCGCATATTCGCGGGAGCAGGGTCATTCAGTGGGCGGAGCAGTAGAAGATTTGCCAAGGAAGTGCATCTTGGCATGTGCGATGTTAGCTTCGCAAGAAAAATGGCCTGCCCCCAGAGCAGCAGAGGTTTAGATGCCAAAAGAAACGAATATCGCGAAGGGAAACAGTCCCAAGAGGACTTTGAAGAAGGCATGAAAGCCCTCTTCCAGGTTCCGAAAGAAGCAGCCAAAGGTAAGAAAAAAGCCCGCAAAGCAGCTAAAAACGATCAAAGTCAGACCAGCGAATCCGATGTTTCTCGCGAATCTGGCGAGGCTTGAAACAGCGCGGGCGTTTTCTATCAGGGCTGCTCCGCACGTCTGCCGATCAACTCATCACAGGTGAGGCGCTTATCGGCATCTGCGGAAAGGCCAGTTCAAAACGGTTTGAATCGCTCATGGATTTCTTTTGAGTCGCACGATTGTTGTAACGAAACACTTGCTCATCGAGGTAACGGAAAAGATGGAACGGTTCGACGCTAATGTATGTGCCCTTGAGTCCACGTTTCAAAGAGACTCCAAAAGTTCTCAAGGCCATTCGTGTGAACTTGCCCATCGACGTAACGCTCTGCATGATCGACAATTTTGTGAATGTATTGTCCAGTCCCCAATAAGAGTGGCAATCAGAAGACAAGGCAAGATTAGACTAGCTCTTTCTAATTATCCTGTAACTCTGCAATCTACCCCTTCACTGTCACGGCCAGCCCATCCCTAAGCGGAATAATTGTGGTAAAGAACTCTTTCATCGCGTACAGGCGCTGATTAAATTCCCGAACGGCTCGCGTGCTCTCTTCTTTCGGATTTGTCTCGGTCACGCGGCCATACCAGAGCGCATTGTCTGTAATAAACAATCCACCGCGACGAAGGCGCGGAGCCACCAGGTCCAGCACTCGCGGATAGTATTCTTTATCGACATCATTAAAGATAATGTCAAACTCCTGCTTTTGCGCAGAGAGCTGCTCCAGTGCGTCGCCCACGCCGATGCGAATTCGGCTCGCTATGCCGGCCTTTTGAAAATAGCCGCGCGCTTCTTCGGCATTTTTAGGATCGCCGTCGGTATAGAAGACCTCTCCCGCAGCGCCTACCGCCTGTGCCCACCAGATAGTCGAGTACCCTATGGCCGAACCCATCTCAAACACCTTGCGCGCGTTGATAAGCTTTGCGTATTGGTAAAGTACGCGGCCAACAGCCGGCCCTACGATTGGGATGTCGCGCTTTTCGGCCTGCTGCTCCATCTCCTGCAAGATCGCGTCCCGCGCCGGCAGCAGTGAGAGCATGTATTCGTCAACCGCGGCGTCGGTTATTTCAGGCATTTAAGGCTCCTCTACATAGGTGATTTCAATCGGGCCGATTTTAGTTTCTTTTTTGAAGATTCTAGCTTTCGTGGAGTATGTGATCTTGATCTTACGTGATGCTATCCACTCCGCCTGCGCCACAAATCGCGTTGCACCGTGGTTGTCATCGGCAATGAAAGTATTACCTGCTTCATTGGGAAGGGGTTTAGAAGCAGGAAGAATACTGAGTTGAAAGTTGTCCCTTGTGGTCGCTCCACAATTCCGGTCAAAGCTTACGTACTTCCATGCTTTATCCGGCGAAAGATGCTCGGCGGGAGCCTCATTTGAACAGCAGCCGCCGAGACTGACACAAAGACCGATCGCTAACAACAGCTTTTCCATATCTTGAAATTCGGGAGCGAGTGACTGCCAGAGTTTGCGCAAAACGCTTAGGCAATCGTCTCTCCCGGCTTCATCGTGATCAATTCCACGTTCACGCCGCGCGCTTTCAGCTCTTTCTGAAACGCTTCCGGCGTGCCGGTAAGCGCCGGGAACGTGGCATAGTGCATGGGGATCACGGCTTTGGGCTTGAGCAGGCTGCATGCGTAAGCAGCCTCTTTTGGGCCCATGGTAAAGAGATCGCCGATGGGCAGCATGCACAGGTCGGGCGCGTAAAGCTCGCGGATAATGGCCATATCGCCAAAAACGCACGTGTCACCCGCGTGATAAATCTTTACCCCGTTTTCAAATTCAATTACGTAGCCGCAGGGCTCTCCGCCGGGGACAGACTTGCCGCCGTCATCAATCGTATTGGAGTGATGCGCGTTGACCATGGTGACTTTTATATCGTCCACCTGCTGCGTGCCGCCTTTGTTCATGGGCGCAATCTGCTTGGCGCCCTTGGACTGCACGAAGGTGCATAGCTCATAGATGCTGATCACCTTGGGATTATGTTTCTTGGCCAGGTCCACAGCATCGGCAAAATGGTCGCTGTGGCCGTGCGAGATCAGCATGTAGTCAAGCTTGTCGAACGACTTTTTGTTGGCCGGCGTCATCGGATTGCCGCTGACCCACGGATCGAGGAGGATGTTCTTCCCTCCAGGCGTAACGACGAGAAACGTTGCGTGTCCAAGCCATGTGATTTTAATGCCGTTCAGGTTCATGCGCGCGTCCTTTTCTATGATTTAAAGATGTTAGAAGAGCCATTAGCTGCTGGCTGCTAGCCAGTAGGTCGTCGATTTTTGTAATAGACGACTTATGATGTTGATTTTGAAAATCAAGCTGCTACGAATCTCACATCCCAGGAATCATTTATTCGTACTAGAAGCTAGCAGCCAGTAGCTAGGAGCTACTCTGCTTCCATCCCTTATATCCCCCGGCCAGTGACATCACATTCTTGAAGCCCATCTTCTTTAATGACTGCGCTGCCAGCGCTGAACGCCCGCCTCCGCCGCAGTAGCAGACAATTGGCTGCTCTTTGTCCGTTGTGATGCCGTCGATCTTGTATTCCAGTTGTCCTCGCGGCAGTGGCTTTGCGCCGGATATCGCCCCTTCCGCCACCTCGTCCGGCTCGCGGACATCAATGAGCGTAAAGTCTTCCTTTGTCTGCTGCATGCGCTTCAACTCAGCCGGATCAATCTCTTTGATCTCGCGTTTAGCGGCATCAACCAGTTGTTTGTATTCAGGGAGTGGCATGGTGTGGTCTTGCCTCGTAGGGAAACAGGAAATTCTAAAACAGTGGCCCACTTCTGGCCACTGGCCGTTGTAACTAAACGCTTTATCAAGCGCTATTGTTAGCGCCGAATATCTTTGATTGACTCACAAACAGCAGTTCTGCTACCGTGCGCTCCAATGTCCACGCCAAAGCCAGAACCACCAGACCAGCCTCCAGTGCGTGAACGGCTGTTGGAATCGGGCAAGATTCTGTTTTCGGTCCACGGCTTTGAAAATACCTCGGCCGCCGCGATTGCCCGCCAGGCAAACACCAGTGAAGCGCAGTTGACCCAGCTTTTTGGCAGCAAAGAAGGCCTTCTTGAGGCGATTTTTGACCGGGGCTGGCAGAACCTGGAGTTTGTTTCTCAGGCCATAAAAGACTTGCCCTCGCCTGCGGACAAGCTGCGCACAATCTTTCAACTTGTCTTGCAGGCGCTCGATCGCGATCAGGCGCTCAAAGAGCTGATGCTCTTTGAAGGCCGCCGCATTCGCAAGGCCGGCTCCGGATCTGACATTCTTGTAACCTCCGGCTATTTACGGTTCAGCGCCGCGGTGGACCACGTGTTGACCGAGCTAATAGCCGGCTCGCCGCTCTCGCAGAAGGTTTCTTCCGGTGCTCTGACCTCAGCACTGATTGGACTGTTTGAGAGCATGCTTCGCGACCAGGTGCTGGCCCGCCGCGCCAACTTTCACTTCTCTTCCACCAATGAGGAAATCAGCATTATTTTCGATCTGATTGTCTCCCGCCTGCTGATTACAGCCGGCGAAAATCCCAGCAAACCCTAGCGATCGCCAAACAGCCCCTGTTTCAAGCTTCTATGCACGCAACTCAGGCTGGCTAGTAGCTGCACAGTTTTTTTTGTACAATCCTCCATCCCCCATGCACTCAAGTATGGAAGTACTTATCTCGCGCCAGCAGATTGAAGAAGCCGTGGCTCGCCTGGGCCAGGAGATCACGCGTGACTTTGCCGGCGAATCAGTGATCCTGCTGGGTGTGCTCAAGGGCGCATGTCTTTTCCTGAGCGATCTGGCCCGGCAAATCGAGTTGGACGCCACTTTTGATTTCATCGCCGTGCGCAGCTATGGCACACGCAAAGAGAGCGCCGGCGAAGTCCAACTTATCAAAGACGTCACCACTCCGCTGGAAGATAAGAACGTGATCCTGGTGGAAGACATTCTGGACACCGGCCTGACCTTCACATTCCTGCGCAAGCTACTGCTGGCACGCAAACCACGCACATTAAAGTTCGCCGCGCTCCTGGATAAGCCTTCGCGCCGCCAGATGCCGGTTGAGGCCGATTACGTCGGCTTTAAGATTCCAGACAAGTT
>DASTCT010000304.1:0-35463 GCA_035710845.1 Candidatus Angelobacter sp.
GCCCCTTGAGTTGGAAGCAATCGTAGGCGCGGTGCTGGAGGTGGGAGAGAGAATCGGCCTGCCCATGCCGCATACGCGCAGTGTTTACGCATGTACCAAGTTACTGGCCGAGCGCCGTAGCGCGGCGGCGCATAAAAATTAAGTTTCGAAAGAGGACAACATGAGCAAGCGATGGATTCAATTCGGCAGCGCCGTCGTCAGCATGATTATGATCGCGAACCTCCAATATGCCTGGACGCTCTTTGTGCGTCCGTTGCAGGACGCCCACCACTGGAGTCTAAAGGACCTCGGGTTCGCCTTTACGATATTCATTTTTCTGGAAACCTGGATCACGCCCGTGGAGGGTTGGCTGATCGACCGTCTTGGGCCGCGTCTTTTTTTGACCATCGGCGGCATTCTGGTCGGCCTTGGCTGGACAGGCATGGGCTACGCCCAGGGGTTGACTCAATTCTACTTCCTGTACGGAATGGCGGGCGTAGGCGCTGCGTTCATCTATAGCGGCTCCATTGCCACCGCGCTCAAGTGGTTTCCAGATATGCGCGGCACCGCTTCCGGGTTGATTACTGCCGGCTTCGGAGCCGGCTCGGCGATCTTTATCCCCATCATTGCCCGCATTCTCACTCACTCTACCTACACCAAGGCCTTTCTGTATACCGGAATCTCCCAGGGCTTGGTGATCGTGATTGCAGCCCAGATGCTTCACAATCCCGGCCCAGATTTCAATGTTTCTCCTACGGCCAAGAAGGCGGTTTCACCGCGCATCCGGCGCAATACTCAACAATTTAATAGCGCGCAGATGCTGGCCACGCCACAGTTCTGGGTGCTTTATGTTGCTTTCGTGTTGACCTCAGTCGGCGGCTTGATGATCACCGCCCAAGCTTCTCCGGTTGGACGCAGCCTGGCTATTCCCGCTGCAGTGGTTGTGGCTGCGCTCGCCACAAGCCGTTTGGCCAATGGTCTAGGCAGGATACTTTGGGGCATATTCTCTGATTTCGTTGGCCGTGAGATGGCTATGGTGATTCCATTTCTATTGCAGGCGCTCTCCCTGGTCGGCGTGCTTACCTTGGGTAAGCTCTCCGGCGGCTGGTTCATCGCGATGATGATCGCCATCTACTTCACCTGGGGCAGCATGTTCTCCTTGTTCCCGGCGATCATTGGTGACTACTTTGGCGCAAGCAATGCCACCTCAAACTATGGTTTCCTTTACACCGCTAAAGGCGTAGCTTCTATCGGCGGCGGCGGAATTGCTGCGGCGCTCTTTACCAAGTATCACAGCTGGAGCATTCCGGTTTATTGGACCGCTGCGTTGACTGTGGTTTCCGCCGCGCTGGTCCTGGTGGTACGCGCCATGCCGCTGCCCGGCCAGAAGAGAGAGCAGGAGCCGGAGTTGATTACAGCCAAGGCAGGATAAAATTTCATTTCCTTAAAGCGAAGGTCGCAGCGCAAGCTGCGGCCTTTTGTGTCTATGGGATAGAAGATGAACTCAGGAAGATCGCCGGACTTTACTCTGTTTGCTGGCTTATGTTCAGCAAAACGCCTACGCTGGCAAGCATCACAAACAAGCTCGATCCGCCATACGAGATAAACGGCAGCGGAATGCCCTTGGTCGGCAACAGAGCCAGCACTACGCTGATGTTGAAGAAGGCCTGCACCACGATCATCGTGGTCACGCCTAAAGCGATATAGCGGCCAAAATTGTCCCGCGAACGTAACACTGTGCGAAAGCCGCGCCAGGCAAAGATAACGAACAGCGTGGCAATAAAAATAGCGCCAATCAATCCCAGTTCTTCTGCCGCCACGGCATAGATAAAGTCAGTATGCGGCTCAGGAAGGTAGAAGAGCTTTTGCTTGCCTTCCATGAGTCCCATGCCGGTAATCCCGCCGGTGCCCACAGCAATCAGTGATTGATTGATGTGGAAGCCAATGCCCTGCGGATCGCGCTCCGGATGAATAAAGACCAGAATGCGCGCCAACCGCCACGGCACGTAAAACAGCATGTAGCAGAGCACAGGAACAATGGGAACAAGCCCGTAAGCAAAGTAGCGGAGCTTCATTCCGGCGGCATAGAGGATCGCCGCGGCAATGCCCAGGCAAACCAGCGCGGTACCCAGATCAGGCTGTTTCACGATCATCGCGGCAAAAAGAAATACCGGCACCACGGCAGGCAGCAGCGTGTGCCGCCAGTCATCCATGGATTTGGCGCGCGCATCAAGAAAGAACGCCAAAAAGAGAATGAGTGCAGGCTTGGCCAGCTCCGATGGCTGGAATGACATGAGGCTGCCCAGCTTGATCCAGCGGTGCGTGTTGTGCGAGCGATCAACAAAGAAGACCGCCACCAGTAAGAGCGTGGTAACGCCCAAAAGCGTAAACACGATGGCCGGCTTTTTCCAGCGGCGATAGTCGAGCCGCATGGCCACAGCCATGGCCGCCAGTCCGGCCAGCGCCCAGCCCAACTGGCGCGCAAAGAAATGGTAAGGCGAGCCAAAGCGCTCATCTGCCATGACGGCCGAGGCGCTGAAGACCATCAAAACGCCAACGCCAACCAGGAGCAAAGTGGAACCGAACATCCATTTATCAATGCCAACCCGTTTGGCCACTTAGCGTCTCTCTCCTGTAGGAACGGGAGTAAGGGACCGGACAAGCTCTTTAAAGACCCGGCCGCGGTGCTCATAGTTTTCAAATTGATCGAAGCTGGCGCAAGCCGGGGCCAGCAGCACCACGTCGCCGGGTGCAGCAGCGTCAAAGGCCTGGCGCACCGCGCGCTCAAGGATTCCCGACCGCACAACAGCCGTCGCGTTCTGCACCTGTGAGGCAATCTTGTCTGAAGCTGCGCCAATCAGATACACGCGCTTCACCCGCTCCCGCAGCAGAGGATTGAGCACGGTATAGTCGCTGCCCTTGTCTTTGCCGCCGAGAATAATGTGGATATTTCCGGGAAACGATTCCAGCGCTTTCACCGTGGCGTCGACATTGGTGGCCTTGGAATCGTTATAGAAAATTACACCGTTGATGGTGGCCACCAACTCCAGCCGATGCTCCACGGCGTGGAATTCGCTCACTCCCTGGCGAACCTGTTGTGGTGTGCATCCGGCCACCATGGTCATGCAAACGGCCGCCAGAACATTTTCCAGATTATGCTCGCCTTTGAGTTGGATATCAGACCGGCCCAGCACCACCTGGTCTTCCTGCTTGCCATTTTGCCGGAAGATAATCTGGTCGCCGCTCAAAAACGCACCGTTTTCCACGCGCTGCTTGCGACTAAACCAAAGCAGCTGGGCTTTGACTCTATCCTTCAATCCAACGCATGTCGGATCATCAGCATTCAGAACTGCGAAGTCGCCAGTGCGCTGGTTTTCGAATATACGTGCTTTGGCGTTCACATACGCCTCAAACGTATGGTGCCGGTCAAGATGGTCCGGCGTGATGTTCAGGATGGCTGCAATCCAGGGGCGGAACTGCTCAATGCTCTCCAGTTGAAAGCTTGAAATCTCCAGCACCACCAAGCTATCGGGCGTCGACTTGCTGGCCAATGAAATTACCGGCGTGCCGATGTTGCCGCCCACCAGAGTCTTCTTGCCGCTCTTGGCTAGAATCTCGCCGATAAGAGATGTTGTAGTCGTCTTGCCATTGGACCCGGTAATCGCCAGCACTTTGCCTTGCAGGAAGCGGAACGCCAGCTCCACTTCGCCGATCACTGGAATCCCCATGGTCCGCGCGTGCTGAAGCTGCGGCTGATCAGAAGGAACGCCAGGGCTTACAACGATGAGGTCCTGATCGCGAAAAGTCCGCTGGCCGTGCTGGCCGGTCTCAATGGAGATGCCGCGATCAAGCAGCGCCGGAACATCGCCCTGCAATTGAGCTTCGCTCTTGGAGTCGGAGACAATCACCTTGGCGCCATGCTCCTGCAAAAAAATCGCCGAAGCCGCGCCGGAGCGCCCCAGACCGACCACCAGAACCCGTTTGTTCTTCAATTCCATCTTTATTTCAAGATGCCCCGAACCCATTGTGCCATGATTCCCGTATTTCTGGGCCTGCGCGTTGCGCGCGATTGTGCAAATCTTTGAGGAAGTCTAGCGCAACTTCAACGTTGTTAGAGCAAACAGCGCAAAGATCAGCGCCAGAATCCAGAAGCGAATGATGATCTTGGATTCTGACCAGCCCATCAGCTCAAAATGATGATGAATTGGGGCCATCTTAAAGATGCGCTTCTTGCGCAGCTTATAAGACACCACCTGGATGATGACGGAGAGCGCTTCCAGCACAAAGATGCCGCCGATAAAAGGCAGCAAAAGCTCCTGCTTAATAATGATGGCCACGGTTCCAATGGCGCCACCCAGCGCCAGCGAGCCTACGTCGCCCATGAAGATTTCCGCCGGGTGTGCGTTATACCAGAGAAAGCCGATGCTTGATCCCACCATGGCCCCGCAGAAAACGGTCACCTCCGCCACCGCTGGCATCTTCTGCAACTCCAGATATTCGGCAAACACCGCGTGGCCGCTCAGGTAGGTCAACACCGTCAACGCGCCTGCTGCAATCACCGTGCAGCCGATCGCCAGGCCATCAAGACCGTCAGTAAGATTCACGGCATTGCTTGATCCCACCAGCACCAGCATCACGAAGACGACAAACGGCGTAAAAGCCAGCCACCAAATATGGGGATAATGCCGCAGACCTTCAATCACCAGATCGGGCCGAAACTGCTTGAGGAAGGGCACCATCAGGTGCGTGGAATACTGGCGCGTTGCCGTCAGCGTGACCAGCGTTACGGCCACCAGTCCAGCGGCCAGAAATTGCAGCACCAGCTTCATGCGTCCAGTGAGTCCGAGGTTCCGTTTTTTGACCACCTTTATGTAGTCATCGGCAAAGCCAATGGCCCCAAACGCCAAAGTTGAGAAGACCGCCAGCCAGATATAAGTATTGGAAAGGTCAGCCCATAATAAAGTTGGAACAACAATGGCGATGGTGATCAGGACACCGCCCATGGTCGGCGTGCCGGCTTTTTTCTGGTGGGCTTTGGGCCCTTCTTCACGGATGTACTGGCCGATCTGAAAATCTCTCAACTGGCGAATGATGGCCGGGCCAACGATCAGTCCCATGAACAGAGCCGTTAGGCTGGCAAAGGCAGTGCGGAAGGTAACGTAACGAAAAATGCGGAACGGAGGAAAATGAACAAATAATCGTTGATAAAGAAGCCAGTAAAGCAATATGCCTCCGAGGCAGTAGTTAGTAACTCAGTATTTAGTACTTAGTAATTAGTATTTAGTTTTAGCAACCGGCTGTATGCTCTTAGCGCAAATGGTTTTTCTTCTCTTGCATTCCTGATTTTTTGTATTCATGCGTTTCCAGCAGCCCTCGACCTTGATGCAATTTGTTCTTCAACGCTGCTCAGGAACGATGTGAGCATCTTGCGTACCTCTGTCAGCTCAGATGTGGTTCGCATAAAATCATCGCCATTCATAAACCCAAGATCGCGAGAGAGCAAGAGATGGTAATCAAGCTCGCTTGCCGAGCCCATTGCAATCCTTACAAATCTCGCCAATTCAGCGCTGGTGCGACGTCCGCAGCCTTCTGCCAAGTTTGCACCGATAGATACCGCTGCCCGTCGCAACTGGCTCGTAACTCCATAAATCTCTTCACGAGGGAACCCGCGTGAAATCTGATAGAGCTGAAGCGTCAGATTGTGAGCTTTATTCCAAACCTGCAAGTCCCGGTAATTCCTCACGCGTTCCTCCGAGATGCAGCTTTATCCTAAATACTAAATACTGCGTACTAAATACTTTTTGCAGGTATCTTACTTTGCAACAGTTCTAACGCTCGCTCCAACTTCACTCCGCGCGAAGCTTTCAGCAGTATGGCGTCTCCAGCGCGAAGATTATGCACCAGCCATTCGCCGGCCTGCTCTGGTGTTTCCACAAACTGCGCTTGCGCGCCTGCGCCGCAGGCAGCTTCTGCCAGGCCTTTGGCCATGCCGCGCACGCCGATCACCAGATCAATCTTCTTTTTCGCGGCATGGATCCCGCATTCGCGGTGCAGTAAGTCCGCCGTTGGGCCAAGTTCCAGCATTTCTCCGGCTACCAAAATGTGCCGCTCGGCTTTCATGCTGGCCAGCGTATCGATCATCGCTTCAAGCGCCCGAGGGTTAGAGTTGTAGGCATCATTGATAATGGTTGCGCCGCCAATCTGCAAAACCTGCCCGCGCTTGTCTGGAGGTCGCATACCGGAAAGCGCCACGGCCGCCTGTGAAGGCGTAATCCCGCGATCCATGGCGGCCGCAGCAGCCGCAAGCGCATTGTAAATGTTGTGCTCGCCCACCAGAGGAAATTTCACCGGCTCACGCACACTGCCTGCTACCAGTTCGAAAGTGGAACCATCTGCCCCGTTCAGCTGGATCTTTTGCGCGCTAACATCAGCCGAGCGGCGAATGCCAAACGTCACCACGCGCCCCTTGAAGTCGCGGCCAAACTGGCAGACGTAATCATCATCGGCATTCAACACGGCTGTACCGCCGGGATGAAGCGTTTCAATAATCTCGTATTTTGCCCGCGCAATTTCCCTGAGTGAATCAAAGAACTCCAGGTGCACGGGCGCTACCGCGGTGACAACGGCAAGATCATGATGCGCCAGCTTGCCCAGCGCGCTGATCTCACCGGCATGGTTCATGCCCATTTCCACTACGGCAAGGTCATGCTCGGCTTCCAGCTTCAGCAACTGCAGCGGCAGGCCCAGATGGTTGTTTAAATTGCCTGAGCTTTTCATCACGCGGAAGCGCGTAGCCAGAATCTCAGCCAGGATTTCCTTGGTGGTGGTCTTGCCCGCCGAGCCGGTCACCGCCAGCAGCGGCTTGCCCCAGAGCCTTCGCGCTGCAGCGCCCAGTGATTGCAAGGCTTTGACAGTATCTTCCACATGCAATAGCCGCCGCGAATCGCCGTTTACGCGCTTGCCGGTTTGCACTAACGCACCGGCCGCTCCTTTTTCCAGCGCTTCTTCTACGTATTCATGGCCGTCAAAACGCTCGCCCGGAATTGCGATAAAAAGATCGCCTGGGTTGAGAGTGCGCGAATCAATGGAATACCCCATGGCGACCACTTCCTGGTCAAAGTCGCCCCTGGCTCCGGCAAATTCGGCTACCCGCCACAACGGCAGCTTCATCGCGCTTCCCCCTGTTTAGCGTAGCTCATCTGTTGTAATGCTTCCCGTGCCGCAAGTACATCATCGAAAGGGAAAACACCTTCGCGCGTTATTTGAACTTTCTCATGTCCCTTGCCGGCGATCAAAACCATGTCGCCGGGCTTGGCTTCATTCAGCGCCAAGCGGATGGCATTTTTGCGGTCTGGCTCAACCGAAAAATGCGTATTGGCCTTGCGCAGGCCAGGCAACGCATCTTCAATGATGCGGCGTGGGTCTTCGCTTCGCGGATTATCAGATGTGAGGACCACAAAATCGCTGCCCTGACCGGCAGCCTCACCCATGAGCGGCCGCTTGGTGCGATCACGATCACCGCCGCAGCCGAACACTGTAATCACCCTTGCTGCTCCGCCGCTTCGGCGCACAAAGTCGCGGGCGATAGCCGTCAGGTTGCGCAGCGCATCATCCGTATGGGCGTAATCCACCACCACGGTGAAAGGCTGACCGCAATCCACTTTTTCAAACCGTCCCGGAACCTGCTTGAAGCAGCGGATGGCCTCAGCAATCTGCTCAAGCGTACAGCCGCAAGCAAACGTAGCCGCCGCTGCCGCCAGAATGTTGTAAACGTTAATACCGCCGATCAGAGCAGTTTCAATCCTGACGCTTCCCGCAGGCGTAGTCAGGTTAAATGCCGTTCCATCCTGCTTCAGGTCTAGATTGACGGCGCGAAAGTCGCCGTTCTCGATTCCATAGAGCGTCACTTCTTCCTTGGTGCTTTTTCTGGTCTGGGCCAGCTTCTTGCCGTATTCATCTTCAGCATTGATTACCGCCATGCGCGGCGGCCTTGCCCCGCAGCCAGTAAAAAGCATGCTCTTGGCGGCAAAGTAACTTTCCATATCCTTGTGATAGTCCAGGTGGTCGCGGGTGAGATTGGTGAAAACCGCTACTTCATAAGGAATGCCCCAGACCCGCTCCTGCGCCAGCGCGTGAGAAGAGACCTCCATCACTGCATTTGTTGCGCCGCCTTCCACGGCTTGGGCAAAGACTTGGTTTAGTTCCAATGCTTCGGGCGTAGTATGCGGTGAAGGCAAGATCTTGAACGGTACATCCGAATCGCGTTGCCCGGCGGCGGCAGATAGTCGAATAGGAACGTGATATTCGATCGTCCCGATCAGCGCGGATGGCCGACCGCAGTGACGAAGAATGGATTCGCATAAGAAGGTGGTTGTGGTCTTACCGTTTGTCCCGGTAAGGCCGATGATTTTCAGCTTCTCCGCCGGATGACCGTAAAAATTGGCGCTCATCTGCGCCAGCGCCCTTCGCCCGTGTGAGATGATTGCCCAGGGAACGTCCTGACGCCGAGGCTCTGCTGCCGAATCCGTCACCACAGCTACGGCTCCCTGTTTGAGCGCGGCATCGATATAGCGATTTCCATTGCTGCTCTCGCCCTGCATGGCCACAAACACCCATCCTGGCTGTATGCGACGAGAGTTGTAATCAAGGCCAGAAATTTCGGGATCGCCGCCATTGTGTGAGACGCCTGTACCCCGCAGCAGTTCAGAGAAGTTCATTGGTTGTCATTATATTTCAATGACTTCACCGAGAGCTGCTCTCTGCAATTTCGATGGGAGTGAAGAGCCGCGAATAAACGCAAAGAACCCGAATTGACTGATCTCAATTTATTCGTGTTTATTCGCGTGTATTCGCGGCCAAGGTTCCTGCCTTTAATTTCTCCGGCAAGGCTTGCAGCCTCCTGCACGCCTCTGCTAGCTCCGCATCGGTCTTGGCAAAGCAGAAGCGGATCAGGTTCTCGCCGCCTCCGCCATGGTAGAACGCTGAGCCTGCCACTGAAGCCACTCCGGTTTCATGCAGCAGATACATGGCTTTATCGCGGCTGGTTTTGCCCGGCAGAAGAGAGGCATCAGCAAGCACGTAATATGCGCCGTTCGGCACCGAAGGCGTCAGTCCGATCTCGCGCAGGGTATTACAGAGCAGGTCGCGCTTAACTACATATTCTTTGGCAATGTCCTGATAAAAGCTCTCCGGCAATTTGCCGATACCTTCGGCCACGCCAATCTGCAGCGGCGCTGGCGCGCACACATAGATAAGATCTTGGAAATAGGTGATACCCTGCGCCCAGCGGCGGTGGCACACGGTATAGCCGATGCGCCAGCCGGTAATGCTGAAGGTTTTTGAATAGCCAGACATGGTGATGGTCCGCTCACGCATCCCCGGCAGAGTGGCAATGCTGATGTGCTGGCCTTCATAAACAAAGTATTCGTAAATCTCGTCAGTGAAGACAAACAGGTCATGACGTTTGGCGAAGGCGGCAATCCAGTCCATCTCTTCGCGCGTAAAAATCTTGCCGGAAGGATTGGCCGGCGAGTTCAGCACAATCGCCCGAGTCCTCAGTGTGACCGTGCGTTCCAGATCTTCACGGCTGAATTTCCAGTCCGGTGCGCGCAGGGTCACATAGAGCGGCACCGCTTCCACCGCGATCAACGTATTCAGGTGGTAGCCATAATAAGGTTCAAAGAGGATGACTTCGTCGCCGGGATTGAGCAACGCCAGGCATGCCGTGTAAAACGCGCCTGTAGCTCCGGAGCCGACGATGACCTCGGTCTCGGGATCGCACTCGATGCCGTTGAACCGCCGCATCTTCTCCGCGATGGCCTGCCGGATCGGCGCAAGCCCTTCCGCGCGCGTGTAACTATTGATGCCCTGATCCATTGCCTGCTTCGCGCCTGCACGAACCGGCCCGGGAACTTCAGTATCGCAAACACCCTGAGCAAGATTGATGCCCTGCACCTTCTCGCAGGCCACAGACATGGCGCGAATCTCAGATTGCACGGTGCGAGCAGCGCGTTTGCTAAGGGAAAGAGGCATGAGGTTCGATTTATTGTACTATTCCGGCGAGGCCGGCTTGCGCGCCGAGCCGGACGCCCAAGCGCTGAGATAAACCAAATTCTGGGAAATCCCTATAGCGGTTTGGAGCGAAGCGACAGAATTAACGATTCGTGAACTCCACCAGCGCGTCCAACTTGGCTTTGGCTGCGCCGGAGTCAATAGACTGGATTGCCAGCGGCATGGCGTCAGAGAGAGAGTCGGCGCGCCCGGCAGCAACCAGCGCTGCGGCAGCGTTCATCAGGACAATGTCACGCCGTGGGGATTTCTCGCCTTTCAGGATCTTCCAGATAATATCGGCGTTGGTTTTGAGATCGCCGCCGAGGATCGCCGTCATAGGAGCGCGCTCCAGGCCAAATTGCTCCGGGGTAATTTCATAGCCGCGTACCCACTCACCGCGTACTTCGCCAATGCGCGTGGACCCGCTGATGGAAATTTCATCCAGGCCGTCTTTGCCGTGCACCACCAGCGCGCGCCGCAGTCCCAGCATCTTGAGCGCCTGCGCCAGCTTTTCCACCAGGTCTTCAGAGTAAACGCCCACCACCTGCGCTGACGCGCCCGCTGGATTGGTAAGTGGCCCAAGCAGATTGAACACAGAGCGCAGAGGGCGCAGATCTTTGCGCGCGGGCTGCACGTGCTTGGTGGCCGAATGCATGGCAGGCGCAAACATAAAAGCGATGCCCACCTCGTGCAGGCAATCGGCAATGCGCGGAGGAGGAATTGTGATGTTGACGCCCAGCGCTTCCATAACATCGGCAGAGCCGCATTTGGAGGTGATGCCGCGGTTGCCGTGCTTGGCCACGCGCACTCCAGCGCCTGCGATAGTAAGCGCCGTAGCAGTGGAAATATTAAAAGTGTCGCTGGCATCGCCGCCGGTGCCGCAGGTATCCACCAGGGCATCGCGTTCGGTGCCGCTGATGTCGAGCGCCGTCCCGTTAACGTTGGAGATTGGCTGGGCTGCGGCGCGAATGGCCTCAGCAAAGCCGACGATCTCTTCTACTGTCTCACCCTTCATGTGCAGCGCGACAAGCAGCGCCGCAACTTGCGCATCCGTGGCTTTCCCGGCGAGCAGTTCGCCCATTACGGTGCGCGACTCCTCGCGGCTCAGGGAGGCACGGTGGTTCGCGATTTTGCAGATGGCGTCGCTAATCATGAGGGTATGGAGTGGTTATATTATCAGGCAGAGCAGGGATTTTAGGGAATTTCAAAAATCCCTTGTATACGAACAATAAAATTTTATTGGACAGAACTTTCATTTTGGCACTTGAGGAATCATGGAGCCTTCTCCTGAAATGGCTGCGTTGCCGCATCCCAAAGTGGATTTTAGCAGTTGATGAAGCAGGTTGAGACACGAATCCGAGCCGGAAGTATCTCAGGGTATCCCGCTTGGGATGTGATTTCACTGCGCGCGCTTTGATAGACTTTATAGTTCGTGGAATAAGCATTTTTAAAGGACTAATTCATGTCGACACAGGTCGCTACCGCCCCGGAAGTTTCTTTACACGAGTTTCAGGAAGCCAGAAAAGTAGTTTCTTCTTTTGCCTATCACACTCCGCTTTTGACCTCGCGGCTGCTCAGTGAGCGCACCGGTTTTGACGTGCGTCTGAAGGCAGAGATCTTCCAGAAGGGGGGCGCATACAAGCTGCGCGGGCCATTGAATAAATTTCGCCATCTCACGGAAGAGCAGCGCCAGTGTGGAGTGATCTGTTCTTCGGCAGGCAATCATGCGCAGGGCGTGGCGCTGGCGGCGAACGTCTACAAGATGAAGGCCGTTGTGGTCATGGCCAAGAACGCCACACAGTCGAAGATTGATGCCACGCGGGCATACGGCGCTGAGGTTGTGTTGCACGGCCAGATTTGGGACGAGGCTAATGAGAAATCAAAGCAGCTCTGCCAGGAGCGTGGGCTTACTTATATTCATCCTTTCGATGATCTACAGCTCATCACAGGCCAGGGAACGCTGGGCTTGGAAATTTACGAAGACTTTCCCCAGGTTGACGTCGCGGTGGTGCCGATTGGCGGCGGCGGATTGATCTCCGGCGTTTCAATGGCGCTGAAGCAGTCGAATCCCAAGATCAAGATTATCGGCGTTGAGTCGTCTGACGGGCCGGGCATGAAGCGCAGTATTGAGGCCGGCCACGTGGTGACGCTGGACAGGGTTGACACTATCATCGACGGGCTGCGGGTGAAGCGCGTGGGTGAAAATACCTTCTCAATCGTGCAGCGCTTTGTGGATGACATTGTTACGCTGCCGGACAAAGAAATTTTTGACGCGATGATCTGGATCATGTCGCACTGCAAGCTGGTGGTGGAAGCGGCTGCGGCCGCGCCGGTGGCCGCGTTGCTGCATGGCTTGATCAAAGCGCCCACGGGATCAAGAGTGGCCTGCGTGCTGAGCGGCGGAAATGTAAACCTTGATCAGCTTAAAGGGCTGAAGTGGAATTAGCCTGCTCTTCATGTTCCATGAAAAACGAACTCACCATTTAGCATCGAATCACATTGCAACGGCATCGATTCCTTGAAAGGAGGTTTCATGTTCGTTGTAACGGGAGCAACAGGTCACACTGGCAGGATTGTTGCCGAGCGCCTGCTTGACCAGAAGAGAAAAGTGCGTGCGATAGGAAGAAGCAAAGATCGCTTACAACCATTGGTGGCGCGCGGCGCGGAAGCGGTAGTTGCTGACTTGGGCAATCAAGCAGCACTGGCAAAGGCTTTCAAGGGAGCCGATGCCGTTTACGTGATGATCCCGCCGAATGAAAAAAGCCAGGATCCGCTGGGCGATTCGCGCCGGGTGGCCCAGGCGATTACACAGGCATTGCAGGAATCCGGCGTCAAGTACGCGGTGCAACTGAGCAGCATCGGAGCCGACAAAGATGCGCGAACGGGGCCGGTGCTGGGATTGCATGAGTTTGAGAAGATGCTGGATGCGATCGCGGGCCTGAATGTGCTTCATTTGCGGCCCGCTTATTTCATGGAAAACACGTTGGGCCAGGCGGCAGCAGTCGCCAAAATGGGCTATACGGTTGGATTGTTGCGCAGTGACCTGAAATTGCCAATGATTGCCACAAACGACATTGGCAACCGTGCGGCTGAGCTGTTGCTTGACCTCAGCTTCCGCGAAAAGCAGATTCATGAACTGCTGGGTCATGCCGATCTCACGATGAGCGAAGTGGCGGGCATAATTGGACGTGTGATCGGAAAGCCGGGACTTACCTATAAACAATTGCAACCTGAACAGGTGAAACCGGTGTTGGAACAAAATGGGATGTCGAGTCCTGTAGCTGATCTGATCATTGAAATGTCTGACGCGCTGAACTCAGGCCACATGCGCGCGCTGGAAGCGCGATCAGAACAGAACACGACGCCAACATCGTACGAGATGTTTGCCAGAGAAAAGTTGCTGCCTTTATATCGGCAGCAGCAAGCCGCCTAAAGGCAGACCACTGAGAAAAGCACACAACGGTAAGTGCGGCATTTTGAGCGGCAGGCGTGTTCTAAGAGCTGAATCCTTAGTGAAAGACCGCCAAAGAATCTTTTTTCGGCCGCGAGGCGCCGCACTTCAGTTATGCTTCGCGAGCTATAAATTCTTTGCGCATTGCCAAAACATGCGATAGCTTAACCGCATGGCCAATCCACAAGATGAGTTGGAGGCGCTACGAGCGCAAGTAGCGTCATTGACTGCGCGCGTACACCGGCTGGAACAGCGCACTGGCGTAGAGCCGCAAATTTCGCCAGTAGCACCGGCAGCGCCGCCTTCTGTTGCTGCGCCACCTCCGCCACCATCGCTCACGATCACAAAGAGTGAAGTGCAGCAAAAGCCGCTGTCGCCTATGCCTTCGATCCCGCTGCGAGCAGACACTGCCTCACAGCCTTTCCGTCCCATGCCGGCTCGCGCTTCATCTGGGGAAGACCTGGAAGGAACCATCGGCAAGCTGTGGCTGAACCGGATCGGCATTATTGCGATCCTGATTGGCGTTGCGTATTTTCTGAAGCTCGCCATTGACAATAACTGGATCGGCCCCGGTATGCGCGTGCTTATTGGTATTGCTGCGGGCATTGCTGTGGTTTTGTGGAGTGAACGTTTCCGCAGCAAGGGCAGCGTGGCGTTTTCCTATTCTCTGAAAGCCATAGGGATCGGCATTCTCTATCTTTCGCTGTGGGCAGCCTCGCAGAAGTACCATCTGGTTCCTTCCAGCTTCGCTTTCGTCGCCATGATCGTGGTAACGGCTTCCACCATCACGCTTGCGCTTACGCAGAATGCGGAGATCCTGGCGGTCTATGCCATGATCGGCGGGTTCAGCACGCCGGCGCTGGTTTCAACCGGTGAAAACCACGAGATCGTTTTGTTCTCTTATCTCTGCCTGCTCGATCTGGCCATTCTGGTGATGGTGAGCGCAAAGCCCTGGCGGCGAATTGTCTGGGGAAGCTTTTGGGGCACGGCGATCCTGTATATCGGCTGGGCGGCCCAGTTCTATGACAATACTGAGCGCGCGCTCACCGTACTGTTTGCCGCAATCTTCTTCGCTATTTTTGCCGTGGTGCCGCTGGTCACTCCCCTGACGCGCTCACGCTGGCATCGCGGCTTCTCACTCACGCTCACAGTGCTTCCGCTGGTGAACGCCGCAGCATTTTTTCTAGCGCTTTATGCCATGTATGAGAGAGAGACGGCCACGCTGACCTGGTATTCGCTGGCGCTGGCCGCCGCATACCTGGCCCTCAGCAGCCAATTCAAGCGCCGGACTGGCAGCGAACCAGACGTAGTGAAGGTGCTCAGCCTGCTGCACGTGGCCATTGCCATTGCGTTCATCACAATTGCCATTCCGCTCAAGCTTGACCAGCACTGGATCACGATCGGGTGGCTGGTTGAATCGGCCGTACTGCTGTGGGTGGCAGTGAAATCAGAAGCGCACTTCCTGCGCATTTTTGCCGGATGCACGCTGGCCCTGGGCGTTGCGCGATTGTTGTTCTATGACAACTTCAATTCAGATACCTTGTTGCTGAACGCACGTTTTGGCACCTACCTGGTGGCGATTGCCATTATGGGCGGCATTGTTGCTGCAGGCAAACGCTTTGCCTCTGATGCAGAAATGCCCTTTGTGAAAGCCGCGGGTGTGGCGCTGAACCTGCTTGCGCTGTGGGCGCTTACGCTCGAGGCCAATGATTATTTCAATCGCCAGGTCCTTCAGGGCGGAAGCTACACCGCAGTGCGGCAATGGGAGATTGCCCGCGACTTTGCCTTCTCCGCCATCTGGATTGTGTACGGGGCCATGCTGATGGTCATCGGATTTTGGAAGCGCTCCGCCTTTATACGCTGGCAGGCTCTGGTGCTGATTGCTGTAACCATCGGCAAAGTCTTTCTGTATGATTCGCGAGAGCTGGAGCAGGTGTACCGCATCCTGAGCTTCATTGCGCTGGGCGTGATGCTGATGGCAATCTCCTATGCTTATCATCGCGACTGGCTGAAGCTCTCACCCCGCAAAGAGGGCGGCGCCGGGCAGGAGACCTCGGCATGAAGACGATCGCAGTCCTGCTGCTTTCGGCGTTCATGGCCGGACCGTCCCTCTCTTATTTCAAGTATCAGCGAGAGGTGCAATCGAACGGTGACAATGGCCCACGCTATTTTCCTGTAGATGTAACGTTGTGGGAGAAGGCGCGTCCTGATCTGGGCGATCTGCGGTTATACGTTGGGCAGTCTGAGATTCCGTATGCACTGACGACAGAGCGGGGCAGTCTAGAGGAAGAGCACAAGGAAGTTCGCGTACTGCAGCCGGGAACCGTTGCCGGTAAAACCCAGTTCCTGATCGATATGGCTGATGTGGTGGAGTATGACCGCATTGATCTGAATTTGGCGGCGAGAAATTTCATTGCGCGCGCCACAGTAGAAGGCCAGGACGATCTACACGGAACGCATTGGACCGCGCTGGCGCAACAGACTCTCTACGATTTCTCCCGCGAGAACCTGGGACGGAACAGCATGTTGCATCTCCCGCTTACCACCTACAAATATTTGCGCGTAACTATCGACGGGCCGGTTACGCCGGCAGATGTCCTGGGCGCACGCTCAGAATTCCGCCAGGAGCAGAAAGCGGTATGGCGAGACGTGGCCGATTCGCCCCGTTCTTCTGAGCATAGCCACGATAGCGTGTGGGTCTTCAATGTGCCGCCAAACGTCCCGGTGGAGAGAGCGCTGTTTGAAATTGATGCCGGACAGCCAAACTTTCTGCGCGATGTGGAAATCACCAATGACAAGGGCCTGAGGCTCGGCGGTGGCGAGATCAGCAAAGTGCAGATGACGCGCAATGGAAACAAGATTGATACGGAAAATCTGGAAGTGGATTTTTCCGCCCTGGGCGAGAAAACTATCACGGTCACAGTGCACAATGGCGACGATCAACCGCTAAAGATGAGCGCGCGGCTGCAACAATATGAACGTCGCATCTACTTTCCGGCACCCAAAGGAAGCCAACTCACGCTTTACTGTGGCGACGAAAAACTGGAACGCCCGGTTTATGACTACGCCAGACTTTTTCAGCCGACAAGCGACCTGCAGGCCACGGTGGGACCGGAGACCATGAACGCAGCGTATAAGGGAAGGCCGGATGAGTGTCCGTGGACAGAGCGGCACCCGGCAGTCTTGTGGATTGCGATTATCGCCGCAGTTCTAGTTCTGGGCGCACTGGCCCTGCGCTCAATGAAGAGCGCAGCCGCATCTTAGTGAAAGACCACCATCGTGTCTTTCTTGGGCTGAGCCGCCAACTGCGACAGATAGTTTTTCAGCCGCTCTTCCGCATCGTCCTGCGTAAATCCCTGGAAAGCGATTCCCATGCCAACGCCGGGATGGAAACTTACTGTTTTTCCAGCGAGGCTGATCTCTTTATCGTTGGCTTTGATATCGAGCGTTACAGCCTGCCCAGCGGGTAGCGGGGAAAAAGTAAAGACGTAACAACCACCGAGCGAAATATCTCCAATCGTGCCCCAATATCCGGCATTGCCCGTTTGCGGATGAATGCGCACGCCCGTGTCACAGGGATAGCGGGGGTGTCTCCGTTTCTCTTTATATTCAACTGCCATACAACAACTCCTTGCTTCTACCCAGACCCCGATTGACAATATTGTTCCACCGTTTGGGCAAGGCAGAGCATTACGTTGGTCAAGGAGAGCAACGGACTTAGAGGGCATGTACGGCGGAGCTTGGTATGACCCTAGCGAAAATGAGGAGAAGCTTGCAGAAAATGCGGTATTAGAAAATCGACAGAAAACAGTTCGTAAGGGCCCAGAATGACCAGTCGAGAATCGATCGGGATTCGATCGGGATTCGGAATTTCCAGATCAGCGCAGCGCTTCTTCCACTTCACTGAGCCAATCCGGCTTTTTCAGGACTTCGCGCGGCTTGGGGCCATCGGCAGGGCCAACGATCCCATCTTGCTGCATCATGTCGATCAGGTGAGCGGCGCGGCCATAGCCAATGCGCAACCGCCGCTGCAGCAGCGAGGTAGAAGCCTTGCCGAACTCAATCACTAGGCGGACAGCATCCTGGTAGAGTTCGTCGTGTTCGGAATCGCCATCATCGGCAGAGTCGCCGCCAGCCGCTGAGCCAGTTGCGCCTTCACGCTCTTCTTTCGGGGCCTCAAGAAATTTCTGCTCGTACTCAGCCTGGGCCTGCGCGCGCCAGAACTCGACCACGGCGTTGATCTCCTTTTCCGTGGTATACGGAGCATGCAGGCGATGCACACGCGCCGAGCCTGAAGGCAGATAGAGCATGTCGCCTTTACCCAGCAGGGATTCTGCACCGTTGGCGTCAAGAATGGTGCGCGAATCGATCTTCGTCGCAACACGGAAGGAAATTCGCGACGGGAAATTCGCCTTGATCAGACCTGTTATAACGTCAACCGAAGGTCTTTGCGTGGCCAAAACCAAATGAATACCAACTGCTCTTGCCATTTGTGCGAGTCGCGTTATGGACTCTTCCACGTTTGACTGGTCCAGCATCATCAGGTCGGCCAGTTCGTCAATGATGATCACGATCTGCGGCAGCGGCTTGTGCTCAGAGTTTTCCTCAAACAAGCTCGGCGTATCATTTTCAAACAGCTTGTTGTACTGGTCAAGATTCCGCACGCCTTTTTCTGCCAGCACCTTCAGGCGGCGTTCCATCTCGCGCACGGCATTCCGCAGAGCGTTGGCTGCAAGCTTCGGCTCCCTGATGATCGGCACATAGAGGTGCGGTACACCTTCGTAAATCCCTAGTTCAACTCGCTTCGGATCAACCAGGATCAGCCTCACCTGCTCCGGCGTTGATTTGTACAGGATCGACATGATCATGGCGTTGATGGCCACGGATTTTCCTGAGCCCGTTGATCCCGCGATCAGCAGATGCGGCATGGTCGCCAGGTCGGCGGTGATGATCCGCCCATTGATGTCCTTGCCCATGGCCAGTGTCAGCTTGCTGCGTGCGCCAACAAAATCCTGCGACTCCACCACCTCGCGCAGCCAGATGGTCTCGCGCTGGTGGTTCGGCACCTGAATGCCCACGGTTGATTTGCCCGGCATGCGCTCAATCAAAATGCTCTCCGCGCGCATGGCCAGGCATAGATCTTCTGACAAGCTGGTGACGCGGCTGTACTTCACACCCGGCTCAGGCTTGAATTCGTAGGTCGTGACTACCGGGCCGGGGTTGATCTGCGTCACAGCTCCCAATACGTCAAATTCTGCGCATTTTTCTGTTAAAACCTCGGCTAATGCTTTGACTTCAGCCTCATTTACGGCTTGTTGGTCATCAGGTCTATGCAGAAGCGAACTCGGCGGCAGTTTGTATCCACCAGCGGCGATCTTCGGCATCACAGTCTTGCGCCGCGCGGTCAGGTCTCCGCGAGCAGAAACCGCAGGCTCAAGCTCCGTGCCAGAAGCGCCTGGATCATCATGGCCTGCCGATTGCGCCTGCCCCGGCTGAGCGCCCACAGGTTCCATATCAGCGAAAGTCCGTTCAAAGCTCTGCGTTGCCGGCGTTACTGGGCCAGCGACAGCCAATCTGCTCCCCGCGTCGGAGACAGCCGAACCAGTCGAGCCAACTCTCTCTCGTCCATCGCTGCCATCGCTTTGTGCGCGTTGTAGCAAGGCTGCTTGCCCCGCCGCTGCAATCTTGCGCTCTTCAGCCCGACGCTCTTCTCCACTGCGCCGGTCCAGCTCTTTCTGTGCTTTTTTCTTCGCCGCAGCTTCAGTCCGTGCCGCCCGCCAATCCTGGAACCGTTGCCACAGGGCAAAAGCAAAGGCCAGGCGCGTGTTCAGCCATAACCGCATCTCGACAAACGAAAATGCCGTTGAAAGGTACAGCGCCACCGCCACCAGCGTTACGCAAACAATTGTCGCGCCCACGGTGTTGAAGTAGTGCAGCAGGGTATCGCCCACAACGCGGCCCAGCATGCCTTCAATCGGTACGGCATGGCGCCAGCGCAGGTGCCACGGCAGCAGCGCCAGCAGAGCCGGGGTAAAAATCAGCAATATGGCCGCGCCCACGGCTTTGGCCCCCGGAGAAGCCACCCGCAGGCTCTTAAACCAGCGCATGCCCAGCAGCCCCAGCATTACCGGAAAGACAAATACAAAGATTCCTGCCGATTGCAGCAGCAGATCGCTCACCATGGCGCCAAACAGGCCAATCCAGTTGCGCGCGCCGTTCCCGGCCAGCGATCCGGCGGTGTTCAGCGAGGGATCCAGCGGTGAATAACTCACCAGCGCCAGGAAAAGAAGTGTCGCGGAGACAAACAACAATAACCCGATCAGCTCATTGAGCCGGCGGTTCTTGGTAGGCGTGAACGCACGCAGAAAATACTTCATTGGGGTCTGTCCTTCAGCCTCAAAACCGCGCTTTTGCCGATACGCGCCGCGCTTTCCTGGGTAAAAGCCGCGCTTCCGCATAAACCCGTTTTAGCGATGAGAGTTGCCTCCCCTCTTCCTAAGCGGGCGTTTCCATCTGCAAAAGCAGTGTTCCGGGCCAAAAGTCCAGAGTACACCAGAGCCTGCTCATTATAGCGGATTTCCCGCGTGAAATTGGCCGCAAAAACGTAGTCCTTCCGGACTATGGGGTGATTAAGCATGTTCCTGCTTAGATGCCAGCGGAGAAAATCCTGCTGCTCTGGATCGTGGGCCGCCATCCTGAACCCGCAGCCCACGTTGTAGCCGGCATCGACGGGCGATTACATCGCTGCGGTGAGGGATCTGCTCCGCTGCTCTTTCGGTCGATATTTGGTGTATGGGCGCGTGCGCCGGGAATCCGCAGCCATCCGGCGATGAATCAGCGCCGATTTCTTCTGCTTTACCCTGCTTTCCGATCCGCGATCATCCGCGCAAATCCGCGGTAAAAGGTTTTGCCCCTTTCCGATCGCCCGATCACCTCACCTCCGTCCTCTGCATCCCCGGCACATCTGGAACCTGCCATCTCTTATCAGCTCCGCCACCGCGCTTTTCAGCTCCAGTACTTCCATGGGAGCGTCAGCCCAGTTGTTCTCCCAGCACACAATCATGTCGCACCCATCCAGCGGATGCAGGTGTGCCAGAAAATTCCGGCTCTGGAACTCAAACTCAATCCGCTTTCGCTGGCATCTGCCCGGCGCAACCTCCCACATGGCTTCGCAATCCGGAAATCCGTTTTGCACGTGGAGAATTGAAAAGCCCAGCTCGCAATGTACGGCCCCAAACAGCACGGAAACACCTGCTTCGTTGGTCGGCTGAAAAACCATCGGTGCCATGGCCAAAGGAGTTCCATAGACCGTCTGGTTCTCCATCAGCTTCCGCCTCGTAGGCTGGCTTCTGCTCCAGTGCAGATCAGATGGCTTCCGTGGATCATCTCCCAGATGGTTCGCCACCACGTCTAGCGCATCTTGCCAGATGGCTTCCAGTCCCTCTTCTTTGGCATAAGCCACCAGTCCCGCCGCTACGTGCTTCCATTTTCCAAACACGCGCAGGAATGGCCGATATGTGTATTTGCCATGCAACACATACTCTGATTCAGTGGGAATTTTCCTGAGCTTACGCACTACCTCCGCCCAGTCGGCAAAAAGCGCTTTCACCGGCAGCCTGTAGGTGCCTTTCCTTTCCAGTCCGCATGCTACCAGCGCTGCCCGGTAAGAGATAAAGTAGCGTCGAATTCCATGCCGACCTATCTCACTGATTTTGTTCATCTCCTTCATGCTGGGTACATACCCCAGCTCCTCCGTTGCTTTCCTGATGGCGGCAATCACTTCCTCGCGGTCCATTTTTTCTCCTGTCTTTGATTTCGATTTTGGTAGTGTCCGGTTTTTCTGATTTTTGGGTTCTTGATTTTCTTTGCTCTGATTTTTGGCAATAAAAAAGCCACCGTGTTTGGTGGCTGCTCGCTCTTAGATTTTTTGGCTTCCCGATTACGTGCGATGTCGTGCTATGGTGGCGATAAATGGGACGGCTCGCGGTTTCCAATTGTCAATTTTTGGCAATGTTGGCATTTCTGACAATGCTGTAGGGGGAGTTTTCAGGTATAGGGAATGCTGGCAGTAAGGAAACACAGGCTAAAAGCTAAGAGCCAATGGCTAATAGCTGTTCTATGCCCACACTTCAACTGCCGTCCTGAAAGCATAGGCCGGACGTCCAGCGGGCTTTCAAGGGCCTGGCAGGCAAGCCCAATGGAGCATGAAGCAGGGCCGCGGACCATGGCAAAGTTGCAGGCCTTTTGGATCCGCCAGGCTTTAGCTAAAGACTAAAGCTGGTTCCGTCCCCCGGCGCCGCTCCCGGTCGTCCTGATACCAGAATGAAGAATAAGCGAAACAGAGGTTTTTGTCAATAAAAATCAGCATTCCGGCGGCAGGAAATAGGACACTTGACAAAGCCACCTCACCGGCGACCCCTGTTTTTCGTGTCTAAAAATTTGCCGCCGGGGTGCCCCATCCTTTCGCAGAAGCTGGCATTTGATTTCTCAGCTTCTGGGAAAGAGTGGGATTTGATTCATTGTCCCTCACTTACCTCAAGCCCATGAGACAAGTATCAGGGGCACGACTTTAGTCGGGCCGTAAGATGTCATCTAACCCTTGTCATCCTGACCGAGTACGAACGAGAGTAGCGAGCGAGTGCGAGTGGAAGGATCCCGACGCTGCTTATCCCGCCATGCCGCTTCAGGGAGTTTTCTCACGGAATCTCGGCTCAAGCCAAACGTTCGTGTATGTCTTATCGACGCATGCATTGTCAATCAATCCAGCACCGGAGGCGCGACATAACAATTCGCACTTCCACCCTTGTCCCCGCCCGCCGCGCGAAAGCCCTTCGGGCTTCCGTATCGCGTCGCCCCCGCGCGGAGACAAAAGGCACCCAGCGCTAAGCGCCTGGGTGCCGAGGGTAGGGGTTAGCGCCTGCTCGCGTGAGCTACAGATATTTGAAACCATCGACAAACCGAGCGCCGGAACGGGGTCCCCAGCACGCACGGTTTTCGCGTGCTGGGGTGAGGAGGCGCGATGAGAGGTTAGCCCACCCTAGAGCCGAGCGCACCGGGGCCCCCAATACGCCCGGTTTCGCGTGTTGGGCTGGGAAGGCGGAGGGTGGGTAAGCGGAATAAAACGGCGAGCCCCGTACGGGCGGCACTAGTTTGAAAAACTGATGAGCCATTTCTTATACGAATGAACCACGTTAGCTATTTGTGTAAATGGGACTAATGCTTTGTTATCGAACCTAATAATGATAGAGTGCGAATTAAGCTAGATTTTGTAGCGCACGTGGATGCTACTAGTTAATTGCTCTTCGCCCGAAGTCCAGCGTTATGTTGAGGCTACTCGCATCAACGCAGACCGTGAGAAAAGTGCCCTCGGGTTCCTTCCTCCTGTCGCCTACGAGCAAGCGGCTAAGCAAGGGAATCTATATGTGGTCTCGGATAACGGCGTATATGTTGGTCATCTTATGTTTGGCGGCACATTTCCGCGCGCCAAGATCTTTCAACTCCATGTGACGGAGGCTTATCGTAAGAAGGGGGTCGGATCGCTCCTGCTTAGAAGGCTTGAAAGCGAACTAGAAAAAAGCGGCTTCTTGACAATTTCGGCTGCTGTAGCAGCAGACCTCCCCGCAAACAAATTCTGGGAAAAATCCGGTTTCACAGTCTTACGTCAACGTGAAGGCGGTGCTGCTAGGAAACGAGTGATAAATGTACGAATCAAGGACTTAAATACACCGCATCTTTTTGCAAGCGATAAACCGGTCGGCGTTTCCGATTTGACCTTAGCATCTCGGTATGTCACTCCCATTCCTGTTTACGTTCTGGATCTCAACGTATTTTGGGATGTAATCCGCAATCGACCGCGTGCAGAGTATGCTCGCCAGGTAATCGGAGCGGCTTTGGATAATTTTATTAACGTAGTTGTAAGCGCGGAATTTCTCAATGAGCTGAGGCGTAATACCAGAAGCGGCGAGAGTGATCCTGCATTAGAATTCGCTCTCCAACTTCGCGCTTTGCCAATCCCTCCACCCAATACGATTGCTGAACTTACTGCTCAACTTGCAACTCTTGTCTTTCCAAGCAAGTCGCTAGCAAACCTTACAGAACAAGATCGCTCAGACCTGATTCACCTTACGACAGCAATTCATCATCACGCTAGCGCTTTCCTTACAAGTGATGATACGATTGTAGTTAGTCGAGGCGAAATATTAGCGAAGTACGGACTCGAGATCTCGCACATCCGGGAGTTCGTAAATACATTGCACATCAAAAAGAAAGAAATCGCACCTGTGCAGGCGCGCGTGTCAGGAGAGACGTTGAAGGTTTGGGAATTGGTCTCATATGACAGCACCTTCTTTACCGCCTTTCTTGATTCGCTTGGTGCTAATGAGCTTGAACGGCAAACTATTTTGCGTGAAAACACTTCGAGTCATCATGTTAAGAGAGTCGCGGTGGCTTCAGAAGAAGACATAGTGTGTCTGGCTTATTGGGATTCACGAGGAGCCCTGCAGGGGAGATGTACTATCAGAATTCTGGCTGACGAAGATCATCCTGCCTGCGAAACTGCGCTGGATTCTATTTTGAGCCGGATTACTGCGGAACTCAGCACCGCGTCGCCAGTGGTTCTAGAATTGGAAATCAATCCAGGCAGCGCTCTAACCCGAAAGACGGCGTTTTTACAGGGTTTTAAACAAGCGAGCGACTTTCCCTCCCAACGACTGAATAAGATTTGCATCGGTCGACCAATTTATCGCGAGAACCTCGCAAGTCTCGTCGCCGTTGTCAAACAACTTACCGGGCTTTCCCTGCCAACCAGCCTTCCAGAGTTCTCGAGCCATCAACAGCTAATGTCATTAAGAAACGCCGATGGCGAGCAACGGAATATAGAGCTTGGACATTTAGAGCAGGCTCTCTCGCCTGTAATATTCGCTCTTCCAAACAGAACTGGTGTGATCGTTCCTATACAACGCTTCTATGCCGAACAACTCTTTGGAACGTCAATTCAGATGACATTCATCCCAAGCAAAGAAGCTGTGCTATTTCCGGAGCGTGCCTACCTCAGCACACCGCGTAATCTTCATACGCTTGCAGAAGGATCCATTCTTTTGTTTTATGAGTCTGGCGGGAGTGGAGGGGCCTCAGCCATCTTCGCCACTGCTCGTTGTCGAGGGACTTCTATTATCGACAAAAACCAATTGTCACAAACCATTTTGCGCCGCTGTGTTGTCGATAATGATGATCTAAATGAGATCACTGGCAATGAGAAAGTTGCCGTGACTCGCTTCGATAATGTAATGTTGCTTCCTCGCAAAATTTCTTTGGCCTTTTTGCGTGATCTCGGCTGTGTGGATGGCAGTAATCTGATTTCAGCTCGACGAATAGTTGATCAACAGACCGCCGCAATATTTCGGGAGGCATACCGGCAGTGAGTTACCGCGAAGAGATACTAATCACCATACGCCCGAAATATGTCGCGAAGATCTTGCGAGGGGAAAAGACCGTCGAATTGAGGCGTCGTCAACTGAAAGTGATGCCAGGCACTCGGGTTTGGATTTATAGCAAGGGTCCACATGGCGCTATCAGTGCGCACGCTGAAATTGCCGCCGTTGTTACCGGCGAACCACGTCGTCTTTGGCGACAGTTTCACTCACAAGTTGGAGTGACCCGACAGGAATTCTTGGCTTATTTTGCCTCGGTTAATGAGGGTTGCGCATTGGTTCTAAGCAATATAGTTGAACTAAAGAAACAAATTAGCCTCAACGCAATGCGAGGCAAAGTCTCATCATTTCAACCACCGCAGTTCTACACGAAGTTGCGTGGCAGGAACCGAATGCTTCGTGTGCTAAAAGCAAGCATCAGCGAATCCACACGGCAATGCCAAACCTGAGACTGTTTTGCGGCTCAATTTGGTGCCCTCAATCTTCTAAAATCCTGCGGGAAGCTCCCGACAACCCGGAACGCTAAATAATCCAAAAGAATAAAGGGCTGGTCTCGTCACCAAACCGCCCCTTTGCGCACTCAAGGAACCCTCTCCGCCTACCAATACGTCACGCTCACCTTGTCCAGCCACACTGAGAACGGCGCGCCCGCGATGTTGGCATCTGACTGATACGCAACATCAAGCCCGCTATTTGTATCCGCTGTGGGCTGCGAGGTCAGGTTCACCACTTCGCGTTTGCCGTTGATCGTGACGGCGGTAAACGTCACGGTGCCGCCCGGCTGATGTTCAAACTCAAATACCAGGTGGGTCCAGGTTTTGGCTGGCGGTGCAGCGCACGAGGCTGCAGAGCCTACCCATTTGTTTCCGATGTTGTCCCACATGCGCCAGTTATGTCCGCCGGCAAGGTCGCACTGCGTGCCAAAGTTGTAGCGATTCCCGCCTGCGCTCTGCGTCACGTAGAACTCCAGCGCCTGCGCCACGGATGGATTGTCCACGTAATAGTTCAGGTCATAGAGAAAATGGGTTGCGCTGTTGTGCGCGCCCAGCGCCTCAAACCACATCGCGCCGCCAAAGGAACTGGTTCCCGTCAGCAGAGAGAATTCCGCTGACGAGCCGCTGAGCGAGGGCGTAGCGATCCCCTGCGCCATGGAAATTACCGCCGGAGCCGTTCCACTGCAAGCGCCAACACAGGTCTGCCATCCCGTGAGCTTCTGTATGCCGGAGATCACCTGCGCATTGCTTGGCGGCGTTCCCGGAGGCGTGGGGGTTGGGCTGGCGCTCGGTGTTGGACTGGCGCTAGGGTTAGGGTTAGTGCCCGGACGAGAGCTTACCGTGTTGGTCGGGCTTGCCGATTTGCCACCGCAACCAGCAAATAGAGCAGCCGTCAAAACAGAAAGACTTAGGCAGACTACCGCATTCAGTTTTCTCATTTTCGGGGAACTCTTTCTGAAGTGGCGGGACTTAGAATTAAGACGGGTGGCGGCGACCTTCAGTGTTGCTGAAGTCTACAGATTTCCAGAGTAGATGCGGGATGTTTCTCGGACGCTGCCTTCAGTGTTAGGCAGTTGCGCTTAGTTTTGGTACTAATGGGTCGATTGCGGCCAAGCCCTTAATCTCACGGCTGGCTCTCCGCAGCACAAGCAAATCCATACCCCGATGTGAGCTGCCAAGGTGTGTTGTCCCATCCCTTGATCTGGTGCAACAGCCGCGAACGCGAAACCCGGACATTGAAACTTTGCATCCCCGTGGGATCGCTCCACTTGCATTCTGAGAACTGCTCGCCTTTGAACACCTTTGGTTTGCTGCAATTTTCCAGTTTGAGCCCCGGGAGCAGTCGAACGCCCCAGAGCTTTGCGGCTTTGGCCAGTGCCTGCGGCGCTATGCTCTCCGGCGTGCCGTGCCAGCTTTCCACCGGCTGAGCGCTCTCAGCGAGGCCGGTTTTTTCCTTGCTCGCAGCCTCAAACTGGGTGACAAGGTCCTTGCAGCCGATTGGCGTTGACATCGGATACGGCGGCTCCGTCGCTTTGCAGGACGTTCGCGTAACGGTTGCGCCAGTCACATCGCCTCTCTGATGTTTTTTGCTGTAGTGGGTAGCCACTGTATAGTTCGTCAGCATGTCTGCCGATATCCATCCTGGCGCTGCGGAGAACATGCCGTAAGCCGGTGTCCCTTTATCGGTGGCAAGTTCGTCGTGCCAATGCGCGGCAATCGGGCCCACTTGTTCACTAAAGGCTTTTGTGCAATCGTTCACGCTTGTGCACTCGCGGTGCTTCTGCGTCTCCATAGCTTGTGCGCGGTCCATCTCCCACGTCTCTTTTGTGCAGGTAAATTGTCCTCCCGCAGGGACTTCAGTACGTTTGGCTTCCACATCTTTCACGCGACTGATGGTGAGCAGGTGGCAGCATCCCATATGTCCGTAGCCGGTGCCGGTAGTCGCCGCCATAAATAAGCCTGTGAATGTTGCCGTTACGCGATAAAGAGAGCATTCCTCATAACAATGGATCCCGCTGGGCGTCATGAGCCGGCGAGCATAAAGCCGTCTCTGGAACAAATCAAAACTTTCATCACGATCGAGCTGCACCGGAGTATTGCCCACCTTCAGAACTCCGCCTTGAGGCCGTGTGCGATCATTCGCGGTAGAGGCTGTTGGCGTCATTTCGCTGCCATAATCCAGCCAGATTCGGCGGAATTCTCCAACATCACCACAGCCGCTCGTCTGTAGCGTGAAGTTTTCAAAGCCTATCTGCATCCCGCCTCGTACCTCTACCCACTGTCCTGAATATTTCTGCGGATTCCTGGCCAGGTCACAGAGAGGGACCTTGATCGGCGTCTGGCCCAGGCCGGCAAGAGGCAAAAGAAGTACACCAACAAAAACGATATGGAGATAGCGGCGCAGCATTAGCAAATATTGATCCAGCAGGCTTTGGCTTGCAACCTTAAATTCAAACAAAAATTTCCGGTCTTGTCGATTTGTGCCGTCTCGGCGATCCCTAGTGCCCTTTCATTACCCACACCAGCACTGCGATTCCAATAATAATCCGGTAGATGGCGAATGGCGTGAACCCGCGCTTGCGTACCCAGTTCATGAACCAAGCCACCACGCCCAGCGCAACGATGAACGAAACAACAAAGCCAATAATCAGCACGATCCATTCTTGATGATTTGCAGGCATGCGTCCCAGCGGTTCGCCGTGTTTGGGGTGCATGGTTTTGAGCAGATCATAGCCGGTGGCTGCAATCATCGTTGGCAGGGAGAGAAAGAAAGAAAACTCCAGCGCTGCGCTGCGTGACATTCCTGCAACTTGTCCGGCGGCGATGGTTGACATGGATCTCGACGTACCTGGAAAAACCGCCGATGCCACCTGGCAAATGCCGATCCAGATTGCCTGAAACAATGAAACGTCCTCTGTGCGCTCAGTCATGTGGCGGCTGCCGGGACGCGGATTACCAAACAGCGCGTCCACAATCCACATGATGATGCCGCCCACCAGCAGTGAAACGCCCATCACGGTCAGGCTTTCAAGATGCTTGCCAATCACTTTGGTTAGCAGCAGTGACGGGACTGCCGTAAAAACAAACGCAATCAGCACCAGCGTAATCGGATGCGTCAAAGCCGTGCGGTCATTGCGCTCGCCGTGCGGAAACGTTCCCAGAAATTTGGCGATGCGCTGCCGAAAATAAATCGGCAGGCATAGAATCGCGCCCAACTGGATCACAATGGAATACATCTTCCAGAACGGATCATCCAGCGGCAGGCCAAACAGTTTCTCCACAATGCGCAGGTGGGCCGTGGAACTGACCGGCAAAAATTCTGTGAGACCTTCAACAATTCCCAGGAAGACAGAGAGCAGATAATCGTGCAAAATTCCTCCGCATGAAGCTGGATATTTCCAGGCATTTTCTCACACAGGCAAAGCAGGCATTTGCACTTGCAGCATCGCCGGTCTTAGCCGCTGAGGTATCCAATCTATTGAGTAAGAAACTGCAATTAGCTTACAGGTTTTTTGGTTTCCGCGTTATACGTGGGAAGGCCTTGCTCCAGCGCGTGCATCAACTCCATGGCCAGCGGCTTCCAGTCGCCTTCAGCATATTGGGTAACAATTTGCTGTGCCAGTTCCGTGCTCTTTTTGCGCGCTTTCTCGCTTTTGTCTCGCTCATTGGCGGCTTTGTACATATCTACCAGCACCGCCTGCCGCCAGGCGGCATCATAGAGCGCCTCTGCCGCTTTGGGAGACTGCGGATGCTCGCGCGCGTATTTTTCGTACAGGTCAGATTCCTTCTCCGGACACTTGGTCTCGCCTTGCCATGAGCCGCACAGCTTGTTATCGATCAGATCAAATGACGCCAGGTCGGCCCACTTGGTGTGAGGAAATTTTTTGATCAACTCCTTCATGGTCTGTTCTTCCATGCCTTCACGCACGCTGGGGTCCATTTCGCGAGAGGAAGGCCGCCGCATTACATCCTGCTTTTCCAGTTGCCAGCGAATGTCGGCCGCGCGCCACAGCGCCTCGCCTGCCAGCGGAGAGCCAGGAAAATACTCATACACGCGATAGTAGAGCCGCATGGCGTCCTGCGCTGAACCTTTCCGTCCACCGCGTTGCTGCGCCTGGTTCTCTGAGTCCACCGCTTCGCCATAGATGATCTGGTCGCCGTTGCGGGTGGCCGTCGTTACCAGGTACGTATTTGGGATCCATCCGGAAATCTGCCGCGTCGTCTCCTGTTCAAGATTCACGTCCACCACCACCAGCACGTGCGCCCAAAGTTTTCCTGAGAGCGTGGTGCGGTCCATCACCAGAATCACGTCGCGACCTCGCGTGGCTCTGGCCAGCTTCTGGGCCGTTGTGTCGGGAGACACGTACATATCCACATCGCTGATGATGGTGCCCTGCTCCTTCTCCTGGCCAAATGCGCTTGTCATCGCCATTACTAAGATCAGCCATAGCGCCAGCAGAGCACGCGTCAATGTGGGCATATTGAACTTCATTCCGTTGCCGACCCGTAAACAGGAATCTTCTTTTCCAGCTTATAAAGCAAAGCCTGTGCGCGCGGCTTCCAATCGTCTTGCGAATATTGATTCACAATCTGCTGCGCCAGAGCCGCTGCTTTCTTGCGTGCGGCATCGCTCTTGCTGTTGTCATTATCAATGCGATAGATATCAGTCAGCGCCGCTTGCCGCCATGCCGCGTTATAAAGCGCTTCCGTTGCCTTGGGCGACTTCGGATTCTCCTTGGCATACTGCTCATAGATCGCCGATTCTTTTTCCGGACAGTCCGGCAAACCGCGCCATTCCGGGCAAAGCTTTCCTTCCAGCAGTTCATAAGCAGCAAGCTGCGCCTGCTTGGTTTGCGGATATTTGGCCACTACCTGCTGCAGATATTTTTCGTCCATCTGCGTTCCGGAGCGCAGAAAATCCGCCTTTGCCAGTTGCCAGCGGATATCGGCTGAGCGCCACGCTCCTTCCGCGGCCAGCGGAGAGTTGGTAAAAAGTTCAGGCACGCGGGCATAGAGCCGCATGGCATCCATGGCGGCATTTTTGCGGCCTCCGCGTTCTTCCGCCTGATGTTCAGAAGCCACTGCTTGGCCAAAAACAACCTCATCGCCATTGGCAGTGGACGCGGTAGCTACGGCAGCGCCGGGTATCCAGCCGCTAACTTCTTTGGTGATCTGCGCACTTGGGTCCGACGCCATGGAGACGTTGAACCACGGCTGGCCGTCAGCGTCTTTGCGGCCAAGAATGGTCAGATCCCGGCCACGCTCCACCTGTCCTGTTTTTTGCGAGTTCGTGCCCGGCGCGCTATAGAGAGCCGACTCGCGGAGAATCGTCGCCTTCTCATTGCCAGCGCCGCTCGCCAGCGCTGCCGCAAGCAAGATCAGGAGCGGCACCCGAATTTTTTTCCAGCGCTTCACTTATCTTCACCTTACACGGTTTTCCAGCAGTATGTCAGAGAAAAGCTGTGGCTCAACATTGCCGCCGGTCACGATCGCGACAATTTTTTTGGCGGGCGGCAGTTCCTCTGCATGGAACATGGCTGCAGCTGTGGTCACAGCGCCGCTGGGCTCGGCCAGCACTCGCGCGGAAAACAGCAACCGGTGCATCGCCCTACGAATGTCTTCTTCCGTTACGGTCACAATGTCATCCACATATTTTTTGATGTGTTCAAAATTGATCTCGCCAACGCTCTGCGAGCGCAGCCCATCCGCCGCGGTGCGCGCCGCTGCTTCGCCGGAAACAGATTGTATCTTGCCTGAGCGCAGGCTCGCCTGCGCGTCGGCGGCAAACTCCGGCTCCACGCCAATCACCTTCGCCTTGGGGTTCGATTCCTTAATGGCCGTTGCCGTCCCGCTGATCAGTCCGCCGCCGCCAATGGGCGCAAGCACCAGATCAACATCAGAGAGATCGTCCAGAATCTCCAGCCCAATCGTCCCCTGGCCTGCAATGATCTTTTCATCGTTGTATGGAGGCACCGGGACCAGCCCGCATTCCTTCTCCAGCTCTTCCGCTTTTTTGATCCGATCTTCACTGGCCGGCCCTACCAGCACAATCTCCGCTCCCAGTGCGCGTGTGGCATCCAGCTTTACCCGTGGCGCTGTTCTGGGCATCACGATGGTCGCCTTTACGCCCAATGCTCGCGCTGCAAACGCCACACCCTGCGCGTGATTGCCGCTGGAGTGCGCCACCACGCCGCGAGCGCGCTGCTCCGGCGTAAGCGATGAAATTTTGTTGTACGCGCCGCGCAGCTTGAAAGAGCCAATCGGTTGAAGGTTTTCCGGCTTCACGTGGATCTGCCGGTCATCACCCAACCTGCACAAAACCAGCGGCGTGCGCACAGCAACTTTGTTAAGCAGGGAACGTGCCTGTTGAATATCCTGGAGGGTCACCATAAGTAAATAGATGAATTCAAGGTCTTAGCTATGGTAAATGACGGCGCATAAGATTTGGTTATCGCCCTAACAGGCGGCAGCGATTCGGGGAACCGTGGGTCTTCCTACCAAGGTAATGAAATTCACATCATGTCAAAATCTTTTTGGTTTCAATTCCAGAGTTGCGCGTTTACACTCTCCCCATCAAATCTCAACCAGAAGAAGTTGTACTAACTTATTTACGGGGGAAAATTAATGACCAAGAGCAAGACTCTGCGCGGAAGTATCTTGTTTGTGATCGTGCTGGCCATGCTGTGCACGGGACTGCTGTTTGCACAGAAAAAGCCGGTGCAGAACATCAGCGCCCGGCGCCATCCTAATCTTGCCGCAGCGCAAAGGCTGTCAGACCAGGCGTACGAGAAGATCGTTGCCGCCCAAAAAGCCAACGAGTGGGATCTGGACGGTCACGCCCAGAAAGCTAAAGACCTGCTAGACGAAGTAAACCGGGAATTGAAGCAGGCAGCCGAAGCTTCCAACGAACATCACTAAAAATCTCTGCTAATCATTCGCCGGCAGGACCACTTCCTGCCGGTATTTTTTTGATCTTCGCAAAATCTCACTTATTGAAGATCTGCCGAGTGCCGCCGGACTATGCTGATCCACGCGGATCGACGCCGTAAGAATCCAGAACATCTTTCAACGTTATAACGCCTTCCAATTTATGCACGTTGGCCCGGTTGACCACAGGCAAAATATCAACATGGGCACTGCTCATGCGTTCCAGCGCCAGATGCAACGCATGGTCTGCATGGACATGCGGAAAATCAAGCGAATCAAGCAGGCTCAGCAGGCTTTCATCCGCTTTTCCATTCGCGAATGCGTTTTCCAACATGGTCCGGCTCAAGACGCCAACCACGCCTCCTTCATCCATGAGCAGCCATGCATGGAAAGCGCTCATGCTGACTTGTTCTGCAGCTTCACGCACACTCATTTGTGCTGATAGCGTTTCCATGGCGCTGCGCATGATCCGCGATACCCTGCGCTGCTCCAATCCACTGCGGTCCTTGATGTTGGGCAAGTGAATGCCATCCTGATGCGCCAGCGCTTCATAGATCGGCTGCTTCTGGAACCGTGAAGAGATAAAGAGGCTGGCCAGGTTGGCGATCATCAGGGGTACGATGACCGAATAATCACGGGTCATCTCAAAGATCATCAGGACGGAGGTCATAGGTGCGCGGACAATTCCCGCGAACAGAGCGCCCATTCCCACCAGGGCGTAAGCGCCCGGCATTGCGGTATAACCGGGCAGGTAGTGATGAGCAATGCTGCCCACGGTGCCTCCCAGCATTGCGCCAAGAAACAGGCTGGGACCAAAAATTCCGCCGGCGTTGCCGGAAGCATAACTGGTGGTAATGGCAAAGAGTTTCAACACCACCAACACGGCCATCAGCTTGAATGCCATGTTTCCATTCAATGCCTGGCCAACAAAGCTGTATCCCACGCCCAGAGTTTGGGGCACAACCCAGCCCATCAGCCCCACCATCACGCCGCCCACCACCGGATGCCACCAGAATGTCTTCTTGGGCATGAGCAGGAATCGCTGCCGCATGCCCAGCAACAGCTTGGTGAACGCAACTGAAAGAAATCCACCAGCAACGCCCAGCACTGCATAAATCCCAAACTCCAGAGGATGCACCAGCTCATATTGCGGCACGTGGAATAGCGGATTATTGCCCAAGATCAGCCGCAAGACGATCCACGAGGCGGCAGAGGCAATCACAACCGATCCCAGCACCGGCGCATGAAGGTCTCCCATCACCTCTTCCAGAGAAAACAGCACAGCGGCCATGGGCGTGTTGAAGGCAGCAGCAATGGCGGCGGATGCTCCCACCGGCAGCAACGCTTTTACTTTTTCCCGGCGTAATCCCACGGCGCGTCCAAGCACTGAAGCGATTCCCGCTCCCACCTGCACAGAAGGCCCTTCACGTCCCAGTGGAATACCGCTGGCAAGTGTGGCAGCCGTGCATCCGAATTTGCCTAATACCGTGCGCAGTGAGATGAAGCCATCGCGCGCGAAGAGCGCGGCTTTGGTCTGCGGCACGCCGCTGCCGCGGGCATTGGGAAAATACCAGTAGAGCAAGTAGCCCATGGCCAGCGATCCCGTCACAGGAATCAGAACGCGCCGCCACGCTGAACTGCCTGGCGGATAAAGCCGCATGCCAATGTGCTCCGTCAAAAAAATGAAGGCGACAACTGCCAGCCCCACCAGGGCGCCGATTAAGAGCGTCAGGATCAGGAAGATCTGCTCTTCGCGTTTTTCCAATTGAGGGGAAATCCAGCGCGCGATGAATCGCTGCACTACATGGTTTGTTTGAGATTCGGCGCTAATAGCACTCACCCTATTTCAGCTTACTTGAAATATCGTTCATGCTCCGGCTTCCTTTGTTGCAAAAGGCTATTTTGTGGCAATTTTTTTGACTTGTAAAAGAAACCGCCCTCGATATCGGGCGATCTCCTGTGTACTCAGACTTTCCTTTCGCGTCTGTGGCGCTCTAATCCAGTAAGGAATGAAAATTTTTAGCCCGAAGGGAGCATACGCCCATTCGTCTCATAAAAATAACTGCTAACCGGGAACCCTCTTCCCGGTATCAAGTATTCACCTGCGACGAGGAATTTCCATGCCTAACTTGCTCGGCAACCTGCGTTATACCTTACGGCAGTTCCGGCAATCGCCTGTGTTTACCGGCGCTGCCATCTTCACGCTGGCGCTGGGAATCGGCGGCACCACGGCGATCTTCACGCTGATCCATGAAACCATGCTGCGCTCGCTTCCTGTGGCTGATGCCGGCAGTCTTTATCGAATTGGTGAAGGCGACGATTGCTGTGTTCAGGGCGGTCCACAGGACACATGGGGAATGTTTTCCTTTCCGCTCTATGAGCGCCTGAAAGCAGAGACACCGGAGTTCGAGCAGGTAACAGCATTTCAGGCCGGTATCAACCGTATGAGTGTGCGCCGGGAAAAAGTAGAAACAGCGCCACGGCCTTTGCGCACCGAATATGTGACAGGAAATTACTTCTCCACGTTTGGCCTCGGCGCATTCGGCGGCCGAGTGATCACGCCGGACGATGACCGTCCTGCTTCGGCGCCCGTGGTTGTGCTGAGTTACCACGTGTGGCAGCAGGCCTATGGGAGTGATCCGCGAGTTCTGGGATCGACATTCATCATCGAAGGGCATCCGTTTACCGCGATTGGTGTTGCGCCGCCTGGATTCTTCGGCGAGACCCTTCGCGCCGATCCTCCTGACCTCTGGATTCCGCTACAACGTGAGCCGTTGATTTCGGGAGAGTCGTCGCTGCTGCATCAGCCGGTTTCCGCGTGGCTGCGCGTGATTGGCAGGCTCAAGCCCGGAGCTTCCACTGCCGGGATGTCGGCGCGACTGACAGGCGTATTGCGTCAGTGGATGCAATACGATTCCGGTTATCCCGCCAACTGGATGTCTGGCGTGATTCGTAACCTGCCAAAGCAGATCGTCAATGTTGTTCCGGCGGGCGCAGGCGTCGAGTTGATGAAAGAAGAATACGGGCGCAGTCTGCAGATCCTGATGGTGGTTTGCGCCCTGGTGCTGTTGGTTGCGTGTGCGAATGTAGCGAACCTGCTTCTGGCCCGCGGTGTGGCACGCCGGGCACAAAC
>DASTCT010000305.1:0-4638 GCA_035710845.1 Candidatus Angelobacter sp.
GAGACCCGCTATTACATCACCAGTCTCCCTCCGGATGCCGTCCAGTTGAACCGAGCGGTACGCCAGCACTGGGGCATCGAAAACAAACTGCATTGGGCTCTGGATGTCAGTTTCGGCGAAGACCTGGATCGCAAACGGCAAAAACATGCGGCCCAGAATTTCTCCCTCCTCAAACGTATTGCTTTGAACTTGCTCCGACAGGACAAAACTTCCAAGCTCGGCATTCATGGCAAACGTCTCAAAGCAGGCTGGGATCATCCTTACTTGCTCAAAATCTTGGGAATTTAGATGCGTCGACCCTGACGCTCCGGCTAAAATGTTTTCATAATCTTGTGTGTTCCCTATAGAATATCGGCAATGAATATTCTCATCACCGGGGGTGCGGGATTTATAGGCTCCCACCTCGCTGAACAGCTCTTGGCCAACAATCATCGGGTGACAATCATTGACGACCTGTCGACCGGGTCGATCCACAATATCCAGCACCTAAAAACTGCAGACAAATTTCATTATGTGCTGGACACCGTTGCCAACCAGCAGGTGATGGCAGAACTGGTGGACGCCGCCGACATCATTTACCACCTGGCGGCGGCTGTTGGAGTCAGACTGATTGTGGAAAACCCCACTCGGACCATTGAGACGAATATTCGGGGCACAGAGATTGTCCTGGAACTTGCGGCAAAAAAGAAGAAACGCGTACTGATTGCATCCACTTCAGAGGTTTACGGCAAACGTAATTCCGTGCCTTTCCGTGAGAGTGATGACCTTGTGCTTGGGCCGCCTGACAAGGGCCGCTGGAGCTATGCCTGCTCCAAAGCGATTGATGAATTTCTGGCTATCGCGTACTGGAAAGAAAAAAAGGTGCCCACGGTGGTTGTGCGGCTTTTCAATACCGTGGGACCGCGACAAACAGGACGTTATGGGATGGTGATTCCCAGCCTTATTAAACAAGCGCTTGCTGGCCAGGACATAACAGTGTACGGAGACGGGTCACAGACGCGCTGCTTTACCCATGTCAATGACGCGACGGGCGCACTCATCGCTCTTGCAGAGCATCCCGATGCCAATGGCGAGGTTTATAACATTGGCTCTGCGGAAGAAATTTCTGTTTTGGCGCTGGCTGAGAAAATCAAGAAACTCACGGAGTCGCCATCAAAAATTGTCTTTATTCCTTACAGCCAGGCATACGAGGAAGGGTTTGAAGACATGATGCGCCGTGTGCCCGACCTGGCAAAAATCGAACGGCTGGTGGGATATAGACCACGAATTTCGCTGGAGAAAATCCTGATAGATACAATTCGTTATCATCGGCACCAAATGGACTCGCTCTCCGATCTGGAAAAGCGTTTGGCTGCTAAGCCTTCATAAATGATATTGCGACGCTTAGTTAAGAGCGGCCAAGACAAAGCAATATCAAAGCAATATCAAGGGTGAGATCCGGCTACGCTAGACCAACCTTAATTCTTATCCTCGTTTGGCATGCGCATCAGGAACATGGATATTGGCTTGCTCCTTGTCCAGATCGGTGAAGGGTTCGGGGCTGATTTTTTCTCTGCGGAAGTGGTAGCGAAACTTTAGATAGACGAACGATCCGACGCACCATAATAGGAACAACGCCACGACGCTACCGAGAATCCACCAAACCATATGTATTATTCTAGCCCAAAGCGATGCCAGGATGAACCGGCCTAACAGCCAGTTCCGTACTGGTCTTACGTCGCTGAAAAAGCAGGGTGTGCTCCTTTGCGTGAGCTCTCCAACTTGGCAATTTCCAGTTCTTCGCGCACCATTTCAGCCACTAGCTCCGCAAAACTGGTCCGTGGTTTCCAGCCCAACTTCTCTGTTGCCTTACCGGCATGGCCAAGCAGGGTATCCACTTCCGCAGGGCGAATATAGCGGGAATCGATGGCCACGATTCGTTTGCTGGTTTTGGCATTAAGCCCTTCTTCTTTTACGTCACTTCCCTGCCAGCGGATAGCTGTGCCCAATTCCTGAGCTACCGCACCAACAAAATCACGCACAGAGTGCTGCGTTCCAGTGGCGATCACAAAATCTTCTGGGCGGTCCTGCTGCAACATCAGCCACATCGCCTCCACGTAATCGCGGGCATGGCCCCAATCGCGCTTGGCGTCAAGGTTGCCCAGGTAGAGGCAATCCTGTAATCCAAGCTGAATACGGACGAGTGCGCGAACGATCTTGCGCGTAACAAACGTTTCCCCGCGCACCGGCGATTCATGGTTAAAAAGAATTCCGCTACAGGCGTAAATGCCGTAAGCCTCGCGATAACAAGCTGTGATCCAATGCGCGTAGAGTTTGGCTACACCGTAAGGAGATCGGGGATAAAAAGGGGTGCCTTCGCGCTGCGGTATCTCTTGGACTTTACCAAACATCTCTGAGGTTGATGCCTGGTAAAAACGGGCTTTTTTCTCCAACCCAAGAATTCTGATCGCTTCCAGCATGCGTAGTGTGCCGAGCGCATCTGATTCAACCGTGTATTCCGGTTGTTCAAAAGAAACGGCCACGTGGCTCTGCGCCGCAAGATTGTAAATCTCATCCGGTTCAACTAACTGGATAGTGCGAATGAGGCTGCTGTAATCGGTTACATCGCCGTAATGAAGAAAGAAGCGGCAGCCCGGGGTATGCGGGTCCTGAATCAGATGGTCGATCCGCCCGGTGTTAAAAGAGGATGAGCGACGCCTGATTCCATGCACCTCATAACCTTTATCGAGAAGAAGAGTGGCCAGATAAGAGCCATCCTGCCCGGTTACACCGGTAATCAAAGCGCGTTTAAGCGCCATCTGTCCTCCATACTTGAAGATGTTTCTGAGTTTAGTGTCCGGACCCGCGGAACACAACTGGGACCGTCATCAGAAGAATTTTCAGGTCCAGCAGCACGTTCCAGTTTTCTATGTACTCCAGATCGAGGGAAACGTTTTTCTCAAATGAAGGATCGTGGCGGGCCGTCACCTGCCACAGGCCGGTAAGTCCAGGGGTTACGTCAAGCCTGCGAAAGTGTTCCAGATCATATCGCTTAAAGTCGTCTTCAGGATGCGGACGCGGGCCAACCACGCTCATATCGCCCTTGAGAACATTGTAGAGCTGAGGCAGTTCATCAATACTGTACTTACGCAAAAAGCGTCCCAAGCGGGTAATGCGCGGATCGTCAGTGATCTTAAAAGTAGCGCCATTGCGTTCATTCATGTGCATCAGGTCGCTCTTAAGTTCGTCTGCATCAACGCACATGGTACGGAATTTGTAGCAGCGGAATTTGCGCCCTTTGCGGCCTACTCGCCAGGCTTTGTAAAGTATGGGCCCCGCAGAATCAAATTTGATGGCGACGGCGGTCAGCAACATGATGGGCGAGGTAAGCACCAGTGTCACGATGCTGATAAAAAAATCCATGATGCGCTTTACAAAAAGACCCAGGGCAGGGATCGGCTGGCGATTCAGTTCCAGCACCGGCACGGAACCGATATAGTTCATTCCCGCACCAATCGCCAAGCCGCCATAAAGATCGGGAACCACTTTTACGCCAATGCGCTGCCGGCGCGCTTCCAGCGCAATACGCACCACCAGGTCACGGCTGGTGGAGGGGGTAAAGTAAATTTCATCGATAAAATTTTCCGTAAGAATACGCGGCAGATCGTCAGGCGTACCCAGACAAAAAGGTCCGGGGTGAGATTCAGCATCCACAAAACCGCAAAACGTCTTTCCAAGATGAGTGTGGCTCTGCAAGTAACAACGGAAGGCCTGGCCAACTTCTCCGCTGCCAACGATCAAAACGTGCTGGTTTCCGATTCCACGCTCAATGCGCTTCACGTTGTAACGTTCCATCACGTAACGAAGAAAGACCACCCCGGCAAGGCTGAACAGGCTGGTGCTGGCCACCATCAGGCGAGGCACAGCTTTTTCTCCTGCAATAAAAACAATCATGATGGAAATCATGGACGAAACCATGAAGCCCTTAAGAATTCTTACCCGCGCTACGCGGGCGGAGCGGATTGCGGCATCAGAGTAAAGGTTCTGGGCAGCATTACAAATCACGGTCAAGCAAGCATAAGTAAGAAGGAACACGAATAAACGCAGTGCCGGAGCTGTTGTAACATCAGCAGCGGAGATTCCCAGCAAATCACCCACAAAAGTCCGCGTAGAGTACGCAACAAGGCCGGAAAGAACAACAATCAGTGCCTCCAACATGGCTACTGCCGCGCCCAGACCGGTTCCTCTTTCATGTGAAAGAGAACGGTGAATCTGGGTCCCGGCAAAGTGCGACACTTCCAAGAGATTGCCTTGCTCTTTCAATACCTCTTGTGTTGACACTAATAACCTCCTTGCTTGGTATGGTTATAGCTGCGACATCTGATCCGTTTTTGCCATTTTCCGTCTGTACATTAATCGTCCCGGACCGTCCCGCATGATCTGGGCAATCAATATGCGCCGCGGATCATCCTGGTCCCAGCGGTCCCACCAATCCTTCAGCAGATATCCGGCACAAGCCAAAAATGCAAAGAAAGCCGTGCCCGCCAGCGTGAGCAACAGCCAGCTAGGACGCTTGCGCTCGGGGATTGAAGCCGAATCCAGTATTTTGACAGTGGTAGCTTCCTTGGCTTCCTGAATCCGAGCCATCTCGTATTGCTG
>DASTCT010000306.1:0-46847 GCA_035710845.1 Candidatus Angelobacter sp.
GCCAGCTCTTGTAATGTTCCTTTTCCCTTGTCATAGGCCTGCAAAAACTTCCGTCGCAAATCGTTGGAATACGCTCCTGCCATGCCTGTGTGCAGAAAATCGCCGTTAACAGTTTACACTATTATTGAAAACGCTCTAATAGCTAAGAATGCCGGGAACGAAAAGCGCTTCTCCTTAGGGCCTCGCTTCAGCCGCAGTGCTGCCAATGGGAATTGACGGGATCAGTACTGTGCCAAGCCGGCCGGAAGAACGGTCCAGAATGCCAATACGCAGCCTGGCAGTGTTGGGCTGGAGAGCTATCTCCTGGCGAAAGCCTACTTTTGAGTGGGTTGCATCAGCCTGGATTTTAAGGCTCTGGCCAAACCGTCCGGAAACCTTCCCGTGTTTGTCCCAGCTTTCGATAGCCAGATCAATCATGGCAACTTTTTGTTTTTCCGCATCCACAAATTGAAACTGACTCCGATCAAGATCACACTCCAGGATTACCGAATTGGGGCCCCTGGTTCCGGGAGAGAGTTTTACATCGACCGAGAGCATGGTGGAATCCGCTATTTCCGGGTCCATCGCTGCCACCAGAGCTTTTTCCAGTTCGGCGATGGTAAATTGTTTGTCTGCTAGGGCGTAATAGCCGCGACGATAAAACAGCTTGAGCTTCTTTCCCGGAACCTTCACCTCTATCTTTCTAAAAGCGCCATTCCATTCATTATTTGCTGGAGTGTACGCCAGAGTGTAATAGGAAGACCCAAGGTCCATGCTGTGCCCGATTGCGCCTTTCAAATCATTGCTGTTATAAAAAGCCTGCCCTCCGGTATCTTTCGCTACCAATTCCATGCTGTTATGGTTGGAGGCAGATTCGGCCACGTTTGAAGATGTCACGGGATCAGCCACAGGATCGTCATCCCTTACAGACATTTCGGTCAGGCCGAACCCTGAGGTAGTCGCGTCAATACCGCCAGGATTCAATCCAGCAACATCCACGGGATATACGGCAATCTGGGCTTCGGCAAGAATGGATGTAGCCTGCTTGATGGCCTGGCTATAGTCTCTTGGGGTAGTGGAAACCGCGCTCCCTTGACGCAGCTCGCCTTCTACCTTAAGAGGGAAAGCCGACGACAACCAGATAAGATTTTTCCTGCCCGGTATTCCGCTCAAAGAGCGGGCGATTTGCTGAAGCGCCTCGACTGTAATCCCCACTCTCAAATCAGTCCTGACAGCCTCGGTATTCTTAAACAAAGCCATCAGTCGCTTTGCAGCGGTTCCACTAGGATCGACGAATCTCATTGTCTCTATGAGCTCACCGTCAGCTTCTTTGTCTTCCATTGACTGTTTAAGAGGCGAAGGGGATGCCAGGGCCTTTTGCGCGGCAGCAATCAAAGTGTCAGAGTTGCCGGTGAAGTTCTGGATGAGATGCAGCCGGGTGTCCAAAACATAAAGCGCAACTTGCCGTCCTTTCGGCATGGTCTGAAGGTAGCTCAACATGTGCCTGCGCGCTTCCTGCAGGTCCGGCAGGGCGGTATTGACAAGATCAAGCAGGATAACGTTCACTGCATTCGGAACTTGCGCGGGGACATTCTTATATTCATTCGCTACGCGCGGCGTTTCTCCCGATTCGGCAGCGGACGCCGGCGTTGCGGAAGAGATATGCGGATCGAACTGTTTTACCTGCTGCGGCTTTCCGTCCTCAAGCACGACGAAATTATCGCGGCTTAGATCAGTAACCTGATGACCATGATCATCCATGGCTACCACATCCACAACCACCAAATGTGTGCTTGTTCTTATCGTTGGCGGCGGATTATTCTGCTGTTTTTCCGCTTGTTGCTGACTTAATCCTAAAAGCTGCATCGCCATCAGGAACAAAAATATTCGTTTACCCATAGGTCACTCATTTGCTGATGCAGTTACTGATGAAACACATCTTTACCATGCAAGCATAGGAATAGATTTGTGCCTTACGGCTTTGCTTCAGCCGCAGTGCTGCTCATCGGAATTGCCGGGACCAGCACTGTGCCAAGCCGGCCCGAAGAACGATCCATAATCCCGATGCGCAGCGTGGCAGTGTTGGGCCGCAACGCCAACTCCTGGCGAAAGGCCACTTTCGGCTGTGCTACATCTCCTTCCGGTATCTTCAGGGTTTGACCAACCTTTCCCGAAGCTTTCCCGTTTTTGTCCCAGCTTTCGATCGCCAGATCTATCAGGGCAACTTTCTGCTTGTCCGCATCTACAAACTGGAACTGGCTGCGGTCCAGGTCACACTCCAACATTAACGAATTGGCGCCCTTGGTTCCCGGAGAGAGTTTCACATCGACCGAGAGCATGGTGGAATCCGCCATTTCCGGGTCCATTGATGCCACCAATATCTGCTCCATCTCCGGGAGAGAATACTTTCTATCAGGTACAGCATAATAATTACGACGATAGACCAGCTTCACTTTTTTTCCCGGCGTCTTGACCTCAATCTTGCGGAGTCCCCCGTTCCATTCGGTATTACTCGGAGTATAGGCAAGGGTATAGTAAGACGATCCCAGGTCCATGCTGCGGCCGATTGCATCCTTTAAATCATTGCCGTTATAAAACGCCTGGCCTCCGGTATTCTTGGCCAGCAAATCCATGCTGTTGTGGATGGCGGAATATTGAGTGGTCTGCTCGGACATCACGTCGCCAATGGTTCCACTCCTGTCCGTGTCAAACATACCCCGGCCTCCGACCGTAACGTCCACTCCGCCCACAACCACACCCAGAACGTCAATCGGATAGACGGCAATCTGTGCCTGCGCCAGAGCCGTCGCTGTTTGCTCAACAGCATCGTGATAGTTTCGTGCAGCCGTGGAAACGTGAGCGTCGTCAAAATTTTCTTCCAGATTCAGCGGGAAGCCGCCGGAAAGCCAGATAAGGTTCTTACGGCCGGGTACGCCCGCCAGGGTGCGGGCTAGCTGCTGCAGAGATTGCAGCGTCAGTCCAACCCTCATGTCAGTCTTGACGGTGTCAGTATTTTTCATGAAGTTTTGCACCCTCGCCGCGACATCCGGAGAGAAGGCATAATGCTTCAGGTCATCCACCCATTCCCCATCGGCATTCTTATCCGTCGCCGATTGTTGGAGAGCTGAGGGCTTGCCCTGCGCCCGCTCCGCTGCGGCAATCAACGTATCTGAATTGCCGGTGAAGTCCTGGATCAGGTGCAATCTGTTATCCAGCCCGTAGAGAGCTACCTGACGGCCCTTGGGCATTCCCCGGAGAAAGCTTACGAGATGTTTTCTGGCTTCGCCCTGGTCCCGCACGGGCGTGTTGAGCATGTCGAGAAGAACAACGTTGACAGCATTCGGAACCTGCGCAGGAACGTTCCGGTACTCATTGGGAGCCAATGGCTTACTCGTTTCTACTGGCCCAGTGGAGGCCATGGACCGTTCGAATTGCTTGATCTCCTGAGGCTTCCCATCCTCCAGCACAACAAAATCGCCACGGTTCAGGTTAGCATCTGGATGGCCGTGATCATCCAGGGCGACTACATCCAGAACCACCAGATGCACGTTGGCCCGCAGGGTAGTTGCCGGCTGGGTGGCCTCATTCTTATTTTTATCCTTATCGCTGGTTTGTTGCTGTTGGGAAAATACCGATAATGAGAGCGCAGCTAGCAGAAAAAACAATATTCTTTTGTTCATAGAGTCCCTTTGCATTGAGCATTCTGCTTTCGGGTATTCAGTGCGACTACTTTCTCTGGCAGGTTTACCCGATCATTGTAATCCCAGGAGAGCGGGAAATCAGGTGGATTTATGACAGTAGTAAGCACATCGGGCCAGCCCTTAAGGCTGGCCCAATGTGGTTTGGTTTCAGCCCAGGAAAATCCCGGGCAGAAAACTTTAGAAGTTGTACTTGAGCATCAACTTGATATCACGATGGCCTTGCAGCGCAAAGCCATTCACCAAGAAGGTGTTGCTGGAGTCAGCGGTCGCATCAAGCACGTTGCTGTCGAAGCCAAATGTATTGTCTTGGTTCGGGTGATTGAAGACATTGTACATTTCAGCGCGGATCATTAGATCGTGGCCCTCAAGGTGGGGGATCTTGATATGGCGTGCAACTGCAAGGTTCTGCAACCATGATCCCTTTGCAAAGAGGGAGTTACGGCCCACATTGCCAAGGCCAGGAGCAACAATATAACCAACCGCCGAGCTAGTAACCGGAACGAGGGTACCAGCGTTCGGGTCGGCCAGATTGGAGCTTTGCAACTCATTCAAGCTGTAGATTGTACCGGGAGTTCCACCAACAAAGACTCCATCAATACCAATCTGCCCCTTTGGACCCGTTCCAGCGAAAGGCAGACCGTTGAAAGCGTTGCCGTCGCCATTGGTATCCAATCCACCGATGAAGGGAGTAACCGGGGCGCCGCTTTGCAATGACGTGGTACCGGAGATTTCCCAACCGCGGGTGATATATCCCAGGCCGTTCATCAAACCATTGCTGCTATTGTGCAGGCCAGGGATATTCCAGACATAAGCAAAAGCCGCACGCTGCGGGATATCAAAATCCGAAAGCCCGCGATTTGAGGCCCGGCTGAAAGGATTCTGCGGGGTTATGGAACCAGCATCGCCTGTGCCGAAGGTATTGAAGACATCGGAACCGGTGTCAATGGACTTGCTCCAGGTGTAAGACCCGCGCACCAACAGACCGTGCGAGTATTGACGCTCAAGTTTAATGCTGGCGCCATTGTAGTGCGAGTCTCCGGAGTTATCGCGAACAGTGATAGCGCCACGGAGAGGATTGATGCGGGGAAGCGTATTCAGGCTGGCATCGAAGCCGCCGAACGGATTAATGGTGTCTGATTCAAACAGCCGTATTCCGCGGGTGCCGACGTACGCCAGTGTCATCGTGAACTTGCCAGGAAGTTCGCGCTGAATGTCGAAGTTCCACTGATGAATCATCGGGTTGACCAGGTTGGAAGCTACGCTGGTCTGCGTTGCCTTGGGATTGAGCACCGGCACAAGGCCAGCAATGGCTGCGCTGGCGTTCGGGAGACCGCGCGCGGTAGTACCAGGACCGCTTGCAATTGCCGTCGCTGCGATTGCATTGGGCGAAGAGGCAACGTTGTTGTCTAGGATGTTGGTGTAGAGGGAATCGTAAAAGATTCCGTAACCAATGCGGAATACGGTCTTGTTATCGCCGAAAAGGCCTTTCCAGAACTGGGGCGTGTAGGCAATGCCGACGCGAGGAGCGAAGTTATTGCCATCGTCCTTAATCCTAACCGGTGTTGTCAGGACGCCAAAGGGGCCCTGGCTCAGGTCATATCCTGGGAAAGCCAGTTGGTTTACGGGATTGGGCTGGAACTCGTAACGCACGCCGAGGTTCAAGGTCAGATTAGGAGTCGTCTTCCATGTGTCTGCCATGTAGTACGCAAACTGATCAGCCCTTGGCCGAGTGGTGGGGTTGCCGAAAGTTTTGCTGGCAAAAGTTCCGGTGCCGCCGCTGAAGTTATCCACAAAATTTGCCAGCGCATTGAAACCACCGCCAGAATTGTAGGCTTCAGTGCCGAAGAAGTTGAATGGAACCTCGTCACGGATAATCAAACGTGTGATGTCAGCGCCGAACTTCCAGGTGTGGCGGCCTACGGAATAGCTGAAGCCGTCTTGCACTTGATAGGTTTGGTGACCACGGCCCTGAGGAAGAGCAGAGCTCACGCCAAAGTTGGGCAAGCCGGGGATTCCAGCGATGCTGAAGCGAGGCAGCGGGTAGAGGGGATTGGCCAAAGTTTGAGCCGTTGGTGCGAACTGGAAGTCAAAATGGCCAAAGGATGCACGAAGTTCATTGACCGCACGGGTGTTAAAGACGTGGGTATAACCAACAACCACGTTCTCTGAAGGTCCTCCCTGCTCGGTATCAAACCCGGGCAGCGAGGCGGGGAAGTTAAAGAAATCAGGAGTCAAAGAACCCTGATCATGCAGATAGCGCACGGACAGCGTGTCCTTCTGGGTAGGCAGGAAGTCGAATTTGACGTCCCACTGGGTATCCGGATTCTGCTGTGCAGGTGCAGGACGCTGAACCTTTCCAAACTGAACGTGGTTGCCATCGCTCAAAGCAAACCCAGTCGCCGGGCCGACTATATTGTTAGGATCGCCGCGAAGACTGCCAATGTACTGCAAGAGCAGGTTGGCATTCGAAGTGCCTTCGGCAGCCAGAACTGCCGCACCGGCAGGTGTTGGCATGGTAATGGTGGCAGGCGATGCCTTTCCATAAAAGCGGAACCACTGAGACGTTCCGAAAAAGAACAGCTTGTCTTTGATAATCGGGCCGCCGACGGCAAAACCGAAGGTGTGATCATCGAAACGGGTCTTGCATTGCTTTGTTGCATTTTCTGGTTTGTTGCATTCGTCGGGAGGAACGACGGTACCCAGATTGTTAGCATCGATGGATTGCAATCCGGAGCCTTGATACAGCTCCCAGACGTTTCCGTGGAATTTGTTGGTGCCGCCCTTGTAAACGACGTTGGTCACAGAGGAACCGCCGCGACCGAACTCAGCCGAATACGAGTTTGTCAGGATCGTAACTTCCTGGATAGCATTCGGGTTGGAAGGCTGGAAGGCCTGACCCTGAATGGAGTTGTCATTATTGTCCTGGCCATCAAGGAGGAAGTTGTTTTCGCGTGGTGAAAGACCATTCGATGCGAAATTGAAACCGTTGGACGTTCCGCGGCCATTCTCGTTTACGTCGGCCATGCCCGGTTCCGTCAGCACGAGTTCAATCGGATTCAGAGATGCAAATGGCAGTTCCGTAACTTCAACGTTACTGATGTTGTGAGAGATTTCCGCATTGTCCGTTTGCACCGTTGCTCCGGTGGCTTCAACCGTTACGGTTTCTCCCTTTCCGCCAACTTGCAGTTTCGCATCGACTGAAGTTTGTACCGATGCGCGAACAACCACGTTATCCATGGTTAGTTTCTGAAAGCCATCTTTGGTAAATGCAATGGTGTAGGTACCCAGGTCCACAGCATCCAAGAAATAACCGCCAGACGGACCGGATGTTGTTGTCCGGCTTTGTCCGGTTTCATGGCTTGTGGCGGTAACCGTAGCGCCAACAATGACCGCCCCGGAATTGTCTACAACAGTTCCTGTGATAACACCCTTACTGGTTTGAGCCAGACCAGGCGATATCGCTACGCATACGAAAGCGATTAAGGCGATAACCCTTAGTATTCCTAAGGAAGCCTTAGTCAGGTATGAGGTATCGCGTTCTTTAGTGTTCATCCTTGTAAATGCCTCTCATTTATCTTTTCTTGATTTTGTTGCCGGTTGAGCATCTCGGAGACTTACGGGAAACTCCCCTGTGTGCCTATGAACTCTGGTGAGCAATTTACATGCCTCAATATTACTCACTTGAAATCAATGGTTTGGAGGCAATTAACGGGTGCTCAAATCCAGGATTTCGGATTACTAAGACAGGTAAATATTAATTTTGGGAGGAAATCTATTTAGGAGTGAACGTTATCTCGGGTCACTGAATGGGGTGAGGTCAACTGGCCGGTCTGACATACGAAAACGCGTGCGAAAATGCTCTGAAATCAGCAAAACAGCATCTTTATTGCGCTCTGGATCCTGTTTTACCAGGTATTTCATGGCTTCCACCAAAAGGCGCTGACCTTCAAGGAACCGGGGATCGGGTTTTTGCGGGTTGGCCTTCCGCCGTTTTGGGTCCGGCATTTTCGGCTTGACGGGAATTGTGAAAACCTTGGCCATAACCGCATTACCTCAAAAAATATTCAGATGCCAATGAAAGCCTCATCGCAGGGAGATGGCAAGCTAAAAATAGCTTCGTCTTTTCTTTGGTGTTTACCCCGCATTTGATTTTACACCATCGCATTAGGCCCTCTGCAGCCTTTCTTTACTCCGGCCTGATTGTTTTCGTGCTCCCCGTAGTTTTTAGCTGGAATACTTTGTCAGAAATTTTGCTATTCAGCTTCATCTTGCTGTAACGGGTAATGCGATAGTCGCCTGAAGGCTCAAAAAACTGTTGCTGTAGTAAGACATCGCGGTCAGGATCAATCCACAAGAGAATTTTGTTGTAAGTTCTCCGCGTATTTTCGTTTTTCGGCACCAATGCAAGCTTTGCCGTCTTTATACCCTCAATGGTTTCCCAGCCGTCCAGAGTGACGTCATAGGATTTTTTCAGGTCATCTCCGCTGGCGCCAAAACCCAGGCTCAAAAAGGCCTCTACCTCAGCCTTGTTCTTGCTAACGTCGCGCTCGGTCACCTGATCGATCTTTTGGTCGTAAATAGAAACCTTCTCGTCTTTGTAGATGATCTTTTTAGGAGCAGGCGAAGTCAGATCAAGCGCAGCTTCCACGCCTTTGCCGCTGCGACGAAAATAAATGCGCCCTGTTTGCGTGTCTTTTTCGTCCACTACTTTCTGGTAGGTTTCAAATTCAACATCGGCCTGGGCCGTTTTAAAATTTGCCGAGTTGGCATTCATCTTGGCCAGAACCGAGTTCAGATCACCGGCAGGGCTTTGTGCCTGAACCATCGCCGGTCTGCATGGCCACGCGACAGCCACGTTTGCCAGCGCGAGCAAGAGAGCAATGGGCAGCCATTTCGCTGGCCTGTTTCGGCTAGTCGTTGATTTTGGAAGTCTTGGCAATTCCGGCAATCCGCTCATTTTTTGACCCAGGCTCGATAAGCCACAATGTGCCCCACAGCGTCTCGCACGGGCTCCACGCGTTCCACTGTCACCGGTCCTGTAATCGGTCTGAGCATACGGGCAAAATTCGCGCGCACCATGACTTCATCCTGGGCATCAACAGCGGCTGCATCCACCTGGTAGATCTTTCCATCAGCGCTAACTTCTATCCCGTTCGGATGCGTGAGCGGCATCCCCGGTTGGTCTTTGAAGTTGATGAAGTGCGGGCCAATAAAGATGAAGGCAAGGATCAGCGTGACCATTACATCGTAATGGAAGCTGCCCCGATCATAGGTCCAGAACAGGTAGCCCTTAAGCGTGCGCCAGACACGAGACATGCATTAAGTGTATAGAAGCCAGAGGGCAGGCTCAAGGAATAGCTGTAGCCGCCTTTGTGAGTTTTTCCTGATCCGCTACGATCCGCAAAAATCCGCGGTAAATATTCTCAGAATTTCTTCGCCGTGATCCGGTCCGTGCCCATGTACTTACGCAACGCTTCCGGCACAATCACGCTGCCGTCGGCTTGCTGATAGTTTTCCAGGATCGCCAGCCACGTCCGGCCGATGGCCAGAGCGCTCCCGTTGAGCGTGTGCACGTACTCGCTTTTCTTGCTGCCTTCCGGGCGATAGCGAATGTTGGCCCGCCTCGCCTGATAAGCCTCAAAGTTTGAGCAGGAGGAGATCTCGCGATACAACTGCTGTCCCGGCAGCCAGACTTCCAGATCATAGGTCTTGGCGGAGCTAGCGCCCATGTCGCCCGTGCACAGGAGCATCACGCGATAGTGAAGGCCCAGCTTCTGTAGCACCATCTCGGCATCGCGCGTGAGCTGCTCATGCTGCGCGTAAGACTGGTCAGGTCGCGTGAACTTCACCAGCTCAACTTTCTGGAACTGATGCTGGCGGATAATTCCACGCACGTCTTTGCCGTAAGAGCCGGCCTCGCTACGGAAGCACGGCGTATATCCGGTGACGGAAAGAGGCAGGCGCGCCGCATCAATCGTCTCATCGCGATAAAGATTGGTGAGCGGCACCTCAGCCGTGGGAATAAGCCACAGGTCATGGTGGTCGATCTTGAAGCTATCGTTGCCGAACTTGGGCAGCTGGCCGGTCCCGTACATGGAAGCCGAATTCACCATGTAGGGCGGCAAGACCTCGGTGTAACCGTGCTCACTGGTGTGCAGATCAAGCATGAAGTTGGCCAACGCGCGCTCCAGCCTGGCCCCCAGGTCCCAATAAACGGCAAAGCGCGCTCCGCTCAGCTTTACGGCTCGTTCCATATCGAGCACGCCCAGTTGCTCGCCCAGCTCCCAATGCGGCTTGGGACCGAAGTTGAACGCGGGCGGCGTGCCCCATTTGCGTACTTCTTTATTATTGTCAGCGGAGTGACCCACAGGCACCGATTCATGCGGCATGTTGGGAATGCCGGCCAGCATCGCGCGCAATTCCTGGTCGATCTCCGTGGCCTGTTTTTCCAGTTCATCGCCTTGCTGGCGCAAAGCTTTGGTCTGCTCCATCTGCGCGGTGGCATCCTGCTTGGCCTTTTTGAGTTTCGCGATCTCTTCTGACGCGCGATTGCGCTGGGCCTTCAGCGTTTCCGATTGCGTGATGAGTGCGCGGCGTTTTTCATCTACCTGGCGAAAGCCGCTTAGAATGTTCTGCGGGTCCATGCCGCGGCGGCGCAGCATCTCTTCAATCTGCGGAAGGTTCTCACGGACATAAGCAAGATCGAGCATAGAATCTTAATTACTTTACCAAAATCGTTTACTGGCTGTTGGGAAGGCGCAGCAATCGAATTCGGGCTTCCCCTATTTTTAAAAATTTTGTTTGCTTCAATCTTTCCGTTCATCAGTGGTATGGTGTTTTCAGATGGAACGTAAAATTTTCTGGCTCCTATTCGTTGTCCTGGGCACGGCCATGGATTTCGCTCTGCCCCTCTGGTGGAGCCTGGCGCTCACGCTACCTCTGCTGGTGGCGTGCTGGTGGGTGGTGTATAAGAGCGGATGGTTTAGCTAAACAATCTATCGCTCAATCTTTTTTGATTCGCAGAAAATTTTTTCTTTATCTTGGCCGGGCCGACCGCGCGCATCCGTAGCGGAGAAATCTCAACTAAAAAAATAATGCAATGGAACTAAAGAAGTCTTTTAGGTCAGCACCGGCAATTCATGCAGTGGCATACGGACTGACAGATTGCGAATACGGTCTAGCGCTGGTATGGGCCGGCTCATGGAGAAGAGTACTTTCCCGTTGCATTGGCTGCACCTGGGAAAGCTCTCGCCTTTAAACAGCATTACCTCGTTCTGCAAGCCATGCTCGGCGTGAATCACCGAATACATTCCACTGGCAGGAACGCGGTCGTCAATGTTGAAGAGGAATGACGGCTCGCTTTCAGGCATTTTAGGAAGATTAACTCCAGGACTTTGCTTTGTTGGAGTCAAATCGTATGACTGTATTTTGCCAATAAAATTGTGGATGGCAACAAATATTTACGTTAGAAAAAATTTATTTTTATCGCGATTACATGAGATATTTCTCATGCTTTAAAAAGTGCGCAAAGACCGCTAAACATGCGGCGATTGTAAGGTTTGATGAGGCCGAAAAATGCAAAAGTTTTGTGATCGATTGCACAAATAGCGGCGTTAATTTTCCGTTAAACTACGATCCGCTTTTTTGCCGGGAAGAAACGCCGGTGCTGCTCCAGAATGTAGGTGTCCGTCATTCCGGCCACGTAATCACATACGATCCGATGCAGCGGTTCACGCCGCGTTTTTTCCTGGTAGCTTGCCGGCAGCTCGCGCGGCGATTTGATAAAAAAAGCAAACATGTCCGCGATCACCTGCTCCGCTTGTTTTTTATCCGGCTGCAGCCCTGCGCTGAAATATACGTTGCGATAGAGAAAATCTTTGATCTCCTGCCGCTCCTGATCTATTGCCGGGCTGAAAGCCACCATCCGTTGCGGGAAGTCGCGCACCTCTTCCACTGACTTTACACCGGCTTTGTTGATCAGCTCTCTGCTGTGCGAAATCAGGTCGCTCACCAGCCGGTCCAGCACGCGTTTGAGCGTCTCATTGAATTTCAACTTTTCTGCGGCTTCAGGATAGCGCTGTGTAACCTCCGCATGCAGCCGTGCAAAGACCGGAACGCCCTGCCGCACCTGCTCGCGCGTCAGAATTCTCGCTTCCACGCTGTCATCCAGGTCAGCCGTTGAATACGCGATCTCATCCGTCAAATCGATCAATTGCGCTTCCAACGGCGGACGCTTCTCCAGCAGATACTCCGTCAATTGCGGAAACTCTGCCGCATCGTAGTCACGCGAGTGCTTCACAATGCCTTCACGCACTTCAAACGTAAGGTTAAGCCCGGGAAAATCGGCGTAGCGTTGTTCAAACTGCTCCACTGTGCGCAGCGCATGAAGGTTGTGGTCAAACAGGTCGCCATATTGCTTCATGGCTTCATTCAGAATGCGCTCGCCGGAATGGCCAAACGGCGGATGGCCCACGTCATGCACCAAAGCCAGCGCTTCAACCAAATCCTCATTCAGCCCCAGCTCAGCGGCAATGGTGCGTGAGATCTGCGCTACCTCGATCGTGTGCGTCAACCGGTTGCGAAAATGGTCTGAGCGACGACGGGTGAAGACCTGTGTTTTATTTTCCAGCCGGCGGAAGGCCCGCGAATGCACCACGCGGTCACGGTCGCGCTGGAAGTCATTGCGGTAAGGATGCGCCTGCTCCGGATATCGCCGTCCCCGGCTCTCTTCTGCCCGCAACGCGTATGGAGCTAGCATAAAGAAAGTTTAGCATTTAGCTTTTCTGCGCTTTGGAGCGGGACATCGGCGCACTTGGATGTCATCGCTCGCTCCATGTATCCTTGCGGGTCATGGAATCGCCGCTCGCCGCTTGGGAAAACTTCTATGTCATTGTTGGCTCTTCGGCCGGAGCGCTCACCGGACTGCAATTTGTGGTGATCGCGCTGATTGCGGAAGGCCGTACTCCGGGCAGCATGCGCGAGGTCCGCGCTTTCGGCACTCCCAACATTGTGCACTTCGGCGCTTCTCTGCTGATCTCAGCAATCCTGAGCGCCCCTTGGCGTACGCTCCCCAGCGCCGGGTTTACTCTGGCGATATGCGGAGCAGCGGGTGTTGTTTATGCCATCCAAGTCATCCGGCACGCGCGTCTTACCACCGGCTACAAGCCTGATGTGGGAGACTGGATGTGGTATGTGGTCAGTCCTCTCATACTGTATTCAGCATGGACTGCTTCAGCCATTCTGCTTGTCTTGAGTCACACAGGGGCGCTCTTCGCGGTTGCAGTAGTTGCACTGCTTCTCTTGTTCGTGGGAATTCACAACGCCTGGGATTCGATTACCTATATTGCCCTCGAACACCGCAAGACAAAAAGCAGGGACTAGCTTCAGGGACAAACACTTAACCCTGAACATCCTCAGTTTTGCTGAGAAATGTTCAGGGGGAATACTGGATTGCTGATCACTGATTTCTTACCGCAGACCGCCTGACGCCGACAGCAACTCGCCGGTCAACCAACCGGATGCCTCTGATGCAAGGAACACCGCGACCGGCGCGATATCCTCCGGCTGTCCAAACCGGCCTAACGGAGTCTGGTCGATCAACTGCTTGGCAAAGTCGCTGCCAACCACTCCAATGCGATGTGTCCCTTCTGTTTCCACGCCGCCAGGATTGATTGAATTGACGCGGATCTTCTTAGGTCCTAATTCTTTCGCCAGTACGCGCGTTACCGCATCCACGGCGCCCTTGGTGGCGGTATACACAACCGTGTGTGCTGGGGTCATGGAACTCACCACCGAGCCCACGTTAATTACGCTTCCACCTGCGGCCCCGAAATAGGGCACTGCTTCCCTGGTAGCCAGGATCAAACCCAGCACGTTGGTGCCGAACTCCCGGTGAAATTCCTCTTCCGTTACACTCTCCAGCGGTGCGAAGCCGTAAATTCCGGCGTTGTTCACCAATATGTCCAGCGAGCCAAACGCTTTCTTCGTTTCCTCAAACAGCCGCTTTACATCGGCTGCCTTGGCTACGTCACCCTGCACAGCAGCGGCTTTTCCGCCCTTACGAGTGATCTCCGCAACCACGCGGTCTGCGCCTTCTTTGCTGGAAGCATAGTTCACAACCACAGAGGCGCCTGCGGCAGCTAATGCCTTTGCGATTCCCGCGCCAATTCCCTTGGACGCTCCCGTTACAACTGCGACTTTGCCTTTAAGATCAGCCATTTGAACCCTCCTGGTAAAAATCCTTGCCTTCCTTGATAGTTAGATAACTATCGAATTATGATAATTAGATAATCATCGAAATGAAAGGATTCAGGAAAGATGTAGTGGGAATCCTGACCCAGAAATACGTGGGTTTCCTAGATCTTTGCCAGCTGCGACAGATAAGCGCGCAGGACATCGCGTTGCAGCGTGAGGTTAGCAAACTTGCCGTTACGGACGATCTGGATCAGGCCTGCGGTCTCCAGCTCTTTCAGGTGGTGGGAAAGGGTAGCAGCACTTATGTCGTGAAGTTTATGCAGTGAGCTGCATGCCATTGGGGCGTTGTTGCATTTCCCGATGGCTTTAAGGATCTCATAACGGCGCGGCTCCGCCAGCGCTCGCGCGATGCGGGCAAATTGCCGGTCTGTAAGTCCAACATTTTTGGGAGTCGCCATCGCTTAAAAATTAAACCTCTATCCATTTAATGTCCAATACGGTTCACAGGCTCTTTTGCGAGAGCAAGCAAAAGGCCCTCGCCAGAGCGAAGGCCTTTGTTAAGCACTAAAACCAACTACTACTTCTGCTGTTCCGTCTGCTGGGCCAGCTTTACCTTGGTGCTCTCCAGCTTCTTAGTCACGCGGGTTACGTCCTGCTGGTCCACATCGGCCGGGACTGATTTGTTCCATTCATCCAGAGCGCGCTCCCAGTGTGCTGCGGCAAGCTTGAAGCGGTTAGTGCGGGCATACAGTTCGCCCAGGTGATCTTGCACGGTCGCGTCATTGGGAGTCTTGTCTGCGGCGCGGCGCAGGTTTTCTTCTGCCTGGTCATAATTGCCCAGCTTAAAGTAGGCCCAGCCAAGCGAATCCAGGTAAGCGCCGTTCTGCGGATCAAGGTCAATTGCCCTCTTGATCAGTGTGAGCGCTTCTTCCAGATGCGTGTTGCGATCAGCCATCATGTAGCCCAGATAATTCAGGGTCATGCTGTTGTTGGGGTCCTGCTGCAACACCTGGCGGAAAGCCTGCTCAGCCTGGTCATATTTCTTCTGCCGCTCGTAAATGGAGCCTTGCAGAAAATGGATGTATTCCTTTTCTTCCGGACGCGTAGAGAGTTTTTCTGCCTGCATCAGCGCGTCTTCCGAGTCCTTCCAGCGCTTGAGGCGCATATAGATCTGCGAAATCATGATGTAGCTATCGCGATCATCGGGCCCGCCCTTGAGCACTGACTTAGCCAGTTGTACGCTCTCATCTTCCTTGCCAGTATCTGCTAATTGCTCCGCCAGCGTGAGTTTCAGACTCTTATCGTCAGGCAGCTTCTTTACTGCTTCCTGGGCCAGCCGCGTGGCATCGCCCCACTGCTTCTGGTCGCGATACTCGTCGATCACGTCCTGGTATCCGCGCGCAGTCTCATCGCCGCCAAGATCGATGATCTTGCGGAACGTCTCGATCGCCAGCAATGGCCGGCCTTCCTCGCGATAGATATTGCCGAGCCGTTCCAGGAAGATCGCGCGATTGCTCTTGTCGCCTGCACGCGCATCCGGCGGCAGCGGATGGCTCACCAGCTTTTGCAAAATTGTGGCGGCATCATCATATTTGCCCTGCGCTTCAAGAATGAGCGCTTCATTGTATGGGATCTCCAGAGAATCCTGCACCAGCGCGTTGGCTTTCTTCAGGTTCTCCATGGCCAGATCAAACTTGCCCAGACGCCGGTAAATCTCTGAAATCCGCAGTGAAGCCGTTGCATCCTGCGGATCAGCTTCCTGGACTGCCTTGTATTCCGCCAGCGCGGCTTCAGTCTGGTTATCGTTGGCAAGGTTCTGCGCCAGCCCGCGCATGGCGTCAACGTTTTCTTTATCGATGTTCAGCGCCTGGCGAAAAGCATCAATGGCTTTCTTGTATTCCTTTTGCTGTTCGTAGGTGCCGCCCAGCGCGGTATAAATTTTTGAGGTGCGCTGGTCTTGAGGAACCGAGCTAAGCAGCTCTGCTGCCTTCTGGGTTTCGCCTGCATCGTTATAGATGAAAGCCAGGTAAGTGACAGCTTCTTCTGAATTTGGATCAAGTTGAATCGCGGTCTTGAGTTCTTTTTCCGCTTTGGATAGATCTTTGCTTCCTTTGGTCTGTGCGTCCAACGCATACAGGCGGCCCAGCACCAGGTGATTGTCAGGATCTTTGGGATCGATCCTTACCAGCGCTTCATACTGCTCAATGGCCAAACCCAGCACTTCCCGCGATTGCGTTCCTGACTGCATATCGCCGAGCGAGCGCAGATAGATGCGTCCCAGCAACCGGTGCGCTTCCAGATCATTAGGATCGCGCTTGATGATGTCTTGAGCTTCATTCACCGCGTCACGAATGCGTCCCGTCTTGGCATACAGCTCAGCCAGGGAGGCATTCAGGTACTCAGAAGACGGATCGTTCTCAATCGCCAGCCGGTATTCTTCAACGGCTTTATTGGCATAATCTGACCGGCCGTACATCGCCATCATTTCTTCATACATGTGCGCCAGTGAGAAATGATAGTAAGCAGCAGCCTGATCAACTTTTTTGGGCGTAGTGGGCTGGGCCTGCTGCGCATCTTTGGTTGCCCCTTTTTGAGGAGCAGCCGGTTTTGCAGGAGCAGCCGGTGTTTTTTGCTGCGCCACAAGGCCCATGGACACAAACAATAAAGTCCCTAAGCAAATAGAGCGGGTTTTCATGAGAGTCATAATGGCGAACCGAGAATTTACCTCTTAAATTTGATGCGCGGCGCGCGCAGGCCGATTGCGGCAATTTATCTCTTCAATTCTAGCCCCTAAATCGCTATTTTTTCGTAACATAACGATTCTTTACTAGTGACGGAAGTGACGGACTCCGGTGAGCACCATGGCCAGACCTAATCGGTTTGCCGTATCGATCACTTCCTGGTCGCGCACGGAGCCGCCCGGTTGAATAATTGCCGTGGCGCCGGCCCTGGCGATCTCTTCCACTCCGTCCGGAAATGGGAAAAACGCGTCAGAAGCCGCCACCGTGCCCTTTAAAGGTAAGATCGCTTTCATTGCTCCGATCTTGCATGAGTCCACGCGCGACATTTGCCCTGCACCAACGCCCACCGTCTGCCCTTCGCGGGCATAGACAATGGCGTTTGATTTCACATGCTTGCAGACTTTCCAGGCGAACTTGAGAGCGCGCATTTCTTCCGCCGTGGGCTGACGTTGGCTCACGATCTTAAGGTCTGCATCAGACAGCGGACGCACATCTGCATCCTGCACCAGCATGCCGCCTGAAACCTGTTTCATGGCAAATTTTTGCGGACTTTGGATCACCTCAACCAGGCGCAGGTTTTTCTTGGTGGCAAAGCGCTCTTTGGCTTCCGGCGAATAGCCCGGAGCAGCGATGGCCTCGACAAAAAGTTTTGCGATCTCTTCTGCCGCTGCGCCATCGATCACGCGATTCACACCGATCACCCCGCCGAAAGCTGAAACCGGATCTGTTTCCTTGGCTTTCAAGTACGCCTCCAGCAGCGTCTTGCCCGTGGCTGCGCCGCTTGGATTAGTGTGCTTGATGATGGCACAGGCCGTTTCATCAAAATCCTGCGCCAGGTCCCACGCGGCCTGCAGATCAACAATGTTGTTGAAGGAAAGCTCTTTTCCCTGAAGTTGCTTGCTGTTGGCAACGCCGGTGGAGGAGCTGTCTGAATACATCGCAGCGCGCTGGTGCGGATTCTCGCCATAGCGCAGGTCCATCACCTTGGTCAGCCCGAAACGCAGCACTGCGGGAAATTCATTTTCGGCGTGAGGTGCTCCGGGAAACTGAAACTCTGTTCCCGCTTCATTCAGAGTGGTCCTTGCCAGCGTTGAGGCGATGGCATTGTCATAGGCAGCGGTTACAGCAAACGCTCTTTGCATCAGTCGCCAGCGCGTTGCAAGGCTCAACTCTCCGCCGCTCGATTCCATTTCTTTGGCAATCGCAGCGTAATCATCTGGCGAGGTCACAATCGCAACATCGCGGAAATTCTTGGCTGCGGAACGCACCATGGATGGCCCGCCAATATCGATGTTTTCGATCAGCTCATCAAAATGTACGCCGGGCTTGGCCGCGGTCTTCTCAAACGCATACAGGTTCACCACCACCATGTCGATGGGCTGGATACCGTGCTCTTTTGCAGCCGCCACGTGCCCCGGATTCCCGCGAATATGCAGAATGCCGCCGTGCACCTTAGGATGAAGCGTTTTCACACGACCATCCAGCATCTCCGGAAAGCCGGTCAGCTCTGAGATATCCTTCACCGTGATACCAGCTTCACGGAGCAGCTTGGCCGTCCCGCCGGTGGAGACCAGCTCAACTTTCATCGCTGCCAGCTTTTTAGCAAAATCGGCTAGGCCAGTCTTGTCTGTAACGCTCAGGATTGCACGCTGAATTTTAGGCACTTTAGTTTCCTTGGGATGGATAAGTTGGACTAAAGAATAAAGTAGCAGCGCGCTCTTGTTGGATGCAATACTTGGGCGCTTAAAGGAATCGGGCAAAAGGATAAAGGTAGGATCGAAATTAGAGCATTAGGACATCTCCAATTCCCGTTGTACACTTTTCCGTTTCACCTTACCCCTTGGAGACCGCTGTGAAGAGGTTCTTTCTCTCTGTTGTATTGATCGCGTTTGCTTATACCGTAGCCGCGGCACAAGAGCTCACCATCGAATCCATTTATGCTCCCAACGGCCTCACAGGCCACGTACCGGATACGATCCAGTGGAGTCCCGATGGCAAAAAGGTCTCTTATTTCCTTTATCAGGAGCAGGGCGAGAAAGCTGATCTCTATTACATTGATGTGACCTCGGGCAAACCGGCAGTGCTGGTGACTTCAGAGAAGATCGCCGCCATGAAGCCACCGGTCACCGGCTCAAAGGACGATCGCGAAAAGGACAACCGCGCCCGCTATCACGTGGCCGACTACCACTGGTCGCCCGATTCCGAGCACATCCTTTTCGACTCCAATGGCCAGCTCTGGTATTACACGCTTTCCACCGGAAAGTATGTGCCGTTGAGCGGGCAGGAGGAATCGGCCAGCGATCCCAAGTTCTCTGCTGACGGCAAGCAGTTTTCTTACGTGCGCAAGCACAACCTGGTGGTGAAGCGTGTGAGCGGCGGCGCTGAAAAAGTGCTTACCAATGACACCGATGAAAACCTGCTCAATGGCGAAGTGGACTGGGTTTATTCCGAAGAGCTTGGGGTCCGCAGCAATTATTTCTGGTCGCCCGATTCAAGCAAAATCGTCTTCATGCAAATGAATGAGACGAAGGTTCCAACTTATCCCATCACTGACTATATTCCGCAGCATCCGACCATCTATCAGGAGAGATATCCCAAAGTTGGTGATCCCAATCCTGAGGTCAGGCTCGGCGTGGTGAATGCTGCTGGCGGCGCAGTCAAGTGGGTCCACCTGACCGATGAAAAAGATATGTACATTCCCCGTTTTGGCTGGGTGCGTGACGGCGTGATATGGGCCACGGTGCTCAATCGCGCCCAGAACCAGCTTGATCTCTATTTTGTTGACGCTGCCAGCGGCAAGTCGCGACGCGTGATGAGCGAAAAGAGTGATACCTGGATAGAGACTGACGATAACTTTCAGGTACTGAAGTCGGCAGACAAGTTCATCTGGCCTTCATGGCGCGACGGCCACACCCATCTTTATCTTTATTCATTCGACAAAGCCAATCCTCTTGCCTCGGACGCCAGGCTGGTAAACCAGATCACCAAGGGCGACTTTGAGGTATTTGCTACGGATGGCGTTGACGACGCTACCGGAACCGTTTACGCGACCACGAATGCCGGCGATGCTCGCCAGCGCGTGCTTTGCAGCGTGAAGCTGGATGGAAGCGATTTCCAGGTCCTGGCCAAAGGTGGGACACACCAGGCCACGTTTGCTCCGAACGACAAATATTACGTCGATCATTATTCGGCGATCATGACTCCTCCGCAGCTTTCTTTCTGCACTGTAGGCGGAAGCTGCAATACGTTCTGGCAATCCAGGAGCGTTGATACTTACAAGCTTGTGCCGCCGCAGTTTGTTGACTTCAAAGCGGAAGACGGCACGGTGCTGCACGGAATTATCTATCTGCCTCCAGACAGCGCCGGCAAAAAAATTCCGTTGCTCAACAATCCTTATGGCGGGCCCCATGGCCAGACCGTGCGCGACGAGTGGAATGGCGCAAACTTTCTTTTTAATGAAATCATGTTGCGCGATGGCATTGCCGTGCTTCAGGTTGATAATCGCGGCATGGGCGCGCGCGGAAAGAAGTTTGCCGCCGCGCTGATGCACAACTTCGGCGAAGTGGAAATCAAGGACCAGCTTGACTCCATTGACCAGGCCCTGGCTAAATTCCCGCAGCTTGATGGTTCACGCATGGGCTGGTGGGGCTGGAGTTATGGCGGCTATATGACGCTCATGGCCATGACGCACTCAGACCGTTTTAAGGCCGGCATTGCCGTGGCCCCGGTAACAGACTGGAAGGATTACGACTCCATTTACACTGAACGCTACGCCGGCCTGGTTCCGCAATTTGATGCAGGCTACAAAAAAGGTTCCCCTATTACCTACGCGGCAAATTTGAAAGGCCATTTACTTGATGTCCACGGCACCAGTGACGACAACGTGCACATGCAAAACACCATGCAAATGGTTTATGCACTCATCAATGCCGGAAAGCAGTTTGATCTGATGATTTACCCGCGCAAGACGCACAGCATTTCCGGGCCGGGGACTCGCGTTCATTTGTTTACCCGCATCCAATCATTTTTCCAGCATGAGCTGTTGGGCACGGAGTAGAGACATTGCAAAGCCAGACCATCTCTCTCGGCGATTTCCAGTTGACTTCCATCTCTGACGGTTCATACGTCGCTGATGGCGGCGCTTTCTTCAGCATTATTCCCAAAGTGATGTGGGAGAAGAAGGTCAAGGCCGATGAGCTCAACCGGATCGCCGTGAGTTGCAATTCCGTCCTGGTGCGCACCGGCAAACAAAATATTCTGATTGAAACCGGGATCGGCAACAAGCTTGAAGAGAAAAGAAAGAAGATATTCCAGGCGCAGGAAAAACTCCTCGATAATCTGCACGCCACCGGCACAACGCCGGAGCAGATCGATATCGTCATCAACTCGCACTTGCACTTCGATCATTGCGGCTGGAACACCGTTTATAAAGACGGCGCAACCGTAGCCACATTTCCCAATGCCCAGTACTATGCGCCAAAAGGAGAATGGGAGCACGGCAAATTGCAAACGGAGCGCGATCGCGTAAGCTACCTCAGCCCCAACTATGCTCCGCTGATCCAATCCGGCCAGATGCAACTTATCGACGGTAACGCGGAGATTGCTCCGGGAATTTCCGTTGAGGTCTGGCCGGGACACACACGCAACATGTGGGCTGTCTTTGTTCGCAGCGGCGGCAAAACTGCCTGCTACATCTCTGATCTGATTCCCACCACCTGGCATCTCGATCCTGTCTGGGCCATGTCCTACGATCTTTTCCCGATGGAAGTGCTGGAAAATCGCAAACGATACTATGCTCGCGCTATTCCAGAGCAATGGCTCACCATGTTTACCCATGATCCCAATGTGCCGTGGGCCTACATCGAGAAAATTGAAAATCGGCTGTCATTCAAGGCCGCATGAGAGTGACCGGCTTGGTGCTTTGTGGTCGAAACCGGCCTCTCGCCCGTGTAAGATAACTTGACCATGCGTGGGCCGGGTCTGGTAGTCGCAATCATCAGCCTTATTTTCTGCGGAGCCATTCTGGCGCAGAAGGTGCAGTTCAACGCCGCGGAAAAATCCACAATCCTGCAGCGCATGAAGACCATTCCTGAAACCAATGAAGAGCGGGCGGCGCAGCTCAAGGAAATGTTTTTTCTGGCCGGTTGTAGCGGCACTGATTTTACTGAACAGAAAATTGAAGGCGAGGAAACGCCAAACATTATTTGCCGGCTGGGCACAGGCAAACGCGATATGGTGATTGTTGGCGCGCACTATGACCGCAATTCTCCCCAGAGACCGCTGGACAACTGGAGCGGAGCATCATTGTTGCCTGCTCTCTACCAGAGTCTGCGGGAGAGAAAGCGCAGCCATAGTTTTGTTTTTGTGGCCTTTGCCGATCACGACAATAATCCTGCCGGAGCCGAATTCTTTGCGCAGCATTTAACTCAGGCCCAGCTTGGCCATGCTGAAGCCATGGTGAATATTGACGCTCTGGGCCTTTCTCCCACCAAGGTTTGGGCGGCGCATTCTGACAAGGACCTGGTTCACGACCTCATCGTAATGGTGTACGCCTTAAAGCTGCCTGCCAGCCAGATTGACATAGCTACAGCAGGCAATACTGATTCTGATCCTTTTGCTGCCCGCCATATCCCGCAGATCACAATCCACTCGCTTACGAAGCAAAACGTGGACGGCTCTACCACGCAATTTCGCCCCAATAATTATTACGACACCTATCGCCTGCTCTGCGGTTATTTGGCCTATCTTGACCGAAGCCTGAAACCGAGGCCGCATTCAGAATGAACGCGCTTGGGCGGGTTTTTCACTTTGAAAAACATGGCACTACTTTTTCCCGCGAGCTGATCGCCGGCTTAACCACGTTCACCACCATGTCCTACATCGTGGTGGTCAATCCCGCCATTCTCAGCAATGCTGGCATTCCTGTTGGACCAAGTTTTGTAGCTACTGTTGTAGCAGCGGTCTTTGGCTGCGCGCTGATGGGACTGTATGCCAACCGTCCGTTTGCCATTGCGCCCTACATGGGGGAAAACGCGTTTATCGCGTTCACGGTTTGCGGGCAGCTTGGCTACAAATGGCAGACGGCGCTGGCAGCGATCTGTATTGCCGGCGCGATATTCATACTGCTCACGCTCTTGCGGCTGCGCCAATGGATGGTTGATGCGGTTCCCCTCTCGCTGCGATACAGCTTCGCCGTGGGCATAGGCCTTTTTCTAACCTTCATTGGCCTGAACCAGACGGGCATTGTGGTGCTGGGAGCACCCGGCGCGCCAGTCCGCGCGGGTCATCTGAATACCGCGCTTGTGCTTTTGGCGATTGCAGGTTTTCTCTTGATCTCCATCCTGGTCATCCGCAAAGTTCGCGGCGCGATCCTGCTGGGGATTCTTGCTACTGCGATCATTGGCTTTATTTTCAAAGTAACGCCGCCGCCGGACCATCTGTTGAGCTTTCCGCCAAGCCTGGGCGCGATCTTCTGGAAGCTTAATTTTTACGGCGCGTTGACCTGGAGCGCTTTCCCCATTGTGCTCACCATCTTCATCATGGCATTTGTTGACACCATGGGAACTCTCATTGGCCTTTCTGCGCGCGCCGGATTTCTGGATGAGAACGGCAACCTTCCTCAAATTGAAAGGCCCATGCTGGTTGATGCGCTGACCACCTGTCTTGCTCCGGTTGTGGGCACAACCACAGCAGGTGCGTATGTTGAATCGGCCACCGGAATTGAGTCTGGCGGACGCACCGGCCTCACTGCTCTTATAACTGCCGCCTGCTTTGCCTTGACTTTGTTCTTCGCTCCGTTTGTCGCCGCGATTCCTGCTCAAGCCTATGGCCCAGCATTGATTATCGTCGGCTTGTTCATGCTGGAGCCGATTACAAAAATCAACTTTGCCGACTACTCTGAGTCCATCCCTGCTTTTGCTGTAGTCACGCTGATGTGCTTTACCTTCAATATCGCAGTAGGAATCTGCGCGGGATTTGTTTTGTATCCTTTGTGCAAGCTGGTCGCGGGCAAGATCAGGCAGGTCAAGCCGGCGTTGTACGTTTTAACGGCGTTCTCGCTCTTGTTCTTTGTCTTCTATCCTTACGGGTGACAACATGGACCGAAATGAATTCATTCTCAAGACCATTCAACTGGCCATTGAAAATGTGCAGAGCGGCCAGGGTGGGCCGTTCGGCGCCTTGGTGGTAAAAGACGGACAGATCATCGCCACCGGCACGAATCAGGTTACTGCCAGCCAGGATCCCACTGCCCACGCGGAAATTGTGGCCATCCGCAAGGCGTGCCAGATATTAAAGAGCTTTGAGCTTTCCGGTTGCGAGATCTACTGCAGTTGCGAGCCATGTCCCATGTGCCTGGGAGCTATCTATTGGGCGCGGCCTGCTCATGTATTCTTTGCCGCACCGGGCAAAGCTGCAGCTGACGTGGGATTTGACGATTCCTTTATCCATGAGCAGATTTGGCTGCCTTACCAGAAGCAGCAACTACCCATTTCGCAGCTCAACCACGCGCAGGCTTCGGCTCCCTTTCAGGCATGGCAAGCCAAGCCAGATAAGGTGGAGTACTAGCTGTTCTAGGTTCAGGAACTATTTGAACTATCCCGCAACTCGGGATATGATTTGCGCGCCATTCAAGTCAAAATACAGAGACTTTAAGAGCATGAGCATTGATTTCCAGGCGGCGCTCTGGGCGCTGATCGCATTGATCGCACTTATCATTGAGCTGACCCATCGCACTTTTTATCTGCTCATTGTGTCTATCGCCTGCGCATTAGCTACCATCGTGACCCTGGTTTTTCATTGGGGCGTGGCGATTCAGCTACTTGTCGTGATCATCGCAAACCTCATCGGCGTTCCAATCGCGGGCAGGATACGCGCGCGCAGTCTTACTCCGCATCTTTCTGCCGACCACGGCCAGTTGGTAAGAGTTCTGGCCGTACGCGATGGCCGCTTGCGCGTGATCTATCGCGGAACGGAGTGGGACGCGGTTTACGCCGGCCCAGAGCCTGCACCGGGCGAGCGCCTGAAGATCCAGGAGCTTGAAGGCAACACCCTGAAACTCACCAATCCCTAATCGGAGAAGCAAAATGTTTGAGATCGTTGGTGTGATTGCGGTTTTTGCGGCTATGTTGATTGTTCTTAAATCGCTGAAGATTGTCCCGCAGCAGAGCGCGTGGGTTGTGGAGCGCCTGGGCCGCTATCATGGCACGCTTGGCGCCGGGCTGAACATTATTGCGCCGTTTGTCGATCGCATTGCTTATAAGCACAACCTGCGTGAGATTCCCATGGAAGTGCAGCCGCAGGTTTGCATCACCAAGGACAATACTCAGGTCACGGTGGATGGCATTCTTTATTATCAGGTTACGGATGCCAAGCTGGCATCCTATGGTTCCAGCAGCTACACGCTGGCTATTACCCAACTGGCCCAAACTACTCTTCGCTCGGCCATTGGCACCATGGACTTGGATCAGGTGCTCAGCTCACGCGCCACCATCAATGCGGAAATCGTGCAGGCGCTGGACGAAGCGGGCATCACCTGGGGCGTGAAGGTCCTGCGCTATGAGATTCGCGACATCACGCCGCCGCAAGCCATCATTCGCGCCATGGAACTGCAGATTACGGCTGACCGTGAGCGCCGCGCCACGATCGCAAAGTCTGAAGGCGACCGTACTCAGCAGATCAACATTGCTGAGGGCCAGCGCCAGGCTGAGATCAACCGTTCTGAAGGCGAACAGCAAGCCGCCATCAATCGCGCTACCGGCCAGGCGCAGGCGATCGAATTGGTGGCCAAAGCAACCGCGAATGCAATTCAGGCGATTGCGGAGATGGTGTCAAAGCCCGGCGGCATGGAGGCGCTACAGCTCCAGGTCGCAAAAGACTATGTGAACCAGTTTGGCAACATTGCCAAGGAAAGCACAACGGTTCTTCTGCCGGCGAATCTGGCAGAGTTGGGCAGTATGGTTGAAACCGCGTTGCAGATCGTCCGCTCAGACGGCAAAGGCGCGCTGCTGGCCAGCAAAGCCGCAGCCGCGGGTGCGCCGGCGGCAAAGTGATTTGGCTCGCGCAGTCAATATAGCCATAGCAGTCAGTCATCGTTTGAATGCCAGGCCTATGACTCCGGATTTACTTGCACGCTCGCTCCATGAGTTTCTAGCTGCTTCGCGCGAGGCTCTGGTTATAGAAGATGGGCAAACGCTTTTCGATCTGGCGACTGCCCACTATTCAATTTCTTCACAAAAAGATCGTTGCCTGCTGCACCTATGGTCAGAAGAGCGCAACCTGGTGCGGGAAGTAGTTGATCTGGAAACAAAGAACGGCTTGCTCGCGTTGAGCGTGCGTCGCTTCGCTCAGGCGCGTCCCATCAAGCTGGAAATTTGCCGCAACCGTGATCGTCGGACGCCGACCGCCCAGAAAGCAACGCGCAATCGTTATGCTCGTCTGCTGGAGCGCGTGCTGCGCCGCCAGATGCCGGATTGGCAACTGGATAAATCCCGGCTCTCTACCACCATGGATCTGGAGCACAGCTTTTCGCCTGTGTATGCGCGAGGCCTGCTGCGCAAGGGACGCAGCGCCTTTGCCGTGCTTGGTGTGGACCAGGAAGAGACTCAGGCCGCGGTGGATGCATCACTCACCTTTGGCTTGCTTTGGTTGCAGGCCTGCCGTGAGCGCGAAGCCGGGCATTGTCTTGTGGAAGGACTAAAGCTGTATGTCCCGGCCAGGACTTCTGCGACCCTACAAATTCGGCTGGCCCATCTGGACCAGAATGCAGCTAAGTTTCAACTTTTTGAATTGGAAGAGCGTGATGAGTCTTTTACGCCGGTTGACTTCTCTGACCAGGGAAACATCAACACCCGTCTGCTGCGCTGCCCGGACTCATCGCTGGTGCGTTCGCGCTTTACGCAGAGCATAGCCAGGGTTCTTGCGCTTGTCCCGCAGGCTGAAGCAGGCGTCTTGTCACCTTCTGAAGTTGCGTTTCGCTTGTATGGACTTGAGATTGCACGCGTGAAAGCCGCCAACATTCCCGGAACGTTCCGCGTTGAGGAAGAAATCATCTTCGGTCCGCCAGGATATGAAACGCGGCTGACAGAAGAGACTGAACCGGCCTTCGCTGAATTTATTTCGACTGTTGTGGCCGCGCGCTGTGCTGAGGGCAACCGGCGTGATCCCCTTTGGCGAATGTACCCTGAGCGCTGGCTGGAATCACTGGTTTTCAAAAATGTAGCCGCAGTCGACTCGCGTTTGGACCCAGCTCATGTTTATTCCCAAGTCCCGGCGTTCTCGGCCTCTGATCGCGCCATGATAGATGTGCTCACCTGCACCCGCGAAGGCAAGCTTACAGTTTTAGAGCTTAAGGCTGACGAAGACATTCATTTGCCGCTACAAGGACTTGACTATTGGGCGCGCGTCTTGTGGCACCATAACAGAGGGGAATTTCAACAGCATGGCTATTTCACTGGAGTGCAGCTTTCGCCGCGGCCGCCTTTACTGTTACTGGTGGCCCCATCGCTGCGCGTGCATCCGGCGGTGGACATACTCTTGCGCTATTTTTCGCCGGAGATCGAGTGGACACTGGTCGGCGTGGACGAACGCTGGCGCGAAGGGATTCGCGTGATCTACAGGAAATCTACATCACGGAGGATATCGGCATGAGCTCGACCCAAAGCGGGATCCAGCCAACAGGCGTTCAGTATCCTAATGCGAAGACCGTCACGTGGAAGCTGGTGCTGGCCCGCACCTACGAACTATATGCGGCGAAATTCTGGACGTACTTTCGCATTGCCGTCATTCCCGCGGTGCTTGCTTATGCCTTCAGTTATCTTGCGCGGATGGGCACCCTGCGGCTGCTCCGCGGCGGCATTCTTCCGTTTCTTTCTGGAAAGTGGATTGCCCTGTCTGTTCTCCTCAATTGGGCGACCAGTGTAGTTTACTGGGCAATCAGCGCCTTTTTCTTCGCGGCCATTGCGGCAAATTTTGCCACGGAAGATGGCTCTTCGCTTCCCGCTGTGGCAGACGCCTATACTCTGCCGCGTAAACACATTGGATCGATTGCAATGGTAGCTTTCACCACATGTACCTTGTTTCTTGTGGGCAGGGTTGTGGCAGGCCTGGCAGTATGGCAGCTACTAAAGATCTTCCGCGTTGGTGTCCAGGATTTTTGGACTCTCACGATTGCGCTGGGCGTGATGTTTCTCATGTTGGCAACCCTCATCTGTAAGTTCGGCCTGGCAATTCCAGAACTGATGCACAACGGGCAAAGCTCCGCCGGCAGCGCGATGAAAAGATCCCTAAAGGAAACACAGGGCTGGGAAGTGTTCTTCATGATGTTTCTGGCGAAGTCCGCTGCCATCGGCTATGGCATCTACTGGATTGCGGGGCTGGGCCTGGATTGGCTCTGGCAACATTGGACTCTCAATCTGAACAGTTTTTCGTGGGTGCAGTGGAGTGTCTATATCTTTATTGCTGCCATCGTGGAAACGCCGCTGTTCATCGCGTTTTCAGTGCTTTATATAGAGCTGCAAGAAAAGATAGACGTCCACGCTGCTTCTGCTGCCAACTAACAGCACCGATGTGATCTTTGTGATTTACGGAACTGGAGGGGACTGCTCCTGCGTACCGGTCGCTTCCGCAGAGGATTCTTTGTCACCGCGCAATACTCTACTCACTCCGCGCACAATCCTGCGCATGGGCAGCTCGCCTTGATCGTTGGCAAAGAAGGCTCCTCCGACTTTGTGACTGCGGTAGTACCAGCGCTTAAGGATGGCCAGCTCTTCACTGAAGCGCTGCGCTGAAGATTTGCCCGAAGGGGCAAGTTGTTCCAGTGCATTGCGCAAGCGCGCTTCCATCGGCTGGCTTTCATCTTCGATCTCAACCATGAATTGGACTGGGCCAGCCAGTTCGCCGTGGTGAAAACGGAAAAGCGCAACCGAGTTTGGTTCGGCTGAAGGCTGAATGATCACTGCATCCAGTCGGTCAAGCCGCTGGCATATTTCGTCGCGGGCGGCAAGAATGCTTTTTACCTTGCCGATTTTGGCATGCTGTGCTGCTGCTGCCTCAAAATCAAGCGCGGCAGAAAGACGTTCCCGCTCAGCTTCCAGCTCGCCAGCCAATGATCGACCACTGGTATCAAAATATTCCTGCACGCGCGCGACCTCGGCTGCATAAGCTTCATCTGTGCAGCCTTTGAAGCAAGGCGCCAGGCACATCTTCATCTCTGAATAGACGCAGCCGGGAAAACCTGGATCAGGATTCAGGTCAAAGGTGCAGCGACGCATTTTAAACAGATCGAGCGAATCGTTCAGGAACTTCTCTGCTACAGCTCGCGACCGAAACGGGCCATAGTAAAGAGAGTGGCCTGTGAGCCGGCCGACTCGCGTGGTGACGTAAGCGCGGGGATATTGGTTCTCCAGGTTGAAGCGGACCAGGGCTGCAGGCCGCAAACGAAGGCGTTTTTGATAACTCTGGGGAAATTGCTTTCGCAAGAGCCGGTAGAGCAGCACCGTGGACTCAAAATCGGAGCCAGCAATTGAATACTCAATAACTGCGACGCGTTCACGCAGGTTCAGGCGCTTTGACTGCGATTTCGGCGGCGAGAGCAGCCGCTGCAGGCGCTTTCTGAGATTGGCCGTCTTGCTGACATACGGCTCAGCCGCATCATCTGGGCCGCGGAGCAGGAAAACTGCCGGCGCGGCAGGGAATTGGCCAAAGAAGTCTGGTGCATGATCTGGCGAGAACGGAATGGAATGAGTCAGCAATTTTCACCGCAGGAAAATTGGTTAACGGCGAACGCTCGCGGGCTGATATCACAGGCACAGCACCTGCACATGCCTAAAATTGTAGCCTTGCGGTTGTCCCGTTTTCCAACGGTGCATGTGGCCACGGAAGTAAAACCTATGTCGTACGTAACTGATTACTTTTGTTACCGTTCAGGCAAGCACATCCTTGATTTCCACGGCTTCAAAATGCCGCAGCGCTTTTGCCTGTGGATTTGTTGGAAATCTCGGACTGCTGCGGAGCGGCTCACCTGTTTTCCCACTCCATCAACGAACCTAAGTCCTCGATTTTCACCGTCCCTACCGTAAGGAACACAGTACATTTACTCGTTTATTCAGCGTTTTCCGCAGCTTACACAGGCATCGACTTCTACTACTGTATTTACATATAAAAGAAGATTCTTTATATAGAAGTACCAGTAAGCAGAAGTCTGTTCACAAAGCGCTAATCTGCTGCAGTGCCTTGTGAAGGCGTTGCAATCGCCTTTGCATCAGGGAAAATATCAAACACATAATCGTGGGCTGCTAGAGCTGCTTGGCTCAGAGTGCCTGCCTGTACGCGTTTGGCTGCTTCCTCACGGCTCAGATCAAAGATCGCTTCCAATAACTGAGCACTTTCCTGCTTGCTGGCTCTGCCCACAACAAACAGAACACGGGCGCTGTGCTGGATATATCGCGGCGAGGGCAGTTGCTTTTTCAGGATCTCCATAATTAGGTCGGCTTTGCTGCGATCAAAACGGCCTGGGTCGCTGCGGCGGTCCTGTTCAGCAAAGAATGCCGCAGTCCATTCATTGTGGTAATTCCACAGCTTGTCGAAAAGATCACGCGTGAAGCGGGTTCCAGCTTTCACCTGATCGGCATTTGCTGCCGGTTCAACGCCATCTTCTGTGAGGGCCGGGCGCTTGAGATAACCATCTTTGGTGATTGCCGATTGATGGTGCAGGAGCGCCCACAACCAGGAAACATCAATACGGTAGGTGGCCAGATCATTCATGAAACGGAGCTTGAGCTCATAGTCATCAATGGCCGCGGCAAAGTTGCCATTGAGGATTTGGAAGCCATAGTTCGCCGCCATGTAGAACGCGTGCTGAATGCGCTCAATGGTGATTTCACCCTTGGGCACGCTGTAGATCGCTTCCCATTGTTCCTGTGAAAGGAGTTTTTCGGGTGTGTCTAACGACTCCCTGGTAATGATCTGCGGCGTAACCTTGCCTTGCGCATTGAGCAGGCCCCGCGATTCCAGCACAGTTCGCTCAGCATCGCTCAAGCCGCTTGTTGGCTTAGGAACAGACTGTTCCTTCACTTTTACCGTGTCTTTTGGCGCTTCCAATATGGCTTGGAGCTGCTCCACCTGTGCCCGCAGAGGCGTGTTTCCAGCCGCAACATAATCCGGTTCAGGGCTTGCCACCCAGCTTTGCCGGTAACAATCGTAAAGATGGCCTTTCACGCGCTTGGCCAGAATGTCATCGAGAGTAGGTTGCTGTCCTGCGGGCAAAGGGCCTTCAGGCACAAAGATCAGGCCCAGCAGGCGCTCGCGCAACTTATCAATCACCATGGCACGCAACGCCAGCGGATTGTATTTGGACCGTCCATAAACATCGCTGGGCTGGTAGATCATTACCGCAGCCATGCCGCCGATGGGCGCGGCATTCTCTAATTCACCGTTTTTCATGCCCGCCATCAGCATCAGCAGAGCGTTATAGCGCTGGTAGGCGATCATGTTGGGTGACGCCATGCCGATGGATTGCGGGTCAGGATAGACGCCTTTCGGGTCGTCCTTCCACATTTCAATCAGGCTGCCCAGGTAATCCCAGCGACCGACGTTGGTGCCCAAGAGTCGGCGGCGTAGCGTCCACGCAATAGCGGGCAAGCTGCGTCCGGCGTTGCCTTCTTCATAAAGCATCTTGACCTTGATGGTCCCCGCTGGCACGCCCACCATGCCTTCCAGGCGCGAAAGAATTTTTTCCACGATCAACGCTTCTTTCGGCGTTTGCAGCTTGGGGATATAGAAGTAAACGCCGCTCCCGGCATTTCTGAGCGCGTCAAAATTGTTAAAGGTCCATAGCGTGCTAATTACGATTGTCGCTGGCGCTGGTTTGCCATCGACAGTTACATGGTCATAATTGATGTGCAATCCGGGTGGGCGGCCAAAGCGCGTAGGCCACTGTCCTTGAGGCTTGTTAATCCTGTATTCGCGCTTCTTGCCTTTCTTGACCACTTCATATGGCTTGCCATTCCAGCCGCCGCTAAAAATCTCCTTTGCATTTTGCAGAGCGGCAAAAACCCCAATCGGCTGATTTGCCGGCGTTCCATCCGGCAGAAAATGCGGTGGTGCCGCATCTTCAAAATCGGGCATGTTCATGGGCGCAGGACTGTTCAAGGCATTGAAGGCCATATCCAGCGGATGCCATGGCCCGGTCAATTCAAGGCCGGCATTTTTTAACGGATGCGCATCCTTCGGGATAGGCACTTCATCATTCAGCCGCCAGCGCCACTGGCTCTCTTTGCCCAGAAAATTATCAATCAGCCCCTGCACGATCTGGCGGAAGGTCCAGGGTTGGCCGCTAATGGGATCTTCAAATTTCTCTTCCCACTTGGGCCAAGAGTACTTCTCGCGCACCGGCGCAGGCGACTCCAGCAGTTCGCGGCGTGCGGTAAGCGCAGCGGTGATCGCCGGACGCAGCTCACGAGTAAGCGTGGTAATAGCTTCTTCCACTTTGACCTCATGCCCGTTTACTTTTTTGGCGCCAAAAAGATCAGGAAACTTCTGCAAAATATCGTTGCGAACCATGCGGGTGGCTCCTCAGTGAGGGTTGGCATAAATAGAAGTATTTATTTTACGCCATCAAAGCTTGGATTCGGTGCGTTCTGGCCGCCTGGAAGACGGCAACAAAGCTTGTCGACGCCATGTTTCACCAGTAGTGTTGTGGCTTTAGGTTTAGTTCAAGTCTTAGGTGAGTCCTTCGGGTGGTTCAACCCATGCCGCCACATCTTCTTCATCGATAAACCATTCTCCCTTTTTTCCGTTATAGGTGAACATCCATCGTGCGAGTACGTCTCTCCCAATCAAGCACTGATAAAGGTCTCCCGGTATCTCGCAACAAATGACTTCTATTACTTCGATAGTCGCCAGCTTGTAGCGGGGGAATTGGATCGCAGCAACGTGCGCTGCGACTTTTTGCATACCTCCAAGACGGGACACTGTTGTATATCCGATAAAGGGCAATCCAACTCTCTCAATCGCTTGGGGAGTTAGGACGGTGTGGCCTGCACCGGTATCTATCAACGCGGGCATTTTCGAGAAAATGGATAGATTAGCCCCGCTGGAGGAAGGAGAACGCAAACCATGCGACTCTCGAATGATGGGAGGTCCGACCTCAATTTCGAACCGAGGGCCGAACTTTTCAAGATGTAAGGGATCAGGACGGCCTGGAGGAAATCGGTGTCTAGCCACGTTCAAAAGACTAAAAATACAGGTTCCTGAGGCACAACACGCTTCACGAGAAAATCAATATGCATTCCGTACTCAGCAACACCTGCGGTATATGCCTGGTGAAAGTTATCGAAGAACCCGAGCAGATTATGCCCTTTGATGACAACGAACTTATCGCGATGCGTCCGCAGCCATTCAGTTTTTTGCGCTTCGTAAAGCTGGGTTTCAACGCTTAACCGAGTTGGAGGGGTTGTATTCATCTCCGCCTCACATTTGATGCTGATGCATCGCGCTGTGAACCGAAACCAAGGTCACTTGATCTCGCAGTTCGCAGGATAATATATTTTACAAAACTTGGCAAATATATTATTTTTGACAAATAAATTTTACAATGCCTAGATCTCCATCAGATCCGGATCTGAAAGCAGAGTTTGCAACCCGTATCCGTGAAAAGCTGAACGAGCTCTCTGCCGCGGCTGTAGCTGCTGCGCTCGGTGTAAAACGACAGATGGTGTACAAATACAAAGACGGTCGGAATGCACCATCAATGGATGTAATCCGAAGGGCGATGGAAGCTTGGCCCGAGTTTACAGTTAATTACCGAGGCAAGGTGTTGAGGTTACAGGATTTTGAACGAAGGCCAGTGCTCACAGCTAGGCAGGCCATTCAATATGAACTTTGGGATGTCATAAAAAAGCTTAACTCCCAATCGGTGGAAATTGAGATTTTAGATAAAGAACCGTCCTCTTCCTCTGTGCAACTTGGAATTCGAATATATTTCCGCAGACGATGACCTCCATTATTTTCCAATATTGAGCCCTTCGGACGATCTTTGAACTGTTCGCACTGCAGTCGAGTTTTTCCGCAACACCACTAAAAATCTTCAGAAATATTTTTGTCGAACACTGCCCTGAGAATGTATGCTCTTTCGCGAAATTAATGATCTCGCAAATGTACGTCCAACCTCGTGCTCCGCTGGCGCTTGCTGCGGCTGCCTTCGCTTGTGGCATCTGGCTGAGCGGGCATGAGCAGCGCTCACCGGTTTTGTGGGGATGCGCCGGAGCGCTGCTGGCCCTATGCGCGATCATTGCTGTAGCAAACAAGTCTGGGGGGCTGGCGTGGCTGTCGGCAATGCTGTCTCTGGTATGCGCCGGCGCATTTGCCCGGGTTGTTACACCCCTTCCGCGCATTGTTGTTCCACCGCAGGAGTTTCTGGCTGATGAGCACGTGGAAATTGTGGCGCACGTTACCAATGATGGAGTGTTCCTTGCCGGAGGCGGGCCGCGTGAACGCTACGATATGCAAACCGAATCCATCCAGCTTGGCGAGAGCAGCTTTTCTCAACCTGTGGGCATTCGGGCTACCGTCTTTTCCCGAGACATGGATGAGGAAGACGCCGGTTCTGACACGACGCAGTCCCCGCGGCTTACTTATGGTGATCGGGTCAGGTTTATAGCCAAGTTGCGTCTGCCACGTAATTTCGGCAATCCAGGAGCATTCGACTATGCGGGCTACCTTCGCGGCATTGGCGTGAGCATGCTGGCCTCAGTAAAGGCGGAAGATATTGAGGTCCTTCCAGGACACTCCGGAAGCCGCTTGGGTTTTTGGCGCAGCCGGATCCGCCACAGCATTGTGGACCACATGCGCAACCAAGGTCTCTGGAACCATGATGACGCCGCTCTCTTCGCCGCCATGATCGCTGGTGACGATTCATTGCTGCTGCGTAATGTGCGCGAGGAATTTCAAAAGACCGGTGTTTATCACCTGCTTGTGGTTTCCGGAATGAACGTAGCGCTGCTGGCTTTGGCCGTCTTTTGGCTGGCCCGCCGGCTGCGCTGCCCGGAATGGGTAGCTTCACTGCTCACCATCGTGCTCTCGATTTTCTATGCCTACGTTGCAGGCATGGGCGTTCCGATTCAGCGAGCGGTGCTGATGCTTTCTCTTTTTCTGATTGCGCGGCTGCTTTATCGCGACCGCGGCGCACGGAACGCTACCGGGTTTGCCGCGCTGGTAGTGCTTGTGCTCTCACCACCCGCGCTTTTTGATGCAGGCTTTCAACTGACATTCCTGGCTTTACTGGCCATCACGGGAATCAGCCTGCCGGTCCTGCAATGGACGCTTACGCCTTATCGCAATGCGCTACGCCAGCTTGATTCCTCGACGTTCGATCTAAGCCTGCAACCCAAGCTCGCGCAGTTTCGTCTTGATTTGCGTCTGATAGCCGGACGGCTGGCGCGATTCACCGGCGCAAACCCAGCGCAGTTCCTGGTTAAGTGGGTGACCTCGGTCGCTCTGGCGTTTTGCGAGTTGATCGTGGTCTCCGCCATTACTCAAGCTGTGCTGGTGTTGCCAATGCGGAGCTACTTTCATCGCGCGGCCATGATTGGTTTGCCAGCCAACATTCTTGTGCTGCCGCTTGCCGGAATTATGCTCAATGCCGGTGCCGCAGCAATTGCCTTGAGTTATGTCTCTGTGACATTGGCCCGCTGGCTGGCAATGCTGGCCGCAGCGTCACTGCACTGGACTCTGCTGTGCGTGAGCTGGCTATCACATTTGCATATTTCCCAGTGGCGCATACCGAACGCAGGGCCACTAACGGCCATCCTCGCAATCCTGGGAGTCCTGGCTGCGTTTCTTTGTATTCGCAAGCAGCGCACAACAGCACTCGCCGGCGTGGGCGCGCTGTTTGCCTCGGCACTGTTTGCGGCATTTTATTCTCCATCACCACAGCTTGAACCGCACAAACTGGAAGTCACAGCAATCGATGTTGGCCAGGGCGATTCACTTCTGATCGTTTCTCCTGAGGGCCGAACCATGCTGATCGACGCCGGCGGCAGCATTGGCCCAGTCCACAGTGAATTTGATTTTGGCGAAGATGTGGTTGCGCCGTATTTGTGGTCGCGCGGGCTGGAGCATCTGGACGTTGCCGTTTTGACCCACGCACACGGCGATCACATTGGCGGAATGTCGCGAATCCTGGAAGACTTTCATCCTGCGGAGCTATGGGTTGGAGTGAATCCAGAAACTTCGGCCATGAGTCAACTCTACCAGGCCGCAGCCACGAACCATGTTACGGTTCACCGGCACACGGCAGGCGACATGATTGACTGGGGTGGAAGTAAGGTTCGCGTTCTCTCACCGCCAGCAGACTGGCAGCCCAAACCAGAACCTAAGAATGACGATTCACTGGCGCTGCTGATCAGCTACGGCCAGACCAGTGTGCTGCTGGCCGGTGATCTGGAAAAGAAGATGGAGAGGTTTGTTGCTACTGAGTCTCCGCGCGCTGATCTTTTGAAAGTAGCGCATCATGGCAGTGCTACCTCGACAACTCCTGAACTGCTGGCAGCGGTGCAGCCGCGCTTTGCCGTGATCTCAGCCGGGTATCGCAATTCATTTGGCCATCCCCGGCAGGTGGTGCTGCAACGTTTGCAGGAAAACCATATTCAGACCTATCGCACTGACATGCTGGGTGCAATTACATTCCTGCTGGATGGAAAAGACGTGCACGTGGCTACTCTGTTGCGTTAAGGACCAGCAAGGAGTTTTTGGACGCCAAGATACGGCTTAGTTATCCCTTTCGTTCGTGCCAGAGATCATGAAGCCAATGCCGCGCTTGGTATGGATCAACGGCTTGGCAAAGCCATGATCAATCTTGGCCCGCAGATAGCTGATATAAACGTCCACCACGTTGGTCAAGCCATCAAAGCCCAGGTTCCACACGTGTTCTACCACCATCGTCCGGGTAACGATCCGCCCGGCGTTCCGCATCAGGTACTCCAGCAAAGCATATTCCCGCTGCGTAAGGCTGATTGTCTTTCCCGCGCGCGTTACCGTGCGATGCATGCGGTCAAGTTCCAGGTCGGCCACGGTGAGCGTGTCCAGCGTATCTTTGGATCGCCGCAGCAACGTGTGCAGGCGGGCGAGCAGCTCCTGAAAAGAGAATGGCTTGATTAGATAGTCATCCGCTCCGGCTTCCAGGCCGGAAACGCGGTCAGCTACTTCACGGCGGCCGCTGAGTATCAACACCCGGCTGCTAGATCCAGATTGACGGAGCTTTCTGAGCAGGGTCAGGCCGTCAATCCTGGGCAGGTTTAAATCCAGAACAATGCCGTCATAGCTGATTTGCAGGGCCATCTGCAGACCCTCTTCGCCGTCGGCAGCCACATCAGCAGTGAAGAATTCTGCTTCCAGGCCCTTTACAATGCTACGTGCGATTTTGGGTTCATCTTCAACCACCAAAATGCGCAAAACCTACCTCCTGCCCAAAGTTGAACTTAAGGGCGCATCCATGTGAGATGGCTAATCTCACACAATCGTTTTTGATTAAGCCCAAACTTTGGGGAAGTGGAGCAAGGCTTTTAGAACATTTTCCTACCGAGAAGCTCTGCCGCGCTGCAGCTTTCTGGCGGTACCCCGAATCGCATTAGAATCCAATCGCTTAAGCCGGTTCTCCCAGGTCTTCTGCCGCAGGTGTCTGATCATCCTCAGCGGCAGCATTGGTCTGGTAATCCTCAATAATGCTTCTGGCCTCGGCTTCCTGAGCAGGGTTTACGCGAACAGAAATACCACCCACACCGGGAAACACGTCCTGCGGGGCTTGCAGGTTGGTCACAATTGACTCAATTCCGGCAGAGGTTAACAGGCCGTGAACTACCATGGCTTCCGATTCCTGCATTGTGTCAAATACTTCAACTAGCTCAGGATCGGTTTTCGGCTGCGTGCTCATGGATTCTCCCTTGTTTCTCTATTGTAAGTATTATGGCAGAAAAAGAGCAATAAATAAGACGTTTGGTAATTTAGAGGAGCGAATTAATGCAGTACTAATATTTTGATGACCAGCGCGCCGATCATGAGAGCCGATCCCAGAGCAGCGTTGTATTCGCGATGCCGCCAGTAAAGCGCAGAAGAAAATTGCTGGGAAGGAGCCTCAACCACAGTTCCTGAACGATACGGTGTAACCCTTGGCAGCAGGCGGGGCACGACCCCGGCGTAGTGGGAATAATCTGGAAAGGCGGAGCGCAAGTAAGCCTCCTCCGCTCTGATTACCGGCAGGTAGATGAACGCGAACATTACCAGAGCAGCGAGGGCAATCCACCAATTGCGCGCAGCCACAACAAAGCCGAGCGCAATCACAATGGATCCCAGGTAGAGTGGATTACGCGTATAGGCGTAAGGACCTGTGGTTGCCAGTTCGGCGTTTTTGCGTATATGCCCTGATGCCAGCGCGCGAATTCCAACGCCCGCCACGATGATTACAATCCCCATAAAAAGAAAAGGCCAGGTAGGCTTGGCCCACCACAGATAAGCGGCGGCAAAGAGAAAACCCAGCGGTACGCGTGTGCGGGTAGCTACCCGCGCCCAACTAAGCATGGCTGCTTCCCAGCAGATGGCGCGCGGCAGAAATAACTTCTTCCGCAGTAATCTTCAGCAAGCCTGCTTCCGTGTGCGAATGATGAGAAAACGTGGTCTCGCTTTCCGGATGGCGCAGCGCAATGGTTTGTGTTCCAAAAGGCCCAGTGCGCGCCGGGTCTGTAGGGCCGTAAAGCCCAACCACGGGAACGCCCACAGCGGCCGCAAGATGCAATGGGCCGGTATCACCACCAATAAAGATGCGCGCATGGCGTGTGAGGGCGATTAGCTGTCCAACTGTGCAATGCAACGCAAACGCATGTCCGCCGCTGGCCGATATGACCGCCTGCGCCAGATTTTCTTCACCGGGCGAAGCGTTGATCAGAGTTTTGATGTTGTGCGTAGCCAACGCTTTTGCAACCTCGCCAAATCGCTCAGGCGGCCACTGCTTGGCTCCCCATCCCGCGCCTGGATTCACAATAGCGAAGCTGGCAATGCCTAATCTTGCAATTTCATTTTCCGCCCAGCTCTCGGCTGCTGGATCATGAGGCAACAGCGGCGCAAGCAGTTTTAAATCTGCGCCGTTAAGATATGGCTTAAGCGCTTGCGCAGCCAGTCCTAGATTTTGCTCGATCACGTGTTCGCCCATGCGAGGAAACTTTTGCCGGTAGAAAAACTGCGCCGCCGATTCGCGCGGATTGATGAACCCTGCCATTGCGCCGGTCCCGCTGCACTTGGCAAACAATGCCGATTTAACCGAGCCTTGAAAATCGAGCGCAATGTCGTAGTTCATCTTCCGAACTCTTTTGAGCGCGCCCAGAATCTCTGACGTGGCGGAGGGACGAAAAAAATGCTTGCGCCAGCGCCGAGTATCGATGGTGTAAACGTGGTTTACCAGCGGTTTTTTGGGACTTACAGTGCTGGGGCTGGCTTTGCGGCCTTGCGCCGTCAGCAACTCTGACCATCGCTCCTCAATCAGCCATCCAATTGTGGCTTGGGGCAGCGCGGCGCGAACGGCAGTCACTGCCGGTAGAGCATGGAGAACGTCTCCCATGGCGCCCAACCGCACAATCAGGATTTTGGCCATTCTGTCCTTCGCGATAGTTCGGTGCTGGAGTGGTCTTTCGGGTCGCCGACAATGGCAACGCGTCCGCCGCAAGCAATGACTACATCCCGTTCCGGGACGCTTCCTTCGGTATAGTCAGTGCCTTTGGCGTGAATATCCGGACGAATCAGACGGATCAGATCGCTGACGTCCAAGGCATCAAAAACGGTTACAGCATCCACGTCCTGCAACGCGGCCAGCACTTCTGCGCGCTCATCTTCCGGCACGCGAGGACGCCCCGCGCCTTTCAACTGGCGCACACTGGCATCAGAATTGACGGCAACAACCACTTTGCCGCCCAGCGCTTTTGCGCCGCGAAAATAGCGGACATGGCCCACGTGTACCAGATCAAAACAGCCGTTGGTCAAGATGATTTTTTCTCCGGCAGCGCGCCATTGGTTGACCTGCTCTGCCAATTGAGATGCCGATAAAACTTTTTGCGGGAAGGCAGACAGTTCAGGCCTCCATAACGGCGCGCAACAGTTCCTCACGTGTCACCGTGGCGGTGCCGCGCTTCATGACCACAATCCCTCCGGCGTAGTTGGCCAGCCGCGCCGCCGTTTCCGGATCAGCGCCGGCAGCCAGAGCCGCCGTATAGGTTGCAATTACCGTGTCACCCGCGCCGGTAACATCGGCAACTTCATCCGATCCGTGGATTGGGATCATCACCGGCTTGTTGGAGCGGGAGAATACCACCATGCCGTCTTTACCGCGCGTTACCAGAAGCGATTGCAGCTTCATCTTTTGCATCACCGCTTTTCCCGTGGCCAGCAGGCGCGAATTGTCATTGCCGATGCGGGTGCGCAGAACCTCTTCCAGTTCCGCCTCATTGGGCGTGGCGGCAGTGACCCCACTATAAGCCAGCGTCCGATAGCGTGAGTCAAGCGTTACGGGAATGCTATCGAGCGAGGCACGAGAGCGGATGTTGGCAAAAATCTCCGGGGTAGCCGCGCCGTACCCGTAGTCAGAAATCAATAGTGCATCGGAAGCGCGCACGTATCCACGGGCCTGAAAAGTAAGATCGCGCACGGCTGCCCGATCCAGTGGAATTTCCGGTTCACGGTCCACGCGGATGACTTGCTGGCGCGGCGAGTGTGTTGTCCCGGCCAGAACGCGTGTCTTAGTGACGGTGCCGCGGCCTTTGATCCGGCGAATTCCGCTGACTGAGATATGCTTTTGCCGAAAAGCATGCAGCAGCATGCGGCCAGGTTCGTCATCTCCGATTACGCCAACAGGGAGCACGGTTACGCCAAGATCGGCCAGATTGTAAATGGCATTGCCTGCGCCGCCGGGGACCACGGTGCGCTCACGGTGCCGCAAAATCAGCACCGGCGCTTCGCGGGAAACACGCTCAATTTCACCGTAAATAAATTCGTCAGCAATCAGGTCACCCAGCACAGTAATGCTGAGCTTGGGAAATTGCTCGATAATCCGGATCAGCCGGTCTGCCGTCTTTGGGGTCTTTTGCATGGACTGGAAGATTTTCTCATGCCGGAGCTAACCTTGCATGGAGGATCGTTGCTCAATTTTTTCTAAGATCAGGGCCAGCACTTGGTCCGGGTTTTCCAGCTCGATTCGAAGCTGCGCCGTGCGCAGCGGCTGGAACTGCGCCGCAAGCGTGCCCAGGTTGACCAAATCCTTCTCCGTGGTGAGGAAGAAGTCTGCGCCGGAGCGTTGCTTTGCGTGCAATAATTCATCAACATCTGCCTGTTGATAGCGGATGTGATCTCCGAACGCTCGCTTGCCGGCGATCTCCATTCCCAGCGCCTTGACGCCTTCAAAAAACTGCCCGGGCCGCGCGATCCCGCAAAAGACAAAAGCTTTGCCGCCGGTCCTGTCCAGTGTAACTATCCGCTCGGCCCTTAAGGTTTGTGCCTTTAGGTCAGGGATATCAGGATCGAACAACACTACGGCGTCCGCGCGATCCAGTGATGAGCGGGGCTCGCGCAAGCGTCCGGTGGGAAGCAGCGTGCCATCCAGGTCTTTCTGCGGCAACAAGACAATATCAAAATCACGGTGCAGTCTGCGATGTTGGAACCCATCATCCAGGAGGTGGAGTCGGCTGGAAAATTTTTCTTCGGCTAAAAGACCGGCCTGGTATCGGTCTATTCCGACTACGACCGGCACGTCCAGCTTGCGCGCAATGAGCAGAGGCTCGTCACCAAACTGCTGAGGCGATCCGTGGGGATCAACCACGGCAATACCTGTTGAACTTCGGCCATAGCCGCGGGAGAGCACGTCAAATGTGATGCCGCGTTGTTTCAGCATCTCTCCCAGAGCAACCACAAAAGGGGTTTTTCCAGTGCCACCGACAGAGATATTTCCGATGCTGACCACCGGCCGGCCCAACTTATGCACCTTTAGGGTGCCGCGATTATAGAGCGCGTTTCTGACAGCAACGCCAGCGCCGAAAAGCATGGAGAGCGGGTTCATCGGCTCTCCGATGGGCGCTCAGCGAGGAGTGGACGGAGCGCCTGCAGTGTTTTTTGCGTAGCGCCGGCGTATTGCTCAAATAATTGCTTGGCCCGGTCGCCAAGCTGCTGGCGCTCGGCGGCATTCGTTAATAGATCGAGCAATTGTCTGGTAATGTTCTCTGCGGTTGCAACGCGGATTGCACTGCCTTTTTCAAAGATGCTTACAATTTCGCGGAAATTGAATGTGTGCGGGCCGACCACGATTGCAGCTCCGTACTGTGCAGGCTCCAGAATATTGTGTCCGCCAACTGGAACCAGGCTGCCGCCCACAAAAGCAATATCAGCCAGTGAATACACTGAGGCCAATTCGCCAACGCTATCCAAAAGGAAGACGCCGCTGCTTACTGACATGTCGGATGTCCATGAACTGCGCCGAGCAAATGCTACTCGGCGCGAAGAAATGAGGTCTGCGACACTGTCAAAGCGTTCTGGGTGCCGTGGCGCTAGGATCATTACTGTCGCAGGAAATTGATGTTGAACTTGCTGGAATGCATCCAGCAAAATTTCTTCTTCGCCTTCAGCGGTGCTGCCGCAAACCATTACCGGCGCGCTTTTGGTGATGGCCGAGCGCAGCTCTTCCACTAACTTTGCCGCTGAGTGAGGACGAACATCGAATTTCAGATTGCCGCTGATCCGTACTCGTTCCGTTGGCGCGCCAATCGCGCGCAGCCGGTCAGCATCGGCAGCCGTTTGCGTGAGGAACAAGTCAATGTGGGCCAGCACTCGCCGAAAGAACCAGCTAAACCGCCGATAGCGCGGGAACGATCGGTCCGAGATGCGCGCATTTACAACTGCGACAGCAATTTTCCGCTTACGCGCCAGATGCAGCAGGTTGGGCCAGAATTCGGTTTCAGCCAGCAGAAGCATCCGAGGCTGAAGCGCCTTCAAATAAGCCCGCACGGCAAAGCCCAGATCCAGAGGCATAAAGAAACAGTGGTCTTCCCCAAAGCGCTCGCGCGCTAGCCGCTGGCCGGTTGCGGTGGTGGTGGAAACAAAGATCTCAATCTCAGGATATGCGCTTTGCAGATCGGTGATCAGCCGGCTCACCGCCAGAACTTCTCCAACGGAAACAGCGTGCACCCAGATGGAATGGGGCTTTCTACGCTTCAGGCGCGCTGGCACAAAGCCCAGGCGTTCCGCCAGCCCAGTGCGGTATTTGCCCAGGCGCAGCATTTGCAAGGCCCACCACGGCAATGAAAGGATCGCCGCACAAACCAGAAGCAGACTGTAAACGACATACATGAGGGAGACTAGCCATTCTATAATCCTGTCGCTTCGCTCCAAACCGCCAGCGATTTTTTCCTTCGACTAAAGTTCCTTGAGCTCCTGTTGCACACCGGCTCGGGCGGGCCGGCCCTCGCCGCTTTTCGTGACTGTGAAAACAGTGGTTGTGCAAACCTTACAGCCGGATAGCTATAATCGAGGGGTGAAAACCCCCAGAATCGGGATCGCCGCCTTTTTAGCGCTGATAGCAACCCTGATGTTTGCGGAGAAGCACTTCAATCCGCCGCCCGCGGCCCAGGCAAGCACTTATCCAATCCATGAGACGCACAAGAATGAAAACGTCACCATCGCAGTCGATCCGTGCGATACGCCGGAGAAAGCCGGTGTTTTCAAAGTCAATTACAAGGGCTATGGCTTTTATCCTGTCCGGCTCATCATCTCCAACGATAGTGACCAGACGCTGATGCTGCAGAACCTGAAGATTGAGTACATCACGGCCCAGAAGGACAAGGTGGAACCCGCCAGCGATGCCGATATTTATCGCCGCTTGGTGAGACCCAGCAAGGCGAACAACAGCGATCCCGGAATCAAGCTGCCGTTTCCTGTAGGAAAAAAGAAGCAGCCAATCAGCAAAGAAGTGCGCGACGAATACGAGTCAGCCCAGTTTCTTATCGTTCCGGTTACGCCGCACTCTACCAACAGCGGCTATCTTTTTTTCGATCTGATGGACCTAAACGGGCCGCATCCCGGCGCGCACCTGTACCTTACGGGCATCAAAGCGGAAAGCCAGGAACTTTTTTATTTCGATATTCCTCTAGACAAGCCGCCGCAGGATACGCCGTCCGAAAAGTAAAGTTCTTTTTAGCCCTATAATTCTGTTGATGGCAGCAAGCACACAGCTTTCAGCCGCGTTGCGCGAGAAATACGAGCCTGTGATAGGGCTGGAAGTTCATGTCCAACTCCTTACCCAGACCAAGATTTTCTGCGGCTGCTCTACCCAATTCGGTGCGCCACCCAATACAAACGTGTGTCCCGTCTGCCTGGGGCTGCCCGGCGCGCTTCCGGTTTTGAACAAGCGCTCGGTTGAGTTCGCTGTGCTGGCGGCGCAGGCGCTGAATTGCCAGGTGCGAGAGACCTCAATCTTCGCCCGCAAGAATTATTTTTATCCTGACCTGCCCAAGGGATACCAGATTTCACAATTTGATAAGCCGCTGGCGGAGCATGGATACATTGAGATTGGGCTGAGCGATGGCGGAGCGAAGAAAATTGGCATCACGCGCCTGCACATGGAAGAAGACGCGGGCAAGAGTATTCACGATGGGCTGTCTGACTCTGGCGTCTATACATCGATTGATCTGAACCGCAGCGGCACGCCTCTGATTGAGATTGTGAGCGAGCCGGACATGCGTTCTGCCGACGAAGCTTATGCCTATCTCACGCTGATGAAAGAAATCATTTTGTATACCGGCGTGAGCGACTGCAACATGGAAGAAGGATCGCTGCGCTGTGATGCTAACGTGAGTGTACGCCCTAAAGGGCAGCAGAAATTTGGCACCAAGGCGGAAATCAAGAACGTAAACTCGTTCCGCTTTATTCGTGAAGCGATTGAGTACGAAATTGATCGACAAATAGAGATATTGGAAGCCGGTGAGAGAGTCCAGCAGGAAACGCGGCTTTACAACTCCGCGGAAGGCAAGACTTACAGCATGCGCTCCAAAGAGCAGGCGCATGATTACCGCTATTTTCCTGAGCCGGATTTGCTGCCGCTGGTGGTGGATGCGCGCTGGCAAGCGCAGATCCGAGAAAAATTGCCGGAGCTGCCTGAGGCGCGGCGCAAGCGCATGGTGGCTGATTACGGTATTACCGATTACGACGCGCAGGTGCTTACGGTAAGCAAAGCACTGGCCGATCAGTTTGAAGAGGCAGCACGAGCAGCCAAGAATCCCAAGCGAGTGGCTAACCTGGTGCAAAGCGAGTTGGCGGGACGGCTGAAAGCCAAAGGGCTGGAGATTGAGCAATCGCCGATCTCAATGAAGGGGGTGGCGATGTCGGCCGACCTGGTGGAGTCAGCCGCGATCTCAAGCAAGATACTCAAAGATCTCTACGACAAAGCCTTTGCCAACGGCGAAGACTTTCCTACAGTTTATGAACGGGAAAAACCCCAGCAGATTACTGACACCGCAGCCATTGAAAAAATTATCGAGGAAATTATTGCGGCGAATCCTAAGCAGGTAGAGCAGTATCGGGCGGGCAAGGCCACGATACTCGGCTTCTTTGTGGGGCAGGTGATGAAGGCCACAAAGGGGCAAGCAAAGCCGGAACTGGTGAATGAGTTGTTGAGGAAGCAATTGGCAATTGGCCATTAGCAAGTGGCAATTGTTGTGGTGTCTCTCTTAATTGCAAAGGTTTGGCCAATACTTGCTTGCCCAAAGATTGTGGCTGCGCAGCCGAGGCCGGCTGCGGTTCACAATGATTTTGTTTATTTTATGTTCATTGAATTATTTCAGAGACATCGTACTATAAAACCATCTTAGGTAGGTTTCGGTCTGCTCCGATTTTTGATTCTCGCCGCTGCCCTTTCGGCCGCGATGCCTGTAGCGGCGGCGCAGCAGGCCGGACCGCCCGCGGAAATCGGTCCTTACCTGTCGCCCCAGCGACTGGTCCGTGTGGATGAAAAGCGCACCATCAATCTCATCTGCCTCGGAAGTGGCTCGCCAACCGTTGTCCTCTCAGCCGGGTTAGGAAGCTGGTCAATTGTGTGGCGGGCGGTCCAGCCAGCGCTTGCGCGCAATACCCGCGTATGTGCCTGGGATCCGGCTGGATTCGGGTTCAGTAGTCCCAGCGCTGAGCCGCAGGACGCGGTTCACCTTACCGGGGATCTCGAGCAAACATTGAAAGCGGCGCATGTCGACGGCCCCTACCTGATGGTCGGGCACTCTGCCGGCGCCTTTGTCGCGCTACGCTTCGCCTACCGCCACCCCAAAAGCGTCATTGGAGTCGTTTTAGTAGACCCCGCCTTGGTTGACCAAGACACCGTCATGAAACGTGTTGCACCCAAGTTCGCGCTACATGTGGAAAGAGAGTTTTCTAACCAGGCGGAGTCGCTGCGGCGCTGCGCTGCCGGGCTCCAGAGCGGTGCGCTGAAACCCAGCACGCCGGAGTTCGAAGAGTGCACTGCATATCATATGCCGCCTGCTTTTTCACCCCTTGGAGCGGCCCTTTCACGGCTTAACGCCAATCCCGCCCGGTTGCTGACCGAGGCTTCGGCGCTCGACAGTTTTCTGAGCCAGCGCGAGGTCATCAATCCGCAACACCGCTACGGTGCTATGCCGCTGATCGTGCTGACCGCCGGCCACCGAGATCCACCTCCAGATACTCCCGCCGACGCACGTGAGCAGGAAGCGCTGTTTTACCGGGAGGCTGCGCGCGCGCACCAGGCCTATGCTGCGCTCTCCACTCGCGGAGAAAACCAGCTTGTTCCCGATTCCGGGCATGATATTCCAATCGAGAAGCCTGACGCGGTTCTGGCAGCAATCAATCGCGTGCTTACGGAAAGCGAGAGCCAAAAGCCGAAGAAATAGTTCCATGCATAATTGAAAATGTATTATGAAATGATATGCAATAATACATATGAATATGGAAAAACAGACCATAAGTTTTCGGCTTGAATCCGACAAAGTAGATGCGCTGGATGTATTGGCAAAAGCGCTTGACCGCGATCGCACCTATCTTTTGAATGAGGCCGTTTCAGCCTACCTGGATGTTCAAGAATGGCAATTGAAACACATTGCGGAGTCGGTGAAGCAGGCGGATGCTGGCCGGCTGGTTGATCATACTGAGGTCAAAAAGATGGCGTCCCGTTGGCGCCGTCGCAAGTGAA
>DASTCT010000307.1:0-18487 GCA_035710845.1 Candidatus Angelobacter sp.
GGCCCAACCACTGCGGCAACACCTTCGCCGGGGAACTTGAGCTCCGTGCGATCACAGAAGGACTTGAAACCGAGGATTTGCAGCTTCTTAAGTTTGAGCAACTTCCTACTCCTTCAGGATTGACCAATACTCCTACCCCTAGACGCGAAAACCGCGCGTCTTGTGGGCCCCGCGTCGCACGGCTGCGGCTGGCAGAAGTGCGATTTTCTCAGCCCCAGCAAGCCAACATCGGGCTTGCCGGGGACCCCGATAACTCTCAAACAAGTTGCGGAGACCCGATAACCTGCGTTCCAGCTAATGTACCCAGAGAGTTACCGGGGGTCAAGAGCAAAGCCCACTAGATATTGTGGATAAATGCTCTTAACCACAGGATATCGCACCGGTTTTGCAGCAATTGGTCAAAATACTCCTGTGAGGATTCTTATGAGGTCGGGGAGAGATGGTCAGAGCTAAATAAACTGTAGCGCGATTGGTGCAAACAGGCAAGGTGGCTTAAGGCGGAAATTAGTACAGCGGGATGACGGACGAAAGGATTAAGGTGACATATCGCCGTCCTCGCCGCGATTACCCGTGATCGTCGGAATCGGTAGGCCAGGACTTCTGCTCAGCCGATCGGCTGTTTCTTAATGCGTTCCTCATACTCCAGCCATGCCGCTGACTTCCGGAAATAGCTGCGTACGTTGGTGGAGAGATGCCGGATCCATTTTGGACTACGTTCCTCGCGTGCGTGAGCGAATCGGGCAAGAGCGTAACCGTAAATTTCTTCCGGCAGATAGCCGAGGCGCTGCATTGACCATCCTTGCTTGCTCTCAGTCTGCCACTGGCGGAAGCGGCCAGAACAATTTGCAGTGAAGATGCCGAAGCCGAGATAGACCGTAAGCAGGTCGGTGAGTGGCTCCATGTCTTTGGCGCTGTGGTCGATCAATCCGCCGCCCAACAGAATGACATGGCCAAGCTCGTGCGCCAGAGTGGCGACAACTGTCAGGGGATCCTCCATGTTCGATTGCCGCATGGCGACGACCATTTTGCGGTTCTCATCGTCCGGATGAAAATACAGGCCAGCGCAACTGCTCCCTTTCCCGCCACTCCAGTAGGGCATGAGCTCCTTTAGCTCAGAAGTTTCGTCGGGAAAGATCTCCAGTTCAATCTGGGCGCGGTCAACCTGCATGTAATCGCAGATGCGGCAGAACATCTTTTCCGCCGCGCGGTCGCTCTTGTCATACGGATCAGGAAAGTGTTCAGCGTCTGGCAAGACCACGCGGGCCTGCAGCAGGCGCTTGTGGCCGAGAACCCGGCCTAGACGATCAAAGCCGTTCTCAACCCACTGACGGTCTTCTTCGCAAAGCGGGAGTTTAGGGCGGAAGTTGAACATGAGTGGTGGAGGCATTATAGCGAGGCCTTGGCGGCTATCAAGCTTGTTTTTGTCTCGTTTTGTTTGTAGGCGCAGCCAAGAGAGGCTTGGTGTGCACGGGGTTTCGCGCGAAAGAAGCGGTTCCCCGTTTTATGGCTGTATAATTGAAACAGTCGTTTCAATTATAATTGATCGCAAATATGAGCCGAACTGCAAACAAAGAGCGGCCTAAAGAATTACGGAGAGCGATCCTGCAGTACCTGATCAGGCATGGTCTTAGCGATCTTTCACTCAGGCCGCTGGCCAAAGCCGTGGGCTGCAGCCCGCGCGTGCTCCTCTACTACTTTGGATCAAAAGAAAAAATGGTGAGTGAGGTGCTTGCGGAGGCCAGGCAGCGGCAACAAACCACCTATGACAAGGTGGAGACAGGCAGCTTTGCGAAAAATTGCGAGATCGTCTGGAAACGGATGAGCGCGGCTGATTCCGAGCCGCTCTTCCGTCTTTTCTTTGAAGTGTATGGAATCGCGTTGCGCCATCCACGGCGTTACAAGGCGTTTCTGCAGCACACGATTGAAGACTGGCTTTGTGATATCGCCGATCCGCTGTGCCGTGAAGGACATTCACGCGTAGAAGCCCGCGCCTTTGCCACGCTCGTGGTCGCTGGCTTGCGAGGCTTCATGCTCGATTACTGCGCCACACATGACCGGCGACGAGTGGACCGGGCCGTGAGATCGTGGCTGGGCATATTGGATTCCATGCTACCGGGACACAAAGGAGATTACAGCAAATGATCTTAAAGAATTTCCGTGCTTCGTTATTTCTTGTTGGTGTGATCTTCGCGTTGATGGGCGCTCCCTTGCGGGGCTGGTCGCAACTGGCGACAGGATCGATGGACGTCCACTGGAATGAAGGCGCACAGAATTGCGCGGGCAATACACTGCCTCCTCTGCAAGTGCATAAGTACAACGAGCGGACTTTTATTCTTCGGGAGAGCCTCTGCTCTACTTTTGAAGCGCCGTTTATCTACCTGCTGATTGGATCAGAGAAGGCGCTTTTGATCGACACCGGCGACGTAGCAGATGCAAAACAGATGCCGCTGGCGAGCACGGTGATGCAGTTGCTTCCGGGCAACGGAGCGCAGAAGCTGCCGCTGATCGTGGTCCACACGCACCGACACCTTGACCATCGCGCGGGCGATGGGCAGTTCACGCAATTACCCAATGTTCAAGCGGCCGGGTTTGATATTGACAGCGTCCGACGCTTCTACCACTTCACCGATTGGCCGAACGGCGTTGCGGAGGTTGATCTTGGCGACAGGACGGTTGACGTGATCCCGACACCGGGCCACAACGAGACCGAGGTCTCTTTTTATGACCGAAACACCGGGCTATTTTTCTCTGGGGATTTTTTGATACCTGGGCGCCTGCTGGTTGACGATACAAGCGCATACATCGCCAGCGCGCAGAGGGTTGCTGCTTTCGTGAAGGACCGTCCGGTCACGTATGTCCTGGGCGGACACATTGAAAAGAATGCAAACGGGGAGTTGTTCCCATGGGAATCACCGTTTCATCCGAACGAACACGTTTTGCAGATGACGAAAGACGATCTGCTGGCGCTGCCGGCGGCCCTGGAAAAGTTCAACGGCTTTTACAGCGTGAGCGGCAAGTTTGTGATGATGAATTCCATCCGGATCCTAATTGTTGTGTCTGTCGTTATAGTCGTGATTTTAGTTGTAATGGTGTGGCTCCTGGTGCGCTTTGTGAGGCGCAGAATTCGGGCGCGCAGGCTGCGGAAGAATAGCGCAGGAAAATCGGCTTGAACCGGGTGTGCGCAAATATGCCGAAATCTCTGATCGCAATGCTGCTGCGAGCCGATGAGGCACTCATCGAAAATGAATTGCGATGCCTATTAATCCTGAGACCACAATGATGAGCGGTTCGGGGATTTTCCATTTCATCAGAATGAGGAAGGTTGCTGCAGCGATTGCGAGAGTCCAGTAATCATGGATTGAGTGCCTTCCCAGAACAACGACTGCTCCGGCGATAGCGCCGGTGGCGGCTGCCGTGACCCCCTGGACGAAGGCCCTGATCTGCTTGTTTTTGGAGAACCGCTTGTAGAGTGGACCAACGAGAACCACGAAAAGATATACAGGAAGGAAGACCCCGAAGGCGGCAGTGCCCGCTCCCAGAACGCCGGAAACAAGATAGCCGATGAAAGCAACCGTGATTACGACCGGGCCGGGCGTAATCATGGCAACGGCGACGGCATCAAGAAACTGAGTTTCAGTAAGCCAATGGTGCTCCTGGACCACGCCTCCATGAAGAAATGGAACGATTGCCAAACCACTGCCAAACACAAACAGACTCGATTTCAAGAAGAAGAGAAACAGCGAACCCGTTGTGCTGAACATGCCGGGGCTGAAGGAAAGGAAGCCGGCAGGAAGCAACGAGGCTGCGGATTGCTGGCGTCGCCAGGGAGAAAAGCCTGTCCTGGCAATCATGACAATGAGTCCGCCAGCGAGAAACAACCAAACGACCTCTTTTTCCGTAATCGCAGTTGATAGGCCGAGCGCCAGAAAGACGGCCCACAATAATTTGTCTTTCTTGACCGAAGTTTTGATCAGCTTCATGGCCGAACGCGCGATGATGGCGATGACAGCTGCTCCGATGCCGTAGAACAATGCCGCAATGAGGTGCGTTCCGCCAAAAGTGACGTAAGCTTTGCCGATGGCCAGCACCATGAGGAATGATGGCAGGATGAACGTTGCACCGACAATGGTTGCGCCGAGAACCCCGGCACGAACAAAGCCCAGATACATTGCTAACTGAGCAGCGAGAGGTCCGGGGGCGAGTTGCGAAAAGGCCAGCCCTTGCAGGTAATCTTCCTGGCTGATCCATTTTCGCTCTTCAACAAGGTCTTTCTGCATGTAACCAACAAGCGCGATAGGGCCACCGAAGCCGATGCAGCCCAGCTTGAGGAAATACAGAGTAAATTCCGCCAAAGATGCCTGCGGCTGCGTTTGAGCCTTGCTGATCATAAGTTCTCTCAGGTAGACGGCACAACTTCAAAGATCGCGATTTTGGCTGCTGGAGCGCCGTTCTCTTCCTGTTCCGGCGCATAAACCCGGTGAGTTTCGGGATCGATGGCCAGGCTGTGAACTTTTTTCTGCACCGGCACATCACCGAGCTTTCGGAAATGAGTTGGATCGTCCTCCTGAAAGACGGAGATTGCGCCGTCATAACAAGCAACGTAAATGCGCTTGAGACCGGGATCAAAGGCAATCACATCGCCGCCGCCGGCTTGCGGGAAATAGGCAATGGGCTGGTGGGTGTCGAGGCGAAAGACGGTCATGAGATCGTTGTCTTCACAGGAGAGAAATGCCAGCCGGTGCTCGCTGTCAAGCGCCATGCCGTGATTGCTCTTGCATTTGCCAACCGGATATTCAGCAATTTCCTTGTCTGTTGCGGGATCAATTTCTGCGATTACGTTCTTGTCCTGAAGGTTCACATAGACCCGTTTAGCAACGGGATCGTAACGCGGGTTGCCGGTCTCACTGGCAAAGTGCAGAGTGGTGACGATCTCGTTTTTGGTTACGTCCACTACAGCCTCGGCTTTGCCGCGCTCGTCTGAAACATAGATCTTATGGAATGGCGCGGCGTAGGCGATGCCATCGGGCTTTGATTCCGTAGCGAGCTTTTTGATGAGCTTCATCTGTTGCAGATCGATGATGCCGATTTTGTTTTCCAGCCAGTTTGAGGTGTATGCCTTGTTCACATCAGGCGCGATCTCAACTCCTTCAATGCCCGGAAGGTCCTCAAACGTCTTAACTACTTTGTTCGTCCGCAAGTCGATGGCATAGAGCAGACCCGCTCCCAGGTGCGTGGAAAAGAGCAGATGGCGTGAGGGATCGATAAGCAGATAATCGAAGCGCTTGCCCTTGGGGCCGGGAACATCGATTGAGCCAACTTGTTTAAGGAGTTGTGGGCTGGCGGTTGATCCCTGGCTACTATGCGGGAACCTAGATGCAAAGAGCAGGATCGCTGAGAGCAACACCAGCCCAAGAATGAACAAAGCGATAGAGTGTTTCATAGCAAAGCGTTTCATAAGCAAAGTCAGGGGACTATTTCTTCGAGTTTGTTTGATCGAGCGCGGCGCGCAATCCTTTGGCAAGCTTAGTGACGTTGTCATTGGCCCAGAAATGCATAAAGAAAAGGCGCGGCTCTTCCTGCAGCATGTGACTGTGAAGAGCGGTTACCTGAATGCCATTTTCTCGGAGGGCTTTTATTACCGGATTGACTTCACTGCCGATGAGGACAAAATCGCCGGTGATAGCTGCCTTGCCGCCACCTGTCGGCTGGAAATTCAAAGAGGTCGCCAATCCCATTGAGCCGGGAATCTGCATTCCGCCCTCGGTGATCTTTTCTGCCCGTGGGACGCCTACCTGATAGACGCCACCATTGGCTTTTCCTTTGTGACCCAGAGTCTGGTCGATAGCCGCGGTATCGAGATCTAAAGAAGCGTTCGCGGAGGGCTGGGCCGGCGGTGGTGTTTTGGTAAGCGCGATTACCTTCTTCATGGTTGCGGCCAGCTTGGCTGCGTCGCCATGACCGTGGATGTGCATATACATGACGCGAGGCGTTTCATGCAGGACGTGGTTATGCAGCGCTGTAACCTCAACGCCGTTTTCCTCAAGGGCCATCATGACCGGCGAAACCTCATCTTCTGCAAGAACAAGATCGCCCATCATCAATGCGTCCTGGCCGGGACTGCTGAAAGCAATCCACGAGCCAAGCGCGAGAGCAGGTTTCACTTGCACCCCATCGACTGTTACCTTGAGGTCGCCGCGAGGAAGGCCGAACTTGTAAGCTCCGTCAGGTTGTTGTTGTCCTGACCGGTCAAAGGCCTGCTCAACTGGTTTCCAATCGTTAGCGCCTGCAGCGGTTTGCGCCACAGCGGCGCAGGCCAATAGAACAAAGGAAAGAACTGCCGATATTCCGATTCGTCTTGTCATGACTATTCCTTACCTTTCTGAGTACATCTGATGCCGTTTGGCTTTTTTGAGGACTTCCCCCTTTTGTTGCGCAAAGCCGGTTACACTCACTACCCAAACCATCCGTGGACGGATGCAGCGACTAAGGAATGATGATTATACGAGCGGGCGATTGACGCTCCCATTCGCTTTCAATGCTGGCCAAAGGAACGCGAGTGGTGGGCACGTGAAGCTTGCCATCGGCGGCGTGGATCATAACTTGCTTGAGGGCATTCACCAGCACATCAAGGGGTGGGATGCCCGCGGTGCCGAGAATTGTTAATGCGGTGCTGCGCAAGACAGCAGCCGGCAAAGAAATGGTTGAACCCGCACTTTCTCCGGCCTGGACCAGGCGCGTCTCCGTTCCAACAACAGCGAAACTTTCCTTCGTTATGGCGGAGAGAAAGGTTTCTGTGGGCTGGCCCCAAACGTAGTCGATGACAACCTGGAAACCGGACTCGCCCGCTTCTTTAATAAAGGATTTCCTGACCTCGTCCACCGGGTCGTCGAGGCGAATGATTGCGTCCGCTCCGTTTTGCAGCAGCGATTGCATAACCTGCTGGTTGCGTCCAGCGGCAACAACGCGGCCCGCTCCAAGTAGCCTGGCGATTCTCACAGCCAACTGCCCTGTGATGCCAGTCGCGCCGAGGATGAGGACATTTTCGCCAGGAGCCAGTTTTGCGCGATGCGTAAGGGAGAGCCAGGCAGACACACCAGGATTTGGAAGAGCAGCGGCAAGTTCGTCATCCAGCCCGGCAGGAACAGGAAAAATGAATGCCTTGGGTACAACTGTGCGTTGTGCCATCGAGCCATAAGGCGGGCGGCATCCGCCAAAGAAGACTCTTTGGCCATCGGCGAGGCGTCCAACCCCATCCGTACCGCAGATAAACGGGAGTTTCCGAGGAGCCGCGTAGTGCGACCCGCCAGCCATCTGCTTATCAACAGGCTTGAGAGATGCGGCGAGGACTTGCACTACGATTTCATCTTCGCCCGCAACGGGCTCCGGAAACTCGTCACATCGGGGCGTGCTACCGAGCTTGTGCACAACTGCGGCGTTCATAAACGTGAAGGGCCTCCGCTGTGTATTTTCATTCAGATTGTAAGCTTGCGGGGGGATCCCGGCCTTCTTTAACTGATTTGTGCCGTACCTACGGCGCTTGTTGTCTTTATTTCATGCTTACCCAGGGCTTACCTGCCCCAGCAAGCCAAACCCGGGCTTGCCGGGGACCCCGGTTACGCGCCTGGGCTAGGCTCTTTCGCCCTTCGGGCTGGTGCGTCTCTATGTCGAGAGGGTTGTGACAGCCCAGAATTTTCAAGGGTGAGAAACAGGACAGTAATGGCCAAGGGTGAGAAATGGGACAATGGCCAAAAGGGCCTATCCAAAAACCTCAAAAAAATCGCGCAAATGCGCGCGTGCCAAACACCTATTTTCGCCGACGGAAGAGCAAATAGGCCGATGGCCTTTTTCGCTGTTGCCTGGAAAGCAGTTTTCGCTTATAGTTCGTAGTGGTTCGGGGCGAGAGATTCGACCGAACTGGTAAGACCGAGAGCGGCATCGGGGACGGAACCAGCTCTTAGGCTATAAGCCCTTGGCTTTGGCTAAAGACTGGACGGATCCGAAAGGCCTGCAACTTTGCCATGGTCCGCGGCCCAGCTTCATGCTCCATTGGGCTTGCCTGCCAGGCCCTTGAAAGCCCGCCTGACGCCCAGCCTTTGCTTTCAGGACGGCGGGTGAAGTGTGTAGATACAAGCAATTAGCAAATGGCAATTAGCAATTAGCTCTTGCTTTCACCGCTATTATCCTGGGCACCCAAAGACCATCCATAGAGAAACCTTGTAAGTATTTGGGAAAATAAGCTGTTAGCTATTAGCCCTTAGCTTTTAGGCTCTTGCTTCTTCACTGCTTGCATCTTGGGCACCCAAAGACCATCCATAAAAGCAAAGATCCGAAAATCACCTGATCGCATTGATCTGAAAATCTAGTCCTCAAGCAAAATTCAAAAAAACAAGATCCACTGCCGAGGGCGGCGGTGCCACATGAGCTTTTAATCCCCAAAGCCACCCAAGCGGTGGCTTTTGTATTTCTGCCGATTCACACACATTTGTATTTCTGCCCATTCACGCGCAAAGGACGGCACGCGAATGGGTATCTGAGGAGAAAAAGGAAAATGACCAAAGAAGAAATTATCGCCGTTGTACTGAACTGCACGCAGGAGATTGGACATGCGCCATCTGTGGGCGAGCTGATTACGAGGACCAAGGTGAGCATTTATGGGATCAAGAAACATTTTGGGAATTACAAGCGCCTGCTGGAGGCGTGCGGGCTGGAGCGCGGCGGGTCAGGGTACGTGGTAGGGCTGGATGCTCTTTTTCCCGATTGGGCCGGCGTAGTGCGGAAATTGGGACGGGTACCGACGATGATGGATTACCAACTGCATGGCCGATACAGTTCGCGACCGCTGGTGCGGCATTTTGGCGGGTGGCCGCATGTCCCTGCCGGGATGCTGGAGTATGGCCGCGCGGAGAAGATGGGAGACGACTGGAAAGATGTACTGGACGTTGTGGCTAAGCATTTGACGGAGAGGCCGGATTTGCCGAGAGCATCGCGGAGAACTTTGAGTGGAACTTTGCGGCCGATCATCCAGGATGACGAGCCGTTCTATGGGCCGCCGATGGGGGATGGGCCGATGGTGTTCTGTCCGACGAACGAAGCCGGAGTTGCCGTACTGTTTGGCGCGGTAGCGAAGGACCTGGGATTCAGGATTCTACGGGTACAGACCGGCTTTCCGGACTGCGAAGCGATGCTGGAAGTGGAACCGGGCCGATGGCAGCGCAAGCTGATTGAGTTTGAGAACGAAAGCAGGAATTTTCTATCGCACGGGCATCTGGCGGCGAAATGCAACATGATTGTGTGCTGGAAACATAACTGGCCGGATTGCCCGCTGGAAGTGGTGGAGCTGAGTTCGGCCATCAGAGATCTGCAATCAGCGGTCAGGAAAGGCAAAGACTGTGACCGCGGATAAACCGTAAGGGGACAATAAGAAATCAGGAACATGATGACAGATCGGAAAAACCAAAGCTAACGCGGAGGCGCTGAGATGCGGAGAATTTAATGTTCGAAACGAAGGTCAGTCATAAGCGGCTCACGCAAGACAGCGGCGGAGCAGGTCCCTCATCACCTGCGGCTCGCAAGCTCGCCTTAGGGATTCGGGATGGCGTGTTTAAGGGGTGAAACATACGTGATCAGGACACTGCTGACAGAATCGGAAATACCGAAACTAACGCCGAGGCACGGAGTAAATTGATGCCCAGAATGGAGGTATCAATCACAAAACGGTTTTACACGAGGCAGATGATCAGTCGTCCCGCTAAAGCGGGACTGTGTTTAAAAACTCAACTTTCCCGGCACTTGCCCTCGCTCGCGATGCTCGCTTCGGGCCGTACCGGGCTATTCTTGGGCTATTCTCAGTCGCGCCTTACGGCGCTGGGTCACCCAAGCCTGCGATATAATCCCGCAGCTCTTAATAAGGAGAAGGCCGAATGATTCAGCTCTTGTCGTTAGGGCTGCTCTGGACAACGCTGTGCTCATGATTTTCGCAGTTCAGCAGCTCATGAAACAGATGAGGGCAGATGTGGATAGCCAGCGCGATCTGAAATTAGCCAAACAGCAATTCGTCTGGACACTCTGGCCAGAACACCGGCAGCTCTTTCCGCAGAGCAGACTTCGCAAATGCCATTTCCTGTTGATCATTGGGGCCATTGCGGTCATTGCAGCGCTGTTTACGACTCTGTTGCATTGATAATCGCAGACAGTTGTTGCAATCAGGCGTTTACATTCAGAAACCGGATTACTGGATTGAATAGCTGGCGACCGGTGGTCCGAACTCAAATAATGCCGACGCGACGCTTACCGCACTTCCAAAGGTAGAGGCATTTGGGCGAGCGGAATTTTGAGTGAGCTTCGGCCCACGCCAGGCTGCATGAGTCGGGACAGACGCAGATCGGCGGCGCAATGATCGTGATGTGGCCGTTCACTTCCGAGAACTCCTGGGTGGTCGGAAGTTGAGAATCGGGATGGCCGGAAGTGCAACAACAAGGGCCAGCCCGCACAGGCGATATCCTGAAGGAATAAGTAAGAAATTTTTCGGTCAATCCGTGGCAACCGGGACATTCAATCTCGGAGTGACGCGCACTCTCCATGGCAGCCTCTGCCAACGATGAATTCCCACTGACGGTGGTGACAAATGCAACGGTTCCATCAGGCCGGACAGAAATCTTCAGGACCACATCGCCACCGCCGGACAACGCTATCATCCCGCTTTCGATCACAGGGCGAACCAGCTTCCTGAAAACTAGCTGGGGTGCGGAATTATTGTCGCCGGCTTTTGCCGTTGCTGGAGCAGATTGAGAAATTGCCCATGAGCAAAGTGCGATTGTCGCCGTCAATACAGCCGTGCTGAACAGGGCTCCAGACAGCCATCGACGTTCTTTCAGAATTTCTCTACGTGAGGGCAACATATTGCTGGCCAACAATTCTATCCACTGGACGCCTGCATGCGCCACGCCTGAGACGTTGACCTTTGGGCGATGCGTTGCGGGATTGCCCATTTCGGTCTTTACCAGTGCCGGCACCAGCACCAGGTTCGAGCGCACCGAGAGCTCAGGAGTTTGTGAGCCAGGGGATGACTGTTCAGTGCTTTGCGCATGGGCAGCAGCAAATGAAATCCATAGAAGGAACGCAACAACAAAGATGGATTTCAGGCGATGCATGATGAGGTTTGCTTCCCTACGACTCCAGTGCTCAAAAGAATGGCACATACAATGAATGAAAGTAGAGAGAAATCTTTGCGGATATTTAAATACTAAGCTGTTCATTCGTCCCGCTAAAGCGGGACTTTGCTCCTATAAATTATCTTCCCGGCACTTGCCCTCGCTCGCATTGCTCGCTTCGGCCGTGCCGGGCTATTTTCATGCGCCCCTGGCGGGGCTGGAGCCGCAGTGCCGGCATATATCTGCAGAGAGTGTCCTATTCAAGACCGGCAAGCTGGCGGGCGTGAGCCCATTGGGAAGCAAGGCCGAGTTCGCTGATCCATTTTTCGATGTATCCGTAGTCCAGCAAGTCGTGGCGAAGCTTCAACACTCCCGCCACATCGTGAATCTGGCGCAAAGATTCGCCCATTCTGGCCCAGTCAAGTTTTGCAATAATCAGGTCTTCTGCTGTCACAGCAACGAGCGGAACACCCTCAATCTCGGAAGGAACGCGCCTGCTGAATGCCTCCCGGTGATATTCTCCGGGCTTCATGAATATGAGATCAATTTTCCAACCGCCCGCCATGTCGAGAATGTTAAACATGGATTTCAGACGCGATGCTTCAACGGCATCTTGAAGATCATAGTAATAGTCTTTGGACGAGAGATAGCCGAGGGCCTTTTGAATCTGGTCCGGGCTTGCGGAGATGACAAGGTCGATGTCTTGAGTTGCGCGGGCCGCGCCATATAAGTTGCTGGCAAAAGAACCAGTGAGCATGTAAGGTATTCCCGCATGGTCAAGCGCTTGCGTGATCTGACGAAAGACCTCAGCCGGGTTCATCGTACCCAGGCAGGCAAAGGTTCAGGAAAAAAGGCCAGCCGGAAAAGCTCAATCATGACTTGCCGTTCAGTCCAATCAGGATGATCCTGCCGGATACCGGCTTTTCTCAGCTCTCGAGCAAACTGACTCATCTCCAGCGCAAGACGCAATCGTTGTGCGCCTGTCATTTTTCGCCGAATCTCGAGTTGCATCGCCTCGACTTCAGGGGATGTATCGCTGATCGCCATAAGCAGATGTTAGCACGTTGATTGTGCCGAACGCCTTTATAATGGCCTTCTTTTGTCAACAATTTGGGGTGCCTTCCATGCCAGTGATCGCAATCTTTAAATACCAGATCAAACCGGGAAGAATGGCGGATTTTATGGCCAAGCTGCAGGAAGCTAGTTCGCCAAAGTTCTCCAGCAAGGCGATGCCGAAGTCATTCCGGCTGTTTCGCAGCACGGTGCCCGGGCCGGACACTGGTCCGGTGATCATGATGATTGAATATGACGATATAGCGGCGTATGGCGCGCGCACGGCTTATGAAAACTCCAACCCGGAGTGGAAGAAGCTGTTTGAGGCCAAGCCCGATTCGCCGGAGACGTTGCTGTCTGTAGAGCTGCTGACGGAAATGACAAGCTGAAACGTTCCCCTATAATGGATATGTGAGCTCTGCTTTTACACTCCGCAAGATGGCCGAAGCCGATTTCCCCACACGTTGGGGACATTTCCGCATTATGGGCTTTGAAGGCCAGTTTGCGCCTGATCCCGCGAACGTTGGACCGACGGCGCCGGTCGCGGCAACCCAGTCCACGCCAGATTCCACAAACAACATTCGCAGCAAAAAAGAAGAAGCGGTAGCGCTGGTGATGGGCGATATCCACGCTGCGCCGCCGTTGGTGAGAATTCACTCGCAATGCCTGACTGGCGATGTTTTTGGGTCGCTGCGCTGCGATTGCCGTCAGCAACTGGAGATGGCGCTTTCAATGATTGCGCAGGCGGGCGCTGGAGTTTTGATCTATGAGCAGCAAGAAGGCCGCGGGATCGGTTTGATGGCCAAACTGCAGGCCTACGAGTTACAAGACCAGGGACTGGACACGGTGCAGGCAAATGAAGAACTGGGCTTCAAGGCCGACCATCGCGAGTTTCAGCTTCCGGGGGAAGTCCTGAAGGCGCTGGGACTGAAGCAGGTAAAGCTGCTCTCCAATAACCCGCAGAAAGTCGCCGCGCTGGAATCAGCGGGTATCAAGGTGGTGGAGCGGGTGCCCGCCGAAGTGGAACCGCATGCAGCTTCAGAGCGCTATCTGAATACGAAAAAAGAAAAGCTGGGGCATCTGTTCTCTGATCGATAGCGGTCAGCGAAACAGCTAAACGACTGTGCCTGGCCTTTGACTCGAGAACCACCGCGGATTTCTGAGTGCTCTCTACCAAGTGCTGCTTTGACGACAGTTACACAAAGGTGAGGGCTATGCTCTGTTTATTGAGTGCCAAAGTGCTATTTGTTCGTCTTAGCCGCCGACTTTTTGTTTGGTTCGATGGAACTGATGTGAATCGTTTCACCATCAAGAGTACCCGTGACAGTAACATCATTTGCAGCGTATCGAGCGGCCTTGCTCTGCGGCTCCAGCGTATATACGTGGTTTCCAACCCATAAGCCATATTTCGAACCTTCTCGTACGCATCGGTCGACGCATTTCTTATCCGGAGTCATACTCTTTGTGACTTGGCAGTTCGTGCCGCAATGCGTATCGGTCACGAAACCTTGCCAATTCTGCTTCGACTTGGCGTTCTGCGCCTCGGCCGTACCAGTGTGCAAAACCAGCGCAATGATCCACAATGCCAGTATTGTCACGTTCTTTGTCATCGCTTACCTCATAAACTGTTTCCGCCATCTGGTATACCACAGCGTTTGTTTCACGTCCTAAGCAATTGAGATCTGCAACGAGCGCCGGCTTTGAAATCCAGGCCGCAACAGGATTCGAAGGGCTGAGTGGAAATCACGGCATCGTTCTGAAACAGGTAATAAGTGCGATTCTGGCCGGTGCCGTTTACAAGCACGTTGATGCTGGTTATCCCGCCGCAGCCATTCACGACGCGAAGGTTGGTGGTCTGCGCCGAATTCCCGGGATTGCCGCCGCAGCCGGAAAACAGCACGAAGACGAACGATTTCGCCGGCTAGCGTATAAGCCGGCGGAGTTCGCGTCGATTGCGCGCAGGCAAATCCATCAGCGCCGACTTCACCAGAGCGCGATAGACTTCGCTGGCGGCGGGCACTCGCTTGAGCTCGCGGAGATGGCGGCGGATGGTATTGATATCGCCACGCTTGATAGGACCGCTAAAGGCTGCTGCTGGTCCGCGCTCAGAATAATTCTTGATGGTTTCGCGCAGAATGGGCGCGATGATTCTGCGTGTCTGGTTGGGGCTTAAGCCAGCGGCACGGCCTACACGCTCTGCAGTTGCCAAAGTTGCCACAAGCATTGGCGAAGAGAACGAACCCAGAGCGTGATAGAGCGTTTTGAATCGCTTCTGGATAGGGAAGATTTCTGCGCCGAGGTTCTTTATCAATCGCCGCGCGGCGATTACCGCAAGGCGGTCACCTTCCATGGCAAATGGGACCTCGCTCATCTTGGGCGAAGCGCCGGGGACAAAGGTCATCATGGGATGCAGCGAAGCCACGAGTGCGCCTGCGCGGCGGAGCGGAGAAAGCACGTCACTGGATAGCGCGCCGCTGGAATGAAAAACAATCTTGCCCTGCCAACCGCGCTTGCGCGCCAGTTGGCGGGCCGTTTCTGCCAGAGCGTCATCGGTGTGGCAGATCCAGATAATGTCGGAATCAGGTGTGGCATTGGCCAGCGGGATTGCTTTTGCGCTAAGAGCTCGCGCCAGCATGGCAGCGCGGCGGCGAGAAGACGCGGTCTCACGCGCGGCGACTGCATCAACTTTATAACCGGCTGCATGCAAAGCAGGGCCAAGTGCGCGGGCCAGGTTTCCTGCGCCGATGAGGGTGATGGCCGGCTTGCCTATGTGCCTGCGTGGCATCACGGCGAGAATAACAAAGAGATTGCCAAAATTGCCAAAATTACCATCATCGCCGAAATTTGGAAACCTGGGTGGCAGGCTTAGTTGATGGAGGCAGAACAGTGGCATTTCTTCTCAGCTATGGGTAGTGGTACAGTTTGCATTTCTAACGAAGCAAACACAAGGTCCCTCCGGCCTACTCGCGCGCTGGTGACTGCGCTCGCTCGCTTTACGGCCGTCGGGATGGCGAGCATTAGTGGGGGAAATTCAAACTGTGCCACTACCCCGCCACGTTGCCATGTTTCGTTTTCTTCCCTGACACCTTAATATTGATTTCATGTCTCCAACCCGCAAGAAATCCAACCCTCTGGTTCGCGTGATCTCATCCAAGACTTCCTTTCGCGGCCCGGTTTTTACCGTGACCACTGATGAAGTGGAAGAACCGGGCAATATCCGGGCGCGGCGTGATGTGATTCGGCATTCAGGTTCCATTGTTGTGTTGCCCGTGGATGACTCAGCACGTCCGCCGCGGGTGCTGCTGGAAAGGCAGTATCGCTACGCGGCGGGGCGGCGCATGTGGGAGTTGCCGGCAGGGCGCATTGATCCTGGTGAAAGAGAGTTGGCCGCCGCCAAACGCGAGTTGCTGGAAGAGACCGGATACACCGCCAGCAAGTGGGAGCGCGCGCTCTTCTTTTTTGCCAGCCCAGGATTTCTGGCTGAGACCATGACCGTGTATCTGGCTCGCGGTCTTAAGAGGGGAGTGGCACAGCCGGAAGAAGATGAGCGGATCGCCGTGAGGTTTTTCCCTCTGGGGCAGGCGGTTCGGATGGTGATGACGGGGAAAATTGTCGATGCCAAGACCATTTCATCGCTGCTGTGGCTGGAGAAGAAAAACGCGCGCCGTTAAAGTAGTGAGTGCGGACGGCCTGCAATCGAGAAAAACGGGTGTTTGTTTTACGGAAACTTTTCTTTGTAATCCGTTGCTGTTTCAATGCTTAGTTTTAGTTGACATGCCGAGCAGAGAAAGCGCACAATAATCCCAAAGCCAAAGTAACGGGTATAAGACGTGAAAAACATCGGGGGAGAAGGTTAAACAATCCCATGTCTCCGCGTCCCTCCCAAAATGCAGTGGCAAAACCAAGAGAAGAAAATCGGTCTGCGGGGGCCACAGGTAATCGTGTTTCCGGCAGCCGCCCGGAGTAAGGAACGTGTCTCGAATAAAAGGTAAAGTAAAGTGGTTCAACAACGCAAAAGGGTTCGGATTCATCGGCCGCGATGATGGGCCTGATGTTTTCGTTCATTATAGTGCCATCCAGTCAGAAGGCTACAAGAGTCTGCAGGAAGGCGATGACGTCGAATTCGAAATTGTCCAGGGTCAGAAAGGCCCGCAAGCAGAAGGCGTAACCAAGCAACAAACAACGCAAACTGCATGACATCTGAATCTGGTTTTCAGATTCTTTTTATGAATTCGAGGCCCGGTTGACCCCACTGCCGGGTCTTTTTTCTCGCGTTGCGCCGCTATAGTTGTGTCTGGATTCTTGCGCTCACTGGCCCCGAGAAGAGCGTCGTCTTCATTCGCGGTGAGATTTTTGTTCCGATTCGCGCTCTCACCAATCCCACACTCTCCTCAACCAAACCATCTCCAGTTTCTCCACGATCTTGAAAGCTGACCGGCCGACCGCCAATCACCTCCCACTACCTACTCAAGCTCACTCTCACCCAATATTCCGGTTTCGGCGGCGGCGAAAAGTACGCTTTCTCCAGCTTCGGACGCAGGCACGCATCGCTTGCATCCTGCGGTACTACCAGCATCTGCTGTACAGTTCCGGTTTTGCCTACCTGGATGATCAGCAGCGTCGGCGCGTGACCGCCCGTCGTCGCCTGCCCGCCCGCAGGTGCAGTGCAAGCGCTCACCACACGCGCATAGCGTGCAGTAAACTCTTTTGCGATCTGCCCATCATAGCGCTGGCCTTCCGGCGTCGCTACGTTCGCATTCACCTCTTTATATGCATCGATAATGTTTTTAAATGGCCCAGCTGAGCTTTTTGCCCACGCTTTTACTTTGTCAAAATATTCCTGCGACCCCCATGTGCCTTTGTCCCAATGATCGCCAATTTGCGTGAACATATCGTCAGCGGCCATGTAATCGCCAAACCGTGCAGCCATGAATGCGATCTGGTTTTGCCGCGCCGAACTTGCGCCGTACTGTTCCACCATCGCCTGGTATCCAACCAGCGCCCGCGACCACACAAAGTGCTGCGGCATCTTCACCAGCTCAGGATTGCCCATCACCGACTCCGCAATCTGGAAATACAAAATGTCTCCCGGCTTTCCTCCCACGCCATTCGCCTGATCTTCAGCAAATTTCTCCGCATCACCTTCTTTGCCGCGCCACAGCGGCGTCAGCGTCAGCGCCTGCTGCTGATAGACATAAAAATACTGTGGCTCAAACGCCGCCGCCCGTTGCAGCAGCGTGTTCAGGTCGTCCACCTGCCAGCCTTTGTCGCGTCCCACCTGCAGCATCACGTCATACCACTCCGGACACTTCTCCTGCAGGTCAGAAGCCCGGTTCAGCACCGTCTCTGCAATCTTCAGTTGCGTTGTAAACAAGTCATACCGGTCCGTCGGCACCGTCCCCGCTGCTTGCGGCCCGCGCAATTGCCAGGCATACAACAACTCGGCCTGCGCCAGCGCCACTCGCGCCGTAATGGAAGCCGGCATCAAGCCCACCCACTTGTTCACCCGCTCGCGATACGCATTCCAATCCGCCACCACGCCGCGGCCTTTGCCTTCGGGTGAAGCCAGGGCTTCATAAAACTCATGCAGCTTCCACTCGCCTCCGGCAAAGCGTGTCTTGTTCATGCGCTCGCCCATAGCAATATCATCCAGCACTCTGAACCGGTCCTGCTCCAGCAGCAGGCGTATCCCTGATGCATACTTCTCCGGATCAGTCTCCGCAATCAGGCTCATGGTAGTGGTCAGGTCGGCCGCCGTTGGACTCATGGCCTTCTTGCCGCCCGGCGATGCCTTGGCTGCCTCAGCATTTTCCTTCTCCGCGCGTATCCTGCGTGCCCGATCGCCCAGCGACTCCTGCGCCACCGCATTCGCAGCAAACGTCATCATTCCAGCCATGGCGATCATCACCGCCAATATTGGCGACGCGATCCGTGCTCCAGATAGTGCTCGCCGCACGCCAAATGCCCATCTCCATGCCGATATTCCTGGCTTTTTCATGACTCAAGCATAGCCGCTAACTTAAACAAAACAGAGTTACATGAGTGCCATGTCCGCTTCCCCGGCTGGTTCACTCACGGATGGAATGGATGTGTGCTGTGGCACAGGCACTCCTGCCTGTGCTTGACTCGTGTGGCGACGCCGCCCCTTGTATCTATAAACAACGACATTTTCTGATGGAATGTGGTTGCGAGGGGATCGAGGCATCGAACCCCTCGCGGGCGGATGGCACCCGTGCGCCCTCCGGCAACAACCGCAGCCGAGCCTTGGGACCACCGCCGCTGGC
>DASTCT010000308.1:0-1179 GCA_035710845.1 Candidatus Angelobacter sp.
AATATTTTGCAGCATTCCTCGGCACGCCTTTTGATACGTTTCAACGGCGTTCTTCGCCAACGCGTTCTCGGCCTGAAGCCGCATCGCTCCGATAGGGTTTCGGATCTCATGGGCCAAGCCTGCTGACATGCGCCCCAGAGCGGTAAGGCGCTCAGCTCTTGCAAGTTCCACCGACAACTCCTTGGAAACACGCTGCGCTTCAGAAAGCCTCTCGGTTTGATGATTGAATGCCGCAACTAGTTTGACTACGTTACTTTAAATCGCCTCTCCGCGTTGCGCTTTGCGTGAGATTCAGTCGCTCGTCTTCGCATTTCGTGGCGACGGCTCATGTGGCTAAGGACTTGTTCTGGGCTGGCGTCCCGTCGCGGAAGGAAAGCCGCTAGCAGTCTCTCGATATCCGCGCAACTCAGCAAAGGGCATTGCTCTTTCATCAGCAGTCTTTCGCTAAGCATGAAGAGCATTGCCATCATTACCAGCGCCATATGATGATGCCACGCTTTCCAAAGCCGTACCTGGTAGTCCGCCATTCCGCATTGGCTCTTGCCATCCTCAAAGCACCGCTCTACCCAATAGCGTTGCCTCTGCATCCAGCTTAGACGCTGCGTCGAGGTCGATGGCTTTTGGTTCGTCAATGAATACTTCCTATCTTGTCCATCCAAGTTCTCAGTGACCAACAATTCATAGCGACGCCCTTGCTCGCTCTGCTTATCCCACACATACACGCTCTTGCGTAATACCCGAAGTTTGAGTGAGCCGCGAGTCGTTTGCCTCACATTGTAAAGCCTCCAATCTTTTGCGGAGCAGGATTGCACGAACTCCTCGACACTCAGACTCTCCTGTGCGGTAAGCAACCGTCTGGCTTTGTGCCCCTTACTTGAAGGCTCTTGGATTCTTAGCTGCCGATCAAGCTCATAGATTACGAAGCTCTTGTGAACATCGATCAGGAAGGTGTGACCTGCATCAGCCAAAGCAAAGAGAAAGTCCGGACCACTGCCATAGCCCGCATCAGCCCCAACCCAGCCAAAGCGCACTCCATTGCGACGGGCCTGCTCAACGATTTCTAGAGCCAGTTGGCTTTTGGTCTTAAAGACTCGCTCGCTCTCCGGGATGCCCGCTTTGTTGCATCGCTCCGCATCGTCGGTCCATTCTTTGGGCAGGTAGAGCCGCGTATCGATGGCA
>DASTCT010000309.1:0-12300 GCA_035710845.1 Candidatus Angelobacter sp.
TTTGCCTGATCACGCGAAGATTGATTCATGTCTGGTTAATCTCTGACAACTCTGGCCGTCTAAAGTGTTGGGTTTTATTGAAGGGTTTTTACCAGAGTACCCGTTCTTAAGCATGAGCAGCCGCTCCACTAACCAATAAGCTATCTCAAGGACGGGAACATGATTTCTTTAAAACAAACTCTAGTTGTCGCAAGCATCCTGCTTTGTACAACCGTACTCAAGGCCCAGACGGCAGTGGTAACTGGCGCAGCCGCTGCTACTCCTACGCCCGAGAACTTTCACGATGAAAATTTGACTTTTCAGATCATCGGCGGCGTCGAGCAAGCAGGTGTTGCGTCAACTGGTAGCAAAACGAATGCCTTCCTCAGTGCATTCACTACCGCTGGCCCCACGGATTGGTTCAAGCTCTGGGGTCGGATACGGCTGTTAGGGGAGCCGCAGGCGTCAACTGGCGGTGTGATCTCAGCGTTTCAGGACCCAACTGGCCAGATCAAGAATCTCGACACGCAGAAAGTCGGACAAGCCGTCGATTTTGTTTTTGGCCCATCTTTTTCGCTTTATCCATGGGCAAAAGCGGCAGACCGCAAGTATTCAATTGAGTTCATTGCCGGCGTAGGCGCGACAACGCCACTTTCATCAGAGGATGTGGTCAGCAAGTTTGCCGTCCCGGTGAAAGGCTCACAACAGTGCGCTGCGGTAATCGCAAAATTCACTCCTCAGAACGGCTATCCTGCGAATCTGATCCTTCCAGATCCCACTGGCGCAAATTGTCTAGCTAACGGCATTACCGTACTCGCTTTTAATAATCAGGAAAGGAGCAGCTTCTTGCGCAAATATGGATTCGGCATTCGCACGATCAACAGATTTCATCCGGGAGGCGATACATCGAAGTGCTGCGATAGCGGCATCGTCGATTTTACAGTGGGACAAGATGAGTCGATTACCGGGGGCCAGCTAAGGCGATGGGTGCTCAGGGTGGATGGCGTGCATCCTCTGCCAATTAAGAAGAAGAACATCCTCTATCTTTTCGGAACAGCTGCGATTCGCTTAAACCGAAACCAGGATTTGAGCACAATCATCCTGGATGCAGATACGAGCAACGCAACTCCGTCTGCAGCTAATGTAGCTCTTTTGCCGCTTAAACAGCCCAACAAGGATTTTTATAGGTTTGGTGTGGGCTTGGACATTAAAACGCTCTTTACGGGTCTCTTTGACTGAACCTTTTGAAAGTTTAGGAGGAACTAAATTAGTATTGAAGATTTTTCCTGATTGCTATAGTTCCTCCTTGCATTAAGCAGCGCTCGTGCCCTTTAAATAGCTGTGCAGAATTTCTCGCTATCCAGCCCCTTTCCACAACGCGCGAACTACATGCCGTCGCGCGATCATGTCAGTACGTCAGGGCTTAAACAGAAGTCCAAATCAACTGGTTTCAAGGACATCTGAGCATGGGCACTTTTGTCCTAAGGTGAACGTCTGGCCCCGCTTGAACCAAATCCAGAAATGCGTAGTAACATTCGAGTAGAAGCATTGGGAGACACCGGACATTGACAGCAAACGGCAATGAAAATGAATCGATCAGGACCGTCTCAGTGGTCCGGCATTACAGGCTGGGCCGGTCGGTTATTCCTGCGGTTGATGGCGTAAGCCTGGCGGCTGGGCGGGGAGAGTTCATCGCGCTTCTCGGTGCTTCAGGCTCAGGCAAATCCACGTTGTTGAACCTGATTGCCGGGCTTGATCGGCCAGACTCAGGCGCAATCGTGGCAGAAGGTTCAGACTTGGCAACCATGACTTCTGAACATCTGGCGCAGTATCGCCGGCTGGTTGTGGGCATGGTGTTTCAGTCTTTCAACCTGGTGCCCACCATGACGCTCTATGAGAACGTTGAGCTGCCAATGCGCTTTGCTGAAGTACGCCGCCGTGAGCGGCGCGCCCGCGTGCAGGAAGTGCTGGAGCGCGTAGGGCTGAGTGATCGCATCAAGCACCGGCCGAGTGAGATGTCTGGCGGTGAACAGCAACGGGCTGCGCTGGCGCGGGCGCTGGTGAATCGCCCAAAAATTTTGTTGGCCGATGAACCTACCGGCAACCTGGATAGCAGGACAGGCACGGAGATCATGGATCTGATCCGCGAACTAAACCGCACGCTGGAAATGACAGTGATTATGGTGACGCATGAGCGTTCACTGGCGGAGCGTTACGCAAACCGGCTGGTCTTTTTGGGCGATGGCAAGCTGGTGGGCGAGCTGGAGAACACGCGGCTGGAAAAGATTGGAGCAGTACGGTGAGAGCTTACGACCTGATAGAGCTTGCCGGACGCAACCTGCGTGAAGCTGGTTTGCGCAATTCGCTTACAACGCTTGGCATCGGCGTAGGTGTGGCATCGCTGGTGGCAATGCTATCGCTGGGCATTGGATTGCAAAAACTGGCCACGCGGCAGTTGGGGCGCTCCGGCCTGTTTGACACAATCGTCGTCACCTCGCGGCAAGATTCGCGCGGCCCGCGATTCGGGCAAGCTGCCCCGGCGGTTGTTGGCCAGGCCAAGCCGCTTGATGATGACGCGCGCCACAGCTTTGAGCAGATAGCGAACGTGGCTGAGGTTTATCCCAACTTCAGCGCCGTGGGTGATGTGCGCCTGGAAACCACCACTGGCGATGGGCACTTTACCGTGGTTGGAACGCTGCCGCCTTCAGCGCATACCAGTGAAGCCTTTGACGATGTTCAAGGTTCGTTTTTCTCTTCTCCAAACGCACAGGAAGCAATCATTCTTGCCGATTTTGGCCGGCAGTTGCTTGATCTGCCGCCGGAGCCGCGCAATTCTGACGTGAAGCTAACCTCTGACCAAGCCAATCAGCTTCTGGGCAAAAATCTGCTGGTGCGTTATCACGAGCGTGAAGCGGCTACAGATACGGATTCACATAGTGCGCAAGTCGCACAAGCCGCGAAAAAGAAAGCGCAACAGCCTGATCCTGATGATCTTGACGATAGCGATGATTCCCAATCGTCTGAAGACATGCCGACGTTCAACCTTGTGCCCCGGCAAATTAAGCTGAAGATCGTGGGCATAGTTGCCAGCGAACCCAACCGCGGATTCCGCCAGGGAAGAACGCCTCTGTTCCTGCCACTGGCGCTGGCGGAATCGCTCAACATGGTGCAGGCCGGCGAACTGTGGAACACGCTGCGTCCTTCCGCGGCCAAAACTTATATTGCGCTGATGGTCCGCGTTGCCAAGAACAAAGCTGTTCCGCAGGTGGAAGACGATATCAAGAAGCAGGGCTTTAGTACGTTTTCAATCGTCGATGCCTCAAAGGGAATCACACGCTTCTTTAAATTCCTTGATCTTTTCCTGGTGATCTTCGGCAGCATGGCGCTGGCGGTCGCATCACTGGGCATTGTGAACACATTGGTCATGGCGATTCTGGAGCGTCGACGCGAAATCGGCATTATGAAAGCGCTGGGCGCCAGTGACGGCGATGTAAAGCGCATCTTCTTCTTTGAAGCCGGGTCCATGGGAGTTTTGGGTGGCATGCTGGGCGCAGGCCTGGGCTGGATGATTGGCCGCATCATTAATCTGGGCACAAATATTTGGCTGCAGCGGCAGGAGTTCAGGCCGGAAAATTTCTGGTATGTGCCGTGGTGGCTGGTAATCGCGGCCCTGATATTCTCAGTGTTGGTGAGCCTTTTTGCCGGATTGTATCCCGCATCGCGGGCAGCACGGCTCGATCCAGTGCAAGCGCTGCGGCATGATTAGATCAGAGCAGTCAGCCAGCAGCGATCAGTAATCAGCTAACAGCGATGTAATCAGCCCTGAAACAATTTGTGTCAATACAAAGAGGCTTGAACCGCAGAGGACTTTGAGGGAGCAAGCGGCGAATGCTTCTTCGGAGTTATCTCTTTCGTATTTAAGATTTCACCTCCGCAATACTCTTCAGGGCTGAATGCTAATGGCTGATGGCTGACCGCTGATTTTGTTATCTTTGAATCATCCGAATGTCTAAATACTGGGCTTTATTTTTCTTATTGCTCTGCACAGTAGGTTGCTTTTCTGAATCGCGCGTGCAATGCGGCGCCATGAGGAGCAAGTATGTTCCCGGTCGCATTGGCTTTTGTGCCATGCTGCCGCCGAGCTACGACGCCAAGCCGGGCAAGCGCTTTCCGGTGCTCTATTTCCTGCATGGGCTGGGCGGAGACCAGAGTTTCCTGACCTCCAGCGGTGCATCCAGCGAGATTGAAGACGCCTGGGAGCAGAAGCGCCTGGGCGAGTTTGTGATCATCACGCCTGAAGCCGAGAACTCTTTCTACATCAACTCGCGCGATGGCCACATACTGTACGAAGACTTCTTCATTCGTGAATTTGTGCCGCTGATGGAAAAGCGTTTTCGTCTCATACACGATCGCTCAGGGCGGGCCATCGGTGGAGTCTCCATGGGAGGCTATGGCGCGCTGCGCTTTGCTTTCAAGTACCCGCAAATGTTTGTCTCCGTCGCGGTTCACATGCCGGCATTGCTTGAGCAACTTCCCGGCGGTTCAGCTTCAGTAGGCTTGGGAGCTTTCCTGGGAACCGCGTTTGGATCGCCGCTGAATGAGCGTTTCTGGCAGGCGAACACGCCTTTTGTCTTTGCCCGGACCGCGCATCTGCAGGGCCTGAAGATTTACTTTGATTGCGGTGACCATGATAATTATGGTTTTGATGCCGGTACTCGCCAACTGGATCGGCTCTTGACTCAGCGGCACGTGCCTCATGAAGCCCATATATATCCGGGCGGACACAACTGGCAATTCGTGGCCCAGCATTTGAATGAGTCAATGCAGTTTCAGTCGCGGGCGTTGGGACTGACGAAATAGCTCAGATGAAATAATGCAATAAGGAATGCTATGAGATGGTTGATTATGCTGGTCGCTCTTCTGGGTCTGGTGGCTGCGGTCCTGGCCCGGCGCGAGCACTACCGCGTGGGCGAATCGCCCTGCAGCATCAACGAGAAATGGGATTGCGGAACCGTGAACAAAAGTCCGTATGCCGTCGTCGGCGGCATGTTGCACCCTCCGGGACCTGACGCGCAACCCGGCCAGCAAAAAGGCTTCATGGCGGCGATCAATAGCATTCCAGTTGCTGATATTGGAATTGCCGGCTACATCTTTCTGGCCTTGCTGGCATTCAAGCGCTGGTGGCCTGCGCTGGTAGCGGCTTCAGTAATAGCGCTGGCGTTTTCTGTTTATCTTGCCCACATTGAAAAGGACGTTCTCGGCGTGTGGTGCATTTACTGTGTAGCCTCGCTCTGCGCGATCTGTATTATTGCGCTGCTATCCGTGATCACACTGATTGTGAATGCTGTAAGAAAGCCCAAGCCGGCGATGTGAATGTTTCGATCAGGCGTGCGTTAGCGAAATAAAAGCCTGTTCCACCTGCTTCCAGACCTTTGAACCGGGATCAACGATCTCATAGTGATTGACTCCGGACAACGTGATGAGCTCCACTTTTTCGCCAGCTTTCTTTTTGCGTTCAGCATAGCTCTTGCTGATCTCATACGGCACGTCGCGGTCCGCTGTGCCGTGAATCAGTATCTGCTGCGTGGTGTGCGGTATTGAACGCTCAGCCGGAGAGGCTTCATGATAATGGTCAGGAACTTCCGCCGGCGTTCCGCCTAGAAATTCCACTACAGCACCACGGCTCAAATGCAGCTCCCAGGCACGATGCAGATCTAGCACGCCAGCTAATGACAGCACATGCTTGACGGCTGGTTCAAAGGCTGCAAGGCATACGGCAAGCTGTCCCCCGGCGGAGTGGCCGGCCACGCAAAGGCGTTTCAGATCAAGCTGGACAATCGTGTCCTTCTCATGCCCGTAGAGCAGGCGATAGACGCTGCGGATGTCTTCAAAAGTTCCAGGCCATCCACCGCCGGGATTCCCCACGCGGCGGTACTCCACGTTCCAGGTCGCAATACCCACCTTCTTCAGCGCAGCACAAAGATGACCGGCATAGGTCAGGTCATAACGCGCTCGCCAATAGCCGCCGTGAATGAAAAGCACGATTGGATGCGGCCCTCCGCCCTCAGGCAAGCGCACGTCAATAAACTGGTTGTCATCCGGTCCGTAAGGAATGCGCATGTCAGGATCAGGCGGCTTCTGGCTGAGAATGGATTCGCTTTGCACTGTGCAGCAGTATAGAACATGCCGATGCGAGCGACGGTGCGGAAGCAAACCGCGAAGATCCCCCGGATCGATCTTCGCGGGTACAAAACTTATTTTGGCCGTGAAGTTCCGGCCTCAGAATGTGATGAAGAGCTGGAACTCGACGAAGAACTGGAACTACCGGCGGAGTGTGAAGAAGACGATCCTGAACTGCCGCCCCCAGAGCTTGAATGAAAAGAACTGGAGCCTGCTGAATGCGAAGAGCTCGCGGCGGAATTGCCGGTGTTTCTTGGAGCGCTGCCTTCCGGTTCGTGCGGTAGCTTGTTGCCGCCGCCATTATGACTAGGCGGATTATGTGCAACCTTCGGAGGATTTTTATTTGGGTCTTTGGGGTGCTTGTATGGCGGCTCGTGATGTTTGTGCCGATGATGAGCGTGTTCGTATGGATAGGTGTTGTACACGTCGCTATCTAATGCGCTGATTTGCCCGCCATTGCTGTTCAGGCGATTTGCCCGCAAATCGCAGTTGTTCAACAACTCTGCCGTGCGTTGATCGCGCATTTTCTGGAGTTCGATCTTTTGTTGTTCTTGCAAATCGCGGCAAACATCAGAGTTTTTGCCCTGAGCATGCCGGCATTGGCCAAGCTCATCATCTTGACGTTTGTGCAGGCTGTTGACCTGCTGGTCGAGATCGTTTTTCAGGTCGCGACAAGGATTTGGACGTTTAGGCGCGCGTGCGGCAAGCTTCACCGGCGCAGTCAAAAGGAGGGAACCAAGTACGAGGGAATAAGCGATCCAGGCGCTTTTCATGGAGTGTACCTCCTGAGTAGTTCTATTTGGCTCCCATGAGAGCTAGGTTGCAGCTTTTGATTTGTGAAGATTGGTTCAGAAGCATTACTTCCACAGGTTAACCCGATCGAGCGCGTACAGGCCGCTGCGCTATAGACAGTGAAGTTAAGGTTGGTCATAAAACGTCTATTTCCCAACGCCGATCAACATCACCACGCCCAACGCAAGAATAAGCAACGCTACGAGTCGGCGAAAATACATCTCCGGAATTCGCCGCAGTACACGCGCCCCGGCCAGCGTGCCGATGGTTACGCCGGCCACCATGGCAGCGATCCAAATCGCCAGTTGCGCCACAGTACCTGGACTGGTAAAGAAATAAACCGGCATGCGTGCGCCATCCACAATGAGCGCGATGGCTGTTGCTGTCGCCACAAAAGCTTTTGCTTCAAGATTGAAACCTTGCAGCGCAGCGGAGCGGATTCCCCCCTGGTTCCCGACCAATCCGCCGAGCAGGCCTGAAGCAGCGCCGCCCAGCCAAGCCACCGCAGTTCCAAAACGCATCTTCTGCGCCAGGCCGGTGAGTCCAGTCACGCCGGCAAAGATCAGCAGTGCTCCCAGAATATAGGCCAGCACAGGGCTGCTGAAGCGGGCGCCCAGAAGTGCGCCGGCAAGGCCGCCGGCAGCGCTGGCAATGCCAAAATTTTTTAGTACGTGGAGATCAATGCTGCGCCGCATTGACCAGAAACGGATTGCCGTTGCAATGAGGTGCGGGATTGAGACTGCAACCACCGCCTGCTTTGCGCCTGTGCTGAGCGCCAACAACGGTGTAAGAATGCTGCCAATGCCAAAGCTGGCCAGCGACGCAATTGCGCCGGCCACAATCGCTGCCAGGAACAGCAACGCTGCCGTCATTTTTCCGGCGTGAACTGCGCAATATCATAGATGCCGAATTGCTTTTCCAATTCAGCAACCTGATCAACGGCCATATCAAATCCATCGGCGCCAAAAGTCTTGCGCTCAATCTGCTCAAACTCTTCACCCATGGCGTCATATTCGTGCTTGCTTACCAGGCTGTGCAGGGCGGGGAAGAGCACTGTATCCTCACGCGCTTCATGCGGGCGATACATGCGGTTGAACGCCGCGAGCGATGCTCGCAATGTTTGCATGTCACCGCTCTTGGCTGTGGCCGCGATCCTTTCCGTTACGCGGCGTCCCATGGCGTGCTGAGCGCGCAGGTTTACCGTCAGCTCAACCAGCTTGCCGGATTGCTCAAAGCGGGGAAAAATGTGGTCTTCTTCCAGCTTCTCGTGATAGTCCTCAATAAAACTTTTGATCAGCCCAGCTGATTTGATGATGACTGTGGGATCGAACTTTTCATTGGCTTGAATGCGGCGAATGCCTTCGTCATAGATGAGCAGGATTCGGTTCAGCACTCCATGCTCGCGCATGAGGTCCTCATTGGTCGAAACATCTTCTTTCTTTTCTTTTTTGGCGGCTGGCTTGGCTGGCGGAGTCTTGGTTTGTGCTGACAAAGCAGACAACGGTAGAGCAAGCGTTGAAGTAACAATTGAGGCAGTTCCAGCAAGAAAAGTACGGCGTGGCGTCTTCATTTTTTATGTCCCTCAATGATTATGCGTGCTACCAACAGGACGAATACGCACAAACAATATAACTCCGGCGGGATGCTGACCGTAAATCGAGGTGAGGAACTCAGGCTTGCCATAGAGCGTTACCTGCCAGCCGAATGCTGTCGCAAGGCCGGGAATCAACTTAAAGTCGTGATCGTACCCAGCAGTGTAAGCCTGGATTCGCGCCAGAAATTCCTCGTCGAATCCCGGCGGCTCAACCTGCTTGCCCAGCAACAGCTCGTTGGTGCGGTCCACATTTTCAATGCGCCCCCACACGTGATTGCTGCCGGCAAATTGCAGTGTGGATTCAGCCAGGTAGCTGTTGAACACCTGCCCTGTTTGCAGCACGTGGTTGCGTCCCCATAGCAGAGTAGATGTCCAACTGCCACGCATTAGTGGGCGGTTGTACATCACTGAGGCGGTCATGCGCTGAATGTCTTCATCAGGATGCAACTGCTCCGGGCTGGTGAGATGCGCGAAGGAATACTGCGTGCTCCAGTTCTGTCCCGGCTGCACCGTCAGACGAGTGGACCAGGAATCAATGGCGCCGTGATCGATGTTCCAACGAAATTCATCTGGCTCGCGGCCGTGAAAGCCGGAAACCTCAATGCGCGCGGATTTGTAGGTGAGACCTCCAGTAAGCACATCGTCAGCGATGTGGGTTGAGTCCTGCAGATGGTGTCCGAGCGATGCCACTGGATTCTCTGAAGCCGAAGCGCGATGAGCATAAGCGCTCGGCCCCATCGCGGGATCGCCAACCGGAGCGGCATAAAAAGAGAGCAGCGCGTATTCGCTCAAGCGCACATCGTAGAGCGCGGCCAGTTCCATAAAGAAGTCATGCGGATGCTGGCCATCGTTGATCGGCTTGCCAAAGGCGGTTTCTCCCTGTTGAAACAGCAAAGGGTAGAAGCGATTGGTCACGGTGGCCGGTTCCAAGCTGATCATGGTGCGCAGCGTGAGTTCTGATCGCTTGAAGCGCCGTTGTGCCATGGGCATGAACCAATTGGTGGAGAAAAATTTGTCATCGCCGCGCGGGCCACTCTGCTGTATGTCGTTTATAAAGGCCTCGCCATGAAACATGAACATCCAGTTGCCTTTGGGCAGCATGACCATTGGCTCCGCCGTGGAGTTTGGCTGCGCTGACGTGCCTGCCGTGGAGTGATGCAGAATCTCGTCGATAAAGCTGATGGGCTCGTGTGCGCCGTGATCCATGCCTGGCATGTCTGCCATGCTGCACGATTGTGATTGGGGCTTTGCTTCGGTGGTCTTTGTAGATTTGTGTTGCTTACACATTTCCTGCGCTAAGACGTTAGCCCTCAGAGCCAAAAGAGAAAAGATAAATATCGCGAATAGTATTGGCTTCTTCATTGTAACCGTTGGTCTGCTTTCTTAAGGCGATGCTTGCAAAGCGTGGTAATACATCCCGCGCTTATCAGGGAAGTACTAATAGGTCGTGGTTTTTAGAAGAAAATCAGATACGCAACGGAATTAAGTTGGGAGGACTTGAGAACACAGTCGACAAGTATACTGAACCGTTTAGCTTGCGTGACGAATGAGGAAATAGGGCAAACAGCGGCCCTGCACTAGCAGAGGGCGCGGATACAACTTGTGCTGAGTTTAGCAGGGCTTCAGGATAGTGCGCGGCAACGCAGCATTTCTGGTTCGCCGGCGACATGGGAGCCGCCGGAGAAGATTCATGGCAAGGCCCAGGAGCAGGCCGAGCGGCGCTGAGGGAAGCCACAGGCAAGGGAAGCGCATGGCATAAAGCCGGCAGCAGGAGCATCACCAAGGCCAGCACGGAAATAATTGAGCGGAGCCGAAACATAAATTGTTCGTTCTTGCGGATTACCGCTTGTCGCATCTAAATTCTAGCGCATTGCACCGCTCTCCGCGAACAGCACAGCCACACCGGCCGAGGCTAGCCAAAAGATATACTTGTGTGCGGCCAGGAGGTTTCCATTGTCCAGGACTTCACGCATCGCCAACACTTTGATGTTAGCAACTTTCTTTTTAACCCTCAATGCTCTGGCTCAGCAGAAATCTGACTCTGCCGCGTCAACGCAAGCGCCGCTTACGCTAACCTTGCAGGATGCACTGACGCGGGCGCGTGCCAACAGTATCCCTTTTCAATCTGCGATTACAGATCAGCGCGTAGCCCACGAAGACAAAGTCCAGGCGAGGGCGGCGCTGTTGCCGAGCGTGAACTTTAACAACCAATTCATTTATACGGAACCGAATGGCACGGCGTCAGGGGTGTTTGTCGCCAACAATTCCGTGCATGAATATCTGAGCCAGGGGAACGTCCATCAGGTAGTTGGCTATACGCCGTATGCGGATTTTCGGCGGTCGCAGGCGCTTGAAGCGGTAGCGCGCTCCAAGGCAGAAATCGCAAGGCGCGGACTGGTGGTCACCGTGGTCCAGGGTTACTACGGATTGATTGCGTCGCAACGCAAGTATGCCAATGCTCAGCAGGCCGCCACGGAAGCACAAAACTTTCTTGCTCTCAGCCAAAAGCTGGAAAACGGCGGAGAAGTCGCCCATTCAGACGTGATCAAGGCGCAGCTCCAGTTCAATGATCGCCAGCGTGACCTGCGCGAAGCCCAGCTTGCCATGGACAAAAGCCGGCTTGATCTGGCCGTGCTTCTGTTTCCGGATTTTAACCTGAATTTCACAGTCGTGGATAACGCGCAGCTTGCCCCGCCGCTGATGAGCTTTGATGATTTTATGAAGACAGCGCAGAACAAAAACCCTGATCTGCGCGCCTCCGCAGCCAGTTTTCAGGCATCAAAGTTTGAGCTAACGTCGGCGCAAAGCGGCTACTTTCCCACGCTGACCATCGATTACTTTTACGGCATTGATGCCCCGCATTTTGCCAAGCGCGAACCGGACGGCACGAACAACCTGGGTTACGCCGTCGCGGCGACGTTGAATATCCCGGTGTGGAACTGGGGCGCCACCCACAGCAAGGTTGTCCAGGCCGATCTTAAGCGGAAGCAGGCGCAACGCGAGCTTACCCTGGCCCAGCGCAAACTGCAGGCAGACATGCGTGAGCTATACGCAGAAGCTGAAGCAGCTCAGGCTGAACTGGAGACGCTTAAAAGTTCGGCTGATCTGGCTGCGGAGAGCCTGCGGCTGACCAATCTGCGCTATCAGGGTGGTGAAGCGACGGTGCTTGAAGTGGTGGACGCACAAAATACGCTTACCCAGGCACGCAACGCGTTCAATGATGGAGAGGTCCGTGCGCGGACTGCGCTGGCTAACCTGCAAACACTAACAGGTACAATGTAAGGTCCTAACCTACTATGGGAGACAGTAATAAAAAAGAGAGATTGACGCGTTGCCTGGCGCTGGCGGCAGTCCTAAGCTTGGCGATGACCGGCTGCGGCAAAGGCGAAAAGGAAGAGGCGCCCGAAGTCACGGTGCAAGCCACGCCGGCCGCTACGGCTGATATTTCGCGCGTGGTGAATACTGAAGCGGTTATCTTTCCCGTTGCGCAATCATCCATTACGCCCAAGATCAATGCCCCGGTAAAAAAGTTTTATGTCGCTCGCGGGCAGAAGGTGCGTCAGGGGCAGTTGCTGGCCACACTGGAAAATCGCGATCTCTCAGCAGCGGCGCTCGATAACAAAGGCGCTTATGAGCAGGCGGAAGCGGCTTACAGCACCAGCGTGAACGCCACTCTTCCGGAAGAGATTGCAAAATCTGAGACAGATGTACAGACCGCCAAGCAGGAGTTGGATGCGCAACAGAAGCTTTACGCC
>DASTCT010000310.1:0-27502 GCA_035710845.1 Candidatus Angelobacter sp.
GGATTGCTGGGGCGGGCTTTCATGGACTGAGCAGCAGCAAGCTTCTCTGCTGCTGGATGCGGAGACAGATATGAGCCTGGGCCCGTTCACGGTAGAGCCGGGCGACGCAATCTGGATTCGCCGGCCTGATCACCCGACGCATAATCCCAACGTCTCAAGAGCCGACAAGAAATTTGCCGAGCAGGAGTATCGCTCCTTTTTTCACTCGATTGCGTACACGCTGGAAACCATGCCTGTGTGGTGCATCAACAGGTTTTCCGCGGCGCGTTTCATCCACAATAAAGGGGTGCAACTGCGCCTGGCCCGCGCCTGCGGTCTGCGAGCCCCTGCAACCCTGCTGTCCAATTCTCCGGGACGCATCCGCGCATTCCTGGCCCGCAATCCTGATAGGACAGTTGGCAAAGGCTTTACGCCTCATGTTTGGCAACGTGAGGATGCGGGCAGCGTATCTGTGACGGAAACTTTTAAGTTGAGGCCTGAGCAATTGCCTTCAGATGAAGTCCTGACCTACGCTCCCGGCATTTACCAGGAGATGGTGGTCAAGCAATATGACATTCGCATGGTGCTCATGGGCCGCAGGGTTTATTCATTTGCTCTGCATAATCCCAAGAAGGCGCTTGACTGGCGGCAGGATGCAGGGTTAGGCAACGTCAATGTGGAGATTGTTCCCACGCCGCCGGATGTTGAGAAGGGAGTCCTGGCATTTGCGCAGAAGGCGGGAATCTGTTTTGGCTCGGTTGATTTTGCTGTTGATAGCGACGGACAATGGTGGTTTCTGGAGATCAATGAGCAAGGGCAGTTCCTCTGGCTGGATCAGTTCAACACGCAAGCCAGGACTCTGGAAAAGTTCTGCGCCTTTATTACCGCACCGGAGGACTCCACGCAGCCACTGGAGGAACGCCTGGGGCTGTTTCCTTGTTTTGATGAGTACATCAAGCACTATCGGAGCCTTGCGGAAAATCAGGAGCCTATTGATGTGGCTGCAGCGGCTGCGGCTTCACCATTTATGTCGCGGGAAACAGGGAGAGCCGGATGATGTTAGGCCGGCGCGCGCCTTAGCTCAGTTAGCTTCGATTTCGTGCGCTGATACAATCTGCGCATGATTTCCAGAACAATTCTGGGCATCGTGTTGGGCGACGTGATCTTTGTCGGCGGATCAGCATTGCTCTTCTATGTAGCCAAAATGGATCCACATGCGCTCGCGCCAGCGCGCTTTATTGTGCTCAGCAGCCTGGCGGGAATTGTAATGGCCCTGGCAGGAGGATTTGTTGCCGGCTGGATTGGCCGGCGCACCGATCTGGTCTGCGGGATAATTCTGGCCGTGATTATCGCCGGAGGAGCGATTGCGTCGATGATCGGTAAGCTGGGAGCGGGGGCAATTTGGCCTCAAATTGCAACGTTGCTGCTGATGTCGCCTGCGGCATTGGCTGGCGATTGGCTTCGCGCGAAAAAACAAGACAGCGCTGGTTAAGCAGCTCTTGGCGCATTGCTTCTTTCTGGCAAAGCTTTAGTGCTGGAGAGATCTGCGCCTTTGCGTTCGCCGCCAAGCCACGTGATAAGAGCAACAAGCGAGCCGATCACCAGGACAGTCCAGGAAAGTACCGGCGCAAAGTTGCCGCCAAAACGCTCTTCCGCAAACTTGGCTTGTATGACGGAGTTGCGCGATGAGAGCAGGTTGCCGAGTTGATAGGCGAGACCAGGAAAAGTGCCACGCACAGCCGGAGGAGAAAGCTCATTCAGATGGGCAGGAATCACGCCCCAGGCACCCTGCACCATGAACTGCATTAGAAATCCGCCCAGGGCAAGCACGAACATGCTTTTTCCATAAGCCCATAGCGGAATGCAAGGGATAGAAAGAAGCGAAGCAATAATAATGGCCTTTCTGCGCCCAACCTTCTCAGACCATGAACCAAAGATCACGCCGCCAAGTAAGGCCCCAATGTTGTAAATGATGGCGATCAGGCCGACGGTGCTGGGCGTGAACTGATGATTTTTTTGCAGGAATGTTGGATAGAGGTCCTGTGTGCCGTGGCTGAAAGAGTTGAAGGCGAACATTAGCACAGCCAGGAAGAGGAAACTGCCGAGGAAGGCGAGAATGTCGCGGCCAAGATGGCTTTCCGGTTTTTTCTGTGCTTGGCCTTTTTGCCAGGCTGGCGATTCCTCAACTTTGCTACGGATGTAAACCACCAAAAACGCGGGTAGCGCTCCGATGACGAACATGCCTCGCCAACCAACAAAAGAGAAGAGAGTGCCGTAGATGAGCGCAGCCAACAGATATCCCACCACGTAACCTTCCTGCAGCAGCCCGGAGAAAAAGCCCCGGCCTTCTGTGGGCAAAGTCTCAAAGGTAAGGGCCGCGCCAACGCCCCACTCGCCGCCCATGGCAATCCCAAACAGAGCACGCATGATGAGAAAGGTATGAAGCGAAGGAGCGAAGGCCGAGCCTAATTCAAAGATGGAATAGGCAATGATGTCGATCATGAGGGTAGGCCGGCGGCCAAAACGGTCGGCCATCATGCCGAAGAGAAAAGCCCCAACGGGGCGCATGGCCAGCGTGATGAAGATGGCTTCCGCTACCGACGACACCTTGGTATGAAAATCATTGCCGATGGCGCTCAGGCAGAAGACAAGAATGAAGAAATCAAAAGCATCAAGAGACCAGCCAAGAAAGCAGGCGATGAAGGTATTCCGCTGAACGGCAGTAAGACTTCGCAAACGCGCCAACATACCCATTGCGCCTCCTTGAGCCTGGCCATCGATTTGCCATGCCAGTTGCTGTGGAAAAGCCGGAAGCCAGGTTCAACTCATCCATGTAAGATGCCGGGAAAAGGGGCGAGATTGGCGCTTCTTATGCGATCCTGAGCGGCGGAAAAGATAGGGCCATCAATTTCCCAAATTGACTTCCATCTCTGTTAGACTGCGCTCAATTTCCTCTTTGAGGTGCTGTCACCGGTGCTGCTGGAGCTGCGGGTTGAAAACTATGCCGTGATTGACAGCCTGGCGGTGGAGTTTGCGCCAGGGCTGAACCTGCTTACGGGCGAGACCGGCGCCGGGAAGTCAATCCTTATCGATGCACTCTCCTTATTATTAGGCGACAAAGCCTCTACCGAGATGATCCGCCACGGCGCGGAGAAGGCAGTGGTGAGCGGCGTATTCGAGGCGGATGAAAAGCACCTGGCGCGGGCTCTGGAAGAAAACGGAATTGAAGCCGAGGGCAGCCAGATCATTGTGAAGAGGGAGGTCGCTGCCGGAGGCAAAGGGCGCGTCTTCATCAATAATCAGCCTGCCACGGTAGCGTTGTTGCGCGCTCTGGCACCGCTGCTGGCGTCGATCCACGCGCAAAATGAAACCATTTTGGCCTTTGACGAGTCTGCCCGGTTAGCGCTGCTGGATGTGTATGCTGGGCACGATCTGAGCGAGTTAGCTGAAAAGCATGCCGCATGGCACGAACTGCAACAGCGGCTTGCCGAGTTCGAGCGTGATGAGCAGGACCGCCTGCGTATGGCCGATCTATGGAGCTTCCAGAAAAAGGAGATTGAAGCGGCGCGGCTGCAGCTCGGCGAAGACCAGAAACTGGAGACGGAGAAGCGCGTCCTGGCCAACGCAGAAAAGCTGTATGGCGCGGCCACGGCTGCATACCAGGCTCTATATGAAGATGATGCGGCGGCGCTGACCAACATCTCTGCGGCGCGCAAGCACCTGGAAGAACTGGCACGCTTTGATACGAAATTTCTTGAGGCATTGGCGTCGCTGGAAGGGGCCAAGGCTGCGATTGAAGATGTGAGCGCTACGGCACGTGATTATGCTGACGGCATTGATGCTTCACCGGAGCGGCTGGCCGAGGTGGAAGACCGGCTGGCGCTGATCGACAGGCTAAAGCGCAAATATGGCAGCAGCGTGGACGAGGTAATTGCCTACGGTGAAGATGTTGCGCGCAAACTGAACGAACTGGAAAATCGCGAAGACGTGGTACGCGAGTTGAAGAAAGAGCTTGCGACGGCAGCGTCGGCGTATTTGGGCGGGGCGCAGGCGGCATCGAAAAAGCGTTATAGCTCGGCGCGAGAGCTGCAGAAGCTGGTGGAAGCGGAGATCAACCAACTGGCGATGAAGGCGCAGTTCAGGATTGAGGTTTCAGGATCAGACGAGCAGACTAACTGGACAGCCACGGGCTTTGACAGCGTTGCGTATCTTATATCACCCAATCCGGGCGAGCCGCTGAAGCCTGTGGAGCAGATTGCCTCCGGCGGCGAGCTTTCAAGGGTGATGCTGGCGCTGAAGGCGACGATTGAAGCAGGCAAGAAGAGCAAGGCCGCAACACAGCGTACGCTGGTGTTTGATGAGATTGATACCGGCATTGGCGGACGCGCGGCGGAGGCCGTGGGGAAGAAGCTGAAGTCGCTGGCGCGGGCTAATCAAGTGCTGTGCATTACGCACCTGCCGCAGATCGCGTCATTTGCGGACCATCATTATTTAATCGAAAAGCGCGAAGCCGCCGGACGGACGCGGACGCTGGTGCGGGCATTGACTGCCGACGAGCGTACGGAAGAGATTGCGCGGATGCTGAGCGGAGCCAAGCTAACGGAGACGTCCAGGCAGCACGCGGAGCAATTGCTGAAGGCGAACGGATGAAAAGATCGCCGAGATCGCGCGTGATCGGGTGATCGCCGTGATCGGAATGGGCAAAGCCTCACCACGGATTGCGCGGATGAACGCGGATCAGGAAGAACGGATTTACCACGGAGACGCGGAGGCGCGGAGAAGTCACAATCGCTATTAGCCGACGCAGATAGCGGACGATAATCATTCGCAAACAGTTTCATATCCCAAGCGTCTATTATCCAGCTGGAGCAAAATCGTTTTCGATCTATCGCGGAGGTTTCCGCATGAATTCATTGGCCACAACCTCACTCTCCACCACTGCACCGAGTCCCTTTCTCGCAATCTTCTGGGGAGGGTTGGCGTGCGGGGTTTTGGATATTACGCAGGCATGTATCGCGTGGGGTATTCAGAACCATGTGCCGCCGTACCGGATATTTCAGTCCGTGGCTTCAGGGCTGCTGGGGGCGAAGTCGTTTCAGGGTGGCGCCAAGTCGGCAGCGCTGGGTTTATTCCTGCACTTTCTCATTGCGTTTATCTGGGCGGTGATTTATTACGTGGCCAGCCGGCAGATTGCGTTTCTGACCGCGCGGCCGGTTATCGCCGGCCTGATCTATGGGGAGTTTGTCTGGGTGATGATGAATTGCGTGGTGGTTCCGCTTTCGGCCATTCATCGGTGGCCACCGAGACTTGATCCGGCGGGAGTCATTACAGGGCCGATTCTGCATCCAGTATTGGTCGGGCTGCCGATCGCGCTAGCGGTGAGCCGGTGGACGCTAAAAGCTTAAATGCCCAGGAATGCCAAATTGGTAAAGATCGCGGCATTGACGATCAGATGCAGCTACTCGAAATTGTCATATCCTCCTAATTCAGGATTATTGAATTTTGGCACTATTAACTATTCTGACAACACTTAAGCCTTCCCGTTCACCCCCAGATACTCCCCTATTGCTGCAAATATAGATATTTCAATGATTTGGCATGGTCTAAGGCGTTTTTATAGGATAACTTAGAGCTAAGGAATAGTGTCTAAAAGGATATAATCAACAGATCACATCACATGACACAAGAAGCTAAGACTTTACTGCTGTTGAAACCAAGAGGGTTTTGCGCCGGAGTGGTAAGGGCCATTGATATTGTGCGAATTGCCCTGGACGCTTTTGGGCCGCCAATCTATGTGCGCAAGGAGATTGTGCACAATCGCTACGTGGTGGAAGACCTGAAGGCCAAAGGCGCGATCTTTGTAGATGAAGTTTATGAGGTCCCTGACGGGCAGAGGCTTATTTACAGCGCTCATGGCGTCTCACCCAGCGTGCGCGAGGCCAGCAAACTCCGCAACCTGCGCGTGATTGACGCAACCTGCCCTCTGGTGACCAAGGTCCACGTGGAAGCAGTGAAGTACGCCAAGGGCGGATACAGCATTATTCTCATCGGCCACCACGATCATGATGAGGTGATTGGGACGCTCGGCGAAGCGCCACATGTAACCCAGGTGGTAGGAAGCGCAGACGAGGTGGCGAGCCTGGAGATTCCCGATCCGACACGCGTGGCCTACATTACCCAGACCACGCTCAGCCTTGACGAAACCAAAGATGTAATTGATGCGCTGCGAAAGAAGTTCCCCCTGATTGAAGGGCCGCACGCGCAGGACATTTGTTATGCCACGCAGAACCGCCAGACAGCGGTAAAGGACGTGGCACACCAGGCCGAACTGCTGTTAGTGGTCGGCTCAGAAAACAGCTCAAATTCCAACCGCCTGGTTGAAGTTTCAACCAACCTGGGCACGCCTTCTTACCTGATTGACACCGCTGGTGACATCAAGACGGAATGGCTGGCCGGGATCAAGACGGTGGCCTTAACGGCCGGCGCTTCAGCTCCTGAAGTGCTGGTGGAGCAGGTAGTGGAGTTCCTGAAAGACAAAGGTTTCAACACGATCCAAGAGGTTGAGGTCATGCCGGAAAATGTGCGCTTTGGCCTGCCTCCGGAAATTGTTGAAGCTATTGCAGCCGCTCCTGCTGCAGCGGAGTAGCCATGAGCAAGGGGTTTGACGCGCATCCGGCGCAGATGCTTTTCGGCAAAATCGATGACATGCTGGGCCGTGTCTCTTTTGGAATTGAGAAGGCGCGGGCGTACCTCTTTGCACAGCAACATCCCGATGGCTACTGGTGCGGTGAACTGGAAGCCGATACCACCCTGGAATCTGACTACATTGCCATTCACACGCTGCTGGGCACGGGCAATCGCAGCCGCATGGAACGGGCGGTGCCGGAGATTATCCGCCACCAGAATGAGGATGGCGGCTGGCCGATCTATGCCGGTGGTCCTTCACACATAAGCGCTTCAGTGAAAGCGTATTTTGCGCTGAAGCTGATGGGCTATAAAGCCGATCATCCGGTGCTGGAACGCGCGCGAAAAAAGATCTTGGAGATGGGAGGTGCGACCGAGTGCAACACCTTCACCAAGATTTATCTGTGTTTCTTTGGCCAGTATGACTGGGAAGCTGTGCCGGCTGTCCCACCGGAGATTGTGCTCTTCCCAAACTGGTTCTGGTTCAACCTGTATGAGATCTCGTCATGGTCGCGGGCGATCCTGGTCCCGCTCTCAGTGGCTTACGCCAAGAAGCCGTTTAAGAAAATCACGCAGGAGATGGGCATTGAAGAATTGTTTGTTGGCGGACGGTACGGCAAGCACCTGCATTTGAAATATACGCAGGAGAGCGTCTCCTGGCGGAACTTCTTTCTGGTGCTGAACCGGGTGGTGCACTTTTGCGAGCGGTTCCACATCAGGCCGTTGCGCTATCTGGCGCTTAAAAAAGCAGAGCGCTGGATGCTGGAGCGCTTTGAGAAGTCAGACGGGTTGGGAGCAATTTATCCCGGCATCTTGAATTCCATTATCGCGCTGCGCTGCCTAGGCTATTCGACAGACGATCCGCAGGTGATCCGCGCGCTGGACGAATTTGAGAAGCTGGGCATTGAAGAGCCTGGAATACCCGATCACTCCGAACCTACCTTCCGCATGGCCCCGTGTTACTCCCCGGTGTGGGACACGGCTTACGCAATGTTCGCGCTGGGCGAAAGCGGCGTGGCGAAAGACGATCCGCGGATGCTGAAGGCAGCGGACTGGATCTTGAGCAAAGAAGTTCGCGACAAAGGCGACTGGGCTGTGAAAGTGCCAAACGTAGAACCTGGCGGCTGGTATTTTGAGTTCAACAACGAGTTTTATCCTGACGTGGATGACTCAGCCATGGTGCTGCTGGGGCTGGACAAAGTGGACAATCCACGAGAACGCTATCAGCATGAGATATGCCAGCGCGCGATCGAGTGGATTTTTGCCATGCAGTGCAAGAACGGCGGCTGGGCGTCATTCGATAAAGACAACACGCGCATGGTCTTCCAGCACATTCCGTTTGCAGACCACAACGCCATGCTCGATCCGCCAACCGTGGACATTACCGGCCGCGTGTTGGAGATGCTGGCAGCTTACGGCATAACCAAAGAAGATAAGCGAGTCCAGAAGGCAATCAAGTTCATTCTGAAAGAGCAGGAGCCAGATGGATCATGGTTTGGCCGCTGGGGCGTGAACTATATCTACGGGACCATGCTGGTGTTGCGCGGGTTGCAAGCGATGGGCATTGACCATCATGAGCCGTATATCCAGCAGGGCGCGGAGTGGCTGCGCATGGTGCAGAACTCTGATGGCGGCTGGGGCGAGACCTGCGGATCTTATGATGATCCAACGAGGCGCGGCATTGGGCCGAGTACTCCTTCACAGACCGCATGGGCCGTGATGGGATTGCTGGCCGCAGGCGATACGCGCAGTGAATCAGTACAGCGCGGGATTTTGTACTTGCTGGAAAAGCAGCGCGCCGACGGGCATTGGGATGAAGATCAGTACACGGGTACTGGTTTCCCACGAGTGTTTTATCTGTCGTATCACTTGTATCGCGATTACTTCCCGTTGATTGCATTATCAACGTACTTCCGCGAGTTTGCAGCGTTGGAGCAAGAGGGAAGTGTGGGGTACGCAAGAGGATAGAAGGATCAGGTGATCGGATCATCGGGAGATCGGGCGATCGGAAAACCAGAATCAACACTGATGAACACTGATCAGCGAAAGATAAAGGCGCACAGGCAAGAGTGCCTGTGCCACAAAAGATCAAAGAGCGCAGGCGAGGGCGCCTTTGCCCCAGGAAGCCAAAACCGGGTTTCCGGGGACCCCAGCCTGCGGTCCACAAGAATTTTGGAGCACAGCCGCCCTCGGCTGTGAAACGAGGAACTAAGGGAGAACAGATTGCCGGTACCAATTTCACAGATGTGGACGGTTGCGAGTTATGTAGTCAAACAGAAGCTCGCTGGACGCAAGCGTTATCCACTGGTGCTGATGCTGGAGCCGCTGTTTCGCTGCAACCTGGCGTGCGCGGGCTGCGGCAAGATTCAGTATCCGGCCCATATCCTTAAGAAAGAGCTAACGCCGGAGCAGTGCTTCCGCGCGGTGGACGAATGCGGAGCGCCTATGGTGTCCATCCCCGGCGGCGAGCCGCTGATGCATTCGCAGATTGGCAAGATTGTGGAAGGGCTGGTGGCGCGGCAGAAATATATTTATCTGTGCACGAACGCGCTGCTGCTCAAAGAAAAGATCGATCTTTTTAAGCCGAGCAAGTACCTGACGTTCTCCGTGCACATGGACGGGCAGCGCGAACACCACGATTTTTCTGTCTGCCGTGAAGGCGGGTATGATGCGGCGCTTGAAGGCGTGAAAGAGGCGCTGAAGCGCGGCTTCCGTGTGACGACGAATACAACGCTGTTTGACGGCGCTGATCCTAACAGCGTGCGCGACTTCTTTGACGAGATGATGGAGTTGGGCGTTGAGGGCATGATGCTCTCGCCTGGCTATTCGTACGACAAAGCTCCGGACCAGAAACATTTCCTTGGCCGTGCGCGCACACGCAAGCTGTTTCGCGCCATCTTGTCGAACCGCAAGAAGAACTGGCAGTTTAACCAGTCGCCTCTGTTTCTTGAGTTCCTGATGGGCGACCGGAACTACGCCTGTACGCCCTGGGGCATGCCCACGTACAACATCTTTGGCTGGCAGAAACCATGCTATCTGCTACAGGATGGCTATGCCGATACGTTCCAGGAGTTAATGGATAGTACGGCGTGGCATGAGTATGGAACGGAGTCCGGCAATCCCAAGTGCGCCAATTGCATGGTGCACAGCGGATATGAGGCTTCAGCGGTGAATGATACGTTCAGCTCACTGCGCGGCTTGCTGGCCACGGCGCGAGCGACATTATTCACTCGCCATAAAGATGAACACGCGCTTAAGTTGCTGAATGAACCGGTGCGCCCAATGCACAGCTACAATCCGCTGGTGCAGATTGAAGAGGCGTCAAGCCAGCTTGAGGAGACCAACGCATGACCGGCCCGGCAGATGCCAAGACGATAAAAGACGCGGATTCCCTCGAGGTCGCGCCGGGATTTGCCCATGAAAAACTGGAAGGCTGGGTGCCGGAGCTGGCGGGTGAAGAGGAGATCCGGCAGGCGCTGGAGAAAGCTTTTGATTATCGCGGCGACGTGACCATCACACGTAAAGACGGCAGCAAGGTTGAGGGTTATGTCTTTGATCGCCGTTTGGGAAAGACCCTCGCCGATTCCGCAGTGCGATTGTTCCCCAAAGACTCAGATAAGAAAATCTCCGTATCATACGCAGACATTGCCGCGCTGGCCTTTACCGGACGCGATACAGCCGCCGGCAAGAGCTTTGAAGCCTGGGTACGCAAGTATTGGGAGAAGAAGGCGGCGGGAGAAAAGAATATCGGGATCCAGTCGGAAGCGCTGGAGTAGTTTTGATAAGGAAGTAGGAGATAGTATGGGCGTTTTCAAGTTAACTTCAGCCGAAAATCCGAATGGGATCACATTGCCCAAGGAAATGTTGGAGCGGCTGCACATCAATGAGGGAGGCACAGTTTTTGTATTGGAAACCCCTGATGGTTACCTCCTCACTGGAGTAGATCCAGATGTGGAGAGACAGCTTGAGATTGCTCGCGAAGTGATGTCTGAATACCGCGAGACATTACGCGTACTAGCAAAGTGAACGAGCCAATATGGATTAATAAAAGAGCTTTATTGCAGGCGCATAGTTTGGCTCTTATTGAACATGGAGGGTTAGAGGGTATAAGAGATGAAGGTCTTCTTGATTCTGCTCTTGCTCGACCCAAGAATCTGTATGCATATGAAGGTGTTCAAGACATCCAGCGGCTTGCCGTGAGTTATGCCGTCGGGATTTTACGGAACCATCCATTCTTTGACGGCAATAAGCGCGCAGCTTTTATCGCCTTGAACATAATTCTTAATCTCAACGGCTTGCGCTTAAAAGTCGATCCCTTGGAAGCCGCAGGTATTTTTCTTGCAGTGGCTGCTGGAAAAGTGAATGAAGAGAGTTTAGTTGCGTGGGTTCTAATGCATACGATCTCTCGAACTGAAAATTGATGAAGGTTTTTGTTACAGGAGCGACCGGGTTTGTAGGCAGCCATGTGGCGCGAGCATTGGCCGCTGAAGGCGCAGAGTTGCGGCTGCTGGTAAGGCCGACAAGCCGGAAGGACAACATCGCCGAGCTTCGGGCGGAAACAGTGGTGGGTGATCTGCGCGAGCCTGAGTCTCTGAAGAAGGCGATGGCGGGCTGCGAGTTTGTCTTTCACGTGGCGGCAGATTACCGGCTTTGGGTGCGTGATCCTCAGGAGATGTATCGGGCCAACGTGGAAGGAACGCGAGCGATTATTCAGGCAGCGCAGCAAAGCGGCGTGAGGCGCGTGGTTTATACCAGCTCGGTCGCGACGATGGGTTTTACCAGAGAAGGCCATATCGCAGGCGAGGATTCACCGGTTTCCATCAAAGATATGGTCGGGCATTACAAACGCTCAAAGTTTATGGCTGAGGAGACCGCACTGGAGGCTGGACGCAAAGGCGCAAACGTGGTGGTGGTGAATCCCACGACACCGATTGGCGAGTACGACATTAAACCCACGCCGACGGGAAGAATCGTAGTGGATTTTCTGAAGCGTAAGTTTCCCGCCTACGTGGATACGGGGCTGAACCTGGCGGATGTAAAAGAGGTTGCACGCGGGCATGTGCTGGCCATGGAAAAGGCGCGTCCGGGCGAGCGTTACATTCTGGGTGGCGAGAACCTTACGCTGAAGCAGATCCTCGACAAACTAGCAGGGCTTACAGGTTTGCCTTCGCCAACGATGAAAGTCCCTCACGCTGTGGCCATGGGATTTGCGGTGTTTGATCAGTTCTTTACCGGAATGATCATGGGCAAGGAGCCGCGGGCGACGATTGATGCGGTGAAGATGGGCCACAAAAAGATGTTTGCTTCGTCGGCCAAGGCGGAGCGGGAGCTGGGCTACCGAGTTTTGCCGGTAGAAGATGCGCTGCGGAGGGCCATCGAGTGGTTTCAGGCGCACGGTTATGTAGAGCCGGTGGCAGAAGCTGCGACGGTGAATGCATGAAGAGCACGGTTGTGATCGCCGCAATGGAGCGCGAGGTACAGCTGCTGGTGAGAACGTGGCAGCGAACAGAGATCAGCAGTGGAGATCAAAACTGGATTGCTTTTGAAAAAGAAAATCAGGCGGTTGTGATCAGCGGGATCGGCAAGAAAAACGCCGAGCGCGCGGCGAAGGCGGCAGTGGCTCGTTATCAACCTGCGACTTTGATCTCTGCCGGGTTGGCTGGTGCGTTGATTCGGAGCCTGAAGGCCGGCAGCGTGGTTATGCCGAATGTTGTTGTTGATGCTGCGGATGGGTCGGAGTATCGCTGCGCAGCTGCAGATGGCAGCATGGTGGGCGGCGGAATCCTGGTTACCGCCAATGAGATTACAGGCGCAGAGGACAAGAGAAAGCTGGTGGAGCAGTTTCACGGTCTTATCGTAGATATGGAAGCTGCAGGCGTGGCCAAAGTAGCGCAGGAAGCGCAGATCGGTTTCCGCTGCGTGAAGGCAATTTCTGATGAAGCGGACTTTGTGATGCCGCCGATGGCAAAGTTTGTGGATGAAGCAGGAAATTTTCAGTCAGGAAGATTTGCAGCATGGGCGGCGGTGCGGCCATGGCAGTGGGCAAAGGTGATTGCTCTAGCCAGAAACAGCAGCAAGGGAACGCGTGCCTTGTGCGAGTGGCTGGAAAAGAACCTGTTCAGGAACATGCCGACAGAAGTTGTTACACTGAATAGAGCAGAGTTGCCGGATGTGGTTGCGCGACGGTAACGAATCACACAGGGCGGTACGGATGTCCGTTGAGCAAAGCGCAAGGTCCCTCAGGCCTACTCGCCCGCTGTGACTTATGCGGGCTCGCTCACGGCCTTCGGGATGACGAGTTTAAGGGAAAGAGCAGACAAGTTTAAATCCAAGTAGATGGCTACGATTGCCAAACCCGAAGCATATAAAGGACAGCAGGTTATTCCCACAACCATGCATGCGGCAGTGTATCGCGGCAAGGATGATGTGCGGCTGGAAAGCGTTCCGGTGCCGGAGATCGGCGCGGGCGAACTGCTGGTGCGAATCCATACCTGCGGCATCTGCGGAACAGACCTCAAGAAGATTTCTACTGGATCGCATTCAGCGCCGAGAATTTTTGGCCATGAGATGGCTGGCCAGGTTGTGGCGATGGGCGCGGGGGTAAAGAATTTTGCCGTGGGTGACCGCGTGATGGTGTTTCATCACATTCCCTGCGGTGAGTGCTATTACTGCCGCAAGAAGGTTTTTGCTCAATGTCCGGTCTATAAAAAGGTGGGAGCGACGGCCGGGTTTGAGCCGAGCGGCGGCGGCTTTGCCGAGTATATCCGGGTGATGGATTGGATCGTACGCAAGGGCGTGGTGCGGATTCCTGACCGTGTTTCTTATGAGCAGGCCTCGTTTATCGAGCCGGTAAATACCTGCATGAAAGCCATTGAAGCGCTTCAATTGCCGCCGGATGAGACGGTGCTGGTGATTGGCCAGGGCCCCATTGGTATCATGCTGGCTGTGCTGGCCCGGCGCACAGGTGCGACGGTGGTAACTTCCGATTTATATCCCCAACGCCTTAAAATAAGTGAGAGCTTCGGGTTACAGCATAATGTGAATGCGGGCACGGACGATCCGGTGGCGCAAGTGCGGGAACTTACCGATGGCCGCGGCGCGGATGCGGTGATCCTGGCTACAGCAGGGAACAGCCTGATCAAGCCGGCGATGGATGCGACGCGTCCGGGTGGAAGAATCATGCTGTTTGCCCAGACGCAGCGGAGTGAAGTGGCCATTGATCCATCAGCGGTTTGCATGGACGAGAAAACGCTGTTGGGGTCGTACAGCGCATCAGTGGATTTGCAGGAAGAGAACGTGAACCTGGTTTTCAGCGGGGAAGTTGATTTTGCCCGGCTGATTTCGCATCGCTTCCCGTTGGAGAAATCGGTGGAGGCGCTAAGGTTGGCGGCGCATCCGGCGCCGGATTCAATGAAGATCGTGATTCAACCTGGAACGGAGTGGGAGAAAATTTGAAAGGACAGATGACAGCCGCAGTCCTCTACGGCAAAGAGGACATCAAAATTGAGAAGGTTCCTATCCCTACACTGGAAACTGGCGAGGTGCTGGTAAAAGTGAACGTGGCCCTCACGTGCGGGACTGATTTGAAGGTCTATCAACGCGGCTATCATGCGCGCATGATTGTGCCGCCAGCTCTGTTTGGCCATGAGCTTTCCGGCGTGATTGAAGAAGTTGGGCCGGGTGTGCGCGACTTCCGCCGGGGCATGAAGGTGGTGGCGCTAAATTCTGCTCCCTGCGGCGCTTGCTTTTATTGCCTGAAGCATCAGGAAAATCTCTGCGAGGACCTGCTTTTCAATAACGGCGCGTATGCCGAGTACATCAAAATCCCTCGGCGCATAGTTGAGACCAATATGCTGGCGCTGCCGGATGACGTAAGCTTTGAGTCGGCAGCCATGACAGAGCCGCTGGCTTGCGCGTTGCGCGGCTTGCAGGAGACGAGCGCTGACATTGGCGATACAGTAACAATCATTGGCGCAGGCCCGCTGGGGCTGATGCTTATGCAGGTGGCCAAGCTGACCGGCTGCAAGGTGATTGCCGTAGTGAAACGCGGCGAGCAGGTAACGGCAGCAAAAAGGTTTGGCGCGGACGATGTGATACAGGTCGGCAAGGCGCACAATCCGGTTGATGCAGTCATTGGAGTGACTGCCGGACGCGGGTCAGACATTGTGATTGAAGCTGTCGGCCGGCCGCAGACCTGGCAGTGGGCCGTGGACATGGTACGTCGTGGTGGTGTAGTAAATTTCTTTGGCGGATGTGCCAGCGGCACCAAGGTAGAGTTGGATACGAACCGGCTGCACTATTCTGAAATCACATTGAAAGCCACGTTCCATCACACGCCGCAGACCGTGCGGAAAGCATTCTCACTGATTGCAGAGAAGAACGTAAAGAGCACGGATTATGTTACCGGCGAAGCGCCGCTCAGCAAGCTGAAACAGGTGCTGCAACAAATGCTGGATCGCGGGAGCCAGATCAAGACCGCCATTATTCCCGGCCATTAAATCATGCCAGCAATGCCCACAAGCCCCTCATCCATGCCACTGGGATGGAACGCGCTGCCGGAGTCTTACCGTATTCCGGCGGCAGCGCCATCGCTTGCGGATGCGCAGTGGTATTGTGAGCGGCTGGCCAAGACGCATTACGAGAATTTTTCAGTTGCAACGTGGTTTTTGCCCCGGCGATTGCGCCAGCATTTCTATAACGTTTATGCCTATTGCCGGATCTCTGACGATCTGGGCGATGAAGTCGGAAACGCGCAGCAATCACTGGAACTGCTGGACCAGTGGGAAGCGGAGTTGAACGCCTGCTATGCTGGCACGCCGAAGCATCCTGTGTTTGTGGCGCTGGCAGAGACCGTGAAGCAGTGCGGCATTCCGAAGCACGAGTTTTCTGACCTGCTGATTGCGTTCCGACAGGACCAGACGGGTACGCGGTTTGAGACGTTTGATGACGTGCTGGGCTATTGCCGTTACTCAGCAAATCCGGTCGGCCATCTGGTGCTTTATTTGTGCGGCTACAGCGATGCGGAGCGGCAGCAGCTTTCTGACTACACCTGCACGGCGCTGCAACTGGCAAACTTCTGGCAGGATGTTTACGTTGACTATGGCAAAGGGCGCATCTATTTGCCGCTGGAAGACATGCGCCGCTTTGGCGTGAGCGGAGAAGATATTGCCCAGCGCCGCGCGACCCTGCAATTTATTGAACTGATGAAGTTTGAGGTGGAGCGAGCGCGCGAATGGTTTGCACGCGGCTTGCCGCTGGTGAAGACAGTCGACCACGAATTGGCAATCGATCTGGAACTGTTCAGCCGGGGCGGACAGGAGATACTGAACGCCATCGAGCGACAAGGCTTTGATGTGCTGCGTTCGCGCCCGGCGATTTCAAAATCCCGTAAGCTCCTGCTGGTGGCGCGCGCAGCAACAGGCAAGCTTTTACCCCATCACACGCAACCTCAGCGTGGGCCGGTGGGCCGGTGAACCAACAGCTCAGCCATGCTTACGCGGTTTGCCGGGGAATCACGCGCCGCGCCGCTAAGAATTTCTATTACGGGTTTATCGTCCTGCCTTCAGAGAAACGCAATGCACTGAGCGCGGTCTATGCGTTCATGCGCCATGCCGATGACATTACCGATGAACCGGGTGTTGATCCGCAGCAAAAACGCGCAAAGCTGACAGAATGGTTGGAAGCAGCCAAGGCCGTTTTTGCCGGCAAGGCGACAGATGATCCTGTGCTGATGGCGCTGGGAGATGCACAAAAGAATTTTAAGATCCCGCCGGAGCTGTTTGAAAAGCTGGTCTACGGAACCAGCCTTGATCTGGATATACCTGCCGCGAACGCTGATGCTCCGGCAATCCTGTGCACCACGTTTGAAGATCTGAAACAGTATTGCTATTACGTGGCTTCAGTGGTTGGGCTGGTGTGCATCCGCATTTTTGGCTATGAAGACAGCAAAGCCGAATTTCTGGCTGAGGATTGCGGGTTGGCGTTCCAGTTGACCAATATCATTCGCGACATTAAAGAAGATGCGGGGATGGGGCGCATCTACATTCCGGAAGAAGACCTGGCGCGGACAAACCTCTCAGCCGCAAATTTTTCTCCAGCATCGTTGCAAGACCCGGCCCAAATGCAGCAACTGCGGCCAGCGCTGGAGTATGAAGCGGAGCGGGCGCGGAAATATTATGAGTCTGCCAAGTGGCTGATGGAACTGATTGAGGAAGACAGCCGCGCGGCGCTGTGGGTGCTGGTGGAAATTTACAGCCGATTGCTCAAGAAAATTACCGAGCGCAATTATGATGTGCTGACGGAGCGGGTGCGGCTGACTTTCTGGGAAAAAATGAAAGTGCTCTCGCGCGGATTTCTGCTCCGGATTGCGTGAGAGTCACCATTGATGACACCGTTAGGATTGGGGTTGATCTGGTGATCGGAAAGCAAAACCCTACCGCGGATCGACGCGGATGAGCGCGGATCTGAACTACTCTCTGAAATGACAACCAAGTTACAAGTGAGTGTAGGCATTGTTGGCGGCGGGCTGGCCGGGCTGGCTGCTGGCTGCGCGCTGGCGGATGCGGGACTGCGCGTGACTGTCTTTGAGCGGCGGCCGTATGTTGGCGGGCGCGCTTCTTCGTATGAGCATCCGGGGACGGGAGAGGTGGTGGACAATTGCCAGCACGTGCTGCTGGGCTGTTGCACTAACTTGATTGATTTTTACCGGCGGCTGGGGGTGAGCGACAAGATTCGCTGGTTTGACGAACTCACGTTTATCGAACCGGGCGGACGGGCCAGCCGCATGGCGCCGTCTTTTCTTCCGGCGCCGATGCACAATATCCCCGCATTTTTAGGCGCGAAGATGCTCAGCGCCGGCGACAAGCTGGCCATTGCGAAAGCCATGGCAAAGATGAGCCGGGGCTTGCCGGAAAATTCCGGAGAAGATTTTCTTGTCTGGCTGAAGCGCAACAAACAGACCGAACGGGCGATTGAGCGGTTCTGGAAGACCGTGCTGGTAAGCGCGTTAAACGAGGATCTCGACAGAATTTCCGTTCATTATGCAGCGCAGGTTTTTCGTGAGTCGTTTATGAAATCTGCCGAAGCAGGGAAGATGGGGCTGCCCAGCATTCCGCTCTCTGATCTTTATGGCTTTGCCACCGAGTACATTCAGGCGCGTGGCGGACAGGTGCTGTTACGTTCTTCGGTGACCGCGATCGGCCCGAAGCAGAGCAGTGTTGGAGTTCTCACAGCAACAGGTGAGCAGCAGTTTGACTATGTTGTGTTGGCTGCGCCGTTTCAGACAGCCGCAAGCTTGCTGCCTTCGGATTCAGTTGCTGAGCCGATTAAACAACAGCTTGCGCATTTTGAGAGCTCGCCGATCACGGGCATCCATCTATGGTTTGACCGCGAGATCACGCCGTTGCCTCATGCGGTGCTGCTGGACCGGACGATCCAGTGGATGTTCCACAAATCAAAGTTTCACGACAAGCGAGAGAGTGATCACCAGGGCAGTTATGTGGAGTTGGTGGTGAGCGCATCAAAGTCGCTGGTGCAGAAGTCGCGAGAAGAGATTTTGGAACTGGCGACGCGCGAGCTGGCTGAATTTTTCCCGACCGTGAAGGAAGCCAAAGTCGTGAAAGCTGCGGTAATCAAGGAAATATATGCAACATACTCGATTGTCCCTGGCTTAGAGCAATATCGCCCTGCAGCCAAGACAGCATGGCCGAGGATTTTTCTGGCCGGTGATTGGACCGCGACCGGTTGGCCGGCAACGATGGAAGGCGCGGTAAGAAGCGGATATCTAGCGGCGGAGGCGATTACGGCAGAGATCGGGCAAGGGCAGAAGTTTGTTGAGCCGGATTTGCCGGCGAAGGGATTGATGAAGCTACTCTAAAGGGTCTTCTTTGGTGCCAGCCGCATGTCGGTCAATAGATTAGATAACTATAAAAGTCTTGCGGCTATAGGGGTCTCTCGCTACGCTCGAGATTTTCAGAAAATTTACTTCACCAGCAGCAGAACACCAACACACACCAGAGCGGCGGAGATCCAGCGGCGGTGGTCAACATTCTCATGCAGGACGAACTTTGCCAGCAGAGCGGAGCAGATAAAGGTAAGCGAGGCTGAGGCGGGCGCAACCAAGCTGGCATCGCCCCAGGAGAGCGCGGTAAGAAGGCAGAAGAAGCTGAAGATGAGGCTCAGGAGTCCAAAGAGAAAAAGCTTCTCACGGGTGACACGCGCGACGACGGCGAGCAGCCCTTTGCGGACGCGAAGTTCGTCGAGATCGCCGATGCGCTTCATGGCGGCGGAGAGCAGAACATCGCCGGAACTGGAGGCGAGGACCAGCGTGGCGATGGCGATCCAGAGCTTAAACGAGTTCATGCTGCTCCTCCAGTTCAGGCTGTTGGGCGAATTCAGGCGTTTGGCCGCGGGGTTCTTCACGCACAGTGAGTGAAGGGCCGCGCGCGACCAAGCCTACGCCGCAGGTGATGAGGATTACGCCGGCCCACCGCCATGGACTGATTGCCTCATGCAGAAAAAATCGCGATAGACAAGCCGTGACTACATAGCCGAATGCAGTCGCGGGCAGGACAAAAGTGAGATCGGCCCAAGAGAGCGCTGTTAGATACGCATAGAAAAATCCGGCGAGGCAGGCAATGCCGAAAATCACCCAGGGATCGACAAAAGCACTGAAAATGTGCGCCCAATGATTGAGATGAATCGGGCCCAGGTCGTCCATGCCGCGCTTTAGCATCACATCGCCAGTGCCGTTGCAGCAGGCAATAGCCAGATAGATCAGAACTTTTTTCAGCTTCACGCAGTGATCCGTTCCAGCGGCAAGCGCAGAGAAGATTGAGTTGGCAACATCATCGGAGGAGCCATCTCCACAGCATAGCCGCGACGAGGGCGGCGAGGCCCACGGCATAGCCGATCAAGCGCGATTTATTGACTTTTTCCTGCTCTTGCATACAAACCTCAGGCCGATAGCTTGGACCTAGTCGCCGGCAACCTCAGCCTGGCGAGGCTTTTCCGGGGTGTTCTGTTTTGCTGCCAGCATTTCTTTGGCTGCTTTGTTACGCGCAGAGCGCAGCTTCATGAATGATTTGGCTTCCTTATAGAGACGCTTGCGCTCTTCACCGTTGAAAACAGCTTTACGCACAATGCGGAAGACGGCTTTTGGACGAAAATAATATTCATCGTAGAACTTGTGAACCATCTCCAAAACGTGTTCACGCGGCAGTCCTGGGTATTCAATTTGTGCAACCTGGTGTCCGCCGTCATCGACCATGCGCTCTGTCCCAACGATGAAGCCATTTTTCTTGGCAAAGTCATACATCTCAGTTCCCGGATACGCATGTGCAATGGAGACCTGAATGGTTTCCACATCCAGCTCTTTGGCAAAATCAATGGTGCGGCGGATGGACTCTCTGCTCTCACCAGGCAGGCCGAGAATAAAATCACCGTGCACGACAAGCCCAAGCTTTTTGGTGTCTTTGGTGAACTGGCGCGCGCGTTCTACTGTCGCGCCTTTCTTAATGTTCTTCAAAATCTGCGGATCGCCCGATTCATACCCCACAATCAACAGACGGCACCCGGCTTCGCGCTGCGCTTTCAGCGTTTCGTAGTCGGTGGTCACGCGCGACGTGCAACTCCACGTCAGATTCAGCGGCTTCAGCTTGCTGCACAGCTCAACCGTGCGCGCCTTCTGGATATTGAAGGTGTCATCGTCAAAGAAATATTCTTTTACATACGGCCAATATTCCTTGGCCTTGGCCATCTCACGCGCGACAGCATCCGTTGACCGCTTTCTCCACGGATGTCCGCTCAGCGTCTGCGGCCACAGGCAGAAGGTACACTGCGCCGGGCAGCCGCGCGTGGTGTAGAGCGCCACAAACGGATAGAGCAGAAACGGCACATTATAGCGGCGCACATCCATGTCACGGTAATAAACATCGGTTACGTCGGGAAGAGCGTCCAAATCCATCACGTCGCCGCGGTCAGGATTATGGACCACCTTGCCATTTGCATCACGATACGATATTCCCAGAATCTCCGAGAGCGGTTTGCCATTCGCGTACTCCACCGTGGAGTAATCAAACTCGCGGCGGCAGACAAAATCAATCGCCTTGCATTCATTCAGCGACCGCTCCGGCAGCGTGGTCACATGCGGCCCCACAAACGCGATCTTCAGTTTGGGGTTCGCCTCTTTCATCTTGGTCACAAGCTGAATATCGCCCGGAAAGCCCGGCGTTGAGGTAAAGAGCACCAGGAACTCGTACTGCTTGCCCAGTTCAATCGTCTCTTCCACGCTCACGTGGTGCGGAGGCGCGTCCAGCAGGCGCGAGCCTTCCAGCATCCCTGCCGGATACGCCAGCCAAACCGGATACCAGTAGCTCTCAATCTCGCGGGTGGCCGGCCAGCGCGAACTGGCGCCACCGTCAAAGTTCTCAAATGACGGAGGATTCAGGAACAATGTTTTTAAAGGCATATTTATCCAGCGTCTAGTCTAACATCCTTTGCTGGATGCTAAACCTAAGAGAATCCAAGCGGTTACAAGCGGCAGCCAATGGGGAAATGGCGCATTATTTGGGGATATTCGGCCCGTCCCGGCCTCAGCACCCTCATGCCTGCGCCTAAGGTGCCGATCATCAGAGACTCTCGCCCGCTGCTTCCACGCGCATCTGGCGGTGAGTCCTGGTCTTCCGATTCTTTTGTGCTTCCCGGTCTCCGCGTCCTCCGGCCCTACGGTTTCAAAGTCCCTGGCTGGTGCTGGCATTACAGAGGGGGTCTAAGGCTTTCTCATATAGACGATATGCGTTGCATCGCGCCACACTGGATCAAAGCGGCTGTATGACGCATCCAGATTTCCAACCTGTTTTAGACTGCCGGGCGCTGTCAATGAACCAATAGCAAGCGCGCGCATGCCGTTGGGTGATGCCACGTCCGTTACATATCTGTCGCCGAGTATCTGCGCAGGCCGCAGGGCGAATTCCCCGGGCTGCAATCCACCCTTGCTGATCTCGCTGCAATCGGCGCTGTCAACAATCTGCGGCAAAGACAACACCTGACTTACGCGCAGGACATTGCACTGCTTCCCCGACCATTGCAGCAATGCGAAATCGGCAAAAGCCGCGCTTTTGCCCTCTGTGCCCATAATTGCAAGGATGCGTGAGAACTTGCCGTCTAAGACTCCCCATTTTCCGTGCCGCGCATAAGGGGGCTGTGTGTCATAGGCGGTCGCATAAAGTTTTCCAGAGTCGAGGAAATAAACATCTACCGTTGTATGCAAGCCTGACGGGTATGTCACTGGACTCGCGCAGCGTTTGCATTTGTCCAGCCGCCGCTCCTGGCCTGAAGCCAGGTCCAGTTCCTCAATTTCCTCTCCCTGCTCCGGTTCAGGCGATAATGTATTTAGCGCCAGTGGGTGAGGAAGCATTTGCTGCAACCGTGTTTTCCAGTTAGCCTCGCCGGCAATCGATCCTTGCGGCTGTAGTGACTCGACTTGGTTCTTATCGAGAGTAATGTCCTGGGCAGTCTCCGCCGGCAGGCACATTCCTGGGCCCTGGCTGGTCTCGTCTCCTTTGTGCGTTGCCATCCAGGGGACCGTGATGGGCGCCAATGCCACCATCCAGAAGCTAACTTCATCCTCGGTCCATATTGAATTGCCATGTATCTTGCCCGGCTTCAGGGCAACGGTCTGGCCATCCACAAGTCTGAGGGTGTCCAGGGAAAAACCCAGCCCAGCATCGCGTACCCAATTCCGCGGCCTCTGCACCTTCCTGATCGTCGCATCGATTTTGGTGCCCGGAGACACCACCGTCAATCCCTGCGCTGAAAGATTATTGTCTACTCGAAAAGTGATGTGATCTCCGGCTTTGGCCGTTGTGCTGGATACTGTTTCTGTCACCAGCAGGCAAAGCGGCGTTCCTTTGTGCAGTACAAGCGCGTCAGCAGCAACCGGGGTTGAGGCGTGCACCTGGTTCGCGGAGACCTGTTTATCAAGCGTCGGGTTGCTTTGGTTCTGCTGTGCGCCACCCTCCGCTGCCAGCAGCGCCACAATGACAATTGCAGAGATCATGCTTCTCATCGGGCCCTCGGATGTGCTTCAACATAATCTCTTCCCCAGATCTGGCCAAGCGAAATAACGTGTCACCGGCGCCATGCCGTACTTTGCCGCCTTGCGAATCCCGTCTTCCCGGCACTCCGTACCGCTCAGTCCTTTTCGGGGGCCGGCACAAAGAAAATCTCTCGCACCTCGATCGGAAAACGGCACGCTTTAGCGCCCTTGCGCGCCCACGCAAGCACCTCGTCTATATCGGCGCATTCCAGTATCCATAAACCGCCCACGTGCTCCTTGGTTTCCAGGTATGGTCCGTCGGTGACCAGCAGCTCACCGTTGGGCTGCGGCCGCAGTGTGCGCGTTGGGCCCAGGCCGCCAGCAAACTTCCTGACGCCAGCAGCGATCATCTCCCTGTTGAGCGCGTGGATTGCCTCGATAGTCTCTTCGGTTTGTGTGGACGGGTCAAAGTTGTCGGGGAGGTAACCAGAAACCAGATATTGTGGCATGTCGTCTTCTCCTTAAGATGGCCCTTCAGCCGGGGTCCCCGGACCGCGCCGCCTTTGCGCGGGCTGGGGGTGAAGCCGGGGTCCCCGGGCCACGCCGCTTTTGCGGGCCCCATCCGTTCCGCCGTTCTTTGCGGAAGGGATGGGTGGGCTGGCGGGCTGGGGTGAAGCTGGGCTAGTTGCCCCGCCTTCACTATAACGACGAACGGCGAGGCTGGAATCGACAAAGCGTACAGAAAAATTTTTGGTAGTGTCGGGCCTTTAGGCAGACGTCATCGCGCAAGCGATGAATCAATTCAGCCAAACTGTACCACTACCAAAATTTTAGTTCTTGATGTTTGAGTAGCGGTATGTACTTTCGCTGCCATGCAGCCGCTGTCGCGACATTCTCCCCTATGTTTCTTAGGCGATCTGGCTTCGCCGGGCCCCCGCCGGGCGCTGCCAATCTTGCCAGGCGGGAATACGGGCGGCAACGTACGCGCCAATGCCGATGTCCACCAACAGGCAGGCGATCGCGTACCAGTGCGGCATAAACGTCTCAGCCATGAAGTAATGCCATGCGTCCCAGGCTACGCCATGCGCTGCGATTCCAGCTGCCAGATACCACGGCGAGACTTTCAGCCCCATCACCGCAAGGGCCGCGTATACAACAAAGCCAAGCAGTTCAAGCCAGAGCCAATCGGTGCTTGCGCCATCGCGCCTGGTGAGCCAGCGTAGGATATAAACCAGGGGCATCGCGGCCAGAAAAATTGCCAGCGCAATACGCTCAATGGCGATCCCGCGCGCTCCCATCGAGCGTGTCACAAACAGAAGCACGATGGTTGCGGCGGCAGCAACGCCAGCTTGCAGACAGACGTCGGTGAGGACCGCCTGCCACGAGGGCGCCATATAGAGGGCAATGGCAGTCAGCAATGTTGCAAACGCTATCGCAATTCGCTCTCTCATCATCTGCTCTTTTTAGTCCAGGTGTGTTGAGAAGATTCTAGCTGACGATCTCGCCGTATGGCTTGCCCAAAAATTGCATTTACCACTGATTTACACTGATAACACTGATCAAACAAATGCTTTTGCATAGGATCTGCTGACAAATTGACCTTTTCTTATCAGTGTTCATCAGTGGTGAGAATTGCTTTTTAGGCAGAGCTGAGGTGTTTATCCTCCTCGCCATGGTCCGGCTCAGCGTCATGTATCCCGCCGTCCCAGGTTCGCGTTTCAACTGGGAATACTATCTTGGCCCGCATCTTGAGCTTTCGCGCAAACTGCTGATTCCGCGAGGTCTCGTCCGCACTGAGATTGACCGTGGCATCGGCGGTCTTCCTCCCGGAACGCCAGCGCCTTACCACGCAGTCGGACATCTCTTCTTCCGCTCGCTGGCCGATCTCCAAAGCGCGCTTGCAGCCACCGCCGCTGATTTCATTACCGACGAACGAAACTACACCGATGTTCCCAGCGTCATACAGATCAGTGAGGTAGTGGAGTAAAAAACGCAGAACAACGACGGCGCGGCTTGGGATCGCCATACTCTAGTCCCGCTGCGCGGGACTGGGACATGGAAGCCCTGACCTTCAGCCCGGCGGCCCAAACCGATCCGCTATATGCTTCCGGCATCTGCGCACAATCTACTGTGTAGGGATTTCGCGGATTTTGCGGCATGACTTCGCAGCCTTCGCTTTATGCCCCAGCCGCTTCCCCCTCAACAGGTACCTTTATGTCGGGCGACTCTGTAGCGGCTTCCGATGGAGTCCCCAACGTTTTTCGAAACCAAAGGATTGCGGCTTCTCCCCGTTTCTGATCGATTGGATCCATTTCTCTAACATGGCCTAATGGATTTCTGTAATTCTTTAAAGCCAGAAAATGGGATTTCAGTTCCTCGCGACTGCCGAATCGATTTGAGAAGGACTTCCAATTTTTGTCGATGATCTTGTGATAATCCATTATGTCGGCATATTGAAGTCGCATCAAAGGATCCTCAATTCGAGTTATGACCTTGGTGCGGTTTCGTTCATTGATCCGGTCTTTGACAGTGGTTTGCACATCACTGGGTACAGCCGTTTTCCAATAGTCAGGACCTAGTTCGGAATTGAGAGCCTCGTGAACGGCTCTACGCAATTTGACTTCGATTTCATCCACGGCAAGCCGGGCTTGATCCCGTGGTACTGGCGCTCCGGAATTGTAAATATCGCCTTCGCCAACCGCTTTTAGAATTTCAGCCCAGATCAGGTCAGTTCGTTGTTGTAGGAAGGCATCGTAATTGTCGGTCCAAATAGGCGACTCTGTTCCGGATGGGATCAAGTGGGAACGTAATGCCGCTTCAAACCCAGCGTTTTCTCCGTTTTTGCCTTTGAATTCCGCGAAATACTCGGACGGTGCTCGATCTCGAATCTTATTATTCAGGTCTGCAGGCAGGAAGCAGAAGTTTGGAACTAAGTGGACTTCTTCTACTAGACGCTTGAGGTTTTTTTCAAAAAATTCTTCGGAAATATGTGATGAGCATTTGGATCCTTGATCTCGCTAAAGTGATCTTTTGCGAGAGAAACATCAGTCCCGGTAACGAAGTGCTTCGGTTTGGATTGAGCCAAAATGCACAAGATTGCATTTCGCGCGGCGCCTGATGAGCGATTGATTTTCATTTTTCGTATCACATCTTTAGTTACTGTGAGTGGGTAAGCTGGCAACTCTAGTTTGCCATCAATAAGCTCTTTAAGAGCCTTTGCATCATTCGACATTTGCGTGGTTTGAGCTCGTCCATACCGTTCCGAAAAGGCAGACCGCCAAAACCATCTGTCAATCCATATCTTGTGATCAAGAGGCACATTGGTGCCATGTTCGGAAAAATAGCATGCGAGGACTGCTAACATCGCATCGTACGGGATCATGTCCCGTCGGATCACTCCATAGTTATCTCGCGTCCAATCAATTGCATCGCCAACCGCTTTTGAGACGCGAGGCCAGAGCGCTTGGACGGTGGAGCTCGACAAACTTAGTTCATGCTCTGTTCTGCATTGACCGTATGCTATAAGCGACATCGCTTGAATGAAGGTAATCGGTTCTACTTTGCCAAAATCGGTACGTTCTTCAATACGCTGGTTGATATCTTTTACGGCCTTCGCCAAATCAAAGCTTTCTGACCAACAATTTGCCGCAACCAACTCAAATCGTGTAAGCCGCTTGCCTCCTTGATTAATGCGCTGGAAAACTTCAACAGCATCTTCTAGTTCTAGATCGAAAACTCTCACTACTGAGAACGGGTAAGTTCGAAAGCGTTCTCGTGCAGATGATAGAGTGTCTTTCCTCTCTCGTGGTAACTGGTCGCGAATTTCGTCATAGGCCCGCGTGTTGTCAGAGAGGATGTCTCGCAGCGATATGAATCTAACATTATCGGGATCATTTTCCACAAATACAGAAATGCGACGCCTCTCTTCTTGATTGCCTTTTTCGTACCGGGCTGCTTCGTCGAGATCCATGCAGATACGGCTGTAATTATCCTCATTGATAATGCTGCCTTTAAATGCCGCCCATATAGACGTGACGCGCTGCTGGCCATCAAGGATGAAAAAGAGTTCTTGATCAGGCGCAGGTATAGGCAAGGCGAGACTTTTGATGTCTCGAAACAATGTCACGTAGTCTCGGCTTGCTTTCCAGTAAAAGAAACTGCCAACCGGGTAACCCTTGTATATGCTGTCCATAAGAGCGACGACTTTCGACGGACTCCAAACGAACTCCCTTTGGAAAGGTGGCAAGCGTACACGCCCGCTTTCTATATCATTCATCAAAGTCGAAAAATAATACTTTCCTGGATCGATTGGCTCTCGTTGAGGCATCGGGCTCCCTTCCATGTCTATTCGGACTCTTTAGAACTACATGCGCAGAAGCTTTAAGATTCCACTACTTGCGCGTGAAGGTATGTAATTTACCAGATTTAAGAAGGACATTTAATGGAAATCTAATGGTAAGGGAATTAAATGAATAGCTCCGCTTCGCCATGCGCGGGCCTCCACTCTCCAAGCCAAAACCGAGGCTCATCAAACCTTTCCCGCGCCTATTTGCCCGCTACTACTGATTGCTGGTTAATGCCTTCAACTCAAGCACCTGGATCGGGCAATTCTGCCAGTTGTGGCTCCAGCACACGATCAGGTCGCAGCTCTCCGGTGAATGGTAGTGCGCCAGAAAATTCCGGCTCTCAAATTCAAACTCAATCCTCACTCTTTGCCACCGCCCCGGTTCCACCTCCCACATGGCCTCGCAATCCGGGCACCCTGCCTGGATTCTCAGTATCTTGAATCCCAGCTCTTTGGCC
>DASTCT010000311.1:0-22040 GCA_035710845.1 Candidatus Angelobacter sp.
TGCCACCCATGGATTCAACTGAGAACGGCATTCTGGAACAGAACCCGGGACAGCTCGCAGTTGCAGTGGGTTTGGCCCTTAGGAGCTTTGAAGACCTATGATTCGCATAAACCTGCTTGGAGTACCAAAGAAAACATCGCGCGGCGGCGGCCGGCGCTCTCCTTCAGTTTCCATGCCGGGAGGTGATGGCGGTTCAAGCACAGTCATACTGGGAGTTGTTTTTCTGGGTGCGCTTGCTGTGCTGATTGGGCTGGCGCAGGTCTGGGTTGGACATGAGCATGACCGGCTGGAGAAAGACCTGCAGAAGGCCATCCTGGAAAACCAGCGCCTGGCGGAAGTGAAGGCGAAATACGAGGCCAGCAAAAAGAAGGCCGATATGTATGAGCGCCGGGTCAAGGTGATTGATGAATTAAAGAACGCGCAGAAAGGCCCGGTTGATCTGCTGAATTTGGTAGCCGACACAATCAACAGCACTGATGCAGTGTGGCTTGACACCATGACGAACGATGGCAAGACGCTGAGCTTTACCGGCATGGCTTTAAGTCCGGATGCGGTAGCTGACCTGATGGCCAACCTGAGAAAAACGGGGGCTTTCTCGTCAGTGGAGATCAAAGAGACGCTGCAGGATGCCAGCGTGAAAGAAGTTGAGGCTTTTAAGTTTGAGTTGAATTGTGAAATCTCTCCCAATTTTACGGGGAAGGTACAGAAACAATCGTAGGGTAGCAGGGCAACAAGTCTGGGGAGTTTTATATGGCTAAATTCAGTGAAATGTCGTTGGCGGCGCGGGCGGGAATCCTGTTCGTAGTGGCCCTACTGGTCGGTATTGCCTACTACTACGTTTACTTCAATCCCAAGTACCAAGAGAACCAGCAGCTGCAGACCAAGATCAAGGAAAAAACCGATGAGAACGCCACGCTGCGGACGTTTGAGCCTAAATTGGTGGAAGTAAACCGCAACATGGCGATCCTGCAGCAGCAGTTGGAGATCCAGAAGAAGATTGTGCCAGACGAGAAGGACGCAGACCAGTTTATTAAGCTGCTGCATGATACCGCTGCCACCTCGGGCATCGATATCCGGCGCTACACTGCGATGCCTGTGGCCAATAAAGAGTTTTACAGCGAAGTGCCATTCGCAATTGACATTGACGGGCCTTATTACCGAGTGCTGGATTTCTTCCAGCGTGTGGCTGAGTTGGAACGGATTGTCAATGTCGGCAACATGCAAATGGCCAACACAAAAAACAACAGCGCCGCCAAGGTAAGGGGCACTTACACCTGGAAGCCGAATGAAACGGTACTGGCCAGTTGTACGGCCACAACGTTCTTCAGCCATGAACCGGATGAAACAGCGTCGGCCACCTCTGCAAAGCCAGGGCAGCCTGCGCCAGCGAAACCGGCGAAGTAAGAAAAGCAAGAAGCACTGCACCAAAAGGGAATTGAGATGAAGCTGATTCAAATTCTTGCGCTCGCAACAGCCATGGCGACAATGGCCACGGCGCAGAATTCCAGCACGAATGGCCAAACAAGTGGTGCGGCCAAGCCCAGTCCCACGCCAGCGACTGCAAGCAGCAAGGCCAAGGCGCCTGCCAAGAAGACTGCGCCCAAGCCTGCTGCGGCAACCAAAAGTCAGGCCCAAGCCAAGCCTGCTGCACACAGTGCAACTTTGCCTGGCAAGCCTCCGGTAAAGACCACCAGCGCGCCCGTGAAGCAAGCTGGGAAGGCTCCGCAGAGCGCAGCAGTCAAGGTAAAAGCTGCGTCAGCGCCAGTGGTTGCGGCCAAGACAGGCCCGCAAGCCACCAATACCAACAAAGGCGCCAAACCAGCAATGATAGCGGCAAAGCCGGCTCATGTAACTGCGGCAAAGCCGGCGCATGTGACTGCAGCAAAGAAAACTTCTACTCAAGCGAAGAAAGCTCCGGCTAAACCTGCAACGCCGACGCCCAAAGTAACTCAAGTCGGGACCGCTGCACCAGAAAAGCCTAAGCCGGTAACTCGGGTGTTTGGTCCTCGTGGACGTCGCGATCCATTTGTAAGCCCGATCCGCACTGGAAGCGTGAACAACGGTCCTTCGCCTAACTGCACCACCGGAAAGCGCTGCCTGGCAATTCCAGAACTGGTATTGCAAGGCACAGTGAAGGACACCACAGGAAAGATGCTGGCAGTGGTCGCCAACAGCACAAAGAAAACATATTTCCTGCGTGAGAATGACCAGGTGTTCAACGGCAGCGTAGAAAAAATTACCAGTGATTCCATTATTTTCCGCGAATTTGTGAAAGATGCCTTGGGGCGTGAAACCGCTCGCGAGGTTGTGAAAAAGCTGGTTCCCTCGTCTTAAACCAGACAGCAAAATTGCAAGAAGAGATCAAGCAGTAAAGAAGTAGTAGGTGCTGAACCCAGGGGAAGTAGTACCAACGTTGCACGTACGGACTAATTTTCTAAGCGGCTGGAAGGTGTTTGGTAGGCTCCAGCAACGCCGCGCATGACCGGCGGGGTAGCGACCGCCGCATGGGGAGACAAAAGAGATGAGGCTTAAGCAACTGCTAGGAATTTTCCTGTTGGTCGTGGGAACAGTATCCATGGCAACAGCTACCGTTTCGCAACTGGGGGGCGTGCTGGTGAAAAACCAGGACAGCGCCGCAGTGATCACTATCCTGGCGAACGGTACCTTTACTCATACCGAGTATCGTCCAACCGACAACTTGATGCTGGTTGATCTGGCAGGGGTCTCGATAGCGCATCCTGACGCCAAGGTGCACGCAGTGTCAGCTCCCGGCGTGCTCTCGTATCGTATGGCCAGCTACCGCGCGGCTGACGGCACTGATGTGGCGCGGATGGAGCTAACGCTGGTTCCCGGTGCCAAGGTCAATGTGAACGGCGTGGAAGGCGGGCTAGAGATTCATGTTTCCGGCGCGTCGGCGCGGAAGGCTGAAACTTCGCTTACGCCAATTTCCGAGAAGACTGGCGCCCTCAGCCACATTCGGGATATTTCCGTCGATCATGACGCGGACTCTCTCAACATCGAAATCAGCGGCAGCGGTCCCATGACGGCCAAGACCATGAAGCTTGAGCATCCTGACCGCGTGGTTGTGGATATACCCAATTCACTGCTGCAGGGACACTCGCGTGACATTGCTGTCAATAACGGCGACGTGAAGTCTGTGCGCGCAGCCCGTTACGATGCAGGCGTTACGCGCATTGTGTTGGACATGGCGCAGATGCACGATGTTCAGGTTGTACCTGAAGGCAACAAGCTAGTGGTAAAGCTGCATGACGGCTCCAGCGCAAAACCCGCCTCAGTGCCGGATACCAGCGCAACTGTAGTTGCAGCCAATACCAATGCAGTGCCGCCATCTGCATCTCAAAGCAGCCAGCCTGCCATCGTCTCTACTTCAAACGTTGCTTCTAACGCCACAAGCAAGACGGAAGAAAAACTTGTGGAAGCCACGCCTTCCCGGGCTGAACTTGCAGCGGCGCATTTTGCGCACGATCAGCCGTCAATTCCCAGCATTAACCAGCCACCCTATGCCGCCCATGGCAGCATGGCATCACAACCTGCAGCCATTAACGCAGCATTGCAACAGCAACAGCAGCAACCTCAAGCCCTTCCCCAACCCGTTGCTCCTCAGCCTGTGCAATCAACCGGAGCCGGCACCACCGTCTCGGTTGGCGCACCAGCCACCGGCAATTGCACCACCGGACGTTACACCGGTGAACCATTTGGAATGAATTTCAAGGACCTTGACCTCAAAGATTTCTTCCGTTTGATTCACGAGATCAGCGGTTTGAACGTGGTTCTTGATCCTTCAGTTCACGGATCAGTCACCATCGTCCTTGACGATGTGCCGTGGGACCAGGCGCTGGCCATCGTGCTCGATAACAACGGCCTGGCTTGCACCCTGCAAGGAAACGTTTTGCGCATCGCCACGCTGGACACTATGAAGACAGAGGCAGAAGCTCGCCGCGCACAGCAGGAAGCGCAGGCTCTGGCGGTTCCCAAACAAACCATCACGCGGTATCTGAGTTACGGACATGCCAAAGATGCCGCCACGCTGGTTAAAAAATTCCTCTCGGCCCGCGGTGATGTGGTGGCAGATGATCGCAGCAATGCGCTGATTATTGAAGATATACCCAGCGTGCTGCCCAAGGTTGAAGAGTTGATCCGTACACTGGATCGCAAGGCGCCGGAAGTTGAGATTGAAGCCCGCGTGGTGGCTTCCACCAGGACTTTTGCCCGCGACATCGGCACGCAGTTGGCGGCTGGCTTTGGCAGCGGCCCCAATGCCGTTGGCGGCGGATTGGGTAGCAACAGCCCGATCAACGTGACTCTGCCTGGCGGCCAAGTGCCACGGTTTATTACCGGGCAGGGCAATCCAACCACTATTCCGCTGTTCTCCAACCTGGGTGCAACTGGTCCAACCAGCGGCATCGAGTTCAGTAATGCGACTGCCGGTTTCCGCTTGGACTTTATTCTCAATGCAGCTGAGAGCCGCGGTCTGCTGAAGATCCTGTCGCGCCCAACGATTACCGTGCAGAACAATATTGCGGCGCTCATCCGCCAGGGTTCGCGTATCCCGGTGGTAACACAAGCACAATTAGGCGGCCCGCCCACAGTTACGTATGTTGAGGCTTTCCTGCGGCTTTCCGTAACCCCGCAGATCACGGCAGAAAACACTATCTTCCTGAACATTGACGTGGAAAACACGGTGCCCGATTTCAGCCGTGTGAGTGGTTCACAATTGAACCCGACACTGAACACGCAGCAAGCCACCACGCAGGTGCTGGTCACTGATGGCGGTACGGTGGTGCTTGGCGGCGTGATCCAGACCACAAACAACGTTGCTATTTCGCAAGTCCCATTGCTCGGCAGCATTCCGCTTCTCGGTAACTTGTTCAAACACACCAACATCAACACTTCAACCGCGGAGTTGATCTTCTTTATCACTCCGAAAATCATTCAAACCTAAGTTGCGCCAATTCATGCCCCGGGGATTCGATATCCTCGGGGTTTTTTATTTCTTGATGACGCCAGGATGATTTCTCTTCAGTAAGCTTTTCTTTTTGATAAGTTGGAAGTAATCACAGACCGCAGGACGCCACAAGTTATGTGTTTACAAAAGTCACAGCAATTTGAGAGGCCACAGGGCGACAGGAGCTTATGAACTACGTCGTTCGGCAAAAAAAGCTGGCATTAGCGCTGAGGCAAGCTGGGTTGGATGCTCTCCTGGTGACGCATCTACCCAATATTTGTTACCTGACTGGGTTTACCGGCTCAGCAGGCGTATTGCTTTTTCTGGTAAGTGAACGCAGCCACAAAGCCAGGTTTTACACTGACGGCCGCTACACCCAGCAGGCGCATGAGGAAGTTAAAGACGCCAAAATTGTAATCGGGAAGCGGTCGGCATTTGTTGATGCGTGTGAAGGCGCGCAGAAGGCCGGAATCAAAACGCTGGGATTTGAGGCGGAGTATCTCTACTATACCGAGTTCAAGTACCTGGGAAAAATTGTGGGTGCAAAAACCAAGTTAAAGCCCACAAGTGCCATGGTTGAGATTTTGCGCGTTATCAAAGATGCAGATGAGATCAGCCAGGTTCGCGCCTCTGCTTTGCTGGCTGCCAGTCTATTTCAGACCGCTCTCTCTGTCATAAAACCCGGAGTAGCGGAAGCGCAGGTTGCAGGTGAACTGGAATTGCAGGCGCGGCGAGCCGGGGCGGAAAAGATGTCATTCGATACGATTGTGGCCGCCGGACAGCGTTCTGCACTGCCGCATGGGCGCGCATCCGCGCAAACCATTCCTGCGGAAGGATTTATAATACTAGATTACGGTGTTATACTCGGAAGCTACTGTTCTGATATGACCCGTACCGTGCATGCTGGGCCAGTTTCACGGTTGCATCGCCGCATGTATAACGCTGTACGGGAAGCCCAGCTTGCCTCAGTTGGAGCTGTTAGGCCCGGAGTAGAAACTGGCGAAGTGGACCGCGCCGGGCGTGAAGTGCTGCGAAAAGCAGGTTTCGATGCTTTTTTTACCCATTCCACAGGCCATGGAGTGGGAATTGAAGTGCATGAGCAGCCCCGAGTGGCCAAGGGGCAGACCCAGAAACTTGCGCCTGGCATGGTCATTACAATAGAGCCTGGCATTTACATTCCTGAAGAAGGTGGAGTCCGAATTGAAGACATGGTCCTGGTTACTGAAACTGGACATGAAATCCTGACGCCTACCACAAAGGATCTAATCACGCTTTAACTCCCTTGGAAGCCCAGCCGTTGCGAAATCAAAGGTTGAGGCAGAGAAGAGCCGAATACATTCATGAATCAGAAAGAGCTGAAAGAGCTTATTGATTTCCTGATCGAAAAAGACGTCTCCGAATTCGAGCTGGAGCGTGGCGACGTAAAGGTCCGCATCAAGCGCGGCGGGGATTCCTCGGCTCCAATGATTGCGCACGCTGTGCCAATCGCGCCCATGCCAATTGCTTCTTCCGTGGCCGCTCCTATAGCTCCATCAGCTCCGCAACCTGTTGTTGCCGCTCCTCCAGCTGCAGCAGCGCCGCCAGCCGCCGTAGAAGAAGAGTTGCACCAGGTAAAATCGCCGATTGTTGGCACATATTATGAATCACCCGCACCCGGTGCTCCGCCGTTCATCAAACCGGGCGATCAGGTAGCCGCAGGACAGGTGCTATGCATCATTGAAGCCATGAAGCTCATGAATGAGATTGAATCGGACGCTTCAGGCGAAATCGTTAAGATTCTGGTCAAAAATGGACAGCCAGTGGAATATGGCCAGGCTTTGTTTGCCATCAGGCCCAGAAAGTAATTAAGTACCAGCAGCGAAGCCGGCTTGCGCGCTGAGCTGCGCCGCATCAAGCGCTGACGATGTTTGTCATTTGGAAAGACCATTGGCGGTTTAGGAGCGCAGCGACATAAATAATGTTTAAAAAAATATTGATTGCTAATCGTGGTGAAATTGCCCTGCGCGTGATCTGCGCTTGCAAGGAACTGGGCGTTAAGACAGTCGCCGTCTATAGTGACGCTGACCGCAACTCACTGCATGTTCGCTTTGCCGATGAAGCCATCTGCATTGGCCCGCCGCGCTCGTCAGAGAGCTATCTCAATATTCCAGCGGTCATCAGCGCTGCAGAAATCACCAACGTTGATGCCATCCATCCTGGCTACGGACTGCTGAGCGAGAACGCTAACTTTGCCGAAGTCTGCGAAAGCTCGCATATCAAGTTCATTGGGCCGCCGCCTGACGTTATCCGCTTGATGGGCGAAAAAGAAAAAGCTCGCCAGGCAATGAAAAAAGCCAATGTCCCCATTTTGCCTGGATCTGACGGCGTAATTGCTTCCGCCGAAGAAGCGCGTGAATGGGCGAAGCAGATCGGCTATCCAGTGATCGTTAAAGCCTCAGCCGGCGGCGGTGGACGTGGCATGCGCGTGATCCGCAGCGAATCTGAGCTAGAGCCATACTTTAACGCCGCGCAGTCGGAGGCCGCGGCTGCTTTCGGCAACGGCAACCTCTACATGGAAAAGTTCATTGAGCGCCCGCGCCACATTGAGTTCCAGGTAATGGGCGATGGATACGGGCGCGTGGTTAGTCTGGGTGAGCGCGAATGCAGCATCCAGCGCCGCCATCAGAAGTTGCTGGAAGAATCGCCTTCCACGCGGGTCGCGCAGGAATTGCGCTCGGAAATCGGCAAAAAACTTGAAGAGTCGTTGTCTGAGATCGGCTACGTGAACGCCGGGACGGTTGAATTTCTAATGGATGAAGACGGCAGCCTTCACTTCATCGAGATGAATACGCGCATTCAGGTGGAGCATCCGGTTACGGAGATGGTAACCAGCCTTGATCTGGTCAAATCGCAGATCTTGCTGGCTGCGGGTGCAAAGATAACTGACGTGATTCCCAAACTCGATCGCAAGGGCCAGCGCGGACATGCCATTGAGTGCCGTATCAATGCGGAGCATCCGGAAAAATTCACGCCATCCGCGGGTAAGATCAAGACTTTCCACATTCCCGGCGGTCTGGGCGTGCGCGTGGACACCGCTGCGTATGCTGAAGGCGTGATTCCGCCTTACTATGACTCGCTTATCGCCAAGCTCATCACCTTTGGCAAAGACCGCGCAGAAGCCATTATGCGTATGCAGCGCGCGCTGGAGATGTTCATTGTTGAAGGCATTTACACCACCATTCCACTACACCGGCGCATCTTGGCCGATCCGGAATTTCAAGCCGGCAACATCGATACCAAATACGTGGAGCGGCTCCTGGCACGGATAAATGAAGAACGGAATAACGAAGCAGTCCTGACCGCTTGATTTCCCACTGAACGTAGCGACGTTTAACAGTCCAATCCAATGCCATTCGCTCATTTCACGCTGGCCGTGAGCGATTCTTGTTCAATCTTTCCGGCTGTTACAAATATTTTTTGATTTTTGCAGTTCTTTTTACAGAACTTTGTGAAGCTCAGGCTCTACACAGAGCATCTATTGAATGTACAAACAGAAAAAGTTTCTAAAGGAGGTCGAATGACGATCAGTTTTGCAGACGGTACCCGCATTGAAATAGCAGCATCTGCTTTCAATGACTTTATCCAGCACGACCTCAAGTGGGTGGAGTTCGTGCACGGGCGCGCCTCTGTTGAGCAGGAGATTCCCTGCAACACGCTTCCTCAGACCACCGATTCGCTCGGAAAAAACGTCCATCGCTGTCCTATGTGCTAATGTGACTCGCGCACGAAGGTGCGTGGTTTTTAACTCTCTACTCAATATTTCTCGTTCTTGGCGCTTGATGTTCATCCCAAGGTAAGATTTTTGCTTTGATTTATCCAGCCACTAGAATATTGGATTGACCAGTTTTCATGCGTTCTTCATTTCTCAAAAAAGGACATACATTCAATTCATGCTTCCACAAAGAAAACTAGGTACTCAAGGTCTTAAGGTTTTTGCTCTTGGGCTTGGCTGTATGGGCATGTCAGAGTTCTACGGCGGACGCGACGACGCCGAATCCATTGCCACCATCCACCGCTCGCTCGATCTCGGCTGCACCTTTCTGGATACAGCTGATATGTACGGTTCTGGCAAAAACGAGGAACTGGTGGGCCGTGCCATCAAGGACCGCCGCGACCAGGTTGTGTTGGCTACCAAGTTCGGCAACGTTCGCGGGCCAAACGGCGAGTTTCTTGGCGTAAAAGGCACGCCGGAGTACGTGAAGCAGGCGTGCGACGCCAGTTTGAAGCGCCTGGGCACGGATGTGATCGATCTCTATTATCAGCACCGCGTCGACAAAACAGTTCCCATTGAAGATACCGTGGGCGCAATGGCGGACTTGGCGCGCGCCGGCAAGGTGCGTTATCTCGGACTTTCAGAGGCTTCGCCCAGGACCATTCGCCGCGCGCACAAGGTACATCCCATTTCCGCGCTGCAGACTGAGTACTCGCTATGGACGCGCGATCCGGAAGATGAAATTCTGCCTACGATGCGCGAACTCGGCATTGGCTTTGTTCCTTACAGCCCGCTAGGACGCGGCTTTCTCACTGGACAATTCAAGACCTTTGATGATCTAGCTGCAGACGATTTCCGCCGGCAATCCCCACGTTTCCAGGGAGAGAATTTCCAGAAGAATCTTGACTTAGTGGCACGAATCCAAGAGATCGCGCGTGAGAGGCACTGCACAGCTTCACAACTTGCGCTGGCCTGGGTGCTAGCGCAGGGAGAAGATTTGGTTCCAATCCCCGGTACCAAGCGCCGCAAATATCTGGAAGAAAACCTTGCTGCTATTGATATCAAGCTAACGCAGGCTGATCTGGCGCGTATCGATGAGGCTGCTCCAAAGGGCGTTGCCGCGGGTGAGCGTTATCCCGAACGGGCAATGATGGCAGTGGACAAATAGCAGCCGTTGCAGTTAATGCAGGCAAATAGACCCAGCAAAAAATTGCTGGAACGTCAGCGTAACTGTCATCGGGACCAACTCCCAAGGTACAACAATCACAGCGGCAGCTACATTGACCTGCAAGTGATCAGCGGGTTGTGACCGCGATTGCTCGGTCATCGCCGTCTTTGTGCTCTATAGCAATCTCCACATCGCGCTCTCTCACGAAGCGCTCAAACTTTTCTCCCCACTCGATCAGCAGAATGCTCTTGGCTGTCATCAGGTCGTCAAGCGCCAGCGTATCGAGTTCGCGCTGGGTGTCAATGCGGTAGAGATCGATATGGTAGAGAGTGACTTCAGAGCCACGATATTCGTGGATCAGAGTAAACGTCGGGCTGGTGACGTCCTCAGCTCGCGCTGCGTGAAAACCTTCGGCAATACCTTTAACCAGAGTCGTCTTGCCGGCTCCAAGATCGCCACGCAGAAGCACGATAGTTCCTGGCTTAAGCTGGGTAGCGAGTTGCTGGCCGAGTTCCGTGGTTTCGTCGGCAGAGTGAGTGTTGAAGGTCGTCATCGCTGGAGGTAAGTGAATTTGTCGTGCGCCTCTTCCTCGCATAGAGAGAAGGCTTCGCCCAGACTGCTGATGATATCTGTGGCGATCATCGATTGCTCGCCATGCCGCGACGCGGCAATGTCGCCCGCCAGTCCGTGGAGGTATACAGCCTTGGCTACATGCAGAGAAGCAACAAGCTCTATGGCCTGCCTGACCTTCTTATGCATGAGCGCTTGTATCTGCTGAAGCAGGTCCTGGTTGTGCGTCTTGCGATACTCGTCTCGCAAAGTGCGAATCTTCTCGGCTTCGGAATCGTGTACGGAGAACCAGCGGAAAATCGAGGTCGGAGAAAGGCCCGTTTGCCCAGGCGGTTTTCCCGGCCAAAGCTGATCCGGCTCTGGCGCTGAGAGGCTGTCGCGCTGCATCTGGACAAAGTGGGCGATCATTGTGGCCAAAATACCGGAGAGCACGTCTCCCGATCCGCCTTTCGCCATGCCCGGATTGCCGGTGGTGTTGATCCAGACGTGGCCATGCGGCGATGCGATGATCGTGCGATGTCCTTTGAGCACAACCCAGCTCAGAGTTTCAGCGGCGGTCTTTCGGGCCAGTGTCACCCGGTTTGCCTGGATGTCACCGATAGAAAGTCCAGTGAGTCTGGCCATCTCACCAGGATGGGGCGTGAGAATACGTACTGCGAATGGCGAACTTTCGTAGTCCGGCGCCAGCTCTTCCTGCTTGCCCGCAAAAGCGTTCAGGCCATCGGCGTCGATCACCATGGCGGTTGGGCAGACACTTACCAGATCGCGAACAAACTCTGCCGTCTCTGCATTACCAGAAAGCCCCGGTCCTATCGCCACAACTGATTTTCCCTTGAGTAGCTTTTCTCTTTCTGCCAGCGCCAGCAATGAGATTGTTCCTTCTGACGTTTCCGGTAGTGGCTCTGTCATCAATTCCGGCGCATAAGCGGCAACCAAAGGCTGTACTGATTTCGGCGCTGCTACTGTAACTAGCCCCGCTCCTGCGCGAAGGGCAGCCATCCCTGCCATGGCAGCAGCGCCAGATTTTCCCACTGAACCGCCGATCACTAGCACGTGGCCATAGTCGCCTTTGTGGGCATCAGGTTCCCGTGGGACCGAGATTGCCTGCACATCACGACTCGTAAGAATCTCTTCCTGCAGGTGAGAGTGCTCGACAATCAAGGCATCAGGCGTTCCAATAGGAGCTATGGCGATAGGCCCATCAGTAAGGTTGGCAAAAACCAGAGCCGGTTTGGCTGCGGTGAACGAGACGATTCCGTCGCAGTGAACGTAGAGGCTGCCGGACTCCACAAGACTATCAAGATCTGCGTCGATGCCGGAGGGAACGTCGACGGCCACAACCCAGCCCGGCGCCTTGTTCATCCGGACGATGACTCTTTCTGCCAATCCTTTGAGCGGCAGCTTGAAGCCCGTGCCCAGGATCGCATCCAGAATCAGTTGCGCCGCGAACGCCTGTTCTACTTCGGGTTTGTTGAGGTCTTTTCCATCGCCAATCCAAATCGGCGTCACCGGCAGCTTTTTAAACATCTCTGCGGCATCGCCACGTAGCTCTTCTGCGCTTTTGGCCAGCACGATCACGGAAATTTTTTTGCCTGCTTCATGCAACTTGCGCGCCGCCACAAAGCCATCGCCGCCGTTGTTGCCTTTGCCGCAGACGGCGCAGACGGAATCGAAGTCGAAGTGCTTCTGCGCGAACTTAACCACCGCAGCGCCGGCATTTTCCATCAGCGTGAGGGAAGGAACGCCGTGTTTCTCGGTGGTGGCGCGGTCAATGGCCCGCATCTCTTCCGCGGTAACAATTTTCATACGCTCAAGAGATTGTAGATCAATCGCACGCGCAGAATCGCAGATCAGTGCATTGCAGTGGACTAGTCATCAATAGCCGACAAGAGGGCTATACAGCCCCGGTCTGCACGCGGCTATGTTTGCGGCTGTAGCCAAAGTAGATGAACATACCGATGATCAGCCATATCACCAGGCGGAGCCAGGTAACTGCGGGCAGGTTGTACATCCACCAGAGAGAAAACAGCACGCCCAGAATTGGGACCAGCGGAACCCACGGCGTTTTGAACGGGCGAGGTAAATCAGGATTGCGTCGCCGCAGCACCCACACACCCGCGGAAACAATGGCAAATGCCAGCAATGTGCCGATGTTGACCATGTCTCCCAGTTCGTTGATGGGAAGTGAAGCAGCCAGCAAAGCGACGAAGAAGCCCACGCTTAGCGTGGAAAGCCAGGGTGTACGGAAGCGAGGATGAATTTGGCTGAAAAAACCGGGCAATAGCCTGTCGCGCGACATGGAAAAGAAAACGCGCGATTGGCCGAGCAGCATGACGATAATCGTGCTGGTCAGGCCCATGAGCGCGCCGAGTTTCACCAGGAAACTGCCGAAGTGATTATTTGTGGCGTCAATGCCGATGGCCAGCGGATCAGGCACGTTGAGAGACTTATAGTTGACCAGGCCTGTAAGCACGCCGGCCGTAACAACATAGAGAATGGTGCAAATAATCAACGAGCCAAGAATGCCGATTGGCATATCGCGGGCAGGATTCTTGGCTTCCTGCGCGGCAGTGGAGACAGCGTCAAATCCAATATAGGCAAAGAAGATGATCGCCGCGCCATGACTGATGCCCGCCCATCCAAACTCGCCGCCGGAGCTGGGTGGAATAAACGGATGCCAGTTGGCGGCAGTAAGCTGCGGATGTTGAAACAAAAACATTGCGCCGATGCCGATAAAGACCAACAACACGGCTACCTTGATGATGACAATAACGCTATTAAAATTAGCGGACTCTTTGATGCCAACCACTAATATCAGGGTGCAAAAAGCAATCGCCAGAAAGCCCAGCAGATTAAAGACGCCATGCGCGTGCGGCAAGGTTGCAGGATCAATGCCAAGAACCTTCAGCTTGGGAGCCATTCGCGCAAGGTTCTCCCAGTGATTGTTGTAGTACACAAATTCATCCCAGCGGGTGCCCGCGATGGCAGCAGGCAATTTAATGCCGAAGTCGCCGAGCAGGCTGATCAGGTAACCACTCCAGCCGGAAGCGACGGTAGCCGCGCCGAAGGCGTATTCCAGAACCAGGTCCCAGCCGATGATCCAGGCAAAGATCTCGCCCAGAGTCGCGTATCCATAGGTATAAGCAGAGCCAGCCACGGGGATCATGGAGGCGAATTCGGCATAGCACAATCCGGCAAAGACGCAGCTTATTCCGACCAATGTAAAGGAGATCACGATTGCCGGGCCTGCATGCAATGCCGTGGCTGTCCCCGTCAGGACGAAGATTCCGGTGCCGATAATCGCGCCAATGCCCAGAGTAATCAGGTTAGTGGGGCCAAGTGCGCGGCGAAGGCTGTGTTCGCCAGTTTCATGAGCTTCGTCCAGAATGATCTTCACCGGTTTGGTGGCGAGCAGGTTGGCCATTCAGTTCTCCCTTGATAAATAGACGCGCACGAATAGAAAAAGACTGGCCATTCTAAAACAAAACCCTCCTGAACGGAGGGTCTTGGCGATCTGATAGACCGAAGGAACTAGTCTCCGCTTTTGGCGGATGCGACGGGCGCAGTCTGTCTGGCTTGCACTTTGCTGTGCTTGGTGCTGTAAGTAAAGTAAATCACCATCCCGATAGCCAACCAGACGATAAGGCGAATCCATGTCTGAATCGGCAGATTCGCCATAAGGTACAAGGCAGTTGCCATTCCAAGAATAGGCACGATGGGGACCCATGGAGTCTTGAAAGGCCGGGGTAGTTCGGGACGGCGCACGCGCAGTATCCAAACACCGGCGCAGACAATCACGAAAGCCAGCAGCGTGCCGATACTCACCAACGTGCTGAGATCGCTGATGGGAATTACAGCGCCGAAAATTGCGACGAAGAATCCCATAACAATGTTGGAGATCCAAGGTGTGCGGAAGCGAGGGTGAATTGCGCTTGCCCATTTCCAGAGCAGTCCGTCTTTCGACATGGAATAGAAGACACGAGATTGTCCCAGCAACATGACCAGCATTACAGTACCGAGACCGAAAATCGCGCCGATTTTTACGATAAAGCTGCCCCAGCTCACGCCCGTTGCATCAATGCCGACTGCAACCGGATCTGGCACACTCAGTTTGGTGTAAGAAACCAGGGCTGTAAGAAGCCCGGAAACGACAATATAAAGAATGGTGCAGATGATGAGCGACCCCAGAATGCCAATCGGCATGTCTTTCTGAGGATTTTTAGCTTCCTGTGCCGCCGTTGAGACCGCGTCAAAACCGATATAGGCAAAGAAAACGACTGCAGCCCCAGTGGCGATGCCTGAAATTCCGAAATGCCCTGATTGACCAGTATTAGGCGGAATGAATGGATGCCAGTTGGCCTTCATTAATTCCGGATGCTTAAACAGAAAGGCTGCCGCAATAACGATGAACAACATGACAATGCTTACTTTGACGATCACAATTGCCGTGTTGAGGTTCGCGGATTCCTTAATTCCGATTACCAGCACCACCGTGACCAGCGCAATAATCAGAAAAGCCACAAGGTTGAAGATCGCCGTGTGCACTGGAAGCGTAGAGATATCTACACCGGCAGGAAGGGAGGCAACAGCGGTCCAGCGTCCGTGATATAAGGCAAATTTCTGGCCGTAAGTGCCGATGAACTCCGGTGGGATAAGAATGCCGCGGTCCTGCATGAAACTCACGAAATAACCGGCCCATCCAGAGGCCACAGTGGCAGCGCCGAAGGCGTACTCCAGAACCAGGTCCCACCCGATAATCCAGGCAAAAATTTCGCCCAAAGTCGCGTAGCCATAGGTATAGGCAGAGCCAGCGATAGGAATCAACGACGCAAATTCAGCGTAGCAAAGTCCCGCGAACGCGCAAGCCACTCCGGCCAGAATGAAGGACAGCATAATGGCTGGGCCGGCATTATCGGCAGCCGCCTGTCCGGTCAGGACGAAAATTCCGGCACCGATAATTGCACCGATTCCCAGGGAGATCAGGTTTAACGGTCCCAGGGCCCGTTTGAGTGTATGCTCTCCCGTTTCCTGTGACTCAGTGCGAATCGTGTCCAGCGTTTTCGTCGCCAATAAATTGGCCATGCGGTGTTTCTCCTTTGTAGCTCAGGCTTGGGCGGCTGCGGAACCTTTGCGTGACCAGATGAGGTACACGGGAATTCCCAGCAGCACGATAATCAGGCCCGGCCATGTGTATTGCGGTTTGTAGCGTAATAATACGATATCGATGAATAAGGCCATCACAATATAAATAGCGGGGAGTATCGGATAGCCGATGGCGCGATAGGGCCTTTCGGCCTGAGGTTGCGTGTGGCGCAAAACGAACAGGCCGGTGATGGTCAAAATGTAGAAAACCAGCACGGCGAAAATCACATAATTAAGGAGATCGTTGTAAGTCCCGCTGAGGCAGAGAACGCAGGTCCAGATGCCCTGCACGATCAGCGCATTTTTGGGTGTGAGATATTTCGGGTGGACCTTGCCGGTGGACTTGAAGAACAGGCCATCCTTCGCCATGGCGTAATAGACGCGAGCGCCGGAGAGGATCAATCCATTGCAGCAGCCAAAAGTAGAAATCAGGATGGCCAGGGCCATGAGCGCAGCGCCGTTATTGTGAAACATCTGCTGCATAGCGGCTGTGCCCACGCGATCTGCGGTCGCAAACTTAATGCCGCGCTCAAAGACGCTTGTGCCGCCCATGGAGCCATCCATCGGCAGCACGCCCAAATAGATAAAGTTCGCTGCAATGTAAAGCAGAGTCACTACACTTGTGCCCAGCGCCAGTGATAGCGGCAAATTGCGTTTTGGGTTCTTTACTTCTCCGGCAGTAAACGTCACATTGTTCCACGCGTCAGAGGAGAAGAGCGAACCCACCTGGGCCACCGCCAGAATCGTCAAAATGCCCACAAACGGCCCGGCTGAGGTGCCGCTGGCAGAGTGCGGCAAGTTTACCCGCCAGAAATTGCCAAAGTTCGCGGCGATGGCCTGCGCGTTGCGGCCAACAAAAATTCCCGCCAGCACCAGTCCGGCAAGAGCAGAAACCTTGGCGATCGTGAATGTGTTTTGTACCGCCGCGCCCAGCTTTAGTCCAAAAATGTTAAGGATGGTGAGGAAGATCACAACCACAATTCCGCAAAGGTTCTGCGTGTTCAGCCCCATATCCATGCCGCCAAGAGAGAGGCCAAAGGGACTCCAAACACCAACGTGGAGCGGTCCAACTATCCATTTATCGGCGGCGATCGCCGTGGGGAAGAAGTGCCCCATGAACTTGCCGAAGGCCACGCCCACGGCGGCGACAGTCCCGGTCTGGATGACCAGAAAGAGCGTCCAGCCATAGAGAAAGCCCCAGAGCGGCCCCAATGATTCGCGCAAGTAAACATATTGTCCACCGGCGCGGGGCATCATGGCGGCAAGTTCGCCGTAAGAGAGCGCACCCACAATGGTCATAAAGCCGGTCACCAGCCATGCGGCAATGAGCAGCGCAGGCGAGTTGACTTCACGGGCAATTTCCGACGACACAATAAAGATGCCGGAGCCGATCATGGAGCCCATTACCAGCGTGGTTGCGCTGGTGAGGCCAAGCCCCTGGACGAGTTGTGGCGCGGCAGATGAGGCTGCCGATTTAGGCGGCGTATGGACTTCCGCTGATGAAGACATATTGTTCTGTATGTTTTACCCCAAAATGCGCAGAAAATCCGCAACTGCTTTGCCTGGGGACTCAAAAAGATCAGAGATCACAGCCACCGACCCTGCTCCTGCTTCTTGTACCTGACGGCAGTTCTGGCGGGTGATCCCCCCAATTGCCACTAGGTGCTTTGTTGTAACCCGGCTTGCCGCGCGCACTCCTTCAAGACCGATCACGGGATCAGGATTGGCTTTAGATGATGTAGCAAACACCGGCCCGATGGCAATGTAATCGACTGGCAACGAATCTGCTTCGCGAAGCTGATCTAAGTTGTGGGTGGAAAATCCAATGATTTGCCGTTGCTCGTTCTTGTTTCGATCAAAAATGGCTTGATCAAAAATCCTTCTGGTCGCTGCTGGTGAGAGATCTTCCTGGCCCAGATGGACTCCATCCGCATCAACGGCAAGGCAGAGGTCAATGCGATCATTAATGATCAGCATTGCCCGATCCAGTGTTATGCGACGGAGTTCGCGGGCACAGCTTAAGAATCGTCGTGGCACCGCAGGCTGAGATTTATCGCGAAGTTGAATCAACTTTGTCCCAGCGTCCATCAGCTTTTCGGTGAACTGGACAGTTGCAGAAATAGGATCTGGTTGGGCAGCAAAATTGGAAAAATCGATGATGGCGTAAAGCGGGGGCAAGACCAGAGCGTGATTATTTTCCAGCCCGTCCCTCATCGGTTAGCATCCATCTTTCGTCTGGCAGACAACTATTTAGTTTGCTGGCGGCGTATTTTTCAACGTCATCACAATCAGCCAGGCCCCGTTCACAACGAACAAAATGATGGCGGGCGTGAGATATTTGCTGATCGGGACTCTGTGGAAGGCGCACCAGACCACGCCCCCTACTATGGCCAGATCGATCAGAATAAAGACCAAGAACACCAAGCCGCGGGACATGCAGCTCAAAACCCCATGATGTTGTAGCCGCAATCCACATACAAGGTTTCGCCGGTAATTCCAGAGCCAAGATCAGAGGCCAGGAAAAGAGCTGTATCACCAACCTCTTTTGGCTCTACATTCCGCTTTAGCGGAGCATGTTCAGCGTGGTTTTTCATCATCTGGGAGAAATCACCCACGCCCCGCGCGGCCAGCGTTTTGATGGGCCCGGCAGAGATGGCGTTCACACGGATTTTTTTCGGTCCTAAGCTGTTGGCCAGGTAGCGGACCGTGGCTTCCAGAGACGCTTTGGCCACGCCCATGATGTTATAGCCGGGAACCACCTTCTCTGCGCCAAAGTAGGTCAAGGTGATCACGCTGCCGCCATTAGCCATGAGCGGCGCGGCTGCGCGAGTGACGGCGATCAATGAATACACGCTTATGTCGTGGGCGATGCGAAAGCCCTCGCGCGAGGTATTTAGAAAGTCGCCTTTCAAATCTTCAGCGGGAGCGTACGCCACTGAGTGCACCACAGCATCTAGCTGTCCAAAGTGCTGTTTTAATTGGCCGTACAACTGGTCAATCTCGGCATCGCTGGAGACGTCACATTGGAACGGCTGTGCGCCGGGCAGGGAAGAGATCAGCTCGTGCGCCTCAGCTTTCAGCCGCTCATTCTGATAGGTGATGGCCAGCTTTGCGCCGGCATCGCTCAGCCGCTGGGCGATGGCCCAGGCGATACTGCGTTTGTTGGCCACGCCAAAAATGACCGCGTTTTTACCCTGCATGCTCAACATAGCGTCTTCCTCATAGATCGCGAAACCCGACAGAATAACAGGAACGGCTTAAGAAAGGGAGTAACCGCCCATAGATCAGGAAAAGTCGGCCCCTGCGTGCGGTGCTAAGCGCTGAAGAAAAAGGAAGCTTTAAATATTGTTGGGGACCACTTTGATGAACTTCACGCCAAGAAATTTGCCGGTTGGATCAAAATCAAAACCAAAGCTGGCATGAGCCACGGTTTGGCAAGTGGGGCACGGCTCTTTGAGCGAGTAGTTGATCACAAAGCGCTGGCTGCCATCGCCCAAGGCTAGCATTTCAGGCATGGTGTCAGTGCTGCGGTCGTCATCAACAACGGACAGTTGGATCTGCGGATACTTCATGCGCAGTGCACTGAACTGCGAGTTTTTCGCCAAGGTGGATTGCGGAAGCAGTTTTAGGTTGTCAACATCCACAATTGCTGGTACGCCGTTCACCAGCGTCCATCCGCGGCTTAAATCCGCAGAGTCAGGATATGTCACCAGACCTACATCAATTGGGCCTGCTTCACGCAAACCGGAAAGATAACCAGCGCGTGCCGGTGTTTGTTGTAGAAGAAATTCGCTGAATGACACAGCTTCTGAGGAAGCATAGCTGCCCATCTGATCGACAAAACACTTGCTGTGCTCTGTTGCCGGCTCCGCTTTACATGATTGCGCGATATCAGCCAAATCGTCGCTCTCCGGGATCCAGACTGAGGAGGCGCCCACAGGATCGTCAGTTTCCTCATTAGCTTTGACTTGCATAAAGGTAACAAAGAACGCCATGCATACCAGAGCCAATGCAACCGGAATTTTCAATTTTGCGAGCCCCATGACTCTTTCCCCGTTTTCGACCTCAATATCACCTCGGCCATTCAGGCGATTGCGGCCGCTCTTGAACAACACAAACACCAGAGTCGAACCAATGTTTCGCAGGTAATTTATCTGCTTTCGCGCTTTACGCAACCCAATCTTATAACTCAAAAGCCATGGAAAACACACACTTTACATTCTTGTGTCGTGCCCGATCAGGTACAGCGATTGAGCTTTAGGCTCTTAATTTTGCATGGCTTATGTCTTTACCCTGGTTAATCCCATGTTCTTGGTGCTTACAGTTTTTTACAAATCCCGTGTTTCACCAGCGGCCATAATCATTTAAAACTTCTTAAGTAACTGTTTTGAGAGAGCACTAGCAAAAGAAGGCTGCCCAACCTTGCTTCAGCAGCCGCACTACGTAGCGTATTTGAGAGCTTCCGGCGCATTTGAGAAAATTAAAAGTGGAGGACTGCGCTTATAGCCGTGAATGAACTTTTGGAACAGGTGGAAAGCACCAGCATGGAAACTGGCGCGCGTGCCTCTTTGTCGTCACGGCCTTCATGGTTACGTTATGAACTCGCGTTGGCAGTGATTGCTGCTGTCATTTTTCTGGCCGGCATTATTTCCCCTCCGGCATTAATGGATGACGTGGATGCGGTGCACGCGCAAATTTCGCGCAACATGATCCAGTCCGGCGATTGGGTTATCCCGCATCTTGACGGCGTTGCGTACGTTGAAAAAGCCCCGCTTCAGTATTGGTTGATTGCCATCTGTTATTTAGTTCTGGGCGTGCATGATTGGGTAGCGCGAATCCCCATGGCACTTTCCACGATCCTGCTGTGCTGGATCACAGCGCGTTACGGCCTATGGGCGTTTGGCCGCCGGGCAGGTTTTTACGCCGGACTGGTACTGGCCACGTGTATTGGCCTCTTTCTTTTTACCCGCATCCTGATTCCGGATGTCATGCTGACGGCTACTGTGTGCGTGTGTTTCTTCGCCTTTCAACGCGCACTCAATGAAGACGGTGAAGAGCAACATCCCCGGCGATGGGCCGCTCTCCTGGCCACATCCATGGCGATTGGCGTTTTGCTCAAAGGCCTGCTTGCGCTTGTGGTCCCCATTGGCGGCGCCTTATTGTATCTGGCTTTTACGCGGCAACTCTTTTCCCGCCGCACCTGGCGGAGCTTGCATCTATTCAGCGGCGCTCTCATTTTCCTTGTGATTGCCGCGCCCTGGCACGTTCTGGCAACTCTACGCATGCCTCCTTACTTCAATTTCAGCATGCATAGCGGGCCGGGAGAGTATCACGGCTTTTTCTGGTTTTACTTCATGAATGAGCATGTGCTGCGCTTTCTGGGACTGCGTTATCCGCACGACTACAACACCGTGCCACGCGCTGCTTTCTGGCTCCTGAACTTGGCGTGGCTTTTTCCCTGGAGCGCCTATTTTCCTGCAGCCTCAAAACTGAGCTACAAGCCTGTGGACCGCGCCGGACGGACCCGGATGCTGGCCCTTTGCTGGGCTGGATTTCTGCTGCTATTTTTTACCTTCTCCACTACGCAGGAGTATTACTCCATGCCGTTGTATCCAGCGTTGGCTCTGCTGCTGGGCTGCGCCATAGCGGATGAAGGCAAGTGGATCAAAGTTTCCACCAAAACCCTTGCGGCAATAGCCGGCGTAGCGGCCGTGCTGGTGGCGATAGTGCTGTTCATGGTCCGTCACGTGCCCACGCCAGGCGATATTTCCAGCGCCTTGCAACAGCATCCTGAGGCCTACTACACACTTTCTCTTGGCCACATGGGCGATCTAACAGTTCAATCATTTGCGTACCTGCGCTTGCCTCTCGCGGTGGCGGGGATAGCATTCTTAATAGGCGCTCTTGGCGCATGGCTCTTGCGCGGCAATCGCGCCATCCTTGCGCTGGCAGCAATGATGGTCCTGTTTTTTCAGGCCAGCAGAATGGCGCTGGTGGTTTTTGATCCGTACTTATCTTCGCGTCCTTTGGCGCAGGCATTGCTTCGCGCGCCTGCCGGACAGTTGATTGTTGACGGAGCTTATTATCCGTTTTCATCGATCATGTTTTATGCCAACCCTCGCAATGTGCTGCTTCTGAATGGCCGCTTCAACAATCTGGAATACGGTTCTTACGCACCTAATGCACCCCGCGTCTTTATTGATGATTCTCAATTTGCGCGTACCTGGTCAGGTACTATGCGCTGTTATTTGGTGACGGACGGGCAGCAAATGGCCCGGCTGAGCGCTCTTGTGGGCCGCGATAACCTTCACCCGATAGCTGAGAGCGGCGGCAAACTTATTTTGACCAATAGCCTTTCCGGCGCGATTGCGGATGGTTCCAATCCCATGGAGAACGGACCCGCATTATGGTGATCCTTAGTACTGTATTGGCTGTACTGCTCG
>DASTCT010000312.1:0-181729 GCA_035710845.1 Candidatus Angelobacter sp.
GCATGGAGCACAAGACTCTCCACCATGCTGCGGGTGGAGAGAGCCCCGGACTCTCTGAACCTACGGATTTCCATGGTTGTCGCCAAAGCAGCCACCTCAATTGCTCGTAATAAACTCAACCTTCAAATCCTCGACTCCCGACTTCGCGAGATCAAGAATGCGCAGAACTCCCTCATAGTTCAAGCGGTCGTCCACGGCTAGAAACAGCACGCGCTTCTCCGGAGGCCGGCTGCCCAGGATGTCTCCCACGCGTGCGGGCAACTCGGTTGCAGCGATCTGTTGATTGCCCAGTATCACGCGGCAATCCGCCGGAAGCCCTTCCCCTGCTGAAGGCCCGAGAATGCGGCAGCCTGCAGGCGAGATGTTCAGGATCAGCCGCGATTCCTGGGAACGCGCGGGTGCGGTATTGGTCGATTTAGGGATGTCAACGTCATAGCCCTGCATGAGAAGCGGAACCACGACCATAAAAATGATCAGCAGCACGAGCACCACGTCGACAAGCGGCGTGATGTTAATCTCAGACTGCAGACTGGATCCGGAATCTCCTCTGTTGAACTCCATAACTTTATTCTCCCTGCGTCCCAGCGTTGCGGCCTTTGGCAATCAGCCCCACGCCCCGGAAACCAGCCTGGTCGACCGCTTGCATGGCCTCTCGAACTTGGAGGAAGTTAAGCTTTGCGTCGCCCCGGATCACTATCTTGGGATCCGTCTCCGCGGCTACTGCTTTGCGGAGAGCATCGCTGAACTGCTCGGCTGCGACCTGCTTATCGTTAACCCACAGCTTGCCTGCCTCATCGATGGAGACCAGAATCCGGCCTCTCTCATCGCCCTGCTGGCTCGGCTTCTCCGTTTTCGGCAAGCGGACGTCCGGCCCTTTTCGCATCTGCGGCGCCATCACCATGAAGATGATCAGCAGCACCAGCACCACGTCCACGAGCGGCGTGACGTTAATGGACGCCTGCATTTTGGCGCCTTCACCGAGCCGCATACGTTTTCTCCTCTGCGTCCACTGACGCCTTGGCAACCCGGTCGATTTGCGGCGCCTTGAAGAGACGGTTCACGAGCTGGGTTGAAGCCCGATTCATCTCGATGTGGAAATTTTCAATTCTGCCTGTGAAGTAGTTAAACGCGGCGACGGCTGGGATCGCGACGAATATGCCCAGCGCGGTCGTGACCAGCGCTTCGGCGATGCCGCCCGAAACCACAGACATACCGCCTGAACCCGTGGCCGCGATATTCCGAAAAGCGTTGATGATTCCAGCCACGGTACCGAAGAGGCCGACGAACGGGGCCGTGGAACCGATGGTAGCCAGGAATCCGAGACCCTGTTTCAATTGGACCAGCGTCTCCGACATGGAGTCTCTGAGTGCGCTGGTTACAAGGTCATCTGAAGCGGACTGATCGCCTCCGGCTTCGCGCACGCCGTCGTACTCAAGCATGCCCGCCAAAACCACCTGCGCCACGTGGGAATTCTGGTGTTGCTGTGCGGCCTCAATCAGTTCCTGGACTTCTCCCCCATGGGTGAACTTCGCCAGCAAGGGCTTGAAAGCCTGCGTCTCGCGTGCGGTTGAGCGGAATCGGCGGTACTTGTTAACCATCACTGCCACCGAAAAGAAGGACAACGAGATAAGGCAACAAATCACAGCGGCGCCGAATACGCCGACATTTCTCAGCAATTCCGTAAAGGTCATGGCTTCCTCCTATGCGCCGCAGTTGCCAACTGCGCCGTTTTCATTTTGGTCAGCGCAACGCTGGTGCGCTCCGTTTGCGACCTGATTTCGTAATGACTCAGGCTGCGCATGAATAATTCCTTAGTTAATTGGCCGCCTCAACTCGTCAAGAACCTTGAGATGTCGAAGGCGTTGTTAAGCTGCGGGATGAGCAGCGGCTCTGTAAGAACCAGAACGATTACAAGATCGATACGCCGCATACTTCATCTCCCACATACCCCACGCAGTTCCTGGGCGGAACTCTTGCACTTCGGAGAGTATTAAGCAGACTGCTTCAGGCAACAACAGTACACGGGTGCTAAGGTTCTCTCTATCCGGGTGCCAATACCTCCAGAGGTGCACGGTGCCCTGGATAAAAATCATCAACCACTTCGTCCAGCAGGGCGATGGATGAGCTGTTGTTGACGAACCCGGGATGGCCGAAGGTAACGCCCTATCAAGAGCGCTCGTGGCCGACAGGCCAGCTTCGCTGCGAAATGGCCGCCCAGTTTGATAGCCACCAATGTGATCGCCAGCCAAAGAATGAGAGTAGGAACAGATGTTTCGATATCCGGCGGACGTTCAGAAGATAGCGCAGTCGGCAATGGACGAGCAGGAACAGACGACACAAGAATTCATTGAAGAGTTCTCATGCGCAAATCAGCAGATAAGGACGGAATCCATGAATGGAACCCACAGGAAAATCTCAATATGGCGGCAAGACATGCATCCGCTCGAGCTTCCTGCAATTAGTGTCTCGATTGTTTCCAAAAATCCAACTACAGCAAACCCAACGGCCGGATCACTGCTTCTTTTCCGACCTGATCTCGTAGTAGCGCAGCTCCCGCATGAACACTTCTTTGTCTACAGGCTGCCTGGAGTCATCGAGCATCGGCGAGATACCAGTCGCACGGCCAACTTCCGAGCTCTTCCAGGGAACGATAACCAGTGACGTGGGCGCTTCCTGATTGCCCAGGACCGACATGCCCAGCGCTTTTCCTCCCGGGACTGAGGTCAACTTTGGGTCTTGGTCCGTCTGTGCCTGCGGTTCTTCGGTCTGTGCTTGCGCTGCTTCGGTCTGGTCTGGCCCCGCTTCCTTTTTCTCCTGCGCTGTTTCAGGCTGGCTCTGGGCTTTTTCCTTCTTTGCCTGGGCTTCTGCCGTTTCTTCCTGAGCTTTCGTTTTTGCCGGCGCTTTTTCCTTCGATCCTTTCGCTGCTTCCTTCTTCACCTGCGTCTTGGTGGCATCGGCTGTGTGTTCGGCTTCGGGCTTTTTATCCGCCTGGCCAACACCTATCACCGGCAGTAACACGAGCAGCAACACGAGCAACAAGTCTCTCTTCATGACTTCTCCTTTTTGCTTGCGCGTTTGCGAAGGTCGGCAATCCACTTAACGACTTCAGTGTCATCCGGAGCGAGCCGGCTGTATGCCTGGTAATGCTCCAGTGCGCACGGATAGTCTCCAAGATATAAGTCGCAAAGAATAGCAAGGTTCCTGTGCGCATAATGAAAGTCAGGGAACTGTGCCAATGCCGCTTCATAACTAGCGCGCGCTTTCGCAAACTCTCCCTTGCGCCGTTGCACCAGGCCAAGCTCGTTATAAGCGGCAACGTGGTGTGGATTTAATTCCAGCGCTTTGTTCAGGCTGGCCTCGGCGCGGTCCAGGTCGCCAGTGCGGGCGTATGCAATACCGAGATTGATGTGCGCTGCTGTTGTCTTGGGCGCCTGTTCGGTCACCTTCAGCAGCAAAGCGATAGCCGGCTGGTACTGCTGCTGCTCGAGCATGTGCATCGCCTGATCGTATTCGGTGCGCACCTCGTCTGGGACGGGCTCCAGCTGCGTTATCGTGATCCCATTTGCATCCCGCTCGAAGTCCAAGGGCGCGGCTTGCGGCGGTGGTGGCGGCAGGTTCGTCTTCGCCGATTTAGCGGTCACCGTGCGCTGCGCATCCGGTACGCAGCCCAGGACGAAGAACAGGGCCAGCCACGGTATCGCGTGGCAAATCGTTTTTAGCGATCGGGTCTTATTGCGGATTGGCATGTGTCACCGCTCCTTGATTCACCGCCATCGGTGTCGGTTGCGTTGTCTGCTCCGGCTCGCTTGGTGTTGTTCCGGCTCCCGGTGTCGGTTGCGTCGTCTGATCCGTATTGCTCGGCGCCGTACCGCTGTTGCTTGGCGTTGTGCTGGTGTTGTTCGGCGTTGTGCCGGCATTGGCAGGCGCTGTGCCGCCATTGGTTGGCGTTGTGCCAGCATTGCTCGCTGCCGCTGCCTGGATCGCCGCCTGCGCTAAAGGCGATCGGTACACGTAATGATCAATGGCGCCGATGAAGCCGCTGCTCATTTCGTTTTTCGCGTAGCGGCCCGGCACCAGTTCGGCGAGCCTGCTAAGACTCTTCTGAGTCCAGGCATTGAAGACACCGGCATGCAGCATTTCCATATTTTTCTCGTGCACCTTGATGGCTTTATCCTCGAATGGATACGCTGCCTCATCAAGGTCAGCCTCGAACTTTTCCAGGTCCGCACCCTTCATATCGGCAGGGCGCTCGGACTCCTTGAGTGAACGGCTGAAATCGAAATAAGTCTCGGCCATGTAAAACGTAGCGGCTGAAGTTACGTCGGCGATTTCGTAGTTCACCAGCCCGCTCATGGCGTTGATCGTCGCATCCATCCGCTCCTTTTTCTCCTTCAGGCTGGTCTCAAACGGTTGCCGGAGCTTTACGGCCACGAAAGCCTGATAGAGCTGCTCCGCCAGTACCAGCGCCGAACGGGCCGCGAGCGTCTTGGTCCGGCCGGTCCTTTCCGCCCCTCCCGCTGCATCGAGACTTACGATTTCCTTCAGCTCTTTCTGATAGAGAGAATCATCGTGCGCTGCCTTGTGTATCTCAGCCATCTTGAAATGGGTCTCGACGGCAGTCTCAAGTGGCTTCGGAAAATCTGTGACGTAGTGTTGGTAAGCAATTAGCGCTTTGTCATTTGCGTTGGACTGCTGGTAGAGATCGCCTGCCATAAGCAGCGATTCCCTGCGCACTGTCTCATCTGTGGATTCTGACGCCAGCCGCTCGTACTCACTGGCAGCGTGCGACAACTCGCCGCCCTCACGATAGGCACGTGCGATCAGCCTGGTGGCCTCGCCCGCCATTTTGTGCTTGGGATAGTTGCTGCGAAAAGCTTCGAGTACGCTTGCCGCGTTCTTCCAGTCCTTCAGCTCAATCAGCGCGGCGCCTGCGTCGTATTCGGCCGTCGGACGGATTGTGGATGTAGGCGCTGCCGTGCGGATCCTCAGGAAGTGATCGGCGGCCGCGCGATAATCTTGAGCGTTTCTTGCGAGCTCACCCTGCTTGTAGATGGAAGCTGCGAGGTTGTCCACAAACTTGGCGTGCGACTCATCGCCCTCCGGCGTGACCATCAGCACCTGTGTGTAGGCCTTTTCCGCCTGCGGGTAGTCGGCGAGTTCGAACGAGCCGTGTGCAACAACAATCCATGCGGAACGCCTGATGGGCTTCTCCGCACCCGGATATTTATCGATGACACGTTGGGCGGAGGTGACGGCGGCGCGAAAGTCCTTCATCTCGTATTGGTCATCTGCGGCCGCTCCCAGGACCGCAGCGGCCTGCGCGTGGGTCGGGAACGTGTCGGCGAATTTTAGCGAGCTTGCGACCGTATCGTGCTTGACGGCCTCAAGATTCTCCTTGGCTACAACCTTCATCTGCTCGCGATATGCGTAGACTGCGGCGTAACCCGCGGCTGGCGACTGCGCGTTAACCGGGTATTCATAGGCCGTGCGCTCATACTGTTTGGCCGCCTGTCCAAAGTCCTTGTTCTCGAAGAGAAGGTCCGCAAGCCGGTAGTTGATCGCTGGCGACTCCGGGTCTTTCGGGAAGGACTTGAGATAGTCGCCGTACCATCGTTGCGCTTCTTGATAATTCGTAAGCTTCTCGTTCGCGTCCTGCGAGCTCTGATACTCAGCGTGGTAGTGCGTGGCTAAGTCCTTCAAGTCCGTCTTCAGGTAAGCCAGCGCTTCCGGCGATTCTTCGGGTTTGTTGTGTTGCCAGTATTCCGCCTGCAATCCGTACTTAGACGCAAAGTCCCGCTTCGCTTCCAGAACTAGCTTGGGAAATCCGCCCTTGGTGAAAGTTTCCACCACGCGCATGCTGAAGCGTGGGGCGGCAGGATGGAAAGGATGGAGCGCGATAAAAGCCTTGAATGTTTTCGCCGCGTCATCGTAGCGCAGCTTGGTCAGGTAGTGCTCGCCAAGATTGCCGTAAATGCGGTCTTCATAGGACCGGCTCTTGGTGCTGGCGAAATACTGCTGGACCGCCTCCGGCCCGCCGAGGTTGCTGAAGCTCAAGCTGACCGCTCGAAAAGTATCGGCGACGCGGCGTTCGTCCTCTTTCTGGTGCTTCTCATCGAAGTTATAGCCGCTTGACACTTTGTAGTCGAGCAGCGCCATGTAATTCTGCACGGCCTCCTCGTATAGCTCCTGCTTGTAGAACGTCCAACCAAGCTTGTAAAGAGCGAGTTCGTAGTACGAGGAACGGGGACCCATGTTGGTGATCGCTGAATAAGCGTTTTCGGCATCGCGAAATTTTCTGCGCGTAAAGAAGTACTCACCCCGCCGGAACTGCACCTCGTCGAAGTGCACGGAATTGGGATTCGCTTTTATCGCGCGCTCCATGGTCTCCATGGCTTCATCGGTGCGACCGAGTTCGTCATACGCTCGCGCCATCTGATAGAGGACCTGGTCACTATCCTTATATTGTGGGTACTCGGTGAGCAGCTTTTTATAAAGAGCAATCGCTTCGAGCGGGCCTTTGGGAGCTGCGTCGGTTCCTGGCACTTCCGTTGATGTGACGCTAGTATCGCCGCTCGCCGGGATCCGATTCTCCGCAGTTGTACGCCGCTCGAATTCCTGGTCAGATTCTCCATGGCCAGCGCCAGCAACCGCAGTGGCCTTGCTGGATGTTTTGGCCGGAGTACTGGCAGGTACTTTCGCGGACTGTGGAGCGGGCATTGCCGGCTTCTTGTTATCGCCTGTGTGTATGCCGTATTCCTTCTCGAGTTCCAGGTCCGCGAGACGGCGTATTGCCTCCGGTGTCATCGGGGTTTCTGGCGATTCATTGAGGAATTTCCGGTATTGCTCCATGGCCTGATCGACACTCTGCTTCGTCTCCGCCTCTTTCACATCCGGGGCGACGCTATGCAGGTCTGCCAGCGTTCCCTGTGTGGCGGGCGGCTTATGATGCGCAGCGCAGCCGCCAAGGAAAGCCGACGCAAGCAAGATCGGAATGGCGCGGTTACGCATCAGCGTCCTCCTCCGCCAGATTGTGTACGCGACGCTCGATCGTAGCTATCGGCGACGCCGAATCGCGCCTGTATCTGCTGGGCTACCAAGCGTTGACGGCGGGCCTCAAGCTGGTTGATGGCGACGTTCTCGATCATCTCTCCCTGCCGGGCCATCAAGATATCGACATGCTGCAGTGCGCTGCCAACGCGTTCACGGAGCCGTGCAATCTGGGCGTCGTATCCGACATAACTGTGGGTCGCCGCCTGCCGGGTCCTGACGAAAGATTCGTACCGCTGATTGAGAGCGTCCACCTGGGTATTCAATTCTTTTAGGTGCTCAAATGCCTCGGTCAGCCGCTGCGGGTATTCCGTTTCCACTCGCCACGTAAGTACGCCGCGCAGACGGGCCAGGCGTTGCCGGAGCGCCAGCGCTTCGGGACTGTTAGAGTTTCCGAGCTGCTTTTCCATGACTGCGATGCGCTCGCTTGCGAGTCGCTCGTCGGTGGTTGCCAGGTTATCTGGCCGTGGTGCGGTAAGCATGGCGTGTAAGCGATCGTCAAAGTTCTTGCGCTGCTGCAGTCGCACGCGCATCCGGGAATCCAGCTCCCGAAACTTGGCGTCGATCTCCGGCAGCAGCGGCTCGTAGTTTTGTTTACGCAGTCGAATGATATCGTCAAAAGCTTCAAGGCTGGTTTGGTAGCCGTTGAGCTTCGACCGCAAGTCTTCGAGGTCGAGGTAGTTGTGCAACGCGGTCTGGAAATCGTGAGATGCCATCAATTCCATCAGGTAGTACGTTTGTGGCGCGCCGGGCTGGTTGCGCAGACGGATGACCCAGGTTTGGTCCTCCCGGCTTTCTTCACGGATTAGCGCCTTAAGAAACCGCCCTTCCTTGATGCTGTTGATCGAAGCGTCTACTTTTTCAATTTGGTTGCTGTACAGCTCGAGCGCGCGACCATACGTGAGCGCGGCGCGACCATATAGCTTCAGGCTGGCGTACGTATGCGGCACGGCAAGCATGGCTTCCTGGACTGCGACATCCGTCGGTTCACGGTTCGCCAAAATATTCCAGGGAACAAGCGCACGATCAAACTGGTTCGCTGAGGTATCGGCCCAACCAGATCGCAGCAGAGCTTCGTTCGAGAACGGTCCTTCGAGGCGGACGCGGTCAAGTGCCTGTTTTGCCCGCTCAAAGTTGCCCGCTTCAAACAGGAGTGAACCAAGCACCAGGTTGGACTTGTCGTGGATGGCAAGCCCTGCGGGATCATTAGCCGGCAACTGTCCGGCCTTATCTAATTGCTCCACCGCTTCCTGTTTTTTTCCGGCCTGCAACTGAGCGATACCGAGGTTGTAGGCGACAAACCCGGCCATGCTTGGATCGTTCTGCAGGTGATTGAGCACTTCAATGGCGTCATTCGGCCTGCCTGTCGCCATATAGATATTCGCCCGCAGAAACTCGACATCGTTCTTTATCTTTTCGGGCACAGTACCCTGGATCCGTCCCAGAGCCTGCAGCGCATCATCGAGCTGGTCCTTCTGGAAGTGAATACGAGCGAGCCTGAATGCGGCTTCGTTTCGCACAGATTCATCGACAGCGCCTTCAAGCACTCTCTTGATGGCGCGCCCAGCTTTGTAGTGCATGCGGTAGTCGAGCTCAAAATCGCCGACCGAAAATTCGGCCTCGTTGATGTTGTTGTGAAGAGTGTCGAGCTGGGGATCGTCCAGACGGTGGTACTGGTCGAGTTCAGTATCGAGCCGCTGGATGGCTTCAAAATACTGGCCCTGATAAGCGTGATAGAACGCTTCGTCGAAAAAGAGATCGTCCTTCTGGGGCCCAGCCGTCTTCTCGTGCCCAGATGTCTTCTCGTTCCCATCCGGCTTTTCATTCCCAGCCAGGGCGGAACCGGCAGCAAGTACCAGTGTCAGGCCAAGTCCGATTATGCGGCGAGTCGCTCGCATCGATTACAACTCCCCAAGCGTGATCGGTGTGCTGCCGGAGTCTGGTCCGGCGACTGTCAGTTCAACCAGCTTTGGCTTAACTTCCTTATGAAACGTAAAGTGCTCCGTGCGGTTGAAATCCGCGCCGCTCTTGAGCTTGCCATCAACAAGCACGTTGAGCTGGTGGTCCCCCGTGGTTACATTGCCGACGTAAATCCGTTGCACGCCACCCTTGCGCAGTGCCTCAAGCTCTTTGGCGCTATAAATGTAGTGCGCAACGAGCTGACCGTCGATCTGTAGCCGCACGGCATCGAGGCGCAGTTCGTCACCTTTACCCAACGCAACGAAGATCGCAACCTGTGTCCCTGATGGGTACAGCAGTTTTTCTTCGAGCTGGTTCAGCTCCGCCGCAATGCTGAGGACGTCTGATTTGGTCTGCTGGACCTGTTCGTCAAGGTCCCTCATCTGCCGTTGGTCAGGATTGGCTTGAGCAACTTTTTTCTCGGTGCTTTTGTCTTTTCCGTCCGTGTTTTTCCCAGCAGTGCTTTTGTCTTTCCCTTCGGTGCTTTTGTCCACCTGCTGCACTGGCGCAGCATGTAACCCGGAGAAAGCCGCAAACGATAACGCCAGAACCAGAGCACTCACAACTGATATATGCCTTGTATTTTTCATCCCTGTGTACTCCCACGCAGCCCTTAGGCAGTAGTTTCCGGCCGCACTGAGTATTGGGCAGACTGCCGGGAGGCAACAACAGTACACGGGTGCTAAGGTCCTCTCTATCCGGGTGTCAATACCTCCGTCCTAAGGAGTACACGGGTGCTAAGCCCTCTTGACTCAAGGACTAAGCCCCCTCGACCGAGGTACCCCGATACTTCCGTGCGAAGCGCACTATTATTTGCGAGGGAAGAGCGACATGGCTAGGACCGGAGCGTTATTCCTCAGCTTCCAGCATCGCCCAAGTTTTGACTGCCTCGTATTGCTGCCCTGTTAAGCGCTTATAATTGTCGCCACTGGCGTTGAGACGTCTCCCCCAATGTTTGCGCCTTCAATTCGATCCTCGAATCATCGCGCTCTATTCTGCGCGGCCGTTTGTGTCTCGTCCTGCAAGCAGCTTTTAGACGACCAACCCCAGGCAAGCGCGTTACATCTGTACTTCTCCAAAGGTGATGGCTTGCAAATTCCCGGCCGGCAAGACGAGGCGCGGGTTCCTGCCGATAAACAAAATGTACCTTCGGGTTCTTCACTATGAACAAAACTCATTGCACCTCATGGCGCGGTCAGAATGTCCGAGTCCTGATTGTTGCCGCATTCATGTTCGCGATCCTCTCGGCACTGCCCCTGAAGGGCCGAGACAAAAACAGCAATGGCGCGGCAGCCAATCTGCGGATTCGGGTCCACATTGTCCGTGCTACATTTCACCACCATGAACCGAAGCATGAGTTTAGGGAGCACGGCGATGTGGTCTTTTCCATTCCTGAAGATGGATTGAAGGCGGAGGTGATTGAAGAAGAGCGCCTGCTCTCGGAAAAGGACAGCCGCGCTCTGCTGGGTGGAAAAAGCGGGACGGTGGTTTTGAAAACGCAGACGATCGTGCTTCCTTGAGTCTGAAAAATTTTACGGCAGTCGCCGGTTTTCTCTTTAGAAATTTCCGCCGCCCGCAGATTTGTTATCCGGACCGGGCGCATGCGTTGACTTCGGGCTCTGAGCATTTCTTTCCACAGTTCCGTTCTCTTTCTTAACTGTCGATGATGCACGAAGACCTTCCTCGCGGACCTGGGAAGCGCTTTTTCCTGTCAAATAAGGAACTAAGTCGGGGTTGCTGATCACGATGGTTGCACCCTGAACCTGGACTGGCTCAGCAGGCATGGTCACATTCCCGGTGGGAACCTTCATCCCTTCAGGAACGGCCATCACTGGCACCAGAGTGACGGTCAGATGTCCTGCGGGCAGGTCGCGCAGGAGGAAGTTGCCGTTTTCGTCAGTCTTGACCACTCCGTAACCGGCGGTGATCTGGATGCCGGCCATCGGCACAAGCTTAGGCTCGCTCTTTCCTGCGCCATTGGCCTCATCGGCAATTTTCAGGAAGACGCGGCCGGCGATCGAGCGCAGAGCGCGCAGGGGAACATCCTGGACTGTAGTCTCAACCGAGGCGACGTGCACTCGGTACCACTCCTTGGCAATCACATAGTTGGCTGGCAGGGAATCTGGATCGATGCTGAGCTTGTAATCACCCGGGGGAATGTCGTGAAGTTCGTAGCTCCCGTTAGGCTCGGCAATGACCGTGCGTTTGTAACGCAGCCCGTCTTCCAAAATCAGATGAACGTTGCCGATGCTGGTGGAATCCATCTGTTTCTTGTCGTCGAAGCGGAGATCGTTGTAGACGGTACCCATGAGGCGGGCGAAGTCGATGAGGCCAAAATCCACAATGGCTGTGTTCTGGCGAATCAGATCAAGCCCGACCTCATTGCGAGTGGTCATGCGCACGGCGCCGGGAAACTGTTTGAGATTCAGCGAAACTCGATGCTCGCCGCCGCTCACACCCGTGAAACGATAGCGGCCCTGCTCGTCGGTGATGGCCACTTCGCCATTGTCGAGTTCCACGCGGATTCCCTCCAGGCCGCGCTCCCCAAAGTTGAAGATGCCGTTCATGTTGTTATCGCGGAAAACACGGCCCTGGATCAGGCGTCCGCCACGGATCGCCGGCAATACTGAGGAGATGGGCATGGCACTGAACATCTTGTTGAAGCCGAAGGAGAGGATCTGGGTGCGCTGCGGATTCAGGTTGTTGTTGTACACCCACACATCGCTCAGTCCGGAGCTGAGCTGAAAGGTGCGGGTCGGTTGATAGATAAGCGTGTAACCCACAAAGGGCGTCCAGGTCTGAGCAGTGCCGGAGTTCGACCGGTCGAGGGTGAAGTTCGGAGCCAGGCTCAGCTTGTTCCAGAGGCGGAACTGGCCATTTGCGGAAACCGAGGTGCTGATCGGAATCTGCGCGTCGAGCAACGCTTTAATCTCGGGCGGGACATTCCCTGAGTTCACGAAGGCAACCGGGTCCTGCAGGAAGAGGTTCTGCAACGCCGGCGAAAGCAAACCCAGCTCTGAATTCAGTTTTTCCTCGAGAGAGGGATTGCGGCGGTCATGCTGGAAGTTCAGCTGGATGCTGCCACCTTTGACGTTAAAAATGATGCCATCGCGAAAAACCAGCTCATCCTCAGAGCTCAACTGCAGGGGATCCTGCAAAGAACCGACAATGACCTCCGCGCTGTTGGCAATGCGAGGGCTGAAGGTGTAGCGCCATATAGTATCGACGCGATTGCCGATTGAGGTCTGGTCGGCAAAGCCTCCGGTATTGCGACTGAAGGTGTAGCTGAAATTGAGGTCCTGTTTGCGATCGAGCTTCCAGTTGAGGGAGGGGCTCAGATAGTCAGAAGAGCCGGCGTGCAAAACGGTGTTAATAGCCTGGGTGATGGCGTGTTGGTAGTAGATCGACTCAGTAAATCGGTCCGATGTCCGTGTCGTCAGTCCGACCCGAATCGCCCTGGTGCTCGAGAAAAGCGAGAAGATCTGGTTCAGCGGGAACAGTGGAGCGGAGACCGAGCCCGCGGCGAAGAAGGTCAGCTGGGGAGTGATGTAATCGACCTCACCTCGTCCCATGCCACCGTGGTTGCTGGCGCCCCCAGTTCCGAGAAAGCTCCATTTGCTGTTGGGCTGATAGACGAAGCCGGCGGTCTGCATGTAGTTGTTCCGCCGCTCTCCACTGAAGCCAAGAAAATCGGTTGGGGCATTGATATAGGTAGTAGTCGCGTAAAGGCTCAGCTCTTTGGATTGTCTGCGCATGAAGGAAAAGCCGCCGATATCGCGGGTGGAGCCGAGCGTCAGGTAATAGAAAGGAATGGTTGTGCCGCCAAAGAATGAGTATTGGTTATCGCCGCGCTTCAGGGTGAGAGCTGCGCCGCGGAGTTCGACGGAATCGGAAACAGAAAAAGGACTGAGATAATGCTGTGGGCCGTTGTCGGTGAGGCTGACGATATAGTCCAGCGCCTGAACCTGTATTCCCGGATTGACAAATGAGATCGCGCCGTGACGGATGTTGAAAATATGGGTTCCTGCGATGTCGTTTTCCTCGGTTTGCGTGTTGATATCCAGGCGTCCATCACCTCCGGCGACTTGCGTCCAGGAGAACGTGTTGAGGGCGGAAACTGTCCTGGTTGGGCCACTGTCAAAAATCTGCACCGTGGAGCCGAACATGCCCTGGGCCATCTCAGATTGACGGCGAAGAGCGCCAGGTGAAAGCACCATCGCCGGCCGCTGAATCACGCGGATGCGAATACTGATGGGAGCACCGTTGCGATAGCCGAGAGCGACAGTCTCGCCCCGGCCGACTCCGAAGATCTGGATAAAATCGGAAGCGATTTCAGCTTTGGCAATGTCGGGATCGAGAATGATCAGATTGTCGACGCCGGGCGCAGAAATGGTTTTGGAAGACTGCCAATAGATTTCGACCAGAGAAGGTGGAGCTTCGGCATCGTTTTGAGCATAAGCCGGCAGGCTCACAAGGAACAGAGGCAGCAGAGCTACGATCTCTGCCACAACTGTCGCGATTTGTCTTCTCCAATTCATCGTGAACTTCGTTATGACCATCAGGGCTGGGGCACGCTAAAGGCGACCTGCTGGGTTTCGCTGCGATCGTCTCCGTAGGCCAGGCTAAGCACGGCGGTATAGTTGCCGGCAGGCAACGAACCGGCCCAGGAGACATGGATCGAATTCTTCTGGCCGGGCAAAAAGCGCTTTTCTTCACTCTGGGTTTTGGCGACAAGCTTTTTGCTGCCATCTAATACCGCAACTCGCGCAACAGGAAAAATGTGAGTATTGCTGGCGTTGAGCAGATCAAAGCTCAGATCGAGCCCGTGCGTTGAAGACGGCGGAACCACCTGGAGGTTGGTCAGCTCGATCTTGAAGTCTTCCGTCTTCTCCGCGTCGAGCAATACCAGGCAGCCAAGACGCATGTTAGTGAATACGCCCTGGCCATTCGACTTGGTAAAGGAAAGCTGCGGCTTCGACTGGACGAAGAGAACGGCGTAGTATCCGCCTTTGGCGTCAGAGGGAGGAGTCACAATGGCGCGCATCTTCTGTGAACCGTGCGCGGGAACCGCAAACCGCTCAGGCACGAACTGAATCCAGTTAGCGGCGGATCGAGGCGCTGTGCCCGGCGTGGGAAAAACTTTTTCGTTTTTCTCGTTGTACCAGAAGTCGGAGATCTCAACGCTCATTTCGACCGGATCAGGGCCGTCATTGCTGGTGGCGAGTTCAATCTCGAAGGGCACACCGGGCTTGAATTTTTCGCGGACTTCGCCCGGAGCCAGGCCCAGCGACTGCGCGGCCGCGAATTGCGGCAGACAACCGGTAGTGAGAAGGAGGAGAAACGTGAGTAGAGGGAGTTTTTTCGTCATGATCAAGGCACCGTCATAGTGAAAGTAAGAGTTGCCGTATCGGAGCCAGTGAAGGCCCCGGCGCCGTTCGTATTGGAAACAAAGAGTCCGAGATAGCGAGTGATCGAAGAGCGATCGGCAGCGGTAGATGTAATGGTCAGGCGCGTGGTCGTGATCTGAGTGAATGGGCCGCCGAGGGCTGATGCATCATCGAGCTGCAGGATCGTGGGGTGAGCGAAGTTGGAGGTGAGGGCTGCCTTGATGGTGGCCGCAGTGGAGCTGAAATCGGCGAACACCGGGTTGATGAGATACGGAGTGGAATAGACAGTGCCGCCGGAGACAGAAACGGGGGTCAAACCGGCCGCGGCGCCAATGCCCAGGCCGTTGACGTTGCCGTAATTGGCGGCATAATCGGCTGCAGGGGTTATGGGGAGTCCGCCGGTCGCGCTGCCAAGCGTGAGTTGGACTGCGGTTTGCACGGTCTCGCCAGTCGGCGAATTCAGATCGATCTCGGCTGTGGCGATCTTGTTGTTGTTCTCGTCCGTCAAGGTCAAAGTAATTGAGGCAGTGTCAGTTCCGGCAAACGCGCTGGCGCCGTTGTTGTCGGGCACCAGGATGCCGAGGCCCGCGGTCACGGTGACTGGTTGATTGTTATTGCCAGTGGGCGGCATGACTGTGACGGCAGTGGAGGTGGACATAGGGGAGAAGGCACCCGAGGTATTGCACGTGGAATTGCTGGGACAGCTCTCAAGTATCAGCGCAGCCGGATGAGTAAAGTTGGTCTTGATGAGGGCAGTAACAGTAATGGTGTGATTGCCGTTGGCTTTGCCGGTAAGGGTATAAGGGGTGTAGTAGAGCGCGCCGGTAGTGAGCGCGATCACATTGACTCCCCCCGCGGGACTGCCGATCCCCAGGGCATTCATGGTCCCGAACTGGCTGAGGTATGGACCGGTTCCGCTGAACGCAATGCCTCCAGGAGCTTGGGAAATGGTGAGGCTCTGGGCTGAAGCTTTAGAAGGACAGATCAGGAGCAGAGAGAAAAAAACGGAAATGATGAGAGCTGCTCGAAGAGACGAAACCAATGCGCAGATTCCCGCCCGTTGTCTTAGGCGGAGGGGATGCGAAATGTTCGCGTCTCCATTGCTGCTCGCTCTCATCATTCCAAATTCACAAAACCGGTCTTGCCGGTTGGGGAGAAAAGCTAATTGCAAAAACTGACGGTCGCAAACTCACTGGACCGTCAGGGTAAAAGTCACCGTGGCCGACTGATTGCCAGTGAGCACTGAAGCTCCATTGGCCGGCGTTACGGCAATACCGATGTAACGTGTGATCGCGGTGCCATTGGCCGCGTTGGTGGCGATAGTGTCCGCGGAGGCCGAACCCATATTGCTGAACGAGGCCGCGCTGGCGGGCAACGTAGCGGAGTTTGCGCTATCGCGGACGATGATCAGGTTGCTGGTGCCGTTAGCCACGCCACCAAAGGTGGTCGTGACCTGGGCAGTGATGGTGTTGGTGCTGACGCTCTGGCTGCTGAACACCGGCGTCAGGCTGTAATCCGACCAGTAGACCGCATTGGTCACACCGGGAGTTGTGGGCGAGAACTTGTTACAGTTCCCGGCGTTGATGCCCAGTCCATCCACCGTACCGAAGTTCATGCTGTAGTCAGTGCCGGCGCCAGGAGCTACGGCGCAATGGGCCGCCGCCACAGTTCCAGTGCTCAGAGTCAGTTGGACCGCTTTTTGTACGTTCGCAGAAACCTGCAACGAAGGTGAGACAGTGTTGGTATTGTTCGCCTGTGTGCCTGCGAAGGCCACAGACGCTAAGACCAACACCGTCATGAATGTTAAAAGGCTTTTCATGCTTGTCCCTGTTCAAACCCGCGGCGGATTACTGCACCGTCAGGGTAAAGGTCACCGTTGCCGACTGCGCACCGGTTAGCGTTCCTGCTCCGTTGGTCGGCGCGATGGCCACACCGATGAAGCGGGTCAAAGCTGTTCCATTGGTGGCGTTGGTAGCAATCGTGTCGGCAGCCGCAACACCCATTGCCGTGAAACTGGCAGCGCTGGCCGGAACCGTCGCGGAATTCGCGCTATCACGCACGATGGAGGCATTGGCAGCGGTGAAGTTAGTCGTCACCTGCGCGGTAATCGTGTTGTTGGTTGTGGTCTGGTTGGTGAAGACCGGAGTCAGATTGTAATCCGACCAGTAAATGGCGCTGTCCACGCCAGGGTTGGTAGGTCCAAACAGGTTGCAGTTTCCGGCATTGATACCCAGCGCGTCGCCGGTACCGAGATTCATGGTGTAATCCGGACTGCCGCCGTTATTCACAACTGCGCAGTGCGTGACGGCCGCTGTGCCAGTGCTCAAGGTCAGCCTCACGGCTTTCTGAATGTTGATGGAAAGCTGCAATGTAGGTGAAACTGTGTTGGTGTTGGTGGACTGTGTGCCTGCAAAAGCAGCCGTAGACAACGCGATCATCGCCACGGCCACGACAAAGCTACTCAGAACTTTTCTCATGGTTAATCTTTTCTCCCCTCGGAATTCAAAAAGACCCTCTCTTGCCCGTATTAAGAAAAAGCAAGGATAGATGGTTGAGTTCAATTTTCTGAGAGGTCTTGTAGAGGCACAACGGTACTTGAGTAACTTATTGGTACCATTGGGGTTCTAAGGTGTTTCCAAGGGAGAGGACAACGTTCGAGGATAGGTCCGCGTATGCGATTAGATCGATTCCTCTGTCGCGGGCTGGTACTGCAACATCAAGCCCGTCGCGCAGAATCTCCGAGCCGAGGCGGTTGCACCCGATCAGTTCAACCACCTGCGTATCTTTGATCTTCGATCTTCGGAGCCATATTCGCGTCGAAGACGCGGCAGTGGCAGTGGAGAATCAGGGTGCCCCGCTTTTGCATCGCGTACTAAGCCCCCTATTTTTAACAGCAAAATCTCTGGCGAGATGAACGGGCTCGAGCCCGCGGCCTCAGCCGTGACAGATCCCTGATGCACCACTGCTACGGAGGCGATGCTAGTGTTCTAATCCTTTCTTTGGAGCGAAGTGCTATTCCGACCGCAGCGCCTTAGTCACATCCACCCGCGCGGCGCGGGCTGCGGGAAGCATTGAGGCGACCACGGCAACAATCATCAGCACCGCGGCCGAGACGACGATGGGCAATGCACCCGGCATCTTCAGGTCCGGGAAATACCTGGCGCCTACGCGCGCCATAGCGAAACCCAGAGCCGCGCCCGCGACGACACCCAGAGAGGCCATCATCGCGCCCTGTGCGATCACCCCCTGGAGCAGCTGCCGGGGCTGCGATCCCAGCGCCAGCCGGATGCCGAATTCACGCGTGCGTGCGCTGACCGAGAACGCCAGCACTCCGGCGACACCGATCACGGCAACCGCTAGAGCGACCACAGCGAACACGCCGAATACAACCGAGTTCAAGCGGTCGGGTGTGAGCACTTGGGTGCGGACGTCTTTAAGCGTGGCAACGTGTTCGACGGGCTGATCGGTGGAGAGTTCGTGGATGATACGCGTGGCTGGCGCGATCAGAGCATAAGGATCGGCGCTGGTATGAATGAAGAGATCGGCGCCAAACATGGGGCCATCTTCAAACGTGTTGTAAACCGTGAGTGTAGGCCGGGGAATGATGTGCTCGTCATCGATATCGGCGGTAACGCCAATAATGCGGTGCGGAGATTTGACACGTGCCTTTTCTGCGTCGCTTCCGGGAAGGAACTCAAGGACAGGATCGCTCCAGTAAATATGGTGGCCGACGGCATCCCCCTTGGGGAACATGGTTCGGGCGAGCGACTGGCTCACGATGACCACTGGTTCCGATGTGCTGGTATCGCGCGCGTCGAAATCACGTCCGTCAAGGATAGGAACGCCCAGGGCGGCAAAGAATCCCGGGGAGATGGTGCGCCACCGCGCGCGCGGATCGTCGACACCCGCTTGATGAGGGTGGCCATCGCCGGAAAACTGCAAGGCAAAACTCTGGCCGTCACGCCAGGGAACGACATTGCCGAACGCGGTTGAGTTCACGCCGGGTAATGCGTTAATGCGCCGCATCGATTCCTTATAAAACTCGAGGACCTGTCCCGGCGTTTTTCCATAGGACATCGGCGGAACGCTGATGGAGAGGACGCGTTCAGTGTCCAGGCCGGTTTGCGCCCGGCGCAGAGCAATCAACGTCGTAACTAGGCTGCTGGCTCCGGCCAGAAGCACGAAGGAGAGCGCGATCTGTGTGACCGCGAAGATACGCTGGCGCCGGGTGGTACTGCCAGTAATGCGCGCGCCGCCGGTGGCCAGGCTCAGACCCTGGCTGGTATCGCCCGAGGGCAGCCGCGGAACAAAGGCCAAGACCACGGAAGCGACGATCGCCAGTCCCGCCCCGACCCACAGCATGCTGAAATCGACGCTCAAATCCAATGCGCGCACGGAAAAGCGCGAGGCATAGCGCGCCAGAACGCTGACCAGTGGTTGCGCGCTGACCACGCCCAGAGCAGCGCCCGCCCCGCAGACAATCAGACCTTCCGCCAGCAGCATCCTGCGCAGAGCGCCGCGGCTTGCGCCCAGCGCGGTGCGGATGGCCAGCTCATTTTCCCGCCGGACGGTCCGCGCCAGAATCAGATTGGCCACATTGCAGCAGGCGATGATGAACAGCAACCCCGAAGCCGCCAGCAGAACCAGCAGAATGGTCCTCGCTCCGGAGGTGACTTCATCGCGAAACGGCTTGACTCCGATCTGGAAGTTCGCCTGTTTTGAATAGGCTTCGGGATACTTCTTAGTCATGGCCGAGTACGCCGTGCGCAGCTCAGCGCGAGCCTGGTCGATGCTGGCTCCGGGAGCCAGGCGGCCAAACAGCTCCGTCATGCGATGCACGCGCCCCGTCACCATGGTTGCGGAAAGATGGTGCGGGCTGGTCACCATGTTGGAGATGATCTCCGTCTCTTGCGGATAGGGTACGCAGGGTTCGAGCACGCCAATGATCGTCGCCGTCCGGTCGCCGATGCTGCCCAGGCGAATTTGTTTGCCAATCACACTGCGATCGCGATTGAGAGAGTTGTTCCAGAAGCGATAGGTGAGAACCACGACGCCCGCCGCGTTTGGACCATCGTCTTGCGGGCCGATCAGCCGCCCCAACACTGGATGCAGACCCATTACTTCGAAAAACGTTCCGCTGACGACGCCACCTTGAATGGTACGAGGTTCACCCAGACCGACCATGGTGAAGCCCATCGCGGAAAAGTCGCCAAATGAACCCACGCTCTTGACGCTGGCTTTCAGGTCCTGGATCTCCGGCACCGAAAATGTTGTGTTGTCGGCGTCGATTCCAGGAGCACTCTGGCGGATATAGATCAGCCGGGCTTCGTCACGGTTGGCCAGCGGCTTGAGAAGAATGCCCCGCACCAGCGTGAAGATCGCGGCGTTGGCGCCGATGCCCAGCGCCAAGGTGAGTATCACCGCAACTGCCAGGCCGGGAGTCCTAAGCAGAGAATGGACCGCAACTCTCAAATCACGAACGAACGACATATTCGGTGACCTCCACCGTGAGGAATAATATCAATATAGCTACCAACATAAATACCGTAGTTTCTATAATCTAGCGGACTGAAACGGGGCGTGCGCTGCTCGCTTCCTCATCACGTTTCCTACAGAGGCTTCCAAGGAGCGACTGCCTGCATTATATAGACGAATGACCGGAGCGGAATTCGACAAAGTGCCGAGAAAAATTTTCTCGCCCGCTGCCTGGCAGTTTTTCCGCAATCCGTCATGAGCCTTTCGCAGTCGCCCAACTCTACGTGCGAAAGAACGCAACTGCTTTCGCAACCGGGGACCCGGCCAGGTAACGAGATCGGCGATTGAACTAAGCCTACGCTGCCCCCCTGGCTCGGGTTACAGGGGTGGACCTGCGTTTGCTTTGCGTTCATTATCTCGCGCATGATGATCAAAGCTTCAGCTTCTTATTTCGTCTGCTTCAGCCCCGCAACAACTGCAGCAACCTTATCGAGTAGCTGCTTCATGCCCTCCAACTGACCACTCTCGATTGCGTTCTGCATGGGCTCATTTCCAATAAAGGTGAGTTTCGTCTGGCCGTTGCCAAGGTCCTCAAATGTGATCACGTCGTGCGCACCTTCGATAGCCTCATGTTCTATTCCAATTTGCGCAGGGTCAATCTTGTTCCCTTTCGAGTCCGCAAAGTACATGGAGGAAACGATCTTCTCGTGCAGAACAATCTCGTGGTATTCACCGCCATTCCAGAATTCCTGGCCGTCCGGCATTCTTCCGCAAATGAGAAATTTCCCTCCTACGCGAAAATCCATCTCGCAAAAAGGTGAAGTACAGCCATTGGGGCCCCACCACTGCATTACATATTTCGGGTCTGTCCACGCCTTCCAAACCAATTCTCGTGGAGCATCAAAAACTCTTGTGACAACCATCCGCTCCGTCTCATTTACTGTGTTTTTTGGCATCTCTGGCCTCCGCTTTTTTCATTTGCTTTATAACCATCTCCAGTTTGTCGAAACTCTCTTCCCAGAATTGGCGATAGCTGATCGCCCAGTCGCTGACTGTCTTTATCGCCTCTGGCCTAAGCGTGCAGATACTCTCTCGTCCACGCTTCGTCTTGATCACAATCCGCGCCCGCACCAGGTAGGCAATATGTTTTGAAATCATCTGTTGCGAGAGGGCAAACGGTTTCGTCAATCCATGCACAGAAGCAGGCCCACGTGAAAGCCGTTCGATCATCGCCCGCCGGGTTGGATCAGACAAAGCCGCAAATGTTGTACCGAGACTATCCACAACCATATGGTAGTGGATTTTAGATCGATGGTCAAATGTGAATTTCGCGATTCCTGAACCCTGACTCATTCACCTTCTCGGGCCTTCTGGAATCGAATAGGTGCGGTGCGATCATCAATCTGTTTAGCGAACACCACACGTGCTCACATCAGCTTGCGCAGAGCTGCAATTAGTCGGGCAGGATGGATCGGTTTAGGCAAGAGGTCAAAAGTGTGGCCTTCTGCTCTTGCTCTCTGGAGCAAGTCTGATGTTGCAGCTTGTCCGGAGAACAATAGTATTCGAGCTTCTGGGCAGGCTCGTTGGATACGAATGGCTGTTTGCACTCCATCAAGATCAGGCATAATTACATCGCTGATCACAATATCCGGGCAAATCTCCTCGGCCAGTTCAATCGCCTCTGCGCCGCTGAGCGCACATATCGTGTCGAATCCTGCCCGCGAAAGGATGTCTCTCAAGCTGTGTGCAATCAACTCTTCGTCATCTACCACTAAAATGCGCTGTTTTCTGGATGAGTCATCGCTGAGAATGGATGAATCTCCCGAGGCCCCTGGAAGAGGCATTTTTCCTGAAAACAAGTGCAATTCCGTAAATGTCATTTGTTTTCGTCCCCTTCAAATGTCATGCAGTTGCACCTTCGTGTCCTTTGTTGTGATGGGGCCCGCGCAGCGGGAATTGCAGAATAAACACAGTGCCCTTGCCTTGCGTGCTGCGGAAGGCTATCCGGCCACCATGCTTCTCCACCAAACTTTTGGAAACCCACAGTCCCAGACCAGTTCCCACGTCGCTCTTCGTTGTAAAGAAGGGGTTGAAAATGTTCGATTTCACCCCATCAGGAATTCCACATCCGTGATCTGCAAATGCTATCTGAGCGTACGGACTGCCGCGCTTGATAATTGTCTTGGCGTGAATTTTGATCATGCCGCGGGTCGGCGATGCATCAATGGCGTTGGATATCAAATTGGAAAAAACCTGGCGCACTTCGCCGCCCAGCGCTTCCATCTTTAGTCCTTTTTCGGCATTGATGTTGGCCTTAAGTGATTTGTAACGCAGTTTACTCTCAAACACCCGTAGTACATCATCCAGTGACTCGCGAATGTCCACTACGGTGCGGGCAGACGTGTCCCGGTAAAACCCGAGCGTCTGCTGGGCAATATGGCTGACTCGTTCCAACTCCCGGTCAGCCGAAGTAAGGTACTCCTTCGCAGATTCCGGCAGGTTATCTGTAGTTTGCGCAAGAAAAATGAAGTTCGTAACCGCCTCAAGTGGATTATTTAGTTCATGGGCCACCGTGGCGGCAAGCCGGCCAACGGAAGCCAGCTTCTCAGTCAATTGGAGTGCCTTTTCCGTTCTCTTGCGTTGCGTAATGTCACGCGCTATTTTGGCCGCCCCTATCACCCTACCCTGTTCGTCTTTGATGGGTGAAATGGTCAGAGAAACATCAATAAGTTCGCCGCTCTTTGTCCTTCGTACCGTTTCAAAGTGTTCAATACGTTCGCCCCGTGCGATAGTCGCTAGAATGCGCCGCTCGTCATCCTGCAACTCAGACGGGATGATGGTGGTAATAGGCTTACCGATTATCTCTTCCGCTTTGTACCCGAATGTCCTTTCCGCACAAAGGTTCCAGCTAGTCACAATACCATTCAAATCTTTACTCACAATTGCGTCATCGGAGGACTCGACAATAGCAGCGAGACGTTGTGAAGCAACCAATGCACTCTGTAGTTTCTCCTGATTAGCTCGCAGCCGTGCTTCGCTCTCTTCGGCCCGGTCCCGTTGTTGGTGAGCAGTTTCAAAGAGGCGGGCGTTATCAATAGCGATTGCAGCCTGTCTGGCGATGCCCTCGACCAGCCGCTCCGCTCTTTCCGTAAAAATACCCACCTGGGAATGACCGTAGAACAACCCGCCAATTACCTCTCCCGATCTTGAGATCACCGGTACTGCCAGGTAGCTGCGCACCGGGAGGTGCCCCTTGGGCATTCCGTTGTACGGTGGATTTTTGCCATATCTCGGGTCCTGCCGTATGTCAGCAACACGAACCGTCCCTTCACCTCTGAATGTGGGCCCGAACACGGCAGTATTTCTCGGCATAGGGTACCCGCTGAACGCTTCATCCGGGGCGCCGGACAGGGTGTACAAAAGATATTTCTCGCCCGCTGCGTCAGTATCGTTGTAAAAGAACGCGCCAAACTCCGCCTGGCTGAGCTCGCGCCCGGCGTCGGTGACTGCCTGCACAAGTTTCTTCAGTTCGAGTTCTGACGCTAAAGCTGCCCCCACACGCTGAAGAATTCTCAGCTCCTCCTCGCTCTCGCGTAGCGCTTCTTCCGCCGTCTTGCGCTGGGTCACATCCTGAACGACACCCAGCATCCGCGTCTCACCCTCGCCTCGGCGGCCTTTGCAATAGAACCATCGCGTTCCCATATCTGGGTTCAGGTAACGGTATTCAAATTCCATTTCTCCATGGCGATATCCTTCTTGCATCAACTGCTGGACTCGCTCCCAATCTTCTGGATGCACTCGTTGGGCCCAAACCTGCACACGATCAGGATCCTCTGCACTGGTGGCAAACAGGTAATGAAGTTCAGGTGACAGGCTGTTTTTACCGCTCACTGCATCCCATTCCCAGGTACCAATCTGGGCGGCACTCTGAGCCAATCGCAGTCTCTCTTCGCTTTCAGCAATCGTTCTTCTCGCCAACACCTTGTCCGTAACATCAACGGCATGGACCAGAACATCCTCGATATGTCCTGCAGAGTTTCGAATCGCCTGGTAGACAAAATCAAAGTACACTTCAACGTTCTGTCCGTCACGATTCAGAGTCGCCTTCATCTCTCGCCCAACGTAAGGGTTGCCGGTCTGGTAAACGTCGTCAAGCAATTTACGAAACACCGCCGTCTCGGTTTCCGGAAGGCTTTCCTCCAGAGTTTTGCCGATGAAGTCAGCTTCACTGGTTCTTCCTGTGACCCGGACGTAATAATCGTTTACGTAGGTATAACGGTGTTCCGGGCCATACATCAGAGCCATGGCGGCGGGGGCTTGTGCCATCAACTCCTGCAGGCGGCGGCGTTCTAACTCCGCCTGGGTACGGAGTTGCGCGGCTTCCAGGGAAATTGCCGCCTGGTTCGCCGCAACTGACATAAGCATCGATTCCGTTTCGGTGGGAAAATCAACTCGCGATGAAATAGCAGCGACGAACCCGGACTTTGATGCCACTCTGATAGGTACAATCGCGGCTCGATGAGCATGGCATAAATCATGCACAAGCGGCGCCCGCGGCAGCTCGCCTGCGCATTTCAAAAGCAGAGCTTCAATGACTTCGCGAGGCGCAACTCCTTGCATCACCTCTATGTTGGCTGGGTCACCGCGCAGCATAAGATAGCCGCACTCAACGCGCAAGGCGGTAACCAGTACGTCAACCACCCCTTTAGCAATTGCGTCCGGTTCTCGTCCCACCCATGCTGCCGGGATTGTGCACAACGCAAGCAGGTCGCGCATGGCGCGGCGCAATAACACCGCTTCGCGCAACTCTGATTCGCTGTTGCGCCTGTGATCCAATTCAGGCGTGCGTGGGGGCTGCTTTGATCCGGTAAGCGCCACGTTCCCTCAACTCAAGCAGAAACTCGTCCGGTGGAACAAAAAAGGGATTGGACTGAAGAACGCCACCAATGATAACCATTGGATGCGTTCTCATTATATCCATTACTACGCCGGCGCCAAACTTGGCGCAATCGTACGTTCATATGACGGGATCTTTATAACGCGGCAGCACGTAGTTAAGCCGCGTCTCGTATTCCACCAAATCATCAACTCCGGGCATATCCTCCAATGCCCACTCCATGTGTGCGACGAGCCGCGTAATTTCGTAACCCTGCTTAGGACCCGCTTGAAGCACCTCTTCGATAAGGGCCAGCATTCGGTCCTGCGAGAAGTGTCCGTCGCGCAGGTATGCCTGGTGCCAATTCCGGACTTCTAGCTGTCCTTGCTCCATGGCTTTCTCAGCCTCTATACCGGCCTTCTTCAAGCGGGTGACGTGATTATCTAAATTCCGTCCATCCACAATGTGAAAGGCACGATCTCCCCGTTTGAAGCCGTCTTGGATGAATGGCATCAGGGTGCGATACATTTCGTCGGGCGTGTGGAAGAAAGCACAAATATGGCGATACTCCCCGAGTGGAGTACCAGCGAAGGTAATCGGTTCAGGCATTGACGCGCCCCCCGGGCGTTCAGAATCTCACGTAGAGTCACATAGATGCAAATACCTACTGAAAGGTTTTTCCATCAAAGAAGCCCACACTTACAAATTTTCGGCGGCGGCTGTTTGATGCACCTGTCGCATATCAATCTAACCGCTCCAAGCTGCAGGGCTGGAATGGTAATCAGCGAAAAGAACGATGTAACACTACATATTTCAGATAACGAGGATGTCCATATTCCTTAGTCGCGCATATTAGCCAGAGAAGCTGCTCTATTTATCATCCCACTACTCAGGCCGTAAAGGACCGTGACGTCAGTGGCACACCGAAATGCTGGCCCGGTCGAACTGGAACGCGACGTCCTAGATCATTTCATCCCTGGCAATGCCCCGGCCTCTCGATAACCAATTGATTTGAAGTTCGTCAGAGAAGAAGGCGTGCGAGCTTTCGCCTCCTCGAGGAATGCGCCGTCGCCAAGTGAAAAATCACTCTTTTACTTCAAAGAGATAAATTTTAATTTGAGGTCTTTGCCGATGGCTCCTGTGACGAGACGAGAATTTTTGAAAACCGCCATGCTTGTTAGTGCTTCGGCTGTCTGGGCAAAGCACTTCGCAACAGCATCAACCGTGTCATGGCATGAGCGGCGAGATCTCTTTCCGGAGGGAGTCGCGTCAGGAGATCCAAACAGCAACAGCGTTCTATTGTGGACGCGCAGAGCGCCCGAGGGTCAACCACCACCATCGCGCCTGATGCTGGAGGTGGCGGAAGACCAGGCTTTTCACCGCGTCGTGGCGACGCAGAGCGTCCCAATCTCAGCGGAGGCTGATTGGACCTGCCGCGTCCTGGTGGGAGGGCTAAAACCTGCCCGGGTCTATTGGTATCGTTTTGCGGACAGTGATGGAAACGGCAGTCGAATTGGCAGGACACGCACTGCGCCGGACGATCATGATCCGCGACCAGTTCGTTTTGCGTTTGTAAGCTGTCAAAACGCAAACCTCGGCGCGCAAAACGCGTACCGAAGAATGATTTATGAGGACGAACGCGCTCCTGAGGCGGAAAAGCTCGGTTTCGTCCTGCATCTTGGCGACTTCATTTATGAGCTGGTTTGGTACCCCGAAGACCGGAAGACATATTACGCCCGTCAGGTACGGGAGATCGTCCGTTATCCGCACGGCGAAAAAATATCCGACTTTCACATCCCCACTACGGTGGAAGATTACCGTGCGGTTTATAAAGCGTATCTGCACGACCCTGAGTTGCAAGACGCGCGTGCACATTTTCCGTTTGTGCCCATGTGGGACAACCACGAATTCAGCTGGCAGGGATGGCAGAGTTTCCAAAAGTTTGGACCGAAAACTTTTCCGGCCCAGACGCGAAAAGTGGCAGCCATGCAGGCGTTCTTTGAGTATCAGCCGGCGCGGATGATCAAGAGCGGCGGCCCTTCACTGGCCACCTTTGGGCCACCCAAAGTAGTGGATGCGCCGATCACAAAGTTTGACGAGCACGGCCTGGGCCAGGAACCGAACAATCTGGCTGCACTCGGAAGTTTGAGAGGCCATCGCAGTTTGCGGTGGGGCAAACATCTGGATCTGATCATTACGGACGAGCGCAGCTATCGATCGGAAGACCCGTTCGGGCGTCCTGAAACAGATGGCCTGGATGACAAGGACTTCCAACTTTTCAGCGCCCAGGAAGTGATCGAGATCCTGGATGGTGGACGCGGCTACAACAATGGAAAACCGCCCCAAACCATCCGTTTCGGAGAAAAGGAAATCCCCAACTTCCGCAAAGACGAGCCTCCACAAACCATCCTGGGCGCGGAGCAGAAAGCCTGGTTCCTTGAACAGCTCAGAAACTCAAAGGCAACGTGGAAAATCTGGGGAAGCACAACGGCGACCCTGGAAGAGCGGGTTGATCCCCAGAATCTGCCCGACGGACTGGCGGCCAAAAAGTGGCCTGGAGAGGGCTACGCGCTCACGTTGGCCGGCGATGTTTCAACTGCTTTCCTGGAAAAAGGCGAGATCTATGATTTCGTCCGGGAGCATGGCATTACGGGCCTTGCCACCGTGGCAGGCGACCTCCATTCCTTTTGGGCCGGCTTTTCTGCCAAGTCCCTGCCACCCAAAAAGTTTGAACCGGTAGGTTTGGCTTTTGTCACCGGCTCCATTTCAGCCCCGGGAGGATGGGAAGCCAACCAATACAAGTTCCCCAAGGATGAACCGCTTCGCCCTCTCTGGGTTGGACAGGGGCCCCAGGACCAGGCGCCCCAGCCTATGGAGAACATGCTTCTGCGGCATGGCGTGCGGTCCTGCCTGGAATACGTCAAGTCCGGCGACATCAACAAGGCCAGGGAACAATCCAATCCGCAGTTGTCTCCCCATCTTTCATTTGTCGATATAGGCGGGCACGGGTATGCAGTGGTGCGCGTCAGCAGCGACGACCTGCAAACTGAATTTGTGTGCATCGAGCGTCCAGTCAATCGAAGCGATCAACCGGACGGCGGCCCGTTGAATTATCGCGTCAAATTCCATGCACCACTATGGCGCAAGGGCGAGACACCGAAGCTGGATACTAAAGTCGTCGAAGGTGATCCAAAGTTTTCCGTGTGAGATCAGGACCACGGTAGTTGACCCAGCTAGTGATTGTCATTCAGGGCGCCATTCGCTGTCAGCGTTAGTGACGTACCTGCAAATGGACAAGCTTGCATACAGCTATGATGATTCCCATTTTGAAAACACAACCTTAAAGGGCCTATTGCCTAGCTACATCATCGTGCTTCAGTTTTGCTATCATCCCACCTGGTGCGGGACAATAGCAGCACTCTTATTAAGTCCTGTTAAGTCCTGATCATTCATATCATCAAATCCCTAAAGGAGGCTTGCTGCGGTAATGGAAACTCTCACTTACAAGGGGACCGTCTATCCGTGGCACTGCGACCATGTGGGGCACATGAATGTTATGTGGTACACGGGCAAATTCGACGAAGCCACGTGGAATCTGTTTGCAGAGCTGGGAATTACGCCCTCTTACCTGCGAGAGCAGCAGCGCGGCATGGTCGGAGTGCAGCAAAATACTTCGTACAAGCAGGAGCTGCTGGCGGGAGACGTTATCGAAATTCGCTCCCAAGTCCTGGAGGTCCGTGACAAAGTCATACGTTTTAAGCACGAGATGCGAAATATCGAAACCAACACAGTAGCGGCTACAACGGAGCTGACCGCCGTCCATCTGGACCGGCAAACCCGTAAATCATGCGTCTTTCCTCCAGCTATTCTGGCTGCGGCTGAAGCTCGGCTGTCATGATTGACGGTCAGCAAAAAGTTCAAGTAGATATGACGCCTGCCGACGTCGCGGTCACATGGTTCTCTATGAAAACGAGCTGAGCCATTTTATATGGAACCAGTCGTTCCAGACAGAATTCACGAATCTGACTTACTCTTCTCGCTCAGGCTCGCGCGTGAATGCGGAGGGCGCGGCGAGTATCGAGCGCTGTCGCGAATCTGCTGCCAATGCTTCTGATGAGATTGTTTCCGAATTGCTGCGAAATGTGAATAACGTTATGTCTCGGAGTCGCTGAAGCCAAGTCTGATGAAGCATTTCTCCATCTTTTTAATGAACCCTTTTATAGGCGGCTAACATCTGTAAAATTATCTTAAGGGGCCTGCACATAACAGACGGGATCCGGACGATGTCTACCTTACATGCCGTACGACCAGAAATATATGCTGATCGCTTTACCGCGGTGCTTCGGCTGGGTAAAGCTGTAGCGCTCTGTTGCAATTGTAGCGACGCGAAAGAAGCGCTCTTGAATGAGCTGCGCGAGATCGCGTCTTTCGACTATCTTCATCTGCTCGCATTTCACAAGGCAAGCGAAACGGTTGCGTGGCAGATGCTGAATGTAGCAGGGGAACTTCGCCCGTATTCCGACAATGAAAATATCCAGCAGGATGCACCAACTACTTGGGCGCAAGAGATCCGGCAGCCGCTGGTGATTTCCGATTGGCGCAACGAAGTACGTTTCCCTGAGTTCAAGATATTTCTGCGCGATGAGCGAATTCTAGCGACCTGCACGTTTCCATTGGTCAGGGGCCAGCGCCGCATTGGCGTTGTAACCTTCGGCAGCACGCTTCCCGGTTCTTATCCTGACGAGGAAGTCCGCTTTCTGGAGCTGGTTGCAAATCAGCTCGCGCTTGTTCTTGATGCTGCTGTGAACCTGTACTCCTCTGAACTATTGCAGGACAGGATGAGACTGATTCTTGATCTCACTAACCAGGTAGTCTCCAATCTTGAACTCGATGAGCTCCTGCATGTCGTTTCAACCAGTGTACGGCGTGTAATGGGCTGCGATGCCGCAGCAGTGATGTTGCCCGATGAAGAATGCAAGCATCTGCGGGTCCATGCTCTGGATTATCCGGACGGCAAAGGAATTTTTACTGAAGGTTCCATGGTCCCTATCGAGGGCACATTGCCGGGCGATTCTTTCACCACGGGAAAAGCGATTGTCATAAATCGGATGGATCCCGCGACCATTGCTCCGGAAATGTATCGGAAGGCAAAAGCAGAAGGGATGAATTCATTTTGCGATTTGCCGCTCATCAGCCGCAAGCGCCTGCTTGGGGTCCTGGCCCTTGCCCGACGTGACGAGGATACTTTTGACGATGAAGAGGTCAGTTTTCTGACTCAGGTTGCAAACCAGGTGGCCATCGCCATAGAGAATGCGACGGTGTATCGCAAAATCGCGATACTCAAGGACCGGCTCGCTCAAGAAAAGCTCTATCTTGAGGATGAAATCCGCGGCGAAATGGATTTTGAGGGGATTGTCGGCCAGAGTTCAGCCCTACGCCATGTTCTCAGCCTGGTGGAAACGGTAGCCCCGAGCGATTCCACTGTATTGCTGCTTGGGGAGACTGGTACCGGTAAGGAGCTGATTGCGCGCGCTATCCATGAGCGCAGCCGGCGCAAAGACCGCACGTTCGTCAAGCTGAATTGCGCTGCCATTCCAACGGGACTGCTTGAAAGCGAGCTTTTTGGGCACGAGCGGGGCGCTTTTACCGGAGCAATTACACAAAAGATCGGACGTTTGGAACTATCAAACCAGGGAACTCTTTTTCTTGACGAAGTTGGCGACATTCCTCTGGAGATTCAGCCCAAGCTGTTGCGCGCCTTGCAGGAGCGAGAATTCGAACGCCTGGGCAGCACGCGGACCCAGCGTGTGGACGTGCGGCTGGTGGCGGCAACCAACCGGGACTTGGAGAAAATGATCGCGAGTCGGGAGTTCAGAAGCGATTTGTTCTACCGCCTCAATGTGTTTCCCATCCGCATACCCCCGTTACGGGAGCGTCCTGAAGATATTCCATTGCTGGTGCGCTATTTTACGCAGAAGTACGGCCGCCGCATGGAAAAGCAGATTGAGTCCATTCCCTCCGGAGTCATGAAAAAGCTTTCCGGCTGGGGCTGGCCGGGGAACATCCGCGAATTGGAAAACTTCATTGAGCGGTCTGTAATTCTCACTCATGGCCCCATTCTTCGCGTGCCGATTGGTGAATTGAGCGATAACGCGGAGAAAGCAGTTGCTGTATCCCCAGACACAAAGGAGCGGGAAAACATTCTGCGCATTCTGAAAGACACAAAAGGCCGCGTTGCCGGCGTTGACGGCGCTGCGGCCCGCATGGGCCTCAAGCGAACCACGCTCATCTCACGAATGAAAAAGCTCGGCATCCAACCTCGAGCACTGTTGTAGATTTCTTGCAGCAGATATCTAAATAAATTCTACCTTCGTCACCAAGCGCATTGTCGATTGGTGCACTTCTCGTTCGTCGTAACAATGTTCAGACAATTTTCAATGCTTTCAAACGTCTTCAACCGTGAGGGCAATCATGACCACACTTCGACAGCTTCGACATTTGTCGAATAAAAAATCGTCATTTTCGACACCTCAATGGATCGCCGATTCACGATCTCCTGATGATTCAACGGCCTGCGGTGATTTGAACAGAACGGCGCGTTTGGCTGGCGACGTGCTCTTCTCCAGTAGCAAGGATCATATGTTCAAGATTTCCACTATCGAAACATCGGAAGAGAGAAGCCTGGTAGTAGAGGGAACCCTGACCAAGCCGTGGGTGCCTGAACTTCGCAGGGTCTGGAATGAAGTCGGCGATTCACTGAATGGACGCGGGATGGTTATCGATTTGACCAATGCAACCGTCATTGATTCCGCGGGTGAAGCGGCCATTTTTGAGCTGATGCAGGAGGGAGCAAAGTTCCGCTGCAGCGGCGTGCTCACAAAGCACGTTCTGCAACAGCTTGCACAGAAGTGCCGGACACCCCTGAATTGCGTCCTTGAGCGGGCGCGTTCCAAACACTGATGAACGGTGATGAAGGGAGCTTTATAAAATATGAAGCAGTTATCCAAAGAACGGGCAACTCTCTACGCAACAGGCAGCGACTTTTGCCGGATCTTCCGGGACGACATGCAAAGTCTCTATCTACTGGCACTGGTGCTGACGGCAGACCAGGAAAAGGCTGAGCAGTGTTTTGTGGCAGGGCTGGAGGACTGCACATCCGGTAATCAGGTCTTCAAGGAGTGGGCGCGGTTTTGGGCACGCCGGGTAGTCATCAAGAGTGCAATTCGCAGCATTGCTCCGGAGATTACGCACGAGAGTCCTGCCATGGCTTCCGGCGTCACCGAGAGTGCCGGAGTGCATACCGCATCGGCAGACCTGGATTTACCCGCTGAAATTTCGGCTCTCGCCAAGCTTCCAGCGCGGGAGCGTTTTGCTTTTGTCCTCTCTTTTTGTGAAGGCTATTCAGACCACGAGTGCGCTCTGCTTCTTGGATGGACCCGTGAGCGCCTGGTCGCAGCACGCATGACGGCATTAAAGCAATTGAAGGATTCCTCGGCCATCAAGAGTGGGTTGCGGGACGGCACCGTTAAGAGCACAAGGGGAAAGCGCCACAATTTAATCGATCTGGCTCTTTTAAGGCGTTTAGCAACGCCCGCATAAACAACGGCAAGATAACAACAGTTTTTGGAACGGTACAGGATGAAGATAATGACGAACCGCTTGGCAATGAATCATCGTAATTTTATTGATAGACGAATTGGCTTTGGTGTGGTCTTGTTGTCCATGCTTGCGCTTTCGGCGTGCAGCCGAAGCAGTGTTCATGCAGCTGGCGCGTCGGCGCCGCCTGCACCGCTGGTTACAGTGGTCCAGGCCGGAACGCACGATGTGCCCAAATATCTCGATGAAATCGGCAAAAACGCCGCCTATGAGTCGGTCAATGTAACTCCACAGGTCGGCGGACGCATTGTTGAGCGCCATTTCACTGACGGCGATAACCTGAAAAAAGGCCAGCTCCTTTTTGTAATTGATCCCCGCCCGTATAAATCTCAGCTTGATTCCGCCGAGGCAACGCTGGCCCAGACAAGGGCAGCACTTGAACTCGCAAAGATTCAATTCTCTCGCGATCAGGAGATCATCGATACGCGAGCTATTTCAAAACAGGATTATGACACCAAGAAGAACGCAGTCGATGTTGGCCAGGCCCAGGTGCAGGCCGCAGAAGCAGCAGTGGAGACGGCGAAGCTCAACCTGGAGTACTGCTACATTCATTCTCCCATTGACGGCCGTGCGGGATCCCGACTGGTGGATGTAGGAAACGTTGTGCAAGCGAATGCCAGTTCGTTGCTCTCTATTCAGCGTCTTGATCCCATCTACGCTAACTTCACGATCACTGAGCGCGATCTTCCTGACGTTCAGAAACAGATTGCTCACGGTGGATTGAAAGCCATGATTCGCCTGCCTTCTGAGCCGGAAAGCAGCGCGAGAGCCGGACGCGTCGAGTTCCTCGATAACTCCGTGCAAAGCGGTAGCGGGACCGTCAATCTGCGGGCCACATTAAGTAACGCCGACCGTCACTTCTGGCCTGGGCAATTTGTTGATGTGAAGCTTGTATTGACAACTGAAAAAGGAGCGGTGCTGATCCCCAATCAGGCCACTCAGATCAGCCAGCAAGGGCCATTTGTCTACGTAGTGAAATCTGATGACTCAGCTGAGCTGAGGCCGGTAAAACTAGGCCAACGTCAAGGTGATGACGTTGTTATTGCAGAAGGGCTGGCTCCCAATGAGCGCGTCGTGGTCACCGGCCAGTTGTTAGTTCGGCCGGGCAGCAAGGTGCGGGTAGCTCCGTCCTCTAGTTCGGCTCCCGCGAACGGCGCGAACAAAGAAAGCACTCCAGGCGGAGGTCAATCATGAACTTCTCTGAACCATTTATTCGCCGCCCTGTAATGACGGTCGCGCTGACAGTGTCGGTCATCCTGTTTGGAGTGTTTGCATACTTCCACCTGCCGGTGAGCGATCTGCCTGCCATTGATTATCCGGTGATCCAAGTGCAGGTCAGTTATCCAGGGGCCACGCCGGATACCATGGCAAACAACATCGCGACGCCGCTGGAACGACAATTCATGCAGATTCCCGGTCTGGAGTTGGTAACCTCCAATAATATCCAGGGACATTCAAGCTTTGTTCTGCAGTTTGATCTTTCCAAGAGCCTCGACGGTGCCGCAACAGATGTACAGGCGGCAATCACTCGCGCACAAGGGCAGCTCCCCGTGGATTTGCCGAGCCCGCCGACGTTCACCAAGACCAACCCGAACGACCAGCCGATTATGTACATTCCGCTGGTAAGCGATACGGCGACTGAAGGGCAGCTATACGATTATGCCAACACTCAGGTAGGCGAGCGCATCAGCATTTTGCCCGGTGTGAGTCAGGTAGCGGTGTTCGGAACGCGTTCAGCAATACGCATCAAGGCTGATCCCTCTGCCATGGCGGTGCGGAATACCACGCTCGATGATCTGACCAACGCCATCAAGAGCGGAACCAGTTACACGGGCGCAGGCCAACTCGATGGACTAAACCGCACCTTCCTTCTTCAACCGCAGGGACAGCTCAATACGGCGGATGAATACAACAACCTGATCGTGGCGCAAAATAATGGCGCTCCGGTTTACCTTAAGGACATTGCCACGGCCAAACAGGGCGTGCAGGATGAGCGGATCGACATGCGCTTTTGGGTCCGCGGCTATCCGCAACCTCATGCGACGGTTGTAGTCGGCGTGTACCGGCGAGCGGGTGTGAACGCAGTACAGGTTGCAAAATCAGTTCGCGATCTTCTGCCGAGCATTCAATCGCAGCTTCCCGGTTCCGTACGCATTGTTACCGCTTATGATCGCTCACAGACGATCGTCAACAATATCAAGGATGTTCAGTCCACCCTTTATATCGCTTTCTTTCTCGTAGTAATCGTCATCTTTATCTTCCTGGGCCGCGCGACTGACACGTTGATCCCGGCAGTAGCATTACCGCTCTCACTGCTGCTGACGTTTATCGCGATGAGCTTGCTCGGCTACAGCCTCGACAATCTTTCCCTGATGGCCATCACGCTGGCCATCGGCTTTCTAGTCGATGATGCAATTGTGTTCCTGGAGAACACCGTCCGCCTCATGGAGCAGGGACAAGGCGCACTGGAAGCGTCACTGAATTCCGCCAAGGAAATCAGCTTCACCATTCTGGCGATGACGCTTTCCCTGGCTGCCGTTTTTATCCCGCTGGTGTTCATGAGCGGGTTGATGGGACGCATTTTTCGCGAGTTCTCCATCACCATTGTGATCTCCATTATCGCCAGCGGATTGGTTTCGCTAACGCTCACACCATTAATGACTTCAAGACTGCTGCGCGAACGTGGAGAAGGTTCCAAAAAGACCTGGATGGAGCGCGCGTTTGGAGCTGTGGAAAGTCGCGTTCTTGATCTGTACGGACGCTCTCTCCGGTTCTTTCTCCGCCGCCGCTGGATCTCCGCTGTAACATGGCTAATCTGCTTGGCTGGAACCGGCTATCTGTTCTACAAAATTCCCAAGTCATTTCTACCAGTGGGCGATAGTTCGTTCATTCGCGGAGTGCTGATTGCGCAGGAAGGCACGTCGCCCGAGCAGATGCATGCCTACCAGACGCAGGTAGAAAACATCATGCGCGTCAACCCGGCCGTGCGCAGCACCTTTACCATGAGCGGCAACAGCGGGTTCCTACCATCGAACCAGGCGTTCCTGATTTCCTTTTTGAAGGACCCATCAGAACGCCCACCTATTGATGTTGTGGCCGGGCAGGAAATGGGCGCGATTGCCAACGCGGTTCCCGGAGTTATGGCTTTCATGCAGCCCAACCCGGCGCTTGAAATCAGCACGGGCGCCACGGCCAACGTGCAAGGACAATTCGCCTACGCTATATCTGGAATCGATGCGACCCAGGTTTACGGTACTGCGGCCAAGCTGCTAGCCAAGATGTATCAATATCCGGGCTTTCTGTTTGTGAACTCTGACCTCTTCAACCACACGCCGAACTTGCAAATCGATATTCTGCGTGACCAGGCCAAACTTTATGGCGTCTCTGAGAGCCGCATTCTTACCCTGCTCCATAATGCGTATTCAGAAAATTATAGCTACCTGATCAAGCAACCAACGGATCAATACCAGGTAATTCTAGAGGTGGCGGACCCTCAGCGTGCCGATCCTCAGGACCTGAGCCGGCTTTACATCAAGAGTGACGACGGCCAGCGTTTGGTACCGCTCAACGCGCTTGCAACCTGGAAGCCGATTATCGGACCACAGGCAGTTAACCACATCAACCAATTTGCCAGCGTGACTCTGTTCTTCAACTTGAAACCGGGTTACGCCATCGGGCCGGCGACTGAGTTCGTGGAGAAATCGGCGAAAGAGATCCTTCCTGCTGACGTGCAGGGTGGACTTCAAGGCCAGGCGCTTACTTTTCAGAATACGGTGTCTGATCTAGCTGTGCTCATGCTGGTTGCAGTATTTGTGATGTATGTGATTCTCGCCATTCTCTATGAGAGTTATCTGCATCCGCTTACCGTGCTTTCCTCACTTCCGGTGGCCCTGGTGGGAGGATTGTTAACGCTCTGGCTCTTCGGGGCGGAAGCCTCTCTCTATGCCTATATCGGAATGTTCATGCTGATGGGCATCGTAAAGAAAAACGGAATCATGATTGTGGACTTTGCGGAGCAAAGAGTGCGTCAAGGCATCCGCGACGATGAGGCGATCCACGATGCCAGCATGAAACGCTTTCGGCCAATCATGATGACCACCATGGCCGCAATTCTCGGCGCATTGCCGATCGCTCTGGGCTATGGCGCTGACGGTGCTTCACGCAGGCCGTTGGGACTTGTCGTAATCGGAGGTCTGGTTGTTTCGCAGTTTGTAACGCTCTATATCACGCCTGCGATCTACCTGTACCTTGAAGAGTTCCAGGAGAAAGTACTCAATCGCTACTCATTCTTCCGGTCGGATCGAATGGCAGTTCCGGCCGCGCAGCGTGCTTTCGCCATGCAGGATGGAGACTAAGCCATGTTTCAATTGATTCGTAATAAGCAATCGCTAGGACTATTGCCGCTCTGGCTTGCTCTTACTGCCGTTCTCGCCGGATGCGCGGTGGGGCCGAACTACCACAGGCCGGCTGTGGACGTCCCCACGGCGTACAGGCAGCCGCCTGAAGAGACTACCACTGCGCCACCAGCAGCGAACGGTCAGACCCAACCCGTTGCGGGATACTCAGCTGCGGCTTCGCTGGGCGATGAAAAGTGGTGGGAAGTTTTTCAGGACAAGGAGCTACAAGGCCTCATCCGCACGGCCTTGAAGAACAACTACGATGTTCGCATTGCCGCGGCCCGTGTGCTTGAGGCCCAGGCCCAGCTTGGGATCACGCGCGCTAATCAACTTCCCGAGGTCAGTGTGGGCGGCAACATCACCGGTGAACGAAGCGCCTCAAGCGGTCCGATCCCGTCGTTTCAAACAAGTTTTGGTCAGGTAAACGCGGTGGGATCGTGGAACCTCGATTTTTGGGGGAAATATCGCCGCGCCACGGAGGCCGCACGGGCCAATGTGCTTTCAGCGCAGTGGGCCCAGAAAGAAGTTATGTCAACGCTGGTTGCCAATGTTGCAAGTGATTACTTCGTGCTGCGGCAATTGGACCTGGAGTTAGAAATTTCCAAACGCACTCTCACTTCGCGTCGCGATTCACTACAACTGGTGCAGACGCTTGAGCAGCACGGGATCAATTCTCTGCTGGATGTTCGCCAGTCGGAGCAGCTTGTTTATACGGCTGCAGCAGAGGTCCCGGACCTGGAGCGCCAGATTACGCAGGAGGAAAACGCGATCAGCATTCTCCTGGGAAATAATCCGGGCGATGTTCCTCGCGGTCTGAAGCTCACTGAGCAACCGCACGCGCCGGAAGTACCCGTCGGTGTTCCTTCTTCACTCCTGGCACGCAGGCCGGACATTCTTCAGGCAGAACAAAACCTGGTTGCGGCGAATGCGCAAATCGGAGTGGCCAGAGCTGCATATTTCCCGCAAATCTCGCTGACGGGGGCCGGCGGATATGAAAGCACCGCGCTAACCAACCTGTTCACCGGCCCTGCCGGATTTTGGAGCCTGGTTGGAGGAGTTTCGCAGCCAATTTTTCAGGGCGGAAGGCTTAAATCCAACGTTCGTTTCACTGAGGCACAGCGCCAGGAATTCCTCCTTACTTATAAGCAGACGATTCAGGGCGCTTTTCGCGATGTTTCAAACGCCCTGGTTGCTTACCAGAAAAACCGCGAGTTCCGAATCCAGCAGGAGCATCTGGTAGCGTCCGCTCAGGATGCGGCACGGCTCTCAGAAGTACGCTTTAAGGCCGGAACCACAGACTATTTGGAAGTTCTCACCAACAACACAAATTACTTCTCAGCGGAGCTTGCGCTGGCCCAGGCTCAAGGGAATGAATTGACTGCCTTGGTTCAGCTTTATCAGGCGCTGGGCGGTGGTTGGCAACAATAACGGGAGCATAAGCGTTTACCCTCACTTAAACTTGTTGCACTTCGTTTATTGAAAGCTGTTGCGATTTGTTGAAGTCGGAGGCTTTTCACAACTACAAGATCGTCTACAGTCGCTTAGACTGAACCCCTCTCCTGGTACAGTTTCCGATTACTACACCTCGCAGCCTTTTGAAATGTGAACCCTTCATTTGGAACAAGCTTGCCTTCACGTTTTGCGACAACTTGAATCCCTCACCGGCATCATGATTCGTGCTCCCGAACTGATACTGGGTGTGGCTGGACTTTAAATACGCATAAGAGTAAGCAGCAAGTCCCATTTCGGGAGTACAAGCTTGCAAAAACAGCTCACCTTGAACTGACAGACATCGCATGACATTACAATGTCATTGTAGGGATTATGGCAGTTTAGGTGCCGCACTTTGCGTAGGCAAAATGCAAGGTCCTCGGGGCCTTATTTGCCCAACCACAACAGCGGCATTCTCAGCCCACTCGGGAATAAAGCAAATATAAAGTAGAGCGGAAAGAAAATTAAACTGCTATAGCCCAGGATATTTGATCGGCGAAAGGAGAAGGCAGCTTGGCCTCTCATAACAATCGATGACTGCTAGTGAACAGGCTGTCTACAGCTATGGCGACATCTGCACGCAATACACCACCCGGTCCAAAGTCAATTCCATATTTTGGCGATTGGGCTGCGCTTGCAAAGTTTTTTCGCGACCCAATTTTGTTCCTTTCTTCGTTACACCATCAATATGGTGAGGTTGCCGCATTTTCCAGCGCTAATTCTAATTGGTTTGTTGTGTTCGGGGCTGAAGCAAGCGGCGAGTTGCTGACTCATCCAGAGACATTCCATTCATGCTCCTTTCCTGAAACCAATATGCCCAATACGGCCCTCAGAAGGCTTGGTACAGGGCTGCTTTCAATGGAGGGCTTACTGCACAAGCAACATCGCCAATTCATGCAGCCCTATTTTCACAATCAGGAAGTTGGAGCGCACCACGCCGACATTATTGCGGTGATTCAACAGATGCTGGACCGCTGGACGGCGGGAGAGCAGCGGGATATATGTCATGACATGCATGATTTGGCCACTAAAATATCCATCTTGTCGTTTTTCGGGATCACTGACGAAACCGAGATAAAGCTGCTGGGAGAAGCTGCTGTTCGATGGATTGATTTAGCGAGCTCACCCTCAGCGCAACTGCTGCGAATCAAAGTGCCTCTGACTGCAAGTAGTGCTCTGTATGAACTCTCAGAGAAGCTGGAACAGCAGTACAGGTCCATTGTTGCCGAAAAGCGCAAAGATCTCCAGTCGCATCACGATATTCTCAGTTCGCTTCTACAGGCGCGCGATAGTGGCAGTTTCGCGGTATCCGATGACCAAATTGTGGGCCAAACCCATTTGTTGACGCTCGGAGGTATCGATACATTTGCAAATGGAATGACGTGGACTCTGTTTCTGCTGGACCAGTATCGCGCAATTGCAAATGATCTGCGTGACGAGATAGATAGCGCCCTGCGCGGCGCTGCTCCACAGTTGGCAAACCTGCAAAAGATGCCTTTGCTCGAACGTGTCATCAAGGAAAGCCTCAGGATATTGCCGCCTCTTGCTTACCTGTTCCGCAGGAGTATCGCGCCAGCAACCTTGAGAGGATTTAACGTCCCCAAGAATGCAAAAGTTATTTACAGTCCCTATATCACCCATCACATGCCGGACCTCTATCCTAGGCCGGAACTCTTTAATCCAGACCGCTGGCTGACCCGCAATGTGCCGCCCTATGCATACCTTCCATTTGGCGCCGGTATTCACACGTGTATTGGCGCTAATTTCGCAATGATGAATATGAAGCTGGCAATTGCCATGACTCTGCAGAGATATAAGCTGCGGCTCATACCTGGCGCCCGGATTGATCGATTCCTTCCCCGTTTTGTGCTGAGCGCAAAAGAAGGCGTTCCAATGAGCGTCTATCCGCGGCAGGATGCGGATGGGAAACTCAATCCGGTGCGCGGCAACATCCGCGAAATGGTGGAATTACCTTGAGACCCTTGATTTTCACACAATAAAGCTATGCCGAGACGCTTCTTATTCTAAGAGCATTGATATTGCGGCCGTTCCCCGGACTTCATTCTTCGAACGCGGTGCAACCATGCATATTGAAGCGAGGCGTTTGCATCATCCAATTTCGGTGACCGCTCATTAGATTTTCGAGAGCAGTGATATATCTCCGGACCACAGGGTCTTTATCAAGCCCGAAATGAGGCAGGATTCCCTTGGTACTGAGAAAAGCAAGAGCCTGCTTATTTGTCAGACTCACGGCAAGCTTGGCGGCTTCGTTCACAGTGATGCAGTTTTCCTTTTGCAACACAGAAATTAAATTGAATGAGTGTCCTTCGTTGAGATCTCTCTGGAAGGACCAAACATCGTTGTAAAAGGTCATCTGGAGCCCGGCCAGATCAGCAAGTTTGCGAATGCAAAGATGCCGCAGGAATGATGCGTCCCAAGAGATATCGTTTAAGGCGGCTGTCAGACTAAAGACCATATGGACGGTGCCGGCAACAGGACGCAATAGCATATAGGTTTCGAGATCCGGCACGACGGAGGCTGTACGCAAAGCTCGTTCCCATCCGATGGCTTGCAGGTACTCGAGTACGTCACCCCGAAAGCACTGTAACCAACCGTAGCCGGAGCGCATTGCGATTCTCCGACAAATATCATGCAGCCCGCGGCTAAGAGGATCCGTAAGCGTTTCTGAGGTATTGCAGTTGCATGCATCCAGGAACTGCCGTTGCATATGCTCAAGGTCTGTATGGCCTCCTTGGAAAACGCCATCCATGTAATCATCATGCGCAAAGAACCACGTCATGGCATCTGCGGCAAGCTGAAGGTCGACTAAGGCTGCATCGGGCATCATGTAAGCGACAAGTGCAGCATGGTTTTCATGTTTTGCCCGGCTGTAAATGCGCTCGTTCTTTGCAAGACCGGTCTCTTGCATCCATTGCGAAGCGCTGTCCTGTACTTGCTTGATGTGAGGATTAATATCCGATTCAAACGGACAATATAATTCCGAAACCGTAATAGGATTCATGATAAGACCTCAAGCCAGAGCCACTTGTCTCACTTTGACGAGTATCGGCCTGTAATCTCGTCTTTGCTTCATTCGCTTTCTAGGCTGCTTGGTCGCTGGTACATATCACCATTCCGGGGTAGCAGCATGTGACAAAATTCAGCGCCAAGACAGGCCAGACCGTTCTAAGCAAGGGTGTGTCAAAGGGAATAGGCCGGGGACCTGCGACATCTGGAATGGAGTGAAATGCCCCTGTACTTTGGTTCTGCTGCGATAGAAGATATGCCACTGCGGTACTCACTTTTTTCGTTTCCACTTGATGCTGGTTGCTAATGAGGCACAAAGCGGAGATTCCGTAAGCCGTGCTCAATGCATCGCTGGGGACAGCAGCGCTCTGCCCCCAGCCACCATCCTTATGCTGCGTATCAAATAGATACTTTAGAGAACGAAGGACCAACGATGACCGTTGGGGAGTCGAAGTGGTTCTCTGATGAATATCCAACGCCCACAACACCCGAAAAATACTATAGGTTTCGCTGCGGCTCCAACTTGTTTCAAATGATCCATCAACGCGTTGCCGGCTGGCGAGGTAATCTGCGGCACGTTCAAGTTTATATCGCGGCGAGGGAGCCTGGGACATAGCCAGATTCAATGCATGCAGGACATTCGCCGTCATCGTAACTTCTGATTCACCGTCACGTTCATAGGTTGGGTAGCCTCTATCAGGCCGTTGCAATTCCCGAAAATATCTGATGGCACGCTCGATACTGTTTCTATAGGAGCTACTCTTCTGTTGCAACAATACCAAAGTACAATTAGCCGAAACATCGGTATCCGTTTGTGTTACGCCATCGGCAAAGCTCCAGCTGCCATTTTCGTGTTGGCGCTCAACAATGAATTTTGCCAATCGTTCCTCGACCGCAGTTTGTGTTCTTAAACGAGCAGATTGCAGTGCCAGTCCAGCAACACAGCTTACCCATATATTTTGGTTGTCAATAAACGGCATGCCGCCGTCTTGCCTTTTCAGGCCTCGCAGATACGTCAATCCGCGAGTGAAAGCCGAGTGGCCAGGTCCTAATGCCAGCATGGCAAACATCGTAGTCAAAACCTGTTGCTCCCAACTTCCGTTCACATTCTGAGTTCGAGTCAAATATGTGATGTCGTCCAGAAAACTTGTTTCCAATGGCTGATAACGGTGATGAAGCAAACGCAGAGAGGCTGCATAAATTCGACTGAACAAGTGAGTGGCGCACGCAGAATAGTCTTCTATGAAAAGTCTGGCATCCGTAAATGAAATCACGCCTAGTTCCACCAGCAACATAGCCAGTAAAGCCCGCTTTCGCCGCAATCCATATTCAGCATTGCCAGCGAATAGAGATGTCCTTTCCCATATACCACTATCCAAAGGAAGGTTCATCACTGCTTTCGCCGCTATCGAACCGATCGCATCGGCCCTATCCATGTTCACCCGCAAATAACATTCCAGTTGATGCTGCCACTCCGTCTCAGTTTCGATGCGGCGCAGTAAATGCAGCATCAAAGCGCTTTCCAACACACGACTGGAAACAGGAGAATTGAAAAATCCTTCATCCCCCCGCTGGGATACTTTGAAATGCTCTATCAGATGTCTTACGCCTAATCCTTGAGCGAAAATGATTCTTTCGGATTGAGCGCTAACGCTCGGATCAAACGATGGGACACTCGATGCAATAAATTTCTCAGCCACGATTATTACAGGTTAATGCAAAACATTGCTTATCGCACTTTCGATTTCTTCGAAAGACAAAAATGGAACTTCCTGAAGATAGTTGGTGCGTACATTCAGTCCAAAATGGTATTGGTTCAATGGAAAATCAAAGACTTAACAGCTTTAACTATGCACTATGCAATGTTACGGCAGTTTCATATTGGGAAATGCATAACACGGCTGTCGAAGTCCTATACCTCAACAACTTTCAACACTGACCGACAACTCACACTTTTATTTAGTAACCCAACACTCTTGCATGTTTTCTCTTAACCGGGCCATTTCATTTGCTAAACGCCGTTTGACGCTCTCAGGATTGGGGTGAACCCTCTCTGTTGAAACAAATTTTATTGCGACACCTTGCAGCATCATTATTATTGAACCTTTTCACGTAAGACAAACTGACTTCCTAAAGTTTCCGACACTTGTTTTTCTTCATAGCCATCTCATTAACTCTCTTGAGCCTTTGACCTGCGCTTCTTCAAGGCTAAGTATCTGCAATGCCGGATTCACGGTGATTCCCTTCACAGTCAACCAAATGGAATTGTTCCGGGTTACTCTGCCACGTAATTTGTTGAGAAAAGCCCCTGCAACTTACGTGCACAAACTGTCGACGTTCGCCCGAACTAGAGCATTATTTTTAATAGTGTTCTTTTTCCATTATTGTTTTCATGTGACCAGAATTCGCCCAGTCCATCATCAGTTTTGGAATGCAGGCCAGTGGCACAACGGTATCAACAGCTCCGGCGGAAATCGCTTCTTTGGGCATGCCAAAAACAACGCAGCTCTTTTCATCTTGAGCAATGGTAGTGCTGCCGGCGAGCTTCATCGCAAGCATTCCGGATGCGCCATCATTTCCCATTCCCGTGAGAATGATTCCAAGAGCGTTTGCGCCAGCGGAGGAGGCGACCGAGCGGAAAAGAACGTCCACACTGGGACGATGACGGGAGACCAGAGGTCCATCGCTTAGCTCAACATGGAATGCATCGCGCTGTCTCACCACAGATAGATGACGGTTTCCCGGCGCGATGATGGCGCGCCCCCGTGTAATTGGGTCGCCATCTGCGCCTTCCTTCACCTCAATCCGGCACAAGGTGTTCAGGCGATTAGCAAAGGCTGTGGTAAAGAACTCAGGCATGTGCTGGACCACCACGATGCCAGGCGCATCAGCAGGTAGCGCTGTGAGCACCTCTGCCAGAGCTTCTGTTCCTCCGATTGAGGCCCCAATGGCAACAATTGCCCCAGCCTGCCGCGCGGCCATTGAGGTTGCAACAAATGAGGCGCGACCGTTTGGCGCCGGGCGGCCCGATGAAAAATTGCGGAGTGGCATCCGCTGTTTTAGTTTTGCCTGCGCTGCCGCTCTCACCATATCAATCAGAGCCAGAGCGGATTCGTGAAGGAAGTTGCCAACCCCAACTTTGGGTTTGGTGAGAATGCCGAGCGCACCTTCATCCAGGGCTAGTAAAGCATTCTGGGTTCCTTTAGCGGCGACTCCCGAACACACCAAAGTGGGAATCGGATCTTCAGCCATGATTTTACGAAGAAAAGTGAGCCCATCCATTCTGGGCATTTCGAGGTCAAGGACCACGACATGCGGGCGTGCCTGCTTCATCTTTTGCATTGCAATCAGGGGATCAGAGGCGACGGTAACCGCTATATCGGATTCCTGAGAAAGAATGGCATGCATCACCTGTCGCACTACGGCGGAGTCGTCTACAACCAGGACTTGTATTGGAGAGGGGCCGTTATGATTTTGCATCATTATTACTAGCGTCTTTTCGCATGTAAACCGTTGGGATGACGCTCCGCAAACAGTCGCTCATGGCATGCAGACTTTCGGCATGACCAAGAAAAAGATATCCATCTGAAGAAAGAAAGCTGGTCAGGCGGCGCACCACCCGCTCTCGACCAGCTTGATCAAAATAGATCAGCACATTCCTGCAAAAAATCAATTCGAATTTGCCGGTCAAGGGATATGCCGGTTCGTTCAAATTCATGCGGAAAAATCGGATAATGGAACAAACTTCCGGCCCTGCTTTTATTTTTCCAGCCTGGTTCGCAAATCCTTTCAGCATAAAGGCCTTCTTATAAAAAGAAGGAATTTCATCTGCCTTTGCGATCGGCCAGATACCAGTCTGTGCAATCTCCAAAGCGCGCGTGGAGAGATCAGTAGCGATGATTTCTATTTCCCATCCTGAAGCCGCGGGAAAATGATCAAGAAGAATCATCGCCAGAGAATAGGGTTCCTGGCCGGTGGAGCACCCGGCGCTCAGCACACGAATTTTACGGCCACGACGGCCTGCGGCAGCTTCCTCGACCCACGTTGGAAAAATGACCGATTTCATCAATTCAAAGTGCTGCGGTTCGCGAAAGAAGCGGGTCTCATTTGTGGAAAGCGCATCCAGCATCTGAATGCGCTCTTCCGGGGAGTTAACGACGAGATCGTAGTATTGCTTAAACGATTTCAGTCCGTGGTGCCGAAGGCGCTTGGCTAGCCGTCCGACGAGCAGCGCAATCTTGGCTTGCGAAAGCCATATACCTGCCTCCTCATGGACGAGGTTGCGCAGGCGCATAAATTCCCTTTCAGAAATTTCGCGCGAGAGCGACTGAAATGAGCTAAGTGAAGATGCGTCAGGCGCGGAGAGTGCATTTGCCGCTCCCGCCGGTCTGGAATCGATGTCTATGGGTGCCATGGCCCTGTAGCTCTTTCAAACAAATCAAAGTTCGGGATCTGAAATCCGAAGTCCCGTCCTGCTTTATTTCTGCTTCGGTTTTAACCAAGATATTTTTTGATGATCATGGCCAGCTTCTGTTCATTGACAGGCTTGGTCAGAAAATCATTGCAACCGCTGGCATGGGCTTGACGGACGAACGGTTCTTCGCCGCGCATGGTCAACAAAACAATCGGAATGTTTTTTGTCGTCTCGTTCTGCTTCAGCACTTTGCATGCCTCGATTCCATTCATTCGCGGCATTTCAATATCCATCAGGATCAGGTTGGGAAGTTCGGCGAGGGCTTTCTCTACTCCTTCCTTGCCATCACAAGCGCTCGTAAGAACATAAGATTCATGCCCTGCCAGGAGCATCCTGGACGTCATACGCGAAGTGGATGAATCATCCACAAGCAGGATCTTCTTGATGCCGGCCCCGGGAACAGGGCTGGCAGTATGTTCCTCAAAATGCTTTCGTGTCATTGGTCTTTCTCTGAAACAACCGGTCCCTTATTCTCCCCGGCCCAGGTTTTGTTCGGCTTCAATATCACTGAAGATGAGGTCCTCTCCACTAAATTCATTCAGCTCGGCGTTTTCTGCAGAGCTGGAAACCTCGCTCAGATTGCGCAGCTCTTCCGTCGTCAGCACCTTGTCCACATCCAGCAGCAGAGCAAATTTCTTGCCCGATTGCGCCATGCCGATCAGGTAGTCCATCTTGACGCTTGTGCCGAAATCCGGCACCGGCTGGATATCGTCGTCCGACAGCTCCATCACCTGGCTCACCGCATCGACAATCAGCCCCACCGTTGTTTGCTGGTCCTCGAACTGGGCCTCAACGATCACAATGCAGGTGGTTTTTCCCACCGGCTTCTGTTCCATCCCGAACTTTGCTGCCAGGTCGACGACCGGAACCACGGAGCCGCGGAGGTTAATCACACCCCGCATCCACGGCGCCATTTTCGGCACGGTCGTGATAGTTTCATATTCGATGATCTCCCTGACCTTGAGAATGCTGATGGCGCATTCCTCCTTGACCAGGAAGAAAGTCAAATACTGCGCTCTCTCTATTGCTTCTTTGATCGCGGTATTCATTTGTCTTCCTCTCTAGAAACGTGAAAAGCTCATTGCATCCGCCTCTGCCTTGCCATTCGGCTTGCCTCCGACGGCTGCGGTCGCATGCATGGCCTTGTGTTGCGGCTCGGGTACGCTCCAGGCGACCTTCGTCCGCGGTTTTGGCTGGACGGAAAAGTTGGAATCGCCGCGTACTTTAAAATAATTCATAAGTTGCAGCAGCGCTTCTGATTGCGACGCCAATTCCTCCGCCGTGCTGGAAAGCTCTTCCGCGGAAGAAGCGTTGCGCTGGGTCACCTGATCCACTTGCGCCATAGCTTTGTTGATTTGGCCGACTCCCGCAGATTGCTCCCGCGAAGCGGCAGCCACTTCCTGCATCAGTTCGGCGGTCTTCTGAATGGACGGTACCAGCTCATCCAGCAGCTTGCCGGAGTTCTCTGCCACCTTGACGCTGTCAGTGGCCAGCGCGCTGATTTCTTTGGCCGCCGACTGGCTGCGCTCTGCCAGCTTGCGAACTTCCGTAGCCACCACGGCAAAGCCCTTGCCGTGCTCTCCGGCGCGGGCCGCTTCAATCGCTGCGTTCAACGCCAGCAGGTTCGTCTGATAAGCAATCTCGTCGACAATTTCGATTTTCTCAGTGATCGACTTCATAGCAGCCACCGTGTGATTCACGGCTTTGCCGCTCTCTTCGGCTTCGCGCGCCCCCTTGGTGGCCACCTGCTCCATATGGCGGCTGTTGTCAGAGTTCTGCTGGATCGAGGCGCTCATCTCTTCCAGACTGCTGGTGGTCTCTTCCGCCGAAGCGGCCTGCTCGCTAGTGCCTTGTGATAGCGAAGAAGAAGATGACGCCACCTGCTGCGACGCAACCACAATTGCGTTCGCCCCGGTCTTGACGTCGGCGATAACCTTCTCCAGCTTGTCAGAGAAACTGTTGAAGGACGCTGCCATGACGCCGATCTCATCTTTGCTGGTTACATGCACCCGCTTGGTCAAATCACCGGTCTCAGCTGTTTCACTAAGGTGTGCAGCCATATTCCGGATCGGCAGAGTGATGCTTCGGCTGGTAACGATTCCGGCAGCGAGACCAATCGAAAAAGCAACCAGTAGGAATGTGATGAGGAGGAAGATACCGGAGCTGGCGTCAGCGCGAACCTGCTTCTGCTTGTCAGCCCCAAATTGGTTTTGGATCTCAATAAGATCGGCCAGAATCTTGACACAGCCAGCAGCAGATATAATCGTATGCTTGGTCCGATAGTCCACGGCTTCGTCGGTCTTGCCAGCGTCCATGAGATCAAAGAACTTGCGCCGATCCTGGATATACGTCGGGAACACATCATCCCATTCCTTCAGCGCCTGCATTTCAGCTGGCAAGCGGTTACCCGACCGGTACTCCCTGAGATTGTCGTTCACCAAAGAGACCCACTTGGCTTCTTCATCGCGAATTTTTTTGCGGCTCTCCGTCATGATTACGTAGTTAGGAAGGCCAAAACGAAGCTCCCACATTCCGCGTTCCGCATTCGAAAGATGTACAGACGACTGCAAGTTGTCCGTGTACAGCTGATCGAACTGGTTAGACATGGCCCGGGTTTCCCTCCAGCCGGTTACCCCCACGCACAAAATGAGGAAGAGCAGCAGCCCAAAACCAAGCGCCAGTCTCTTCTCAATCGAAATATTGTTCAACATTCTTCTTCTCCGTAATCTCTCCAAAGTTATTCAGTCTTGCTTATTGATTTTGAGGGGAACCTAATTTGCCTGCGCTTCCTGTATCTTGAAGTCGCGGAACAAGGCCGGAACATCCAGAATCAGCGCTACCCGGCCATTGCCCAGGATTGCTGAACCGGATACTCCGGGAACATCTTTAAAAACGGCAGGTAGAGGCTTGATAACGGTTTGCGTCGCGCCATAAAGCTCGTTAACCGCTAGGCCGGCCCGGCTGGTCTCATGCTGCACCACCACCACACTTTGCCTTGCACCGCGTTCTCCCGGCAGCCCAAAATGATCTTTCAGATAAATGAAAGGCAGCGGCTCATTGCGCAGTTGCAAGACTCCGTCTTTGCGGGCGCTTTCATGGTCTTCCTTCGGCAATTCCACGCATTCGATCACCTGGTCTACTGGAATTACATAGGTCTCCTCGCCCACGCCTACGCCAAAGCCTTCAATGATGGCCAACGTAAGCGGCAGCCGGATCCGCACAGTCGCTCCCACGCCCGGCTGGCTGGCGGCATATGCGTTTCCGCGCAGCGCCTGGATGTTGCGCCGAACCACATCCATGCCGACACCGCGTCCGGACATGTCGCTGACGTGGTTGGCCGTGGTGAACCCGGGCTCGAAGATCAATTGATAAATCTCTGAATCTGATAACTTCTGCGGCTCAGCCACCAGACCTTTTTTCTGGGCCACCTCACAGATTTTTTGTTTGTCCAGCCCCGCGCCGTCATCCATTACTTCAATGACGATGTTTCCGCCCGCGCGCGCCGCCCGGACGGTGATCGTGCCGGTCTGGGACTTCCCGCTCTTCTTGCGTTTTGCAGGCGCCTCAATGCCATGGTCCAGGGCATTGCGGATCATGTGCAGCAAAGGGTCCTTGAGATACTCCACAACCGAGGTGTCAACTTCGATGTCCTCTCCCTCAATCCGAAGCTGGGCCATCTTGCCCAGGGACTTGGCCATATCGCGCACTGTACGGTTGTATTGATGGAACAAAGGCCCAATCGGCACCATGCGCACCTTCAGGATTGTGTCCTGAAGTTCGTAATGCAGAGAATCAGAGAAGCTGTGCGCATCGCGAAGTTCCTCAATGTTAATTTTTTCCTTTGTTTCAAGCATCTGGGCCACACGCCCGCGTGCAATCGTGAGTTCACCTGCAAGGTTTAGCAAACGATCCAGCTTCTCCACGTCCACACGCAGCGTACGAGCCGATTTGTAGGAAGCTTCGCTCATTGTTTCTGAATCGGAAAGATGCTCGTGATTGCCTCTGTCGGCTTCCTGCTTCTTCACGGTCTTTCCATTCGAATTCAAATAATGGGAAATTCTGGCCAGGATACTTTTTGCGCTGGGGCTAGTCTCATGCTTGCCTTGGCCGGCGGCAACGACCATTTGCCGGAGAGTGTCCACCAGATCGAGCAACAGCGTGATGATCTCGGGCGTGACGGACAGCGTGCCATTGCGAAGATCATCCAGCAAATCCTCCGCGGTATGGGTAAAAGCCAAAAGCCCTTCGATCTCTAATAGGCTGGCATTTCCCTTCATGGTATGAACGACGCGGAAGATGCTCTGAATCGTTTCGCTGTTGCCGGGATGAAGCTCCAGCTCCAAAATGGACTGCTCCATCAGCTTGAGCCCATCCTCAGACTCGAGCAGAAAGTTTTTCAATATGACATCGCGTTTAATTTCCATTATGAGTTCCTGATCACAGAAACGGCTATTGAACCGGTGTCGCTTTGCATCTTGATTTTTCGGCCATTCTCACCGCCCGTATCTCTGGTGGCAATAACGATTCCCAGCCGGAAAAAAGTCTGGACCGCCACGTTGATGTTGCGCGACCCGATGTGGTCATCGCTCCCATCTTCGGCACGAAAAGCCTGGAACATGCAGGCGCCTCCGAAAATTTTGGCTTCCAGGTCGCTAAAATTACTTCCGTGGATTTGGAACTGCTTGAGCAGAAGATCCAGGGCGATGTCCCCATAACGAGTAGATGGGGTGCCTGATCCGTCCCACTGCGGCAACATATAATGTGTTGCTCCGCCGATGGCCTTGCGGCGGTCATACAGACACACCCCCGCGCAAGAACCCAGAATCATGGATATCTGCACCGGTTCCGGAGAAATGTAAGCCTGTCCCGGATGCAAATAGACTTCCTGATAGGGTGATGTTTTTGCAAACTCTCCTGTTTCCATAGTTGCCGTTTTCATAGCTGCATCCATCCCAAGGGTTGTTGATGCCTTGTTTTGTTGGCGGCCAAACATTGGCCGGTGTAGGCGCTAAGTAGTTTCAACAACTCCTGGTCGCGTGCATCCAGACCGTTACGTTGCGGGAGCAGGTCGAAAAAGACGATCGCGCCTTTTGTTGCACCATCAAGCCAAAAGGGGATACGTGCGCTGACGCCCAGGGACGACAAAAAAGACCGGACCTTACTCGCGGGTTCAATCAGGATTGAATCTGCCGGGGCTTCTTCTATGATTTGTTTTGCGTTCTGCCTGAGAGTATCCAGCCGTGTTGGGTTAAATTCGACGGAACCAATGAAGTCTATGCGGTCCTGCTTCTTTGACATAATCAGCAGCGCTACTTGTTCACAGCCGATCAGGTTTGAACTGATTTCGAAAATGGCATTCTCAACCATGCCGTTCCTCACTGCCTGATGCAGCGTATTCGTTGCCGAATAGAGTCTCGCCAAGACAATTTGTTTCTCGTGATGGAGCGGAAGCTCTACGGTTTGCCTCATATACTGCAATGAGAGGCTACCCAGATTTCGTTCCAGGTCCGCCAAGCTTGCCTGCGCTGTGCTTATCGAATTACCCATAGATTCGAGTTTAGAAATCATTGTTAGCCTTATTAGCCTTGTGTCATCAGGTAGCCATTTACAATCTCAACCAGTTCTGCGCCATTGATTGGCTTAGTGACATAGTCATTACAACCATTTTCGAATCCCTGCTCCACGTTGTAGGACTCGCCGCGGCTGGTGACCATGATGATGGGAACCTTCCGCAAAGCTTCATGCTTCCGCATTTCGCGGCAAGCTTCAAACCCATTCATCCTGGGCATGATCACATCCATTAAAACCAGGTTCGGTTGTTCTGCAATTGCCTTTTCAACCGCTTCTTCTCCATCCCGGGCCAGCACAAGTTCATATTGAGTGTGCTCCCTGAACGTCATCTCCTCGACAAGCAATGTTGTGCTGGAATCGTCGACAAGAAGGATTTTTTTATGGGGTTGTTGCGCCGCTTTTTTCTGCGCTTCGTGATGAGTGTTGCTCAAAAGGAACCTCCGTGAGCAGCAACTCGATGATTCGAGAAACCGTAGTTTATCGAGCCCCGGCTTGCTGGACTGATTGTGTGATCAATGGCGCAATTAAAAGCTATACGCTATGAATGGCAAAGAATTATTGGTTGCAGCGACAAACCAAAGTAATAGCGAAGAACCAAAATGGAATTCGGGGATATAGCTAAAGCGGCGGCCAAAATCAGAGCGGGATTTGCATGGACAACAGGCAATATTTTGGAAAATAGAAATTAAGCTTCTTTGCCGCTGCGAATATGAGGGGTTTCATGATTTCTGCGCAGGAGCATTTCGTCCCCATTCTGGTACTCACCTATAGAGGGAACAGTATCCAATATCTACGATTGTAGTTCCTCGTATGTTTTAAATAGTTGGCTGTTTCAATATTATGAGTTGCCTTGTTAGTAAAAGGTTAGAATAATTCGCGCTGATCATATCCGATTCTAATCATATATCTTAAATAGCTCTAATTTATGACCGCATAGATTCGCCGTTTTCCTATTTCTGGAAAACACAATTATTCTGACCAGCAATATGACGTTACTATAGTCATGCTACACTCGCGCTCGATTTACTTGAACTTGGGATTGCCTTTCGAAATTTAGCGCGGGGATTTCGGAATGGACCTGCCCTAGTGTGCGGCTTTAAAGAGAGCCGTTTCGAGCGAAATACATTCTGGGTACCCTATGAGTTTTCCCCAAGCAGCCTTGCGCCGCTCGCTCACCCGTCATTGTGATGGTACTTGCCATTGCGCCAGCGTCAACGCTGGCCTGGCTGCAAATATTCAAAGACATTTTTCTTGGAGCTCAATCTTCCACCGATTTAAGGAGCTTTTATGTCATTGTCAAGTAGTCCTGCACGTTACCTTCCCTCTGCCGGCAAGATCAATGCCCATTGGCACTGGCGACCGGTCATCTTGAGTTTGTGGGCAGTTATTTTGCTTGGCGTTTTCTGGTTCGGCTCCCGTTATCCTCAACTGTTCAGTAAAGCAGCTCATATAGGGCAAGTTCTGCCCAGCATGACCTACAGCCATGAATGGATGCAGGTGAATGCGAACTCGCCTGTTTGGCAGCGCATTCTCAGCGCTGCCATCAGTTGGCTGGATGGCATGAAAATCGGCATGGGCTTCGGTGTGCTTCTCGGAGCATTGTTGAACACGGTGTTGCGCTACTATCCGCTCAAGATCACTAAGAATCTTTACCTCAACTCCGTCAAGGGCGCACTCGTGGGCGTTCCGGCGGGCGTCTGCGCCAACTGCTCGGTGCCGATCGCTTGCGGCATAACGCGCGGCAAAGGGAGAGCGGAAGTAGCTCTGGGCTTTTTGTTTAGCTCGCCTAATTTCAATTTTGTCATCGTGGCTATGACCTTTACTGCCCTACCCCTGAGAATGGCGCTCGCCAAATACGCAATCCTATTGGTTGTGATTGTGATTGGCGTTCCCACGCTCATAAGCTGGCTTGAACGCAAGAAATCGTTCGAAGTATTCACTTCCGGCGGTGAAGGCGAATCTTGCGCTATCGCGCCATCCAAGAAAGAGGCTGGTGATGAGCATTTCTTGCCCGTACTTGGTGGGCTCGGAAAATTGTATGGCAAGAATGTCTGGATGTTGACGAAGCTGACGGTTGCTCTGATGCTGATTGCCAGTGCTCTATCCGCCACCCTGCTGGTACTGGTGCCGTGGGATTCCCTGCTAGCCAGCAAAACTCCGCTGGGCATGGCGCTTCTCAGCCTGCTTTCCGTATTCATGCCTGTGCCGATTGGGTTGGATGTTATGTTCGCCGCGCAATTACAGCATCAAGGGATAGCATCCGGCTATGTAATGCTGCTTCTCATGACCCTTGGCACATACAGCATCATTCCTCTGATTTACTTGTGGCGGGAGGTCTCACGGACACTTGCCATATCGCTATTTGCCTTCTTTGTAGCGATTGGGTGGGTGCTCGGCATGCTGTTTTGATAAAGATTCTCTGGTTCTGCCGGATAGCAACTAAAGTCGACCAATCCGGCATGGGCTGGTTTGCGCGCAATCTGTTAGCGTGGATTCCTGTCGAACTCGGTGGCTTTTGATTGGTTGCTGCCCTTATAAGGGACTGGCAACCAAAAGCCTCAGGTTTGGCAGGAAAGTCAGCTCGTTTGTTAACGTTTGGCTTAAGACTCCTGCACCTTGATAATCAATGAGCCCTTCTCATCCACGCGAATGCTGGCTCTTTTTTTAAGCCTGCTTTGTGAACCAGGAGAATCCGATATTGCCTTAAGATTGCGCAGTTTTAGAATGCTTTCCGGGAATCCTGTGGTTGCAAAACTCCGTCTGTCGCAAGCCAGTTTCAACTTTGGGATGCAAACGACAATAGCTTCATGCTTTCCAGCTAGCAGCGATTCGCCTACGCTCCTCTATTTTTATGGTATAATGTGCGTCCTTCGCAGAACAACTTAGGCTATTCCCAAAACAGAACTATTACTATTACTTTAGTTTTAGTTCTCTCGATGAATCTTCTTGGTTGTTTCGGGAACTTCAATTATTCAATAAGCCATAAATTACAAAAATATTTAAGTATGGGATGTGAACATTAAAAGATAAGAATTATCTAATAACGACTCTCGCGGGAATGTAGCTGGAGGAATAAGGGTATCGCGCTCAGTATTCCAATGATGGTTATCTGCAAGAAGTAAGAAAGCAAGAGGTAAAGAAATGACGATTAGCCGTAAGTTGACGGTGTTAGTATTGATCAATTCTGCCGGGCTGGTGGCTTTGGGTTCCGCCGCTCTCTGGGGGCTGAGATCCTCAAAAAATATCTGGTTTGATTTTCAACAGACGGTGGAAGTCAGGCGCGAAACCGTTCGCGAACTCCGGTCGCAACTGGGGTATGGCGGAATGATTCACAATTTCAAGAACTACGTTATGCGTGGGGCAAATGAACCCACTTACTTGCAGAAGTTCAACGCCAATGTGACCGCTGCGCGAGAGGCAATTAGTCATTATCAATCGACCCGAGGCATAACCAGTACGGAAGAAGCCAAGCTGGCAGTGGTCTTACAGACCGTGAACAACTACGCCCTCCAGGCTCCCAAGGCCGAGGAGATGCATCGTGACAAAAAGACCATCGAGGAAATTGACAAGACCGTAAGGGTGGATGACAAGCCGGCGCTAACCGCCCTGGCCGATCTCGACCACATTCTTGTGGAACAGACGGACGCTCGCACCGCCGAATTAACATCTTCCGTCAAAAGACTTTCGTGGATCGTTGATTTGTTGATTGTCCTGATTGCCTTGCCTGTCGTAATCATCGGGGTTACTTTGATCCGCAGCATTACCGGTCGCGTGGACCTGATTGTGACCCGTTTTGAAGACTTGAGCCGGGGTGATTTGACCAAGCGCGTACCCAGTGGCGGCACGGACGAAATCAGCCGGATTGGTGCAGCTTTCAATGCTCTGGTGGAGAAATTGGAAGGCATTATCAGCAACGTGAGATCAGGGTCGAATTCGGTTGCCAGCGCGGCGCGGCAGGTGGCCTCTTCTTCCTTGACTTTGTCTCAAGGGACCAGTGAGCAAGCAGCTTCGGCTGAAGAGACGACGAGCAGTCTGGAGGAAATGAGCGCCTCCATCCAGCAGAACTCGGAGAATAGCCGCCAAATGGAGCAAGTCGCCCTCAAGGGAGCCAATGAAGCAGAAGAGAGCAGCCAGGCGGTAATCCAGACACGGGATGCGATGAAGTCCATCACACAGAAGATAGAAATCGTGGATGATATTGCCTACCAGACCAATCTGCTGGCCCTGAATGCGGCCATTGAGGCGGCCCGGGCGGGAGAACATGGCAGGGGCTTCGCCGTGGTAGCAACTGAAGTCCGCAAGCTCGCTGAGCGCAGCCAGGCTGCGGCCAAGGAAATCAGTTCACTGGCCACCAACAGCGTGCAAGTGGCGGAGCACTCCGGCAAATTATTGGATGAGCTAGTGCCTTCGATCAAGCGGACGGCGGAACTGGTCCAGGAGGTCGCTGCGGCCTCGCGAGAGCAATCCGCGGGAGTCGGCCAAATCAACAAGGCGATGGCGCAAGTGGATCGGGTGACGCAGCGCAACGCATCTGCGGCGGAAGAGCTTTCCAGCACAGCGGAGGAGTTGGCTGCGCAATCGCAGGCTTTGCTTGAAATTATGAACTACTTCAAAGTAAGCGATGGCGATTCAGTCGCTCCGTTCGCAGCCCAGCGCCCCGGCCAGGATGCCTGGAGTGACTCCGAGCTGCCGCACCCCGCCTTGCATATGCATAGCCCCTTGTCGGGTAGCAAGCCTAATGGGAAGGTGAAGGCAGAGGCGGAGGTGGAAACGGCGAGCTTTTCGCGTTTCTAAGACAAAGCCGCTGACTATTGGCTGCTAGCCCGTTTTCCTCCCCATGCCGTAGCGGCATCCAGGCGGAAAGCAGCTGTCGTTGAAAAGTTCAAGATGATCGGCGCGACGCCCTGGAGTTCCTGAGATGTGCAACGGCGACGTGCCGCGCATCTGTCCGGATAATAGCGTTTTCGGACATTTGCTCTCTCCCTGATACAGACGCACATCCGATCATATCTTTAATAAATATAGTAGGGGAATAGAGCAGGCTATTTTGCTGATAGCTAGTACTCTGCACGATTACGAGATGGCTAAGGCGTACGACGATGATTTGCGGCGGAAAATTCTGCAATCTTATGAGCGGAAGGAAGGGACCATTCCACAAATCGCCAGCCGTTTCGGGGTCAGCGAAGGATATGTAGAAAAACTTCGCTCGCAGTATCTGCGCACCGGCAAGATGGAACGGATCCTTCATCGCCACGGGCGCAAGCCGAAGTTCACTCCACTGGTTCGGGAGCAGCTCCAGACATGGCTGAAGAGCCAGCCCGATCTTACGTTGAAGCAGTTGCAGAAGAAGCTTGAACAAGAGGAACAGCTGCACAGTAGCCAGTTTTCCATCTGGACAACGCTGAAAAAAATGGGGCTGCGGCTAAAAAAAAGTTGGTCTACTCCCAAGAGCAAGACTCGCCGTGAATCCAGCAGCTATGCCAGGCGTGGCAGCAGAAAATAGGCCATCACCCAGGCTTCAGCCTCCTATTCCGAAGAATATTTTGCGATAGATGCAGCACTGTGACTGCTCCCTATACTAAAGAATAAAACTGTGGTGGTTATTCCCCCTATATTAAAAGATAAAAACTACTGGACTATACCTTACATTAAAAAATTAAAATCTTGTATGCGAGCTATTCCTTATACTAAAAAATAAAATGGTATAGCGATACTTTGATAAAGTCTTTACCCTCTGTATGATCCGCAGTATTTCCTCGAAATGCATATTCATTTTGTAGTTTTAACTACTTCTGGCCTACCCTGAGTCGCTTTGGATATTAGAGATTATTAAGAAACAACAGAAACATTAGTAGATTCTTGAGTGGTGAGCCGCAACTATTTAAGAAAACCCATCGACTTAAGAATTGTTGTTCGCTATAGTGCCCGCACCTTTAAGTGCCCGCACTTCAAAGTTTAAGAAGATTTTCCTAATGTGCTCTAAACCCTCGTTTTTGTAGGGCACGTCGGGGTGTGCCTCGCAATACCCAAAGCTGCAAAACTTTTTCCCAGGAGAACGCCTATGCGTAACAGAAATGTGGTGAAGGTAATGTTGAGCGCTGCGGTCCTTGGCCTTTTTCAGTTCGGTACCAGTTTGGCCCAGGACCAGCAGCAGAACAAAGATAACTACTTGAAACAAAGCCCTGGAGCGAACTCCCCGAAAGATATTGACGAATGGCGTAAGGGTGAAAACCGGGGTGGTCTCGCGCCTTATCCCAATGCGCCTGCCGGAACACCTAACCCCTCTGGTGGTCTCTACCAGTTTGGCGGCAGCGGTAAGACCTCTTTTAGCGGCCCGGACCTCGGGATGCCTTTCGCTGTATTCAAAGAAATGATGGAGAAGCAACGGCCCGCAGTAGACAAAGCCGCCCGCGATCGCCTGGAATCGCAATTTCATCTGGATTGTAAGGTAGATTCGAAGGCGACAATGTCGCGTGGCAAACCACTTCCTGTCGGTCCCACAGGAATATTGCCCAAGGGAATCAATAATTGGGAAGAGTACGCGGCGCTGCCTGAGGCAGAAATAAAAGCTGGCAATGCTTTCCCGTACAAACCCCTCGAGCATCCATTGCAGTCAACGGCCCATATACTCTTGCCCCCGTCATGGACGAAAGTGCATCCCGAGCATGAGCGGTTTGACGTAGGCTTCGACATCCCGGATTGCTATTTGCCTGAATTCCCGCCGGCTTTGTACTTAACTACACATCCGGAGCTAGGCGATGTAAGCCGTGGTGTGGAGATCACCTATGGAAACTACTTCAACATGATGAATGGCATCCTGTCGCCGGAACAGATGGATGGCTTGCGCTTGCTGGTCACGCCATTCCAGACCACCTGGTTTAATATCACTCATCATCGTGTGACTCCGGAACCCTCGCAAGGTGTAAGTTGTTTTTCCTGCCATGTCAATGGCCACACCAATGGCGCTATCGAATTGGCGCCGGATTCGCGCCCGAACTATGCCCGCCTGCGTGTTGATACTCCATCAATGCGGGGAAACTATGCGTTCTTACTTTTCTCTTCGAAGCGATCCATAAGATCAATGGATCACTTTGGCGAGGTGGAAGAATATTTTGATGGGGATACCACCATGCTGGCAGCAATTGGCGGACGCAACCTGGAAAAAAACCAGACTAATCACATTGGGGACTTCAATTCGATCATCGACTTTCCCCCGGCGCCGAAGCTCGACGCCCTCAACCGTCTGATCCCTTCCAAAGCGACACCAGCGGAATTGCGCGGTGAGACTCTCTTCAATGGCAAGGCCAAATGCTCGGTCTGTCATGTACCGGCTCAGCAATTTACCGACAATACAATGCATGACCTGAAGGTCGAAAGATTTTATAATGGAAGACCCGAGGGCCCGATCAAAACCTTCTCTTTGCGGGGAATTAAGGACTCTCCACCTTATCTTCACGATGGGCGGCTGCTCACGCTGGAAGACTCGGTCGAGTTTTTCAACATCATTCTTGATACACAGCTCAAGGCGCAAGAAAAGAAAGATTTGGTCGAGTATCTGCGCGCATTGTGAGCCGGGTAGAAAAGGGTGCAAGCTCAACACGGACTGCTTTGGTGCTGATGAGTTCGCGTTGTCAAAAGTGTCAGATCTTCTACGCCGGAATCAACTTGGAACGCTCGCCGGGCATATTCAAGAGATGCTAACTGCCGGGCTAGACAGTCCACTGTAGAGGCCCGAAATGCGGAGGGCTTTTTGCCTTCCGCATTTTCGGATTTTTGCCTAGTAGTACGGTGCAGGAGAAGCACCTGATGCAAACCCGCCAATCAGGCTCTGTGCCCAATGGCATCGTAATTCTGCGCCACCACTCTTCTGAAGGATAAGTAATGGAGCAAGCTGGCCAGCGAGATTGTAGGCACCTGCGTAACCGGATGTACATAATGTATCAACCACGCGGAGCTGGTTGATAATTATGGGTCCCACTTGTTGATACTTAAGAGCGTAAACAAGCATATTGATGCCATAGTTGCGATATGATCTCTGCGATGGCATCGTTTTTTCGTTATCCTAAGCTGCGAGTGATTGCATGGTACTTGATGGGCGCAGCCGTGATTCTGGCTCTGTGTCCCTGGCTGTGGAAGGACATACCTGACGCTTATTTCCCCTATTCCGGAATTGTGGTGGATAAAGGCACAGACTCTCTCCTTGGCGTGGGAGGCTGGGCTCGTTACATAGTGATTCAGGATGCAGAAGGAAAGAGATCAAAGAAATACGTGGATGCTTACGGCTACGCATTCGCAAGAACAGGAATGTTTGTAGAGAAGAAGCGTGGGTTTGGAAAATATCCGCTTGCGCCCGGAGAAAAACTGCCCTCTGAAATGCTCAAAGAAATCGAGCAGCGCAAAATCCAGAAAGGACAGAAAAATCACTAAACCTTGCGGCTTCCGTCAAATGTCCTTTAGCCGGTCGCTGAAAGTATCATGCAGGAGCTGTGGTTGCGCCTTGTTTTCTGATTTGACCTTATCCGTAAGAAACGCTCGATCGACTTCGTTTGTCTTACTCTGCTCGCAAGTAGTCTCAGATAGTTCCTGCCCGCAGTACAAGCACCATGCGGCCTTGGCTATCCGATGATGGCATTTTGGACAATCAATCATCACGATTTTCTTAGTGGCTTGAGGTGATTGCTTCACGGAAGCAGCCGCTGACTCTGTAGAAATAGTGCTGTTGAGCGATTGTTGTTCATGACCTGTATGGAGCAGTTGCTGTAGGTTCGTTACGGGAATGCCCAGATGGCCGGCCAGTTCCTGAAGCACCTCTTCACCAAGCCCGGCGGCAGCATCGAATGTGCTTTCTCTTCCATTCACATTCACCTTAAGAATCCTTGCCTGCCACTGCCACTTTACATGCCTGCTGGTATGGAAGCCAGAAAATATCTGCTGGCCGGAGGAGTTTTTCGCGCATGTCCAACAGAGATTGCGGAAAAGCGTAAACCGACCGCACCTGCTACACGACATCTGAAGCTCCAGCCTGGGCGGTTCCCAGACTTGCCCATCGTTCCACGGGCTGTATCTTGCCCTGAGTGTCGCGCCATTTACGGGTAGCATAACGCGCGCGATTGCGAGACCATTCGCGCATGGCGCGGACAGGCTCCTTCATGGTCTCAGATAGCGGATACGTTTCCTGCAGGCATGACGCGATAATTTCAGTATTCAAATCGGTATTGATGGAAAAAGCCTTGTAGAGCGCCGAGACTACGGCCTGTTCCAGCTCTGCGCCGGAAAATCCTTCAGACTCCCGCGCCAATATGTGCAGGTCAATTCCCAGGCGTTCCGGATCGCGTCCGCGCTTTAACAGGTGAATACGCATGATCTCCGCGCGTTCTTCTATAAAAGGAAGATCGACAAAAAAGATTTCATCGAAGCGGCCTTTGCGGAGGAATTCAGGAGGAAGAGCGCTGATGTCATTGGCAGTCGCCATCACGAATATCCGCGACTGCTTCTCCTGTAACCAGGTCAGAAAAGTGGAAAACACGCGCGCGGTGGTGCCGCTGTCACCCAATGACTTAACTCCGCTGAACCCTTTTTCAATTTCGTCAATCCACAGAATGGCGGGCGCAACGGCCTCTGCGAACTGGATGGTGCGGCGGATGTTCGCTTCAGACGAACCGACCAGGCCGCCGAATAATTTGCCGACATCCATACGCAGCAAAGGCTGCTTCCATTCTGATGCCACCGTCTTTGCCGCCAAGCTTTTGCCGCAACCCGGCACGCCAATCAGCAGCAGCCCCTTAGGCGGGGGCAATTGAAACTCGCGCGCCCGCTTGCTGAAACTGGCAGACCTCAACTTCAGCCAGGACTTAAGTTCGTCCATGCCGCCCAAGGAAGAGAAATCTTCTTTGACAGAGCAAAACTCCAGCACGCCGGACTTGCGGATGATCTGCTCTTTTTCTGAAATGATGATGTCGAGAGCGGCAATGCTGAGCTCGGAGTCGGCCACCAGCGCCTTGGCAAAGACATTTTTGGCCTCATTTTCCGTAAATCCCAATACCGCCTGCAAAAGCAAGTCCTTCTCTTCTTCATTCAGGTGAATGGAAAAGCGCGGATTCTGCTTGAGCCCTTCTTCAATGGTGGCAAACATCGCTTTCATACTTGTTAGATCAGGGAGCGGATAGTCAATCACCGCGATATCTTTTTCCAGTTCTGGAGGAAGGGTCAATTGCGATGCGAGGATGACGACAGAAGAGGAGGAGGATTGTAAGGTGTTGATCAGGTCACGCAGCTTGCGCGTGATCCTCGGCTCATTGACATAAGGATGAAAGTCGAGCAGGTAAAACAGGCATTTCTTTCCGCAACCGGCAATGAACTGCAATGTTTCGTATGGGCCGCGGTATTTTTCATCCAGCTTTTCGCCGCCCAATTCAGTAAGACCATCAGAGATGTTCCAGACGTAAGTCTTTTGAAAGAGGCTGGACAGCAGCGGGCTGAGCTGCCGAAGAACGCGCTCTTCTTCATAGGAAACAAGATAGAGTAGCGGGCATCGCGCTGCCAGATGTAATTTAATGACGCTATCGGCGCTCGTTTCGGTATTCATAAGACCGGCCCAAATTGCCCAAGGGCGCCAGGATGCACGCACTTCTTCATACCCGCATCCTGATGCGCTGAGATTATAGTGTCATTTGCCTTGCCTTCAGTACGGTCAATGCCCTTACGTAACACGATCCTGCTGAGGCCGGATGCCGGTTCTTAAAGCTCGATGAATTTGCTGACCAGTTCGGCCGCATACAGAGCTTTACAAGCTGTGCCTCCTTCATCAGTCAGGAATTGTTCTGCCAGGCCTTTGGCTGGTTCGTACACTTCAATTGCTTCTTTGAGATGCTTCAGGGTTACGCCGATCAGATTACGTGAAGCATAGTCCAAAGACCCGCGGGCCAAATAGACGAACTCGCGACCAATAATTACTTCCGCATACTCAATTGAGATTTTAATTTCATTTGTAATACGGGCGATCGCAAAATCGGTAGCTGTGCCCACCAAGGCCTCCCCCGCTGCGTGCCCGAGTTCCTGATAGCCTTCGACAATCATGTCCTGCCCGTCCTGATACATTTGCAGGCCCACATCGGCTGTATCAGAATCAAAAAGCAAGTTAAGAGCTTCGCTTTGCAGTTTGTACCCCGGATTAATGAGGCAATAGATGCATCGCAGCGCTGAGATGGTGAACCTCAGCAGGTTTGAGTAATAGGCAGAATTCAGCGACTCCAGAGTGCTGTCTATGTCTATGCTGATTGACACTTCCGCCATGGAGAACTGCTGGCCAGAGGGGTCACTCCGATCAACAGGATCGAGTCTGGCATATAGGTATCGGTGCAGGCTGAGCGGGTCAGAGAGGTTCCCGAGATAGGGATCTACGGTCAGGAACCTGCCAGAAGTAGTGTCGAGATAACGCGCCCGGTTGTAGTAAACGTGTAATGCAGGATCAAATTGCTGCCCCTGATACAGGTAATTGTTAGGAGTGGAACCGGTGGAGTTGATCAGATTGCCAAAAACGTCGTAGTCATAGGTATCGGTGACCGAGCCAAGCGAATCGGTGAGATACCGGACCGAGCCAGTGCCATCAAATCCATAGAAGCTGGTGGACGGCACTCCGGCAATGATCTGGCGCTGGTTCACCAGTTGCAAGCCATAGCTGTATGCGCGGACAACAGAACCGGACTGCAACTCTTCCAGTACCTGGGCAAAGCCGGATGGGCTATTCGTGTCCACCAGGTAATTGGTGGTTACGCCTGCCACTGTCTCACTGACGCGGTTGCCATCACCGTCATAGACAATGCTGACGCCGCCATTCTGGATTAGATGATTTTCGAAGTCATAGACGTTCGTGGTGCCATTCGTGCTGATGGTGTTTCCGTTCGCGTCATAGACATCGGTTGTGATGCGATCATTCGCATCGTAACTGGTCACGCCTGAAGGAATGGCCGCAACCGTTGAGGTAATGGCCAGACGGTTTCCGGCGGCATCATATTGATAAGAGACGGAACCGTTTTGAGAAGCCGCGCCGGAGATGGTTTCGGAAGTGAGGCGATACAGATCATCGAATCCATACGCCGCCTGCCGTCCACTCAGCTCTGCCACCGACAGCTTGTTGCCACTCGGACCGAGCGTATAGGCGTAACTGCTGATCGCAGTCGTACCATTGGTGCTGCCCATCGAGAGCAGGCGATTCAAAGTGTTGTAGCTATACTGGGTCGCAACTCCATTCGCCAGAGTGAGCGTGGCCAGATTGCCAACTGCGTTGTAAGCGTATGTCGAAACCCCGGAAACATCACTTAAAACCGCAAGCCGGTTTAACTGATCATACGAGTATGACGCTGCCGCGCCGCCTGGATGTGAAGATTGGGTCGAAAGCAGGTTCCCGGCAGAATCGTAAGTGTAGGTCAATGTTCCACTCGGAGTGCTTCTGGCCAGCAACCGGTCGCGCTTGTCATAGCTGTAGGTGGTCGCGCCGGAAGCATCACTCATGGAGGCGCGCTGCCCCGTCGGCGTGTAAGTAAAACCTATGGCCGGCGCGCTGAAGGAGATGTCAGGCGTCTTCTGTAGCAGCCGGTTCATCGGATCATAACTGTAGGTTGTGACCTTGCCCCGGAAGTCGGTTCTGGAAATCAGATTGCCGGCGGCATCATAGCTGTAAGACTCCGTCTGGCCAAGAGGCAGCGTGTAGGCAATTTTTCGTCCGCGTTGGTCATAAACAAACTTTGTTACATGATTGTTGGCGTCAGTCTGGCTGATGCGGTTACCAACTTCATCATATGCATAGCCAGTCACATTTCCGAGCGCATCCGTTACCGAAGTAAGGCGCGTCAAGGCATCGTAAGCCATCTGCGTTACCTTGCCAGCCTGGTCCGTCTTGCTGATGGGCCGTCCAAGCGCATCGAAAGTTGTTGAATCCGAGGTCCCGTCAGGATAAAGGGTCTGAATTTTGCGATTTGCTTTGTCATAGACGAACTGGGTCGTATTCCCCAGCGCATCCGTCATCGATGTGCGGTTACCGGCAGCATCGTATGTAAAGGTTGTAATGTGTCCCAGCGCATCCGTGGTGCTGACCTGATGCTGTGCACCATCATAGGCGTAGATCGTTGCATTCCCAAGCTCATCCACCGACTTGATGGTTTGGCCAATCGCATCGTACACAGTCTGCCTGCTGGAGCCATCAGGATAGGTGGTCTTGATCTGGCGGCCCAGAGGATCATAGGTGTACGAAGTGACGCGTCCCTCCTGATCAGTGCTGGTAATCTGCTGATCATTTGCGTCATAGGTGGATGAGGTGGTTGTGCCATCGGGATAAGTTGTGGTAATCAGCCGCCCATTGGCGTCGTAGTCATAGTGGGTCTTGTGGCCTAGAGGATCAATGACATCGGTTTTCTGTCCAAGCCCGTTGTAAATGGTTTGCGTGCTGGAGCCATCAGGATAGATGGTCTTGGTCAGCCGCCCATTACCGTCATACTGGAATTGTGTTGTGAGCGTCTCCTTGGTGCCATCAGCTTTGGTGCGCGTAACCGACTGCGTCAGCCGGTTTCCATTGGCATCGTAGGTATATGTGGTTACATGGCCTAACGCGTCCGTTTGCTGCGAAATGTTCCCGACCGCGTCATAGGCAAAAGTAGTGGTCTTGCCTAGCGAGTCAGTCCGGGTGAGGAGCAGACCTTGTGCATTATAGGAATTGGAAATCGTATTTCCAAACGCATCCGTAGTGCTGAGCAGTCTGCCATTCGCATCGTAGGCATTCGTGGTGATGCGCCCCAGCGTGTCTGTAATTGTCAAAGGCTGATGTAGATTGTTGTAGCTGTAATGTGTCACATTTCCAAGCGGATCGGTGACGCTGGTCTGATTTGCGGCAGCGTCGTACGTGTAAGACGTGGTCTTGCCCAGCGCATTAGTGTCACTCAGGCGGTTGTCATTGGCATCAAAAGTTGAGCTGCGCACATTGCCCAGAGGATCGGTTACGCGCAGGATGTTTCCGTCGTCGTCGTATTCGTAAAGCGTCGAATTTCCCAAACGGTCGGTAATGATCTCGTGGTTGGCAGCAACATCATGGGTAAATGTTGTTGTGTTTCCGCTTGGATCGGTGGTGGAGATCAATCTGCCGCTGGCATCATAGGTATTGCGCACCGCCTGGATTCCACGCGGATCGACCACGTTGGTCAGGAGGTGGGTCGCGTCATAGGTGTAGGTTGAGGTATTGGCGGCGCGATCGGTCACACTCGTGAGATCGCCGGCGGCGTTGTAAGTGTAGGTGATCGACTTTCCGGCGGGATCGGTCACTTTGGTGATCCTGCCCTGAGTGTCACGGGTGAAGACCACGCTCTTGCCGGCCGAGCTGGTCACGCCGGTGGGATTGACCGTTATCTGGTTGCCACTCGGGTCTGTGAAGCTGGTAACCCCGCGGGTTTGATCGATGATGTAGGTATACCCTTCAGCCGTCGTGAGTTGGAAGACCGTAGGATTGGAGTCATCCAGCGTATCAATATCAAGCAAATCCACCGGACCAGCCGATGACGGATTCACCAGCGTGCTGGGATCGCCAACCACCTGTAGTGTCGCTCCGGCTGTATTGCCCGCAGTCGGCGTCTGAACGAAGGTCAGGTCGGCAAACTCAATGGGTACTATCTGCTGACACTGCGGGTTGGTGCTACCTTGGAATTTATAGACTGCCCCGCCTGGGAAAGTAATGGTCACAATGTGCGGTTTCGTCGGCTGCAAGCAGAAGTTCGGGAGCAGTCCGCCGCTCTGGGTCATCTCCCAATTTGCGCCGGATTTGCCGTTCTTCTGAACACGGACATTGCTTATCGAAAGCGACCAGCCCACTCCGAAGTCGCGCGTTGCTTTATCGCGGCTGTCATAAGTACGTGTGATTGCGATAGGCAGCCCGCTGACCGGCACTGTCAGGTCATTGAAGGCCAAGGTGAAATTGCCTACTTTGGCATTCCCTTGCACATCCACATTGCTGCTGATTACTGAAGTCTGCCCAAACTGGTCTGTAGAAACCAGCTGGACAATGTAATTTCCGTTCAACAATGTTGTTGGATCAAGCGTTCCCAGCGTTGCGTTATTCACAGCCGTGGTGCCGGACGCAAAGGTGATGAACACTGGGTTCGTTACCGTGCCATCGGCTGAAGCCAGCGCGTATTGCAGAGACCAGTTACCGCTGGTCACAGAACCGATGATCGGCGTTGGTGTAGTAATAACTGTGCCTTCAGGCAGGGTGGTGCTGACCTGCGGAGGCGGAGGTAGAACTATGAATCCGCCGGTCCGAGTAACAATCTCCGTGCCCGTAGTAAGCGTCACGTCACGAGCTCCTGCTACGGCCAGAGGATCGATACTAATCACCGTAGTCACGCTCGTGGCGGAATTCACAGTCACAGAGAGCACAGAGATTCCCGCACCAAAGCTGGCCGTGGTTGTTCCCTGAACAAAGTGAGTATTCTGGCCAATGATGGCGACAGAAAGATTCTGCGTGCCTTGTTGAGCAGCTCCAGGATTGATCTGCGCAATGACAGGGGCCGTAGTTACGTTGAAGCCGTTCGTCAGAGTAACCACTTCTGAGCTGGTAACAAACTGGACGGTGCGAAGACCGACGGCAGCAGCCGTACTGATGTTCAAAACTACTGTCGCGCTGGTCGGCGAATTTACAGTGACTGAAGCCACAGTGATTCCGCCGCCAAAGTTGGCCGTAGTGCTCCCCTGGACGAAATGAGTGAACTGGGCCGTTACAGTCACAGAGAGACCTTGTTGGCCCACAGCTCCGGTATTCGGATTCACGTTGGTAATTACCGGCGTTCCCGGATTTACGGTAAATCCGCCGGTCAAGGTAGCTACTTCAGATCCGGTCGTGATGGTTACGTTGCGCCCTCCCGTAGTAGCGGCAGGATCAATGTTGATTACGGCGGTCGCGCTGGTTGGCGAGTTCACCGTCAGCGAAGCCACAGAAATTCCATTGCCGAAGCTGGCAACGCTGGTTCCCGAAGCAAAGTGCGTAAAGGCACCGGTGATCGCTACTGAGATCGCTTGTTGGCCCTGTTTTCCGTTATTCGGGCTTACTGCGGTAATGACTGGAACACCTGTCACTACAGTAAAGCCGTTCACTATGCTGGCGGTCTCTCCGGAAGTAGTCAGGGTCACGGTGCGGCTGCCCAACGTAGCCGTAGCGGCAACATTGATCACGGCACTGGCGCTGGTGGCCGAATTGACCGTTAAAGAGCTAACCGTGATGCCGGTACCGAAATTCGCGGTTGTTACAGTCTGCTGGAAGTGCGTGGCTTGCCCGGTAATGGCGACAAGCAGATTTTGCTGCCCTTGTGGACCTGTGTTGGGACTTAACAGAGTCAGTTTCGCCGGGCCCTGAGTAACGTTGAAGATCACGCCGCTGGCTGATTCGCCTGCTGTCGTAAGCGTTACGGTTCGGCCGGCGATAGAAGTGATGGGATCAATATTGATAATGGCGGTAGCGCTGGTGGGCGAACTGACCGTCAATGATGTAACGGAAATGCCGCCGCCAAAATTGGCAGATGTCTGTCCCTGAGCAAAGTGCGTTGCCGTGCCGGTGATCGTTACAGAGAGTCCCTGCTGCCCTTGCTGACCGGAAGTGGGTGAGACTGCGGTCAACGCCGCTGGCCCACGCGTGACGTTAAAGCCGTTCGCCAGTGACACTACTTCGCTTCCGGTTGTGACGGTCACCGTATGCGCCGTAATGATGGTTGTCGGGTCAATGTTGATTGTGGCCACCACGCTAGTGGGAGAGTTCACCGTCACTCCGGTCACCGTGATTCCAGACCCGAACGAGACGGTCGTAGTGCCCTGCACAAAGTTGGTGCCCAGGCCGGAGATGGTGACAGCAAGATTCTGCTGGCCCTGCTGCCCGCTGGCGGGAGTTATTTTGGTCAGGACTGGAGCGGTGGGGATGAACCGGATGATCCCTGCAGCGACAAGGTCTATTGTCGGATCAACTTGATGCGGCTGCGAACGATGAGCGCTCAGTAAGGCCTGGAGATCAATTACCGCCAGGAATGCCGGGCCACCATCAGCTACCAGGCCAAGAGCTTTGCCGGATGTGGGGCTGGTGTAGGCTGTCACGGTGTGCGGATCAAGCCCAAACTGGAAAGCTACTCCTGTTGGCTCGTTGGGAACATTGGCTGCCACCCAATCAAGAATGGCAGGCGTTCCCGTTCCCGAAGTGGCAGGCAGTTGCAGAACTCCAAAGCCAGTGCCGCCAAATTCGCCGGTAACAATTGCCAGGTGAGAACCAGGCGCTACAGCCATGGCGCTGGCGCCCGCTGCCAGACTGAATTGAGGGAAGTTCTCAACCTGCGAAGGCGCAGTCCAGGTGCCTCCGGGAGTTCCAGGAGTGAACGTTGCCTGCGTCAAGTCAGTGATAAAGATGTTGTTCGTAAACTCGGCCGGTGCCACAGCGATTCCCGTGGTGCAATCTTCGGCCGCAGAATCAAATTCGCCGCCTGCCGGAATACGATTGCTGAAGAAATTCGTGACGTTATTGTCGGTCTTGAACAGGCCGTAGATGCTGTCTTCGCTGGGAGAAAGAATTAATCCGCGACCGGGATCAACCGAGATGTCTTCAGAAATGCGCCCCGTCGCTGCCGGCACTGGCGGAGCGAAGGTGTTGGTGTTCAGATCAAGGAACTGAATTCCTGCACCGCCGGATAAGCCCATGGCGATGACTGCCTGGTTCGTTACCGGATTGATGGCAACGCCGCAGTTCTGGCAGGAACCGCCAGAGAAGCCGGTTGTGCCTGTGCTGCCACTCTTCAGCGTCGTCGTTAATGACTGATTGGATAGCAAATAAACGTCAGTGTTGTTGGCTGTGCAAACGGTCTGCCCCGTAACCGAGTTTGAGGAGCAGGAGTTCACGCCGCTCGGTGTTGTGATAGCGGCCGTCCGTCCCGGGCCTTCGACCGGCACAAATCGGATTCCGGTGGTGCCCCGGCTCCATGCGCCGTTAGGAACATACGAGGTTACGGTCTTATCAGGGTTAAGTAAGACAGAGAGTGAGCTGGTCGGCAGGCATGAGGCCAGCACTGCGGGTGGAATACCTGCGACCTGGGTGCTTGCGACGGAGGAAAGCGGCCCGTAGGTATTGTTATTCGCATCTTTCCAGGCCACCTGGGCTGTCGCCATGATGGTTCCGGCTTGTTGCGAAAGCGGCACTGTGAAATTGACAGTCGCCGTGGTGCTGTCACCCGGAGCCAGCGTTGTTGTTACGGGCACGGCATTCTGTACAGAACCATCCGGCAGAGTAATGGTAAGCGTGGATAAGGTGGCTGTAGCGTGGCCGTTGTTCGTAAGTGTGATTGTGTAGGTGATCTTATCGCCGGCACTAGCGGTGGGCGGCCCGGCCAGCATGATTTTAAGCACAGGCAGAACTTCAGTGCTGGCAAAGGCCGTGTGCGTTGGCCCATAGTTGTTGCCGGACGCATCCAGCCAGTTCAATTGTCCAATGAAATTCAGGGCGCTGTTGTCCAAGGCAGCAAGGCGCGCGGTGTAGTCCGCATCGCTCTCGCTGGCTTGTTTTGCAGCCACGAGCGGCACTGTAAAAGTTGAGCTGGCAACGGTAGCCTGCCCGCCCGGCAACGGGAATGGGGGCACGGCAAACGTCGAGCCATCAGGGTTGGCGATTTGCAACAGGACCTGGCTGGCATTGCCGCCGCCAATATTCTGCGTGGTGAAATTCCATGTTCCTGTCTGGCCCGGCAGCAGCGTTGCCGGTCCCTGTGGCGTAGTAATGACCACGGGAACGCGTTCGGTAATAGTGACAAACGGCTGTTCAATGGCGCCGTAGTTGTTGCCGATTGCATCCTGCCAATTTGCCACCGCCAGGGAGTTCAATTGCGCGCCATCGATCGACTGCAGGCGCGCGATGTAATCCTGATCGCTCTCCGTGGGCTGTTTAGGCGCAATTGCCGGCACCACGAAGTTGAACGTGCTGGTAACGCTGGTCCCAACCGGGATTTTGGCGATCGGAATCGTCGTGCTGCTTCCATCTGGGAACTGCATCTCAACAATAACGTTGTCAGCTTCAGCGCTGCCAACGTTGGTAACCGTCACTTTGTACGGAATCGAGCTGCCAGGACCAACACAGGACGGGCCTGATATTCCCAAAGTCAGACGCGGGAGCTGCAGGCGGCTGAATGAAGAGACGCCCACTGGAACGAATGGTTCGTTGGCGGCGTCGGTGAAGCTTATCTGGCCGGTCGAAGTGAATATCCTGCCATCAACCCCGGCCAGTCGCTGCTGATACGCGAGGCTGGTTTCATTTCCCTGGCGCGGCGGAATGACCTGACTGGTTTCCTGGAAGCTGGCCGTCTGGTTCTGTCCGTTCAGGATTGAGGGAAAGTCCTCGCTGCCCGTGACCGGCGTCACGCCGTCAAAATTCTCATCCACTACCACAGCCTGGGCTGCTGCGCCGGAATTATTCGCGATGATTGTATCTACGGTGAATGCTTGGCCTGGTAGAACTGTGAGCGGCTGATTCTGCACTGCAATCAATGCAGGACGCGCCGGGAATATTTGCGCTCCGTCCTCAATGACCGCCACGAGTTTGCAGAATCCCGGTTTGCCCGGAACCGGATCGTATTGTGGTATGGGATCGACCTGACACACGGCGGCGGCTGCGATGTTGCCGAAGATCTCGACAGCCGGATCTCCGTTAATAGCCGTGGAGACGATTACTTCAATATAGGCTGGGACCGTTAGTGGTGGCGGGAAGCTCTGTCCTGATTTCGATTGCCAGCACTGATCGTCCAGAGGCCCGCCGCTTCCGGCGCTGGCCTCACAAACGTGGATCTGATTTACCGGATCGGCAAACCCTTTGAACGCCGTATTCGCGTTGTAATTGCCTCCTGTAACCTGCGTGGCCCAGGAGTGGCCCCAGAAGTTGACGTCCTCGCCCAACCGCAACCCGCCGAGGTTCCCACCCCACACGACAAATGACGTGGAGAGATACACGATTATCGGCACGCTGGTAAGCGACGGCTTGTATGAACTATCTCCCGCAAAAGAAATCTGCAGAGCTGACGGGCCGCTCGTCTGATCGGGCCCCAGGGTCAGGGTGGTGCTGGCAACGCCGCTTGCATCTGTTACAGCCTGGGCAGTTATTGATCCAACAGTAAAGTTCACCGTACGATTCGGCACAGGCTGCCCATCCACGCCATCAGTCAGCACAGCGATGACCTGCTGAGGCACCGCAGTTCCCAATAGCGTCTTTCCCAGGTAGCGAACCGTGGTTTCTTCGCGATCGATGGTGACTGTGGTGTTTACCTGAGCGGGGTTGAAATTGCCGTCGCCACTGAAACTGACGGTTAACGGAAGAGTCCCCGGCGCGGGAGCGGATGCTATATTCACAGTCGCTACGCCATTCTCATTCGTTGTTGCCTGGAAATTTTGGGCTGCGAAAGCAAAAGTAAGGGCACGTCCACTGAGAGCGTTTCCGCTCGGATCATTCAATTGCGCGGCAAGAACAAGAGGATCGCTGAATTCGCCTGTACTCTGTCCCGCATAAACCAGTACAGGGGTGCCTGGAGCTGGCGGCTGGGTCTGCGGTGGGCATGGGCCGGTTGAAACCCATGTTGTTGTAACCTGCTCTGACTGTATTGAACCTCCAGTTGCGTTCGTGACTGTGGCCTGGAGAATATCTGTGCCGGGAGCGGCGCTGGTGTATGTGAACTGAGCTTTACCGTTTGCATCGGTAACTGCTGTTCCTTGCTTTCCTGCATTGGGGCCGCTCAGAACCATGAACTTAACTGTTACATTACTGATCGGCTGGCTGCCGGCATCCAGCACCTGCGCCGTTGCCGTGTATGGCGCCCCGGCTGACTGGATAGAGGTTTCCGGAGAAAGCGTCAGGCTCAATGTGGCGTTCTGGATTCCCGTTGTGCCGATTGGCCGCCATTGCAGCGATTCGTTGCCTTCGCATGCAAGATCGAATCCTCCCGTATCCAGAATGTGCCCGGTATCGAGGAAAGTATTACCAACGCCCGCGATGGTTACCGTAACTTTAGGAATGCGGGTTTCATTTGGTGACAACGATTGTCCGCAACCAACCAGCGGGAAATCGCTCGTATCTAGATTGAATTCGCCTGTCTGCGTCAGGATCGCGGAGTTGTGAGCGGGAATAGTAAAGCTGCCCCACAGGTTGAAGGTTGGGCCCGGGCGTCCAAGATCAATCACAACACTGTCAATAGTCAGCGGCGCATCGCTGAGATTGTCTAATCTGACCGCGCCAGCATCAAACGAAGGGCCTCCGCCCAAAAACACCACATTGGGAGAGCCCTGCCACGGAACGGGGAAGTTGGAGTTAGCGCGCAGGTTATCGGCATAGCCGACTGAAACACCAAGTGATCCCGTCCCAGACTGGAAGAACGGCGGAAAGAAATTCAATGCTCCGCGCGTGAGCGGCGCCAGTCGCGAAAGCGGCGCTGGCAAACCAAGGTTCGCCGCCATCAGCACCGGCGTTGTCTGCCATTGCGATGCAGGAAGCGCTGTTCGTTTGCCCGCTCCAGACTTGAGAGGAATGGCTGCAGTCTCGCGATGCGGCGAGATTTTGCGCTTCAGATTGGGTTGTGCACTTGCCCGCGCATGAGATGGCGCAGGAATATCCGGCACGTTAGCGGCGCTGAAATTCCAGTTTGTTACCCATTCTGCCGCTGGTTCCATAGAAACCGCAAACACTGGCAGTGAATTCATTACCAGCGCCCATACTATAAGCATCCCGATTAAGGACCTGGTCAATGTAGGCTTCCCGTTGAAAGTAAAAAATGTCACTGGAGTGCGTTTGCGATTGTGCTTGGCCATAGAAATACTTCCTTTTTCCATAGCTATATATAGCTATGGTCTGCGCCTACCTGTTACAGAGAAGTGGTTTTAAACCTACAAGGCTAACCAGAGCTTATGTTTTAGTTCGTGGGAAAAGTCGGCGGGAATTTAAATCAAAGTTAGCTTAGGAATCAAGTTAAATTTTTTATTTCTCTGTGGATAATGCCTGCCAGAGACTGGCTGCAGCAAATGCGTCGCTCATATCCTATACGCCTAGATTCGTGCCTAAATTCAACAACTTACATCGCATTTCGATATATTAATTTTCCTTGAAATTGGCCGCCCCAAGGGCATAGTAAAAATTTTTGATTCGTTAACTAAAATTGATTCAAAATGAAAATAGTTTCACAAGTTGAACATTAGGCTTCAGGTGTGGAATGTTCCATTTTAAAAAGAAGAAATTGAAGTCATTCATTGCCTGCAAGGTAAATATGTATGTCGAATCGGCCTATGTGGGTATATTGCAAGGCCAAAAATCCGTTCGTCAGCGATGAGGAGTAGCAATAATGAGGGATACTTTATTTTATCGAGCAGGCCGCGTCATACTCGGCTAATGAATCGCTTCCTTCATAAAAAATATCAGGCTCGGCTACATCTTCCAGGAGTTCGCCATTATAAAGAATGAAATTCTTTTCAATAGCTCCGCCTATCTCGATAACCGTTAAGCAAGCGTTGCACTATCTTGACAGATAAGCTGGCCTGTCTCGCACGATGGTACGTATTGACTCGGCACAATCCGAGCCATTCGGCGACAGCCTAAAATATTTGCTCGCAGACAGCTCTTTCAAATATTGTGAGCCGACAGTAATCAAGGCGAACGTCTGGAGGTAAAAGTTCTAATAAATAAGCATCGATTGCCGCCGAATGAGGGGATCGAGAGTTGGTGAACTGCATAGCATTGCTAGAATAGCTCAACCTCATCGTGCATTCCAGACCGATTATGCCGTCAAGCTATTACATTTGAGAAAATCAGCGCTCCAGCAATTTCATCATCCAAAATCTCAACAACGGACTCAATTGAAGCAGCGCTGGTTGATAATCTTTCCAGCATTTCTTTTATGAGTTCACGGGTAAGGTCTTCATAGTACAAAACGCATCTAGCGACATCTGTTGAAGTAAATTTCACTGACAATTTAGCAGCACGTTTTTGAAATTTGGAGTCACTCAGCAAATCAGTCAATCCCCGTCCTTCGTGAACAATTTGCTCCGAATGTCATAACCCAGGTTGAGCGTTGATCTGACTTCAACAGGAGGCCGCCTCTTACGAAGGAGGGCCGCTGCGCGCAAAGAAAGCCGATATTGCAATTCCGTTGCAATTTTTGGAATTAGACACGTCTCAAACGCAATGAAACAATCGAGCATCGAGTCTTCAGGTCTATTGCGTTCGTATAGATGTCCGAAACGTGTCAATGCAATTTCAAGTCGTTTATTCTCTCGTAAAATGGGGGTTCTCAGGAGATCACAAAGCTGTGAAATCGGCTGAACATCTCCGGCTTCAAGTACATATAAACCGCCTATAGTTTTTGTTGGCCCGAGAAGTCCCGCCGATTCCATATGCCATCTTGTCACTCGGCAGTTCGTCTATAAATTGAAAGTCGATGAAAACAGGTGCACCGATATCCCCAGATTTATGCAAGCGTATTTGCGTTGAGTGTTGTAATTATTGCTTCTGCGGCAGCGGGAAAAATCTTTATCGCTTCGTTCGATCTTATTGCTTAACGAGTGCTCGTATTGGAGCTTGAACCGGGTCCTTTGCTTATTCCACCAACTCATTGATCCCGCCAAAGTCATTCTCAAACAATTTGGCCCGTTCCCAATCGGCCAGCGGCTCGAGTTTGACGCCATTCGAAAAAACAGCGGTATTAACTTTAGAAAAAAGATTAATAAGTGGAACTACGCGCCTCGCTTTTATGGGAATTGCCTGATCTTCGGCTTCAATAAAAAGCCCAGTGCATGTAAAAACCTACATCGAAATTGTATGCTCGTTGGAATTTTAGCGAGATTGCCTTCTGAAAACCCACTTGGAAATTCAGATGAAAACCCACGAGGTCAACACTGTCGCATTTTTACCTACGGCGGGAATTTTTAAGGGCTTGGAAGGTGTGTAACTGCTTGAAAATAAATGGTCGGCTCTAGCAGACGATTTTCGAACTTTTCTGTCTAGTGAGAGACTCCCGGCTATGCCTTCTTACGCTGTCTTTGAACAAAATAATTTCTAGATTTCCCCAATTTTGTTGCTTCTCACTGGGGATCCCGTTATAAGGCCAGGCGGGACGCGCCCGGTATATCAGACCGAATGCGCCCCTAACCAAATCACCTCTCTGGGAGGCAAGATGGCTGTCTCTAAGGCTACCCGCTCCGGTGGGAGAAAGAAAGCGTATCAGCGCGTTCTCACATTCCCTCCGGCAAAAGGCAAGATCATCGAACGAGTGGAACTCTCCGTCTCATCTGACTACTTCATCGTGGAGATCCGGTTCGAAGATAAGACCGCACTCGCGTTTGAGCTTGAACCATGTGTCCAGGTCTTTCCTGAGTTCGTCAACTGGAAAACCGGAAATTACAAACCGCTCAAACGCTGGCGCCCTGTTCACAGCGTTTAGCAATTTCTCCACACCAAAACCAAACCCGCCGGGAAAGGCGGGTTTTTAATGCGTCCCCGGAAATGGGAATATCGTGGATGGACTTTTGCAGTTTGCGCGTGCAGCACAGCACTATTTGGTCGCGCTGCTCGAAAATTGATGAGGCTCCTTGGCCGATATCACTGTTCAAGAGCCGGCCTATTTGTAGGGTCTAGAATATTCAGATTGATAAAGTGGTGAAATCTTGCCGCCCTCGATTCTCTCACTACGCTTCTACACAGTCGCGGTCGAGCAGATCTAGAGATCGCAAAGTTCCATCTGATGCCTTGGTGATGGATTGTATTCGCAGAAAACGAGAGCCAAACATTTCAGCAAAATCCGCAAAGCCCGTAGCTTGGCTTTTGCATCGGCTAAATAGTCGCCGCGCGGGTCCACAATTGATGCCGCTAACGCTCCGTCATCACGCCTAGAGACAGCCAAAATCAATCTGCAGCGACTTCCATTTCCTCGCTTGGTCACGATAAGCAATGCGCAAAGAGTTTGGAGTTGCCCGCTGCGGATTAGGATAAATTAATGATGGCCTATTGCCGTCACTTTTTCTCTTCCGGCGGCGGCCCACCGATCTGCTTCACCAATTCCGTCATCGTGTAATGCACAAACCTCGAGCCAAGCTCGGTGAGCACGTACTGTTTCGTATCTTCAAACGCCGACTCCATCGTCGATGATGACGCACGCCTTGGCCCTCCTATCCTCTTTTTCAAGAACTGCCCTTGGTAGTCCGTTTCCCTCGGCTGCCGTATCACTCCTCCGGTGCTCAGATCGCGTATAAGCATCCTGAACAAGTCGGCTTCCCCCGAGCTATCGCGCGGAACCGGCTCACCGTATATCGCGACCCAGATGTCATAGCGCGTTGGCGGAGTGTCACCTTTCCTGTAAATTTCCCGGATCACGGCGAAATGTGACTCGTGATATGTGTCAATCCAATCCAGAAAAAGCCTAACGATATCGTCGGATACAAGCCTCTTGCCTGCGGCATTTGTAATCAGGTTTACTAGCAAGCGCCTTTTTTCCTTGGTGTCGGCCTCATCCCATTCACGAAACGTCTTGCGTACCAGGGTGAGGTAGTCTTCGCTTATGATCCGCTCCTCCATTGCTTCACCAAAGCCCTCCAAGCGGCAAGCCATTTCATCGAGGGTCGCACGAAGTGCCACCAGCCTTTTCTGATGCTCCTGCAGCCATTCCCGAAGAAGACTATCCTTCTCGGCGGTTTCCTCTCCCGACTTGATTTTGTCTGCTGCCACAGAGGCTGCGGCTATCACGCCGCCTACCCATGGAATACCTCCAAGCGCCGCAATCGCTATCGCCTCAAAAATGCGTTTTCGCCGGGACGGCGTTGCTGAGGCCAGATCGGCCTTGATCGATTCGATCACGTAGTCAGTCGGGACGAGTTTGTCCTGTTCTTCTTCCATTGGGTGGATAGGATACACCTCAACAATCATGCCGATGGTAGTGCGTTGCGGCTACTTCGCTGTTGATGAATTGAGGGAAGCAGTTGAAGAGCCATACAGAAATGCTGTGAGCGCTGCAACCGAGCCCCATTTCCCAAATTCAGCCATTACGCTGAAAGTGTAAACGGAGTTTAGCTGCAATCCATATCGAGCATTTACTAAGGCTCAAATTCACAGCAAGAGAGCCATGGTGGTAACTCATACCGGGCGTGACGAAGAAAGTGCTTTAACTGGCAAGCGCATGTAATGGTCGGCAACACTCGGCATAGGGCTTTCCAAGGCCGCAAGGGCATTCATCGCTAGGATCAATCTGTTTATACATTTCAGCCGGAGAATGAGGAGCCGACTTCCCAAGCCAGGTACTCCACGGCATGTTCCAGTATCCTTCGTTGCAGGATTTAATTAACTGTTGTTCCCACGGCACAAAAATCGCATCAGTTCTGTAGCACGATGCGTTAAAGCCGGTGCCATCTAGGTTTGGCACTCCGGTAGGTATTCTCACAGCGCCGGGATTTGGAACCTGCGTGAGTTGGTTGGTGGTGAAGCTGAATAGAAAATATCTGTTAGTGGCCAACCAGAACATATGTTTTGCAAGAAACATGCTCGTATAGTCGAGCAAATTGACGAGCCGCATGTCGTCATGGTTCAGAACCCCATCGCTAGAAAGATAGGTGCAGAGCGCCTGGACCGGTTTGCCCGCGAAGACTACTTGGTGATCGTCACGGAGATGAGGGTGTGTGGGATATCTCCTCCGAGAGATTTCGGGCGAGACTGCATAAATCTCGGGATGGCGAGTTCCGGGGAATTCAAGCATCAAGAGTTCAAAGGAAAGCCGGAATGTTGGAGTGAATTGAAGCGACAAGTTGTGAGTGACTGTACATGTTGAGGGGTGAGCTAGCCGACCGTGGTTCTTAACTTCCACCTTCTCATTTCTTTGCAGGTGGGCGATGACACCAGCAAACTCTTTCCCGTCCGGGAACGGCTGCAAATGCCCAATGAAGGCACGTACAGCCGACCCCAAAGGAGGCGCAACGGGAATGAATTGTGAATACCAGTATCTGAGTTTCTCCTGAGCTGCCTCGGCATCAGTCCTGCTCATTACGAGCACCTCCCTGGAACAGCAATCGAGCTGCCGTGTGTGCGGGGTGGGGTGACCACGCGTCCGCGGTCATCATCGTTATGGTCGCGGTCATGCCGGGGATCTTCTGCGTGACCGTTGCCTTTACCTTCATTCTTATCATCATGGGCCATTGGGTTCTGACCCTCCCTTCAGAGTTAACCGTAACCCAGAGTAGGGTTTCTTGCAATTATGGAAACACCTTAGTTTCCATTGGAAACAGTTTAGCCGTACTCACCTCTTGACAGCGGTGGTAAAATCAAGCCGTGCCATCGGCTCGTGACCCTGAATCCATTTACCGGGTATTCGGCCGGAGACTTCGCGATGTTCGCGAAGGACAGCACATGCCCCAGGAGGAATTAGCAACTCTCTCCGGTTTGACTCGTTCCTCAATTGCAAACGTTGAAAACGGAAAACAAAGGGTCTTACTACACCACCTCATCAAGTTTGCCGAGGCGCTGCATGTTGATGTTGCAGCCCTGATTCCAGAATCAGGAACTGGATCCTTGAAGATGGTTGATGCTGAAGCCCAGCAAGAAAAGAATGCCTATCTGGAAAAGCTCAGAAGCTTAGCCAGCATTCACAGCGAAAACAGGAGCCCCGAAACCAGCCATGAAAAAAAATCCTGATCAAGTCCTCAAAGAGTGTGGTATCACTACACGCCCAATTCCACTTGAGCGTATCTTGGAGCGTTACAACATCCGTCCGATAGCCTTACCCGCAAGCGGTGACATTTTTGGGGCCATTATGCGGCAGAATGGAATCGTCACCATTGCTGTGAATCCTGACCAACATCTAAACAGACAAAGATTTACGATTGCCCATGAGTTGGGACACTTCTTTCGTCACTATTCCGACACAATGGAACATGTTGATGGAGACTTTCGCGTGAACTGGCGGAACACAGCGTCCTCCGCTGGGGTGGATTGGAATGAAATTGAGGCGAACCGCTTTGCAGCAGAGCTATTGATGCCGGAGAAACTGATTCGCAAGGATGTAAACGACTGGCCGATTCTAGATCGTGACGTGGTACAGCATCTTGCTTCTCTGTATCAAGTGTCGAAAATTGCGATGCAGTTTCGTTTGATTAACCTCGGGCTTCTCCCGCCGGATGTTGATCCTTCAGCGGAAAGTTAACGATGCGCTGAATTTTCTAAGAATTGCGGATATAACGAAAACCGTACAACGTGAGTCCAAACGCAATCACCCAGCCACCAAACAGACCGGTGATACTAACGGCAAGGTTCTCTTTGGCATAGTGAATCGCAACATTGCTCGGATCAAACTTCCAGAGACACACCACTAAGATTGCGGTCAGAATTGGGAACCAAGTCACGGCGCAGAGCGTTTGCCCGAAAGTGATATTCTTTTGGCGAGTCACCACGATCCCGTTCTCCTCTGCAACTCTTATTCTGATACTCTCGTTGCTACCGCATATCGATGCGAGTTCACGAAGCGTATCTCGGTTGACCAACTCTGACAATCGATCTGGACGCGCCGGGCTCATCCGGCGATTGGCATCGCTCTAGAGCCTAACTCAAAAAAATATTCGACGTCATCGGGAGTAATTTCATGTTCCTCATCGCAAACGTCGCAATAAATGGATTCTGGGATATCTGCGGGATTCACGTAATCCTTAATACCGTGGCCCCGAATCGGGCACGAAACACGGAATTTAAGTCGCAACAAACCTGAATCAGCAGCAGCCATGAGCAATCCCAGGATTTTATTCCTCGGTGCGCCAATCTGCTGCGCAACGTCCGTCGCGTTAATGTGATTTCTGGAATTACCTTGAAGCCCTGCGAGATATTTATCTAGCTTGGCGATCACGTCCGCCAGCTCAGGATTCATCCCTCGCAATTGCTTCAACTCTTGAAAGTACATATCCTCTCTCGTTAGGCGAACATCTTTGCGTAAAGACTACCGCATTTGAAAAGTTTCGGTACGGAAAAAGCAAATGTATTTCTCGTGCCAATATCTCAGGGACAGGCTTCCAGTAAGCATTTGCGTGAAGGGCTGTGAGCGAACCAGAGTAGTTGTCTCTACCTGATTTGTAAAGCCCTGGTTCGAAGATGTCATTATTTTCTGTGGCTGACGTTACATCAATGATTTGTCCACTTCCATCCCGTGCTTGGCATCTTCTTCTCCTTGCTTCAGCAAAATGCTCATCATTTAGTTTTTTGAGAACGCGTCCCAAATCTAGCGGATGGAGAGCATCTGGCTGCAAAAACGTTGGACTGAGCCTCCCCAGCATTGCTTCTAATGGGCTCTTATGCTCGCGTATTGAACTGCCCACTTTCTGTATAAAGAAGTGAGCCCTGTTTTTTCCAAAATCAAATTCAGCAATATCAACGGCCCTAACGTCGTAAATTTGGTACTTCACCGTAATGATATTGCCAGATGTTGTTGATCCAATTTGCCGCCTAAATGTTCTTTTCTGAATCCACTTCAATTTGATCTTTGATATGTTGTTGCCGCTCATAGTTGGCCGAACGGAGACGAGCGTTGGTGTAGTTGTAGGAGAAGCAATTATTGACGTCTTGTTTAGTACAGCTGCACGTCCCAACTCTGTCAGTGTCGCTGCTACTTGAGGCAAATTCCTTAACAGAGCTGCTTTTACAGGATCGACATCGTAGAAATAAGCGTATTGATCCCCATGCTCCTCAATCCGCTCCACCAAAGCGATGATTTCATCCATTGAAAGCTGCCCTGCTTCAATAGCTGACTCGATGTGCTCATGGACTTGTTTCCACGTTCCCGAGTGTGGAAGTTGACGTTGTTCTAACAATTCAACAACTTGTGATTTCGCCCTCAATGATTCGAGGATGGCTAACAAAGACTTTAGACCCTGTGTCATTCGTCACTTTCCGACAATGATTCGCACAACTGGGGAAACAGCTTTCACCCGTTATCGTTGGCTGGACTACACAAAAGGGGGTTTCTGAAAGTATCGTCTCTCGATCTAAAACCTTCAAGGAAAAAATTCAGCAGGGGTTCCCATGGTTTTCCCGATGGCAAGCAAATTCTAAAAATCCAGAACCCCGCTAAACCATTGATTTGGTGAGCACGAAAGGACTCAAACCTCCAACCTACTGATTAAGAGTAAGCGTAAATTCTGCAAAGTGCACCAACGGTGCACCGCAACCAGCCACACGAAAATGGCGTCTGCATGGCGGCCAACCGGCGTCAGTTCGGCATACACTTCCTGTATGGATTTGGCTTTATCGACCATGGGGACGCCCGCGAGCAGGAATGGTGGCCGCTGCTGGCTGAAACGTTTTCCAGATTACGCGATCCTCTGGCGGCGCTTATATTGTCCCTTTCACGACCGTATTAACGGCTCAATCCCGCCACAATCGCATACCTGGCATCGAGTAAGGCCCGGAATCCCGCGCCAGTGGCAACGGCTTGCCGTTTCCCATTACTCAGTTTTCTATTTCGCTGGCCGGGCCTCCGCCAAGCTACAGGGAACCGGGCAGACTGTATCCCAGAGGATGTCGTGTACCTGCTTGAGACTTGCGGAGAAAACGCATTGCACTTCTTCGACGCTATACGGGATATTCTGGCCGATTTCGATATGAAACTAGGTCTGCCCAGGCAGTATCCGCGAGATTTTCCCGAGGTCTTCCAGAGCATAAGTGCATACCGAAATGCCATGCTCCACAACCCCTGTGCTTGGCCGGGCAGAACGGCACGGATCGGAATACCTCCCCGCGAGGGCTTCGTTGAAAAAAGTGCAGGAACGCGAGTTCTTATGGAGCGCTGTGGAAGAATTGGACGATTCGGAATTTACGGAGGCGCGGAACCTGTTTGCGGCTATGCACGTAAAGCAGTGCAATATTTCAATCGTCGGTGGCGAGAAATAATCGCATTACTGAATAGCAAGAGAAGCACAGAGAAATTTATCAGCGTATTCAGAGCGGCGGGGATCACCGAATTCGCTGCTACGCCAGCCGTTCTCTTCAACTCCATCCCCGGCAGTCTCAGGTACGAACCACGCTCCGGAAAAGCACGAACGAGAGCGGATTGGTACAAAGTCACTGAATTAGCCACCGCATTTCCCTTCGATTGCGCGTTTGAATCTGGCGCGATGCTTCTTTAAGGCATCTCCGTCGTGCCCTTCAGATTCGCATGGGCAGAACCAATCGAAGAAGTCAGCGAGTTCGTCTGGGCTGAGCTTCTCTAGGCCAAAGCCCCAAAAATTCTCGAACATATTAGCGTGTTCCAAGTTGCCTTTGAATGGCAAAACGCGTTTGCCACAACGGAGTCGTTCTACGTCGGTGATTGTGCGAAGCACTCTGCCGGTACTGTTCCACTCCTTCTGCTGCCTCTTCACAAGGTCATCTTTCAATGGAATTTTGTGGCGCTCAAAGTGAAGCCAATCCGCAACACCATCACCGTCTGACATGTTTGGCTCTGTCCTAAAAATCGATTGCGCCGCGAACGTGTCGGGCGCGGGGGCAGTAGGTCCCGAGTACTTTCGGTGGATTTCCAGGAGGCGCTCCTCCATTTCCTGTTCGATCTCTGCTACTCGCTCTGCCGCATTCGGACCAAGTGCTTGGAATGCCGTGATTGATGCCTTCCACAACGGTGCTAATTCGAAAAGAGCAGGATGACATTTTTTTAAGATCGACGCCTTTCGTTTCGCAGCGAGGGCTTCCACTCTCTGCACGACAGGTCTCGCGTTGCCCTTTTTCATACTCCGAAAAGCGTACCACGCAATTCGTCTTAACGTCGCGCTTGGGAACTTCTCAGGGACATTAAAAAAAATTTCGTGTCTCTTATGGATGACTTGGCGACAGCAGGATACTGACGGATGTAGGGCGGAGGACTTTTCGAAATGTCAGATGGAACGAATGATATGGGCAAGCGAGGTGCGGCTCGAAACAATTCCGGGCAGACGGTTGACCACTCCGTTCCGGACCTGGGAGTAGGGCCAACAAACTCACAGACATCTGGACGAAATCCAGAGGCTTGCCCTCCACGCTCTCAATCAATCGACAATGATGGCGCAGGCGAAACTGATGGCAGTGACGGCTCGCGGCGCGAAGCGCTCGATAATTCCCAGGGTAAAAGTGGTTGGGGGTCTGGGGGCGAAGCCCCCAGGGCGAGCGCGCGCGCGGAGCTGCGGAGCGAAGCGGAGCAACGCACTTCACTTGACTCTAAAGAGATTAATCGTTACACGCACGATCTGGCTGAACTTCATAAACAAGGGCGCAAACGGTACTGCGGCTTGCGAACTCTGACAGGCGTAGCGGCAAACAGCAGCGTAACTCGTTTTATTCGTTTGGATTGCAAGACGTGGGGCTGCGCGTACTGCGCCCCTAGAAAGGCGAAACGCTATAAGGCGGCTATACGCGAGATTGCGGAACGCGAGCAGCTTAACAGGTTTCTCACTTTGACTTTGGATCCCCGCAAAATCGAGGGTTCCCCGGTGCGCTACTTGCGGCGAGTGTTTAACAAGTTTCGCGTCTATCTGTTGCGTAAATATGGCAGGTCAATCAAGTACATCGCGGTTCTTGAGTTTCATAAGAACGGCAACCCCCATTTGCATATTCTGCTGGATCGCTTCATCAAGCAACAGTGGATATCAGAGAAGTGGAGCGCTCTGGGCGGCGGCAGGATCGTTGACATCAAATTTGTTGATGTTCATCGAATCTCGCGGTATTTGTCAAAGTATCTGACGAAAGAGCTTCTGCTATCTGCGCCGCCCAGGTCCCGCAGGGTAACAACTTCGCGGGGAATTCATCTACTGGAGAAAAAAGTCAGCGAGATCGCTTGGCGGCTTTTAGAACTCAGCATCTTCCATCTGTATTGGCGGTATCGATCAAGCGCTCAGAATGTAATTCCTGACGAAACTGGCTTGCTCTTTCAATTCTCAATTCAAATCGGCTCTTCAGATTCACCCAGAATCATAACGTTAACGTTGGCGAGGTTAGGCAATGGCATCTTTGCCCTGCTTCTTGTGTCATAAGCAACTCGATTTACGAATCAGCAAGGTAAAGAAGCCCTACTTCGTCTGTGAAGATTGCGGTATTCAGATTTTCGTGCGCGGCAAAAGGGGCATTGAGCGCTTGCAGCAATTGTTAGGCAGCATGAGCAGGGGGCGAATTTCCCGCAGTCGATGAGCGATGGAGATGAGCAAGCGAGACACATTGCGATTGGTTTCTGCTGCAAGCTCTGTATCTGATCGCAATGAAGAGCAAGTTTCTTCTCTCGACTGTGAAGCGAAGATCGATGCTGCTGAGATTTCTGTCTTGATCGATTTTTTTAAATTGCTCGACAAGTGGGACAGGGAGGCAAAACAGCAATGATGAAGATTTGTAGCTGCTGCCGGCGACCTGCTGAATATTCGCTCGTCTTAATACTGTCAACGGTCAGAATCAGTAAGCGACAGCAGAAGTGCTCACCCGCGGTGTTGTTCTGCGCGAGCTGTTTGCAGAAACGCTTACAGCACACGCACTGGGGCTCAGACAAGCTGCATGAAGCTGTTAACAGAGCGTATACAGAACTGTCTGAGCGTTTGCATAAGCACTCTACATCGATTTGAGTATTTGCCCTGATGTCTGTTGCGGTGCTCTAACGTGCTGATTCCAGAGCGGCAAAACTCATTGCAAAGTGAACGAATCCCGCTAGGATTGGTTTGTTACTTCAGGGGTGAAGCAATGATTGCAGCCGTTTCATACACACGAGTCTCCAGTCGAGAGCAAGAACGTGAAGGTTACTCGATTCCAGCGCAACGCAAGCTGCTGGCGGAATATGCGCGTGATCGGGGATTTCGAATCGAGCAAGAATTTATCGACGTTGAATCTGCGAAGAATCCCGGCCGCAAAGAATTCAGCAAGATGCTGCGGCTACTCGAAACCGACTCAGCATGTCGCATCGTACTGGTCGAGAAAACCGACCGGCTCTATCGCAATCGCACCGATGCGCTCGCGTTCGAAGCTCTGATCGAAAAGCGCGGCGCTGAGATTCACCTCGTTAAAGAAGCGCGCGTGATCGGGAAGGATTCGCGCTCACAAGACAAGTTTATGCACGATATCCACGTCGCCGTGGCGAAGCATTATGTGGAGAATCTGAAAGAAGAAGTCAAAAAGGGTATGCGTGAAAAGGCGGAGCAAGGCATCTATCCCGGACGCGCTCCGTTCGGCTACCGCAACAATTCAATGACACGCTCGATTGATGTCGATCCAGATCGTGCTTCAATCGTGAAACGCATTTTCGAGCTATACGCGAGTGGCGCCCACTCTCTTGTGACGCTGCGGAAGGCAGTGTTAAACGAACTCGGCACAAAGCTGTCTCGCGCATATCTGGAAAAGCTCCTGAAGAATCGTTTTTATCTCGGTTACTTCACCTGGCAAGGAATCGAGTACAAGGGGCAGCATGTGGCGCTCATCTCCCCTGATCTATTTGCAAAGGCTCAAGCAGCGTTCGCTCGCCGGAACAAGCCAAAATATCGCAAGCACGATTTTGCTTTCGCTGGCCTGCTTCTTTGTGCGCATGATGGCTGTACGGTGACCTGCGAATTGCAGAAGGGCAAATACGTCTATTACCGCTGCTCACACGGGCGCGGAAAATGCTCTCTCCCATACATGCGGGAGCAGGATGTCTCCGAGCGCTTGGGCGAGCTGCTAAAGGGCATCTACGTACCAGAAACCATCGCGCAGAATATTGTTAACTCGCTGCAAGCTGATGGCGAACAGGCTGAATCAGCCAGGCAACAGCGCATGAACGCGATTCAGCAGCGCCTAGCCGCTCTGCGCGCTCGCATGGATCAGATGTATGAAGACAAACTGGACGGCAAGATCGACGAAGAATTCTGGACCCGCAAAATGAATGAATGGCGAGAGCAAGAACGCGCTTTGGAAGCGCAGCTTTCGGCTCTCAGCAACCCCGTAACGCAGGACCACGTGCTCACTGTGAAAAGGATATTTGAACTCGCGAACCGTGCTTATTTTCTGTACCTTACAAGGAATACAGCGGAACGCGGCGAATTGCTGAAATCAGTGCTTTTGAACTGCTCGACCGACGGGGCAAGTTATTGCCCTACTTATCGGAAGCCCTTTGAGTTGGTCTTCGAACGAGCAAAAACTGAGAATTGGTCGGGGAGAGAGGATTTGAACCTCCGACCCCCTGGTCCCGAACCAGATTCCAAACCTTATTGAAACTTGTTGAAATTTGTTGTTTGTAACTGATTGATATTGAACCTGTTGCGAGCCGCTTATTGAAAGCTGTTGCGATTTGTTGAAGTCGGAGGCTTTCTCAGCACAAAATCGTCTACAGTTAAGCTAAGCTGATTTGATCCTCGAATGCTCTCCCGTTAAGAGATCGAATGCCAGTTTTTATCAGTTATTCGCATGCTGACAAGACGTTCGTCGACAAACTCGCAGCAGGCTTAGTCGAGCACAACGCTCACGTTTGGCTTGATCGATGGGAACTTAATGTCGGCGACTCGATATTGAATCGCGTACAACAAGCGATTCAAGAGTCTGATGCCCTGCTCATCATTCTTTCCAAAGCGTCCGTAGCCTCCGAGTGGTGCAAGAAGGAACTGAACGCCGGGCTTATGCGCGAACTAGACGAGAAACGCGTGCTCGTGCTTCCCGTGCTTGTGGAGGACTGCGAGATTCCAATATTTCTCCGCGAGAAGATGTACGCAGATTTTCGCGGCGACTTTGCTGATGGTCTCAAGCCCTTGGTTGAAGCGTTGGCTAGATTGACGAATCCCGATCAGGGACGAATCAGGTCTGGCGATAGCAACATCGATTGGGGAGAGATCTGGGGGTACGATAAAAAGGGTTTGTTTCATGTGGACTATACACTCGTTGAGACCGCTCCAAATCGTGCCTTTACTCTTCTCACTGAGATATGGATAACGTGCAATGAAGCGGCCACGCGTAGATACAAAGCTTACGACCAAGAAGGTTTTGATTGGGTAGGACGTCTCATCATCGCCGAAATGCTAACTGAATTGGCTACAAAAGAAAAAGTCGATCTGCTTCTGCAGGACCAGCGTCCAGTCGAGGCTAAGTTTCACATGAAAGACCAAAGCAGTGATATGGCTTATGACATGGTGATTCGAAGCCGCCGTATGGGGGAAGACAATGGCAAGGATCAGCTTCTGCACGCAACGAACTACCTTAGTCAAATAAGAGATTATGTGCGACAGCGGGTTCGCAGGACCACTCCAGAAGAAAACGTGCGCCTGCTTAGGATTTTGTCCAGCAAATGAAGGTTCCTTCGTTTAGTAAGCTGATTCGTGATGAGCCTTTGAATATTAGTGGAGAGCCTGAAATACAGCATCCAGCGCGTCAGTGAAGCACAGGGCACACCTTATCCGGTGAGACAGGAAAATATTCAGCGGCTAACCGGTCTCGCACGCCGTGAGTTTTTTCTCAAGTTCTGCAATTCTCGGTTCAACAAAAGAGAGTATCTCGTACGGAGAAGAGAATTGATAGATTTTCTCAAGTATCAACGTCGTGCCCACGCTGTCGATGTCAAAGGGGTAGCTGCCTCGAAAGGCTCTCTTGATTAATTCGCTGGAGAGTTCAATTACCTGAACAGATGAATAGCCGGCCGCTCCAACTTCGGGCCTGAGTCCAGATTCGATCCGTGTTTCTTTGGGGATCTTCCAGTAACGCTCTCTGCATTCCTCGATGCGATCAAAAATCTCTTTGAGGCGCATCGCAGTGATTTCTGCGCTTGCTGTGCCGCGAAGGTCAGCGAGCGATGTTACATGGACATTGGTCAAGTTTGCGGCTTCAATCGCGCCGCTTTGGAAGCCAGATTCGGACAGGAGAATGCCTCGGTCTGCGCCCACGTCGGCAACTATTGCTCGGAGTGCCAAGACATGCATTTTGGTAACTGGCGTTGTCCAATGCTTGCACTCGACGATCCAGACAACGTCAAACCCAACATGATGCGACTTCACGTAGACGTCAACGTCATGGGTGGTACGAACTCCTTGCACAGTGAAATCAGTAACGGCTTCAAGTCCCAGGTCGTGAAAAAACCTAGCCGCTTCTTCCTGATATTCCTGCCAGCTACTAGCCATGGAACCTTGACCGGGCGCACATGCAGCCGAATTCAGCCCGCATCTTCTTCCCCTTCCTCTTCTGCCTCCGCGCCCTCCTCTATTACTGCTTGCTCGGGACTAAGAAGCGGAACATCCCGTCCCGCAAAGAGGTCTGCGATCAGCCGGCCCAATTCGTCGCGCGTCTTTGGATTAGGAGACAGGCGAGCAGCCCATGGGCGCCCCGGATGAAAAGTATCCCAAAATGACCTGTTCTGGGTTTGTCTCCTGCGGCCCGTGTCATGATTTCCAAACCCCGTCAGCAATACATTCCAGAGGGGCTGAAACCACTCAATGAGAAGAGACTCGCCAAGTGGAATCCAGATATCCTCGGCCACAAGATAGCGGCACTGAAAATCTTGGCCATTGAGATTTTCTGCTTGTTCAATCGACCTGGCATGCTCCCTCAATCTTCTGAAGAGAACATTTCCCGCTCCTGCGTCTAAACCAAAGCCGCCTTTCATCGCTCCTTGGGGTACGGCTTTGCCTACATAGATCGGCTGCTGATGTCGATCATTGCGGTTTGGTTCCGCAACAGAACGGTACGACTCTAGGTCGCCCGTGTAATAAATCGCGTACACGCCAGCTCCTGCAAAGGCACGGGGAGGAGGGAGAGGGCCTACGGGGCGGCCCAACAACGCTCGCGCAACGCTTTCGCCTAAGTGGCGTTTATCCAGCGGATTGAACGGAGCTTCAGCCAAGGGAACGATCTCCAGATGCAGAGCTTACAACAAAATGTTTACGGATTACTCGCTATGATAGCTTTCAAATCGCCCTCAATCGCGGATAGCAGATTGGCCTGTGCCAAGACGAATCTCGAGGGGTCCAGCGTTTCGGGAGTTCCGCCACCCGCGAATTTGAGAAACGTAGTGCTTGCTTTGCGGCGCTTCGCGCGAACTTTCCCAGCGTCGCCGTGATCGACATCATGGCGGATTTCCGTCCTCAGGGTATTCACATCCACGAATGATTGCGGAAGGCTATTTGCAAGCCGTTGCCCGATGCTTTCACGGAAGAGAAAATAAAGGTCATCCATCATTTCTTTATAGTCGTCGAGGCCGGTCAAGGGAGTCGCAATTCGGTTCAGGGCTCTGGCCGTGTTGTTTGTAGCCTTGAAAAGGTCCTCGCCATGCTTACCGGCGAATGCCTTGTTCGTGGTGTGGATCAATTCCCGGATCGTAGCACCCAGTTCCTTCACGCGGCCAGCCGTGCCGCTTTCTGCAAAAACAGAAGGGTCAAAGGCTGCGGCAACCTTTGGCGCTTTGGCAAATAGCTTGCGGAGCAGTATCTGGTGTCGTGTCTTCGCGCCAGTTTTCAAATTCGTGTTCACCGAGCGCTGGAACGTAACATAGTCGGAATCGGTGGCCGCCGGACCAAGTTCGACCTGGCGTGACAGTTCACGACTGAAATCCTCGAAGAACTGCCTCATCTCTTTCTCCAAGCCATCAGAATGTCCAGTAGAGACAAGACGAGATACGAGTGTTATCAAAGACTGCACAACGGCTCGACTTCGAAGAGTGTTCGTTTTCTCAACAAAGACACGGTCGAGAAAATCCAAAGCATCTTTTAATCTCTTCGCCACTGCGGAGGTGGGGGAGAAATTGTTCTGAGCCTCGAAGACTTCTTTCAGATCCTCGAACCGCAAACCTGCATCGATGCCCTCAATTTCAATAACCGCGGCCTTTGCCATTACATCAAAGTGTGCAAAGCGCGTGTTCGGGAAACCCACTTTTTCGGCAAAGAATTTGTGCTGCGACGTGTTTTTGCAAAAATTACGTAACTTGCTGTGAATGGAATTCAGACGTTCGCTGCTCGTGAGGGGTAGGCCTGCCTGGAGCCTTTGGAAGAAGTCCTTCAATTCCTCTGGCTTCGCATCTTCTATTTCATCATATTCAATCTCAAAATCGTCGAATGTATCTGAAATGCGCTGAGGCAATTTGTCGTAGTGTGTTCCACCGAATTCAGCCGCCGACTTCGCTGAGAGCGGCAGCTCGTTCGAAAAAAACTCAAAGATGGCCTGAAGGCGCTGTTGACCATCTACTACTTCATACTCATCCTCGGAAGTTTTTACGAAATAGAACTTCGGCAATTTCCAGCCGCGCAGGATCGAATCGATCAGGGCTTGTTTTTTGGGCTTGTCCCACACTTCGCCCCGCTGCCAATCAGGAATCTCGTAACGATCACGCCTCTTGAATATCTTGTCCAGGGCGCGCTTTCCAGCCGTCATTCGCATCGTGCAAGTGGTGAGTCTGAAACCAAGATAACACACCGGGGATCAGTGCGGCTGGCTTATGCTGGGGAAGGAGGGCAGATTCTCCAAAAGCTGTGGATTTACCCGCCAAAAGTGCGGGTTCCGCCTGCCGTTGTTTTCTTTTTTCGGCCGCCGAGGCTGTTGTGACCAACCAAGGAGTCGCCGACTGCTTGCCGGAGCATTTCCTGTCGTTCCTCTCGTGTGAGCTCGCGAGCCGGGTATTTGGATTCCATCTCTTTGCGCAATTGCTTAAATCGGGAAACCGCCTTCTTTTCGGATCGTCCGCGCAGGACTTCGCTTCCAGCAATCGTTACCACATAATTACCATTGGAATCTGATGTTAGGTGAAGATCGCCTGGAAGAAACGACATTTTCATTTCGGACGCCTAAGGACAATCGCAGATTCATAGAGGACAGTCTTTTGCTTCGCCTTATCAACGCGAACAGATGATTGGATGATACTTGATCCCGTACGTTTGTTTCGCAACAGAATTGTCTTTTCAAATTCCAACCCGCACAGTTTGGCAATGTTTCCAAATATCTGGTCCGTTTGTACCTCTACACCCTGAATAATGCTGTTGCCGAGCACGATGACGGCAACTCCATTGGGTCGAAGCAATGCGTGGAGAACCTTTGCGAAGCGGTATGTATCGTTGAAGTAGGTGGCGATGTAATTTGCCCAGCCGGCCCCCCCGTACTGGTCTTTGTCAGGGTTCAAGCCTCGCATTATTTCGAGAATGTTGCTCAATTCAGGAAGCTCGAATTTCAATTTGATCTCTGGGAGTTCTCGAACAGTTTGCCAGAATTTGCCGAAGCTCTGGCTTTCGTTAGCGCCCTCGTACCCCCGCTTTTTAGAAAACCCAAGCCAGTGGATTTGCGGTCGAGTGTTCCTTGGATAATGGTAATTGTTGAGATATGGTGGAGACGTGACGACGAGGTCCACGAAAGACCTCTTCGAAATCTTCCTTCTTGCATCCAGTATACTGCCGGCCACTACTTGGCGCTTTGGATGGCGTCTCATTTGCCGTACGTGTTTTTGCACCCAGACGGCATCATCATGCATTGCCCGCAGTTTTACTGCTATAGCAGTTTTGACATCTGCATCTGTTGGCAGCGTCTTGCCTACGGCGACACGACGGGTGAGGCTCGGTTCGTATGTGTAGTTCGAGAAGCTCACCATCACAGAGCCGAAGCCAAGTTTGAATAGATTTCGAACCGCCGGATTCCGAATCGATTTTATGAAATCAAGCGTGAACAAGACCTTGCGTTCAATCGCAGGACTATACAATTCCGTTCGGCCACTGAACCCGACTGGTTTTTGCGATCTGGGGACACGAGTTGATGTCGAATCAATTCCGCAGTTCTCGTCCATGAACTGCTCATATTTTTTTATCAATTCTCGGAACAGCTTCTCGGAAACGGTTCCGACCTCCAACTTGCTTCTCGTCGCGAGAACAGCGTAGGGATTAATTTCAAAGCCGATCACGTTATACCCGTGAAGGTATGCTTCGAGGAGCGTCGTGCCAACGCCCGCAAAGGGATCTAAAACCCAGGCGGCATCCCGGCGCTCTGTCGGTATGTATGCAGTAAGGCAGTCATGGACAAAATGGGCTGAAAAGCCAGCAACCCAAGGCACCCATCTGTGGATCGGATATTGTCTGTTGTGACCAAACGAGGGATCCCGAAACCCGGCCGTAACCTCTTCGGGTTTGCTCGCAGTGGGAAGAACGGCTCCCAGTTCTGGCCCTGCGTCGAGAAAGGGGAGTTGTGGCTGTATGAGGACGGCCAAGCGAGTATTCCTCTTTCCGGCTACTTTATTTTGCAAACATATTCTCCCACGAAAGAGGCTGTGGATAAACATCAATAAACCGACGCTCGGGGCGGATTCTGAGTCAGCTTCAACGTTTGCGTTTCGATTTCTTGGCGAGTTCCTGCCTGCGCTCCTCGGCCTCAAGAAACACATCATCCGGGTCCTTCAGTTCCTTCTCATATGCTGCACGGACCTTGCCGAACCTACCCCAATCGTCCAATTCGTCCTGGTGCATCGTTTCAAGGAGCGTATTGTTGATATCGGCTTGAAGTTCTTGTGTGAACCCTTGAAAACGTTTCGCGAGTGTCTGATTGAAAACACCGGCCTCGTGGAACGTGGCGCAGTACCTCACGATGTTTGAGAACGAGAGATTGAGGCGGTACAGCGTGTGATAAATGAGCAGCTTTTTGGTAACTTCGGGTGTAGCCATTTGTTGCCTCCGTTCTAGGCACTCTTGGTTAGGGCGGCGTTCGGTGCTGAAACACCGGGCGCTGCCCGCTGCGAGACCCTATCGGACTCAGAAATTTCGAGTCAAGCGTAATTCGCCCCTATAAGGCATAGCCCTCAGTCGCGGCATTTTGGGTCAGCGCTGCACCTCGCATTCCGGCGAGTACGTCACAAGTTCCGCCCCGGCTGCCTGAAAATACAGCGTCCAGAAATTCTTGACCGTGAGCCAGCCCTGCGGCGTGAGCCCGCTCTGCGTCGCGCCGTACACATAAATTTTGTATCCCTTCAGGGGCACGAGAAGGCCGTTCGACTTCGCCTGCTCGAGCATCTTTTCCGGGCCGTTCACAAGGATCGTCGGCATCGGAAATTCCCTGGTCTCGTTCATCATGTCGGAGAAGATAAAAATCGTATTCGAAGCTCCCTCGGTGCCTGACCCGCCTGACTCAAAGAGAGTCTTGAAATGCCACAGGGCGCCAAAGATGTCCGTGCCGGAGGCCGCCGGTGAGATGGTTGATGAATTCTTCTCGAAACTCGAAGCGAGCTGGTGCCGGGCACGATTCAGATCGTCCGTGAATACGCCGCGAGACTCCGGTGTCCAGCCTTTCACGATCTCCCGAACCCCGCCGAAGGACTCGACAGAAATGGTCGATACCCACACGCGGGTCTTCGCGGGCTCGCTAAGCAAAAGATTCCGTGTTGAGCGAAGATAGTCCCGGAAGAGATCGCTTGGGGCACCGTTCCTTCCGATCGAGCCGCTCACGTCGATCAGGATCCCTTCATGGTGCTCTATTATCTGGCCACGAGCTGCGCCAGCTCCGAGGAGCACGAATGAAATGAGGGCAGCCAACGCGCCGTGATATGGCGGCCTCGGGCGGCGGCGCGAATTCTGGGCGCGGAGGATTCCGGCCGAGCAGAGCTTTTTCGCGATTTCGATAGATGCATGCCGTTCTGACACGGCATGTTCCATCTCGGTTATCGACCGTATGATGTCGCGGAGCTTCCGCCACGCGGTGTAGTCGTCGTCCGTGTTCATGTGGCCCAAGAGGCCGACCAAAAAACCAAGCATCAGGTCCGACGCGATCATGATGTAGAGCATTGCATCGCCCAAGGTCTCACGAACTTTTCCTTCCGTTGCATCGGCAGCCTTTTGGTCCTGTTCAGCCGGCGGCTCCGCCTGCGCCCCGTCCACATACGAGTTTGTGGTCGGGGTTGCGCTTGCGGCTTTTGCCATCATGAGCTTTCGCGCTTCGGCGAGACTCACGAGACCCATGAGGACCAGCACGGTCGCGATGAGGACCAGCGCGATCTTCAGCTTCCTGTGCTTCACCACGACGTATTCATAGAGGAAGTGGCCGATCACGAGAGGCAGCACGGTTGCGCCGGTGCCGAGGAGAAGCATCATGAAGGCCCCGAATCCGAAGAGATAGAACGTCGTCATGTTGCCCGCGAGGCAGGCAATCGCGGCGAAGGTGGTGAGGGTGCGGTATTTCCGGATCTTCTTGGAGTGGGTGAGCATCGCGGCGTCGCTCACGGGCTCTGGGCGGTCGTACAAATGGGCGTGCAGCGCCGCGCCGCGCGTTTTGTTCTGTTCGATTTCTGCCTGGAGCCGCGCGATTTCCGGCTGCAGGTGGTCTGCGTAGCTATAGATGCGGAGACCGCACATCTTCCGGGCATTTTCTTCGTCGTTGCTCTGGAGCATGGAGTCGTAGCCCAGTTTTTCAAAATCAATTCGCTCTTGCGTTGTCACCAATCTCATACTCATTCACCTCGTTTTAGGGCTGCTCGCTTTTGCCAGATCGTCCTGACCGTTGCGAGAGCACCCTCACGAGGATCATGAGGGCGAAGGTGACAATAACGGTGACAACGAGCCAGCGAACCGCCTTCGCAAGCAGCGCGACGAGGGCCGTGAGCCCGTCATGGACCGGTCCGGCGAGCATGCACACGGCGAAATACAGGACCAAAAGTAAAAGGAACGCTTTCCCGATTGACTTCAGGGCATCATCCAGCGAGATCGCCCTCGTGATCACGAGGATTGCGATTATGACAATCCCGAGCGTGCAGAGCGCCGACAAACACTCAGTAACCATTTTTTGCTCCAATAAAAAGAGGAGCTTGCCGTTCGGCAAACTCCTGTGCGTTATGTGGCCTCAAGTACCTTTTTCGCTTGCTGCAATTTCTGCAGTTCGCGTTCTTCTTTCTTCAGTTCTTCCCGCATGTCGCTCACCTTCTTCTCCTGCTTGGCGATCTGGTCGAGGACGACCTCTACGGGAGTTTTCTTGACCCACGGCTTGCGGCCGCCTTTCGGTTCCACTGCCTCGGGTTCTTTATCTCCGGCTGCGGCTTTCTTGCCGTCGGCAGCCCGGTCTGGCTTTCGTTCGGGACTCATCGGGTTTCTCCTTTATTCGGTTTTCAATGTGCGTGAGCGCGGCAGCCCCCCGCGCCGGTTACGAGCCGGCCTGGCTCACTGGTTCTTTGTCAGCTTCCGCAACTCCTTCGGCTGCTTCCTGCTCGTGGGTACCCTCGCGGGCGGATTCGTTCTGTTCCCGCGTGGCCTTGAGGGCGGCGCTCTGGCACGTCTTGCATTTCAGGGGATCGGGGGTGCTATGACGCCGTCCCTGGTCAATGATCTTGGCCGCGCCGACAGTGCCGAATTCCTTCGTCGCTTGGTCGGCGGTCAGGTTATGCGCTGCCCGTTTGTATCCCCGAACCTCGGGGTTGAAGAGCAGCACGAGTTTCAGCGATTCTTCTTTCATTCGTCATTTCTCCTTCTGTTGGGTATTGGTTGAACAGCTCAGTCGTCTTTCCAGTTGGGGAACGGGCTTCGCGATGAGGCCCTGAAGCTCGTGATGAGTTCTCGGACGAGCACCCGGCGCTCGTAGAGGGATTCCACGAGGCGCGTGAGAGCGTCCGTGTCGTTCCTGTACCACTCGCCCGGAATTTCGCGGGCGATGGTCCAGATACCAGCGATGTCGATCTGCTCCACGCGCGAGAGAATCGGCTCGAAAGAATCCCATCCGGTTACGGCTTCGTATACGGAATTGCGGGCATAGACGCCCCGGAGAGGGGAGTCGGGAAAATTCCATTCGCCGGCGTTGAAGCAGTAGCCCTGGTCGATGAACACAGCGCGGTACGTGCGGGCCCGTGCAGGTTTCACGAACACGGCTTGCCGTCCGTCGCTGTTCCCGGTCCATTTGTCGAAGACGACCATGCGATGGAGGTCCTCGCGGTTCCCGACTTTGTGGAGCATCGTCTCGGGCAGGTAATCGAAGACTGACGCTTGGTGTGGGTCCACGACATACCGGGAGCCGAACTGCAATCCGCTCGCGCAGGGAACGGTGAGGGCACCGTTCTCGATTGTGAGCTCAGGGCTCTGAGCGATGAGCGATTCGGGAACATCGATGATCGCAACTTTCGGCATGGGAAGGCCAAGCATGATGCCGAGCTTCGTTCCCAAGTATTCGTTTGCGAGGATTCGTACATCCTGCGGATTGTTGCGGAACTTGACGACGTAATATTCACTATTGGACGCGCGCATCAGATGTGCCTGTGAGCCTCCGCGCATCCTCCGAATGTGCTGAACCGCTTGAAGCGGTTCCGGGACGATCGGGGAGTTCACCGGTATTTCCTCCTTCCTCACGTGGCGGTTCGGACAGAAGCCACGCTTCGAGTTTGCGGATGGCCTCGCGCTTCAGCGGAAGTTCGACGTGTTCGTAACTTTCGTGGGTGTCGCCGAACGTGTGGCCGAGAAGCGCCATGCGGACTTCACGGACAACACTCAGTTCGAGGAGGCGCGTATTGAACGTGTGGCGCAGGTAATGGAAACGGGTGTGGCGGATACCGGCCCGGCGGATCGCTGCTTTCCAGGCGGTTTTCAGGCTGCCGATGGCTTTGCCCTTGAACGTGAAAATGAGGCCTTCGGCTTTTTGGTTTTCAAAGAGCAGGTTGTACACGCGTCCGGTGAGCGGTATCTCGCGGGCTTCGCCTTCGGGAGTCTTCGAATGGGTGACGTAGAGGAGACGGCGGGTGAAATCTACGTCCTCGAAACGCTGGTGGAGTATCTCTCCCCGGCGCATGCCGGTGTCGAGCGCGACCATCACGATATCCCGAAGATGCGGCGAGGCCGCTTCAAGCAGGAGTCTCTCTTCGGCGAGGCTCAAGACCGGACGTTTCTTCCGGCGTTCGCGTTCAAGGCGGATGCGCGCGATCGGATTCGCGGCGATGAAGCCCTCGTCAACGGCCCAATAGAGCAGATGACGCAGGCATTCGATATCGCGGTTCACCGTGGTTTCCGTGATCGTCTTCTGCCGATGACGTTCAGCGCGGTACTGGCGGATGAGGCCTTTCGTGATGCCCAAAATCTTCTTGCCCGAAAAGTATGGCAAGAGGATCTTGAGGCGGTCCCGGTGCCACTCTTTCGCGCCGCCTTGTTCCAGGAACCTGGCGGCGAGCTCGGCAAAGAGCATGTCGGGCTTGAGTTCCGGGAACTGCGTGTTTTTGAGGCGCAGTTCTTTGGCGTGTTGCTGGTCGATAGTCTCGGCGAGGCGGCGGTTCCCGGTCTTGGTCGACCGGGCGTAGCGCGTCCCGTCGACCCAGATGTAGCTCCAGAAGACCGTGCCTCGCTTGTACAAGGTCACTGATGACCTCCTTGTCGTTCCAAAATCCAGCGGATGATCTGCGCGCGGAAGAAGACCAGCTTTCCCTCGGTTGTGGCCCGAAGGTGCGGCAACCCTTGGGGGAGGTATCGCTGGCGGATGGTCCAGGGAGAGCATCCGAGGATCTCTGCCACCTCCGCGATGGTCAGAGGTTCGCCGAGCAGCTCTTCGCCAACTTTGGTCTGAGCTCGTGAAATTTTTGGTGAGCCGTTCATCACGACTTGATTGTCGAGGTGTCTCTGTCAGAAACGGCAACAGGCGGGATTGTTTTCAAAGTGCTTCAGGAAGGGAAGCTCGCCATCCGCTGTACCCGTGAAAGGTTCACCCGGGTGGGTGCTTAGGAGGTTGGATGGAGAGCGTTCCCTTCCCTTGGGCTTCGGACGGACCGTGATCCGATTCGAAGCGTGGGCTCAGTGTATAGCGTGTACGGAAAAGCGGTAGACGTGCGATATTGCTCGTTTGGCAATATGTGCCGAACCAGCTCTTCCGATGCCAGGTCCGCGAAACTGGCGATGCGGTACGACAGAAGGACAATTGTCGGATTTCGGCTCGGAGCGCAAATCCGCGGAAACATTGCTGTTTGCGCGCTTCTCACTAGGGCAGTAGAAACCGTAGCTCTGCCCGCAGCGGTGCCCGAACCGATACCCGCTAGCGATCATGGCTCTTTCTCTTTCGTTCGAACGATTTCTTGACCAGTCTCCTGAGCCAGTTGGGGAGTTGGCTCCAAATCCACCAGAAGCCAGCGAGAAGCAGCGCAAGGATGAAGACGCCTGTCTGCCCTTCGGGACTTGAGAGCCAGGTGAGCAGCCCGAACAACGAGAAGCAGACGACGAGCAGTCCGAAAAGGGCCTTCGCAAGCCACATGAGGGCGCGCGATGATAAGGGAATCTGTGGCCCAGGATTCGAGAGGTCGCGGCTTCCACATTGGGAGCACACCTCGGCGATCCGAGGATTCGGATGTTTACTCGGACAGAGCTTTACGTCATAACTGCGTCCGCAGAAGTTGCAGAAGAGCGGTTCTCCGGGCGTGATGCGTCCGCATTCATAACAATATTTCATAAGGTTGTTTCGGCTTTGATGAAGGGGTGGCGAGTGTCGTCCCGAGGGCGGAGCCATACAGGTGAAAAGAAGCCACCGCTAGCGATGGATTCGAGACTCGCGAGCCAGAAGATTTTGTCCGTCGCTTCGGCAATCACCGTCCTGATCGACTGCATCCGGCGTTCGGAATGGGTGATCACGAGGACCCGGAAGCGGCTTTGTCTGAACTTTCGCTCGTACTCTCCCGAGAGAGCGAGCTCCAGGTACTTACTGACCTTTTCCTTCCAGATGGTGAGGCTCTCGTTACCGAGGTCTATCTCGATAAAAGCGGCAATGGTGCCGGATGGAGTCTCGAGCTGGAAGTATCCGTCAGGGACGAGTCGGATTGCCGGTGTGAGGGTCTCTTGGAACGTGCTCCATTCTCTGAAACTAACTCCCTGCGCCGGGATGGGTCGGTATTTCAGTGTGCAGTAGATGTCGTTCACCCTCAGTTGGTGCTCCATGAAGAAGTCGGCGATGAGGATTTCGTCTGCCCGACGCTGAGGGCCGCGAAGCGGAACCCCTACCGCTCCAGCCCCCTTGGCCGAGAGCATGTACAGGGCTTTGGTGCCGCCCGCCTGGGTTCCCAGAAAACACCTGCGGAGCAATCCGGCACGGCTCAAAGCAAGAAGCCGAGTGTTCGCCCTGGTCGTTGAGCTGAACCCGGCCACGATCTTTGCCTGTTCCCGATCAACCACGCGCATCGTCGCAAGCTCCTCAAGCAGACGCCGGTCGCGGGGCTGAAGCACAAGTTTCCGGTTATTCCCAATCATTGAGAGTTGCCTCCGCGCTTCTTGTCACTTCGGTCTGCCGCTTCGCGATGTCGCGCTCGATGTGCGCCCGGACCCGGCCTTTTACGTACCTCGACCTGTTGAGAAGGTTGGTGTAATCGACCTTCGCGTCATGGACCGTCGGGACGCGAATCTCCGTCCAGCGATCCGATCCGCTTTTCACGACGCAGTGCCGGGGCGAGAGATTTTTCAGCCGTTCGGCCAGTACTTTTCCGCCATCAAGCGCTTGGGCGATCTGGCTGGCGTCCGCACTTGAGAGTTGGAAAAATGCGTGGGTACCTACTGAAAGGATCGCCGCCCTGGTTTCTGCCGGATACTGATCAAGGAATTGGTTCGCCGAGACGACCGCCACGCCGAACTTACGGGCTTCCGAAAGAATCGTCTCGATGCCCGACTCATAGGCCACGAGATTTTGGATCTCGTCGCAGTAGAGGGTGAAGAGCGATCTCTTCGCGCGGGTGAAGAGCGCGTTCTTCAGTACCGCGAGGACAAGACTCCCGAGAGTGAGCGCCTGTTCGCCGAGCCGGCCCTTTTCGAGGTTCACGAGAATCCAATATCCCTCGTCCATCGCCTCGCGGACTGAAAAGGTGGACTGCGCTTGTCCGATGATGTGCCGGAAATTGGGGTCGCCAGTGAACGCTGAGACTTTGTTCAAGATCGGTTCGCGCATCACTGCGCGCATCGCTTCACTTGCCTGATCGTAGCGGAACTCGAAGTATTGCCTGACTTCCGAGTTTTCCGTCCGCCTGAGGCAGGCCGCCCGGAACTCGCCGTTCGTGAGAAATGGCGCGAGTTCTACAAGGGTCAGTCCGTTCGATGAAAGGACGTGCAGCGAATTCCGCAGTAGTTCGTCTGTTCGCGCTCCGAAATGATCCAGATGCCAGCGCTGGCGCAGAACCTGCGCGAACTCCGCGATGCGGACGAAGTCCGCCTTGTTCTCCAAGGGATTCAAACCGACAGAAACAAGGGGATCGGCGGGATCGATGATCACCAGCTTGTCACTCAGGTGCCGACGGAGCCGCCGCTCACGGGCGTTGATTGCCCGGAGGAGAAACGGGGTCGCGTCACCATGAAGATCGAAATATACGAATCCGCGGTCAGCCTCGATGTCCTGCACGCAGAGATGCCGCAGGAACGAGCTCTTGCCTGTCCCGGTCTTCCCGAGGACAGCGAGGTGCGTTGCCCTTCGCGCATTGCTGATGCCGAAGTGTCGCCGCGTCACGCTCCCATCGATCACCCTGAATCCGAGATCGAGAGCCGCACCCTCACTCCGCGCTCCGCGCCGCCTCTGAAGGCGGTTCCATGTCGCGGCAATGAGTCTTTCGAGGAAATGAATCATCGATTCAATGGTCTTGTATGCGACGCCAGAATCGGCAACAAGGCCGAAGCGGAATAAAAAAGCGGAGGGCCCGGTATAAACCGGGCCCTCAGGGGCATTGTTTGTGGACAGCTGATCAGAAGTTTGTAATGAGGACTTCTTTGTACGTCTTGCCAGCTTTCTTTTGGGAAGTGTATGCGAGCTCTACGGGCCTGATGCGAAAGCGATGGAACAGGGCGCGGACTTCCGGCAGGTCGTTCAGCGACAGGATGAATTTCCCTTTGATTTTGCGCAGCCGCTCTTCAAGCTTCGTGAAGTCCTCTTCCGTGAAGTTGTATCGATAGAGCTTCCGGCCCCAGTATGGCGGGTCGAGGTAGAAGAGGGTTGTCGGGCGGTCATAGTTGGCCAAGATCTTGTCGTACGGCAAATAATCGATCTGCACCCGTTCCAAGCGCTTGTGCGCAGCTTCGATGATATCGGGGAGGCGCTCCAAGTTGAATCCGGGCGGCTGGACCACGTGCCAGTGGTAATTGGGATTGCGGATGAGGCTTGCGAAGGAACTTTTGAGCAGATACAGGTATCGTGCGGCGCGCTGGATGTCGGTGAGCGTCTCCGGGTCGGCCTTCTTGTGCAATTCAAACCATTTCCGGCTCACGAGAGAAAAATTGAAATGTCGGAGGAGTTCCTCGTGATGGTTCTGGCAGACGCGGTAGAAGTTCACGATCTCGCCGTCGAGGTCGTTCAGCACTTCGACTTTGGAGGGCTCTTTCTGAAAAAGGACCTGGGCGCCGCCGGCAAATGCCTCTACATAGGTCGTATGCTTCGGAAAAATCTCAATGATCCCTTTGGCAAGCCGGTTCTTTCCTCCTATGTAACTTAACGGTGAGGGCATTTGCTTGTGTGGTGGACGACTTTTGATGCGCCTCGACTTAATAACCAATCGAAACGCATGGGTACTCTACGCTTTTCACGAGTTTTGAAAAGACGTGCGATATTGCTCGCTTGGCAATGCCGTGCGGAGTTTGTGCAGTATTTTCAGTAAGCAAGCTTGAGTCGCCCCTGATTGTCACGCAAAAACATGAGAGGAGGATGGGCGGGGATAAGCTTCCAAGGGTCGCCTGCCAAACAATTCGGCCCGGCAAATCACGCCTTGGCCCTTTTTATTGCCGAATAAGCAAACTCGCACGTCTTGCGTATGAGCATGCGCTCGGTAAGATATAGGTCAAATTCGCATCAGCTTGTCTTGCCATCTCTCCAAGAGCCTCTGAATTTACCCGATGCGCGAGAGCTTTTTACGATTATGCAAAATAGAAAAACATGCCGCGCTTCACTCGGAAAGATCGCACAAGAATACAGCGATGCACAATTAGAGCAGATTGATCGCGAGATCAACACGCTAGCGAGACTGTTGCTCGATCTCTACTTATCCATCCAATTTGACGATCGAAAGGAAACGCCCATAATGGAGAGCAAAGGTCGAGAACATATCATTCATTATTGAGGATGAACGGCATCATTTATTGCCGGGTATCCTCGAAAGATCAGGTCAAGGGCACAAGCCTCGATTCTCAAGAGGCGGACTGCCGTGCGCTCGCACGAACGAAGCATTCGGCAATTCTCAAAGTATTCTTGGAGCGCGGAGAATCTGCGAAATTTGCAGACCGTACTGCCCTCATGGAGCTCATGGAATACTGCCGCGAGAACAAGGGGCGGATCAATTATCTCTTTGTCTGGAAGCTCGATCGTTTGGCGCGAAATGTGAGCGATTTCTATTCTCTGAAAGCCCTGCTCCTCAAATATGGCGTGAAGGTGGTTTCGGTCACTGAACCCATCGATGACAATCCGGAAGGCAAACTCCTCGAAACCATCCTCGCCGGCTTTGCTGAGTTCGACAACGACATCCGTGCGATGCGCAGCGTCCAGGGCATGAGGAGAAGAATCCAAGAGGGCATCTTCCCCTTTAAACCGCCGCTCGGATATACCTGCGAGCAGTTCAAAAAGCACGGGTTGAAAAAGGCCGAACCTGACAGACCCGAAGAGCCGCTCTTTACCGCACTACAGCAAATCTGGAAGGAATTCGCCACGGGTGCGTACACCAAAGCCGAAATCCGAAGATTGATGACTCAGCGTGGCATTGCTTCCCGTATGGGCAGGCCGCTCCCGCCTCAATCAATTGACAATCTGTTCCGCAACAAATACTACGCAGGAATCCTCGTTGACCCTTGGTCGGGAGATGAGCACGAGGGAAGACATATCCCTTTGGTGAGCCGCGAGGTCTTTGCCCGTGTGCAAGAAGTCGTTTGTCGTAAGAATCGTTCCAAACCCCATGCGGAGCAGAGATCGGAGTTGCCACTCCGCGGATTGGCCCGTTGCCCGCACTGTACGAAATATCTGACCGGAGGATTCTCTCGCGGACGGTCGCGCTTATATGGCTACTATACTTGCGGCAATAAACTCTGCACAGAGCGCCCTAACTATCCAATAGATGCTCTTCACATGGAATTTCGCGAGTTTCTCGCCAGCCTAAATATGCGATCGGAGTTCATGACAAAGCTCGAAGAGGTAATTATTGAGAAAGCTTTGGAATGGCAAGCGACTGCCGAAGCAAAGCGGGCCAAGAGCGAGACAGAGCTTCGCGCACTTCAAACCAAAATGCACCAATTGATTGACATGCGCGCCAAAGACCTCTTGAACGACGATGAATTCCGAGATCAGAAAGCTTTGCTTGGCGAGAGAAAATCCGCACTTGAAGCCGTAAATGAAAAAGTAATTGACATGCGCCGCATACGCCAAGAGCTTCACGCAATCACAGCGCCTCTCGCGAATCTCGTAGAAACCTGGGATCGATTGGACCCCGCATCACGAGGACGGTTCAAACGCATGCTCCTTCCGGTGGGATTTGTCGTAGGACAAACTCGAACCGCCGAAAAAGCGCTTCTTTTCTCACTTCCACGCCGTCTCGGCGTTCGACATTCAACTGAAGTAGCCTTCACCTGTGATTTTCTGAACCAAATCACGCAAGAAATACAAGCATTCGCAACGATCTTTCGAGATAACGAGCAAGACAACTCAGCTGCTTAGTAGCGGTTCGAGATATCCGTAGAAATATACACCCCGGTTGCATTTTTCGAACCGTTTACCGGAAACGGGATCTTTTGCATATCTTTTAATAAGAAGCCATAAAAATAATTCTCTTACAAGATGAGCGGGTTTGTACTGAAACAATATTTGACTCGCAGTTAATTGATAAACATCCGATTCCTTAATTTTGCTATCAGTTCATCGATTTGTTCTACAATTGCCATCTTGAAATCGCGCAGCTCGATTATTCACAGATTGATCGTGGTGGAGATGCTAGAATGAAAACAATGAGCGAACAGGCTCTGGTGACTAATTTATTAAGGAGTCCGCTACGATTCCCCTGGAGAACTCAGGCGGAAATTTTGCACAAAACAGAAGTGAGAGTTACTTCCAATCGCGTCGACGTCGTTTATTATGAAAAGAAAAATGAATTCGACGTAGGGTTCATCGCGGCAGTTGAAGTAAAACTGCATGACTGGAGAAAAGCACTTCAGCAAGCACATCGAAATAAGCTGTTTGCAGATAGAGTATATGTTGCGTTGCCTGCTGAGTTCTCATCATCTGCAATGATCAATCTTGCAGAGTTTCGTCGGGCTTCCATCGGCTTGATTATTATTGATGGTTCCGGCGCAAAAATCCATTTTCATCCGCCTTTAAATAAGCACCGGTCAAATCGACACGTAATTAAAGTAAAGCAGACGCTCTGCTCAACGTCTCATTGAAATAACTGGAGCCACGTTTTTAACGCGGAGAGATCCAAACGCATTAAAGCAAACCGCGCCGCTTCGGTCTGGGCTTTTTTTATCCTTTCTTTGAAAGCCTCTGGCTTGCTCTCTCTCATTTTCTGAATCTCGCGTGGCATCGTATAGATAAAATGTTTGCGCCGGTCAGATCGAGCCCACTTTGCGAGTCGGTTGCGTCGCATGAGATTAATAGCGCAATATGGACACTGGCAGTTCGTTAAAGTTCTACCGAGGGGATTCGCCCGCAGACTTGTAATTGAGTCAGCACTTAAAATTGTCAAAAAGCTCTCCACATACATCCCGTCAGGCTTTACCGCGAAGTTTGGAGAAATGCGGCGGCTTGGCAGTATGTTTAGGCGTGGGTATGTTGCGGAAACCAAGCCAGAAATACCACACAGGCTCAAAGGGAGAGCCGAGAGATCGCCGTCGAAAAGAACTGTTTTCCCGCTTTCTGCCCAGGGTTTGATGAAGTCCCTTATAGATCTTAAGTGGCGAATATCAAATGAAGTTTTTGCCGGCATACAAATCCGCAAGACAATTCCGTCCACAGCTTTTGCCACATAAGCATCGTTAACCCCGCCGATTTCAGCTGACGTCAGCAATGCTTCGTCAATTCCAATTACCGCAAAGACAGGGAGATGCGATGCTTTCGTTCGGGCCCACGTGAGTGCTGTATCTATAAGCGCGAGATTATCGGCCAAGGTCTTGGTATCAACACGATTTTCGAGTTCCTGAGAGGGGACGCATAAAGCAAAAGCCGCACTTTCATACTGCCTCAAAAGATCCTTCTCGAAACGTGCGTTATCGGTCGTCCAAGGTGTTTCCCAGATCACGTTGTTGCTGGCTAATTTTTTGGGGAGCTTTGGAGTTTGAGAAGACACCCAATATACTCCTGCCAAAGACCCTTGATAAGAAATAGGCTCAATCATCTGAGCATGTTCGCTGCCGCGTCCAGGTTTAGTTTTGAGGAAATAAAATGGCGATGGCTTATTCGGTATTGTGCCATCTCTTAGCAAAGCTTTTGCATCGCCCGGTTTCAATCGACGGGCGGGCTCTTTTGACAGAAGCTTGTCAATTACATTTGCAAGACGTGAGTCTAAATTTGGTGCAAAGTCCCTTACCGGAGGCGGCACCTTTTGGAGAACATCTGAGGAACTATGGAAAAACTCCGCTAATCCCCGACCAGTTGCTGCCGCGTATAGTACGGCTCCGACCCCATACATGTCGACCAACTGTGTTAACCGTTGGAAGTTGTAATCTGTTGGATCAAATAGATATTTCAAAACCTCCGGAGCAATGAACTTCCTTGCTGGAAAAATCCGTTCCGTCCTCATTTTTTTCACAAATCGTGCCGCACCGAAATCGATTAAATAGAATTGGCCCTCCTTGCTCAAAACAATATTCGCCGGCTTAATATCAAAATGTATTGCTCCTGCTTGAGACAGCGCCGAGATGCAATCAAAAAGCGTATCGGCAAGCCTCATTATCTGCTCGGTATGGAGCGGTCCGTTTTTTAGCAATCTTTCTTCTAAGGAGACTCCCTCGATGAACGGCCTGACAATTACATAGCGATTTTTGATCTGATCGACACGCGTGGGTTTTATAACATGGGCCGATTCAACTTTGGCTAAGATTTCAGCTTCTTGATATGGCAAATCCTGGAAAGCATTGCCTTGTTCTTTTACTCGACAAAACAATTTGTTCCCGTTAGATGTCGTAACTTCAAATTTCTCTCCATCCATCCCTTCGAGTACTGGTCGGATATCGATAAGGGGATCGCCGAGAACTTCTCTCAGTATGGCTTCTGCCTGGGATTTCGACTTGCGCGTCATAGTTTCTTAATGGGTATTTTGACCCGAAGCGTTCCGTTTGCACTTCATCGTACTCCGGAATATGAACAAGTCAAAAGGTCGAAAATTGGAAATATCCTCATGCATCGATATTTCATATATTGCAGGAAGTCCACAGAGGACGACGATCACCAGGCAATATCTCTCGAACCCCAGCTCCGGGAGCTAACCCAATTCGCCCAGGAACGATCCCTCTCGGTCGTAGATGTCCTCATGGAAAGCAAAAGCGCCCGGCGCCCTGGCCGGCAGGGTTGCATTTTTTGAACCGTTCAGCCGAACGGGACCTTTTGCATACCCCTGCTCAATGTCAGGTTGGCACTTCATTAACAATTCATGACGTTCCTGTTAAGATTTCGCCGTTTGGCGAACATTAGAACCTCATCAAGTCTTCATGTCCGTTCGGTCAATTCCGCACGTCTGGAAGACTGTTCAGTTTTCGCCTATCATCCCTACGCATCAAGGTCGAAAGGTTCGTCGTTCTCCACATGGCGGCAGCCAAGCGTCTTCCTCATTACCTCAATACGTTTCGCAAGCGGTCAGGCCTGTCCCTGAACGAGATCGCGCATCTCCTGGGAAATCGGGACGGAGCGCAATTCCACCGCTATGAAACATACCAACGGGTCCCGCCACTCGATATCGCATTCGCGCTATCGGCCATTTTCAAAGTGCCGATCGAGGACCTCTTTGCGGGCATCCGAGAGTCGGCTAAAGCAGACATACCTGACCGTATGGCGGCCGTTGCTTGCAGTCTCAAACAACGAGAGATTCAAGATCGCGTGGTCATGAGAAAACTCAGTTGGATCGCGGACAACCATGGGCCTGTGGAAGCAGAATCCAATGCAGCTTTATGCAATCACTAGAACGACAACGCGTGCTCGCTTTTTTTGTTCAACCGTGGCGATTTGGATATGCGGTTCTGGAGGGGCCGAACAACCTCCTCGATTGGGGATCGAAGAGGTTTCTGAAAGGGCCTAGGGCGGCGTGCATTCCCTTTAGCGTCAAAGTGGCTCGGCTGCTTTCGAAATGGAAGCCTGATGTGATTGTGATAAAGATCTCGCACACGACTGGCACTGTCCGAAAAACGAAAATCATCGAAAAGGAGGCCGAGGGTCTTGAGATTCCGGTTCACCTCGCGCACGGCCGGGAACTAAACGATGCCTTTCCCTCACTGCCCAATCGACACGCAAGAGCGAAGTTCATCAGCGCATCAATTCCTACGCTTGCAGGATGGCTGCCGCAGAAGCCCAAAATATGGCAAAGCGAGCCGTACCAAATGAGCGTCTTTGATTCCGTAGCGGTGGGCATCGCGTATTACCGCCAGCGGGATCGATTTCCGGACGTAACCGTGAGATCAAATTCTACTTTAAGCATAGAGTCTTTTCGCCGGCTCGTCGGCTGATGGATTGACCCACAGACCAGAGGGTCCCTCAGTTATCAGATGAGCCGGCGAAAGGATTCCCATGCCAAGAGCCGTCGTATCCTATTGAACCTGCGACGGTTTACATGGGCCCGACATTCGGAAAGAAAAAGGCCCCGCATCGGTCGAGGAGGCAGAGGCATCTTAATTGGATGATCCAGAGACTTTGGTGAGCACCACGGGTTATACGAATCGAAAGGGAACTTTTTCGCCTTGCCGAATGCTGCCTTAACGCGCGGCGTCTTCGGCAAGAGAAACAATCAACGAACTTCATGTCATGCGCTACTGACTGAGGGTTAGGTTCACAGAAAAAAGAGCCGACGCCCGAGCGGTGAAACCGCTCAAAAGAACGACCGCTGCCTTTTTATACAGGCACTCGACTCAGGTGGAGTTTCTGTATAAGAAGGTAGCGATAAACAGCGGATGGTCGTTCCCAACGCAACCCATTGGGGTTGTGTTCGGGAACGATCCTGTCTCGAGTTCTCCCCGAATACGATCCCACCACAATGACGTTCAGCCTTCCGGAGGTCCCACTCCAGACAGGGCAGGCTGACTTCAGCAGCTTGCTTGGGCGGCAAGGCGTAAAAAAACAGGGCCAGGGTGACGACCTGGCCCACGCCGACGTTGCCGGCGGCTGAAGATATTCGGAGATTAGCAAATGAAAATACCTCCAGCCGGAGAAACTCCGGACCGTGCTTGTTTGATTGGGCCCGCTAATTGTTACACCGTTTCTTCGCCCTGTCAAGAGAGCGCCAGCGCGAGCGACTCCCCGTACTCGGGAGCGATTCTGCTGGTCAACTTTAACCCCGTCCATCAAGACGCACTTGCAAATGGTCGTAGGCGATTGAAGTTCGTCATCGCTGATACCAACATGCTGCGGGACGCGCGTGATGACGAGCTTCGCCAGCTCGACGTTGTACTCTTTGATGTGACAAAGATATCAAATGACATCTGGGCTCTGTTCCGCCGGATTTGCCGGATGCAGAAGAAAGATGGCCTGCCACTCCTCGCTGGCGCATGGTCGCGCGAGTATCACCCCTGGACAATTCATCGGATGATTGAACCATTTGGCCTGAACGTCACCTACTCGCGGGACTCACAAGCGGCGGCGCATGCGATTGAATTGCTGCAAGCCTACCGAAAAGAGCTCGCGACGCGCGGCCCTCAGTTCTTGATTTCACACCGACTCTGGCAAGCGGGGACGATATGCACCCACGGAGAGATGGTGGCGAAAATCGAGATCATCCACAATGCAAAAGCATTCCTCGTCGCGCTCTCGACGCGGCTCATGCTCCTCTTCGATTACCTTGCGAGGTGGAGGCACACGCCCCAGTCCCTCTCGCAGATCGCCGCAGGTCTCACGGCCGACGAGTTTGCCCGGAACCATGGAGCGTATGTGAACGCTCAGGAGTTCCTGGGCAAGGCGCTCAGCCGAACTGCTGTTAAACAACAACTGTTCCGGCTCCGCGATGCACTTGAAGTCGCGTTTCAAAAGGCTGGACTCGCGATTGATCCCGATCGGGTGCTCGTGGCCGAAGAGACGGAAGGAAACGAGGCTAGGTACAGGTTAAAAATCTCGGTCGACTATCAACACATTTCTCACTAACGGCTGGCGCACTTCTGTTCCTCTCAATACTGAGAGAGCTGAAAAGCCAGCCATTTTATTTTTCGTTTTCTCTAGCGCCTCGATCACCGCACGAGCACCACTGTTTTCTCTTTGAAATTGATCGTCACCTTTTCAAATTGAAAGAGGAAATCCAGCCCCAAGATTCCGTCGATCTTTTCGTGGTAAACGGATAGGATCTCTGACAAGTCCATCACCGCGACGCGCTGCTTCTGCGGCTTCCAACTCCCAACCTGAAGCGTGACTTCCCGTCCGACAGCATCACCTTTGAACCCGCTGCCTGCGGCAGTTTGTGCAGCAACCAGCTCAGAGGGTTTCATGCCTAAGAGTTCAGGACGGACAATCGTATGGCTTGAGCCGGTGTCGAGGATGAGGAGTGCCGGTTTGTCGTTTATGCGTACCTGAAGCAGGATCGAGCCCTTGTCCTTAGCGTATTCAAAGGGGAGCTCGATGGAATCTGCCGAGCGGGGGTGCGCCTGAGAGAGGAGCAAGAACAGGCATGCACATGTCCACCTGGCGAACCTTCTTTGCATCAATATGACTTCCGGATGCGTCCAACATATCAGGGAGACACCCTATAAGTAGTCTCCCTATAGGTAGTAGACTGGCCGGAGAGCATACACGGACAATGCCGTGAATGCAAGAAGTGCACAAAAAATTGGGCAAGAGAATTGCCGAGCTGCGCAAGAAACATGGTTTCACCCAGGAGGGCTTTGCCCATGAGTGCGGCTTCCATCGGGCATATATGGGGGCTGTGGAGCGCGGCGAGAAGAATCTGACGCTTGCGGTCATGAACAAGATCGCCACTACGCTGAAGATCTCGCTCGCGCAGCTATTCAAGAATGTCTGATTGGTCGCTTTTCTCAGGCATTCTTGACATATATCGCACTACGATATATAATTTGGGGTAGTTACTCTCAACTAAAAAGTTCAAGATCAACCAGCCATTTTTTCCTCGCTTCCTTATGAGACGAGTGTTTTGGGCGCCACCCTGCGTGTTTCCCAAAACGCTCGTCTCATAGTCTGAGCCGTGCCTCCCATCGGAGAGTCTTCCGAAATTCAAAACCATAAGGAAGGTATGCGATGGCTACAGATACCATTGCGAGCCGAACCCTGTCGGTGCGGAAAGAACATCCATTCTTGGTCGCGCTCGAAAGGGCCGGCCTGAGCGACGATCTCGCCCAGAGGGTGATTGAGTCAAAAGATAACGAACTCGCTGTGAAAGTTGTCCACCTGATTCAGAATGGCGGCTTCGAACCGACGACCAGCCAGAAGAGAGCCCGCGAGATCATGGGCAGGAACTTCTTCGGCGTCGAAGAAGCAATCCGGCACTTCGGAGTGAACCCCACAAGGCAGCAGGTGACCGCTCTTTCCGAGATTCCGTTCTCCGAGGAAGTCCTCACGGCTTGCAAGGCCCACGTCCTCGTGGCCGTGTTTCCGATTTCCATTCTGGAGGTGCGGGGGCGCGTTGACCGCAAGCTCTTCTATTCCCACGAGGATGCCTGGTACAACAAACAGGCATTCGCGAAGGACAAAGGAGAAACAGGTTGGGCGCTTGTCCGCAAGACCCCGGTCCCGAACTCAACCTCAAAGACCTGGCCTGAGCAGCAGGCAATCCTCTCGAAAGATGAGGAAACGCCCACTGCCCGCGTGATGGTCTATACCATCATCGGCCACTATCTCGCGACAGGGGAACGGCTCTTCGAAAGCACCTATGTCCGTTGTTTGGATGTGGATTCGGACGGCCTCCGGGTCCGCGTTGGCGACTTCGATGCCGGCGGGCTGGGCGTCAACCGCTACTGGGATGACGGCCGCCGCGGCCGCTTGGGTGTGTCCTCTGCCCGGAAGTCCAACTGAACCTTGAACCCATGAGGATTTGAACCTCTTTACCATTGAGCCTTCGGCGCGTTTTGCCGAAGGCTTTTTATGTGTGCCGATGTTCGACAGCTTGGGGAAGGGTGTAAGTCCCCCTGTTCAACCTGGTGGACGGACTATCAACCGCGACCGGTGAAGCGAGTATAACGTTTGGACTTCCTGCACTTCTTTTGCTTCAAGCGACAGAGACGACTGCTTTGGGCGAGTTCATTGCTGTAACGTCGGGTTGAACTTCAGCACTGTGCAGCTATTCGGCTGCGAAGTCACCTGGGTGCCGACGGGCTTGACAGCTCTCGTCGATGCGGTACTGTTAAAGGACAGATTGTCACCCATAAGCCCCGTTCTCAGGCCGCCAGCGAAGTGTCGCTCAAACAGAAACCGGCGAAGATCCCCATTTTGTCCACTCAAGCTGCCCCTGAGGCAAACCGTCGAAATTAATAAACACATAAAACAGCGCCGATCATATGTCCAAAGTTGCATTCGTAGTGAAGAACAAAACACAGCCTGGCAAGCGCGATAAGGTGCGGGCTCTTTACGAGAAGCATCTGGCCACTCGTGCCCTTGCGAACAAAGACCAGGAAGTGATCGTCTGGTGTGATGACGCGCAGGACCCCGACACGTTCTATCTTTTTGAAATCTACACAAACACCGAGGCACCCATGGCAAACGCCCAAGCCCCATGGTTTGCTGAGTATCTCCAAGCCGTGATGCCACTCATGGAAGGCGAGGGCGAAATGATGAATATGATCCCTCGGTGGGCGAAAGGCGTCGAACTCTAAACTCAACCTATTATGAAAATATTTATTGGCATCTCTGCAGTCCTCGCGTGGCTTTTCGGTATTATGCTTCTCTTCCTTCCGGCGGCATTCTATATGCCAGTGGGCATCATGCTCACACCGCTTCTCGCAACAGTGGCCCAGGCTCATGGGGCCACGCTCTTCGGCCTGGGTGCCTTGAACTGGCTCGGCCGCAAGGCTGATCGTAAGGGCATTATCGCGATCCTTACCGGCAACCTCGTCGTTCAGGCGCTCTCTTTTGCCGTGATCATCCGGACCTGGAGCCTTAACCCCGGCCCCCAGGCGATTCCCGGCATGGCGATCCATATTACCCTCGGAACGCTCTTTGCAGTATTCCTCTACCGCGTTCACGCTCACAAAGTAGAGATTTCTTGAGCTTTTCCAGAACGATCAATTTTTTTTGAAGGTCGCAGGGTTTGTCGGGAGAAAGTTTACAAGAATGTTTTCAAGGGGCTGGATTGACCTCGCTCGTTATTTAAGGCAGTCAAACTCAGGGCTTTTTGTTTACCTTGACATATATCGTATTATGATATATAATTACGCCAGATCTTAAAAAGCCAGATAATTCAAGGTTTCTAATCCCACATCCCTTTTCCTTTTGAGACGAGCGCTTTGGGCGGCGTCCGCGCGCTTCCTAGAGCGCTCGTCTCAAGTCTGAGCCGTGCCTCCCATCGGAGAGTCTTCCGAAATTCAAAACAAAAGATAAGGAAGGTGTGTGATGGAATCCATCATGAGCCGAACCCTGTCCGTACACAATGAGCATGAATTCCTGCTTACTCTCGAAAAAGCAGGTCTGAACCCAGCACGGTCTCAGAAAGTTATCGGATCGAAAGACAACGAACTCGCGGAGAAAATCATCCGCCTCATCGATAACGGTGGATTTGAACCAACGACCAGCCAGAAGCGCGCCCGCGAGATCATGGGCAGGAACTTCTTCGGCGTGGAAGAGGCGATCCGTCACTTTGGAGTGAATCCAACGAGACAGCAGACCGCGGCTCTTTCTGAAGTTCCATACTCTGAAGAGGTCCTCACGGCTTGCAAGGACACACACGTCCTCGTCGCCGTTTTCCCGCTCTCGGTCCTCGAGATTCGCGGCAAGGTTCCCCGGAACGAGCGGCTGTTCTATGACCAGTCCTGGTACAACAAGGAATCCTTTGCCAAAGATCGCGGCGAAGTCGGCTGGCAGCTCATCCGCAAGACCCCGGTCCCGAACTCAACCTCAAAGACCTGGCCTGAGCAGCAGGCGCTCCTCTCGCAGGACGAAGAAACTCCCACCGCCCGCGTGATGGTATACACCGTGATCGGCCATTACCTCGCAACCGGCGAACGTCTCTTCGAGAGCATCTATGTTCGCTGCTCGGATGTGGATTCGGACGGCCTCCGGGTCTTCGTTGGCAACTTCGATGCCGGCGGGCTGCGCGTCCTCAGCAACTGGGATGGCCTCCGCTTCGGCTTCTTGGGTGTGTCCTCTGCCCGGAAGTCCAACTGAACCTTGAACCCATGAGGATTTGATCCTCTTTACCATTGAGCCTTCGGCGCGTTTTGCCGAAGGCTTTTTTATGTGTGCCAGGTGGATTTGCGGAGGCAATGCGTCGGAAGCATGACCGTCACAAAATCGTCTACAGCAGCGTAGACGGCACACCAGAAATCAATTGTAAGTTGTTGAAAAAATTGGTCGGGGAGAGAGGATTTGAACCTCCGACCCCCTGGTCCCGAACCAGGTGCTCTACCAGGCTGAGCCACTCCCCGAACACGACCGCCCAGAACGGGCAGGAACGATAGAACTTGATTATAGCAGAGATAATGGTCAGGCCTTTAAGCGCAGATTTCTGGGTAGTGGGCTATGACGCTCAATAGGACACTACCAATTTCTGTGCTGTCAAATCTGAATTTGTAGTGTCCTAAGACCACGTCAACGCACTGTAGGACACCACCCTGAATTTAGGCAGTACGCAGATTTCGGAGTACTGAGTTAAATTTGTTGATCCCAGTTGCTGATTCTAAAACGTTGCCAACCCTGCTCTGCAAGCTGCTTATCTGGGTGGCGGCCGGCGGGCGAAGCGCGAGAAACTTTCAGCTTGGGCAGCTCTGCCCAAGTCGGAAATTCTGCTTATCCACGACCAAGAAATCTAGCTTAAAAATTTTGATAAATGTCCTAAGAGTGCGTTGATTTTATGACACCACCAAGAACTTGGCGCAGATCTAGCCCAAAAACTTGGGGCCATGGCCAATTGCCTGCCTAGAGCAGGTATTCACCTGATTGCGACTTGGCCCTCTCTGGCAAAAACTGAGCATTCCCCCTTCGTCTATATGCTCTCACGTAAGCCATGGTCAAAGCAGTTTTGGTCAAAGTTTGTTGTGTCGGCGATTGCAGTTGAACAGCGTCTGAAACCCCAATCGTCTGCCAGCCCAAACACCGCACAAGAGGCAGCCGTGCCGACCACGGCTGGACCTGTCACATCTGCTCGCGGAGCATGGAAACTCTCCAAGCGCCGCTTAATTCTTCTTGCCGCCATTGTTTTGGGGATGCGCATCTTCGTGGGCGAAGCTTCCGTGGTACCCACTGCTTCCATGGAAGGAACAATTTTGGTAGGCGATCACTTGTTCATGGACAAGCTTCTTTATGGGCCGGAAATTCCTTTTGTTCATTGGCGTCTGCCCGTGCTCAAAACCATCCATCGTGGCGATATTGTGGTCTTCCGTTACCCCAAAGATCCTTCTGAGACATTTTTGAAGCGAGTAACTGCCACCGGCGGCGATCGCCTGGAGATCCGCGATGGCGTTCTTTACGTGAACTCTGAACCGGTACAGGAACCCTATGCGGTACACCATGAGCCGGTACACAGTCCAGAGGAGAGTTGGGGACCAACGGTTGTGCCGCAAGGCAAATTGTTTGTAATGGGAGATAATCGCGACAATTCCAGCGATAGCCGCGACTGGGGTTTTGTGCCGGTGCAAAATGTGATTGGAGAACCGCTGTTTGTATATTGGTCTTACGATGCGCCGACGGCACGATGGCTGGACGAGAATCCCGCACACAGAATTTCTTTTTACGCCTCCATTGCAGAGAATTTTCTCTCCCGCACTCGCTGGAACCGCACTGGGATGCTTTTGTAATCAAAATTCATGGCGTAATTGACGGCTGTATTCTTGGCGCCCTTTTTAGCAGCTCAACAAATAAAAACTTCCGAGCAAAAACTTTACGGGGCAGCATCTATATTCTTCTCCATCTCGTTCACTGCACGATCATTTGCTCTTCGGTGATTGGGTGTTTTTGTCAAAGCAATAACCTACAAATTCCGGCGTATAGCGCTGCACAACTTCTTCTGGAACATCATCTCGTTTGACTTCATGAAATTTGAAATCAATTTCTCCATTGCTCTTCACTGTGGCCAATAGGAATCCATATACATTCGTACGCGCTTCATGCGCATGAGGAGCGTCAGGCGGCAGAGCATAACGGATAGCGCCGCCAGTGCCAACAATCCAGCCCGGAAGCTCGCCGCCGTTGGCCCGCCAGTACTCTGAATTGAAAATGCCGCTCATGTAGAAATGCGAGTGGCTCGCAAGCAGGTAAACATGCTTGTGGGCCTTCTTTTGCAGATTCAGGAGATCGGTATAAACGCGGCGGCCGCTTTCCACGCCTGTGCGCCAGTCACTCATACTGTGCCCAAAAGCCAGGCTGTCAGGGAGTGCGGCATGCATGCCCACAACAACTGCATGAACATCGGGATTTGTTTCTGCGCGCTGAAGCACACCTTCAAACCAACTTACCTGGTCAGGAGAGAACTGATCGTGAGTGGCGTTATCAAGGTAGATGAAGTCCACTCCGCCTTGAATCCAGTGGAAATATGTTTTAGGCGTAGTGGCTTGCGGATTGTCAGCAAGCCGTTGCTGCCTGAGCGCCGAGGCATCCAGCCATTTGGCAAATTTTTCGGCAAACTCTTCGCGTGTCTTGGGTGGAACAACCTCATGATTGCCGATGCCCACAAAGACCGGCGCAGAACCGAAAGCAGTAAGCTGGCTGCGAATGAAATCATCCCAGGCGTCTTTAAGGTAATCGTTTTTTGAAATCTCCCGGCCGCGATGTTCAGGTTCGTGCTGGTAATCCTCATCCACCCCGTAAATCGCGCGCAAATCTCCCAAGTGCCAATAAAAAGCGGCCTGGTTCTTTAGGACATTGGCTGCAATGGCCGGCATGACCACATCACCGCAATTACGAGAGTCGCCGGAGACTGCGAATTTCCAGGGCTGATCTTTCGCGGTCTTTTCTGAACTCACTTTGTTTTGCGCAATCGCTGATGCACAAAGCAAGGCCAGCACAATGGCAAAAAAGAATTGGCAAGTTTTACGATTCAGCAATTTAAGCTCCGCAGTTTACGTAGCCGCACGGAACGTAAGAAATGAACCAATTACTGTAATCGCGAGCCTGCCAGCGCCGCAAGCGCACGGATAAATTTCTTCAACGGATTCAAAATTGAATATTCAGAAATATAGAGAGATAGATGCAAACTCAGGGATTTAGCGCGGCGCCAGTCAATATACTTGGATTGCTGCGGCGGCGTGAGGCGGTCTGACGTACAGGGCTGTATTCCAGATCGCGCGATTCCATTACATATTTACCCTTAAAGCGGACATTGGCCACCGCATGGGTAAAGGTGCGCAGCCACATGCCATCCACTTCAGTAAAGTTCATCAATATATAAAGGTCGTGAATCCACCAGGAGGGCGTTTTTACCGGGCTGCCTTCAAGCCGCACAATGTTGTAGCTGGCGGAGTCCACCCAGAGCTTTCCCTTGAGCAGGTCTTTTTCCTCGCGTTTAGGATTCAGGGCCAGCAGATAGCAGCGCCGGCCATCAAGCGTCTCTTCGCCCAATAACTGGAAATTGTAATTCTCAGGCGAGATTTCTTTTTTTTGCGCGTCCTTGGGCGGCTCTGTTTCTTTGTTCAGGACGTCGCGCAAAACTTTTTCTCCCATGCCGCCGCTGCTGCTCTCAATTGAATATTGCTTATTATCGGGCGGCAGCACAGTAATGCTGGCCACCACTTGGGCTTTGGGTTGCTCTTTTTTGTCCATGAGCAAATAGCCTCTCTTTACGGTAAAGGGACGCTCATGAGCTTTGTTCTCCTGCTGGGCCGTCATCATTCGGGCAACAATTGCATTCACATCCGGCGAGCCTGTATTTGCCTGTGCGCCAGCCATCCCTGCCAGCAGACACGACAAAAATGCCAAACATGTGAATCGCAGTACCATACAAAATCCCACCACTAACTTCTTGAGGAATTAGAAGCAAATTTGCGGTAAAAGGAGGGCTAGGGACTAAGGGGATTACAACCAAAAAGCAGTACCGGAGGTATTGGTTTTGCTGATCTGGAGCTTGTTAACTAGCGATTGCCAGCATGTTTAAGCGTTGAAGAAATTCGACATCAGTTTGTTGGGCAAAATGCTGCAAGAAGAACTTTATAGTGGGATTTTTAGGCGATCGCGGGCTCAAGCTGCGTCCCGTAATTTTTCTTTGAACTGCTGCCCGATCATTTGCCTTCATCAGGCTACTCCTACCGGAGTTCGTAACTCAGGATAGAGCGGGAACTCATCTGCCAATTCCAGCACCTGCTTGCGGATACGGCTGAGCACCTTGGCATCTTTGTGGTTGTTGAGGGCCTCGGCAATCCATGAGCCGGTCTGCGCCATCTCTCTTTCTTTCATGCCTCTGGTGGTCAGCGCGGGTGTACCAATGCGGATGCCGCTTGGCTTGAGCGGTGGATTGGTATCAAAAGGAATGGCATTCTTGTTGACCGTAATTCCGGCCTGTCCCAGAGCGTTCTCTGCTTCACTGCCGAGCATGCCTTTGGCGAAAACATCAATCAACATCAAGTGAGTGTCTGTGCCGTTGGAGACAATACGAAAGCCTTCATCCATCAGCTTGGCTGCCAAAGCCCTGGCATTGGCCACAATCTGGCGCGCGTAATCTTTAAACGCAGGCTCCAACGCTTCTTTAAAGCACACGGCTTTTGCGGCGATGATGTGTACCAGCGGCCCGCCTTGTATTCCCGGCAAAACAATTTTGTCAACCGTCGCAGCCAATTCCTGCCGGCAAAGCACCATGCCTGCTCGCGGTCCGCGCAACGTTTTATGTGTTGTAGTCGTAACAATGTCAGAGTGGGGCACGGGTGAAGGGTGCGCCCCGCCGGCGACCAGGCCGGCGATGTGGGCCATATCAACCATGAGCTTGGCGCCGACTTTATCGGCGATCTGTCTCATACGGGCAAAATCAAAGATGCGCGAATACGCGCTGCCGCCGCCAATAATCATTTTTGGGCGCTCGCGCAATGCGATCTGCTCCATCTCATCGTAATCGATCAGCTCAGTATCTTTGCGTACGCCATAAGGGATGATCTTGTACATCTTGCCGGAAAAATTCAGCGGATGGCCGTGCGTGAGATGGCCGCCGTGCGCGAGGTTGAGCCCCATCACCGGATCGCCAGGCTGCAGCAGTGACATATATGCCGCCATGTTCGCCTGCGATCCTGAATGCGGTTGCACATTGGCATGATCGGCGCCAAAGAGCTGTTTAGCCCGATCCCGAGCAAGGTTCTCCACCACATCAGTAAATTCGCAGCCACCGTAATAACGTTTGCCCGGATATCCTTCCGCATACTTGTTGGTAAAAACCGATCCCGCCGCCTCCAGCACAGCCATGCTGACGAAGTTTTCTGAGGCGATCAGTTCCAGCCCTTCATGCTGGCGGCGGACCTCATTGGCAATAGCGTTGGCGATCTCAGGATCAAATTCGGCAAGCGAACGGGACATCCAGGAATTCTTCATACAAGAATCTTACTCGCAGCCGGGCAGCTTGGGGAGTGCGACGGCCCCGGCATGGCTCCGCTTCAGTCAGATGATCAAGAAAGCGCGTTAGGCTGCTTACTGCCGTGAATCATTGAAGCATGCATTTAAGCTACAATCCTCTTCGATATGGACCAAACCAGCTCCGCGCATCAGGGACAAGATAATATCCGGCAATTTCGACGGCTCTTGCTCCGCTGGTATGTCTCTCATCAACGCAAACTACCGTGGCGCGGCGAAAGCGATCCTTACCCTATTCTGGTTTCAGAGATCATGTTGCAGCAAACTCGCGTGGCGGTGGTGGAGGATCGCTATAAAAAGTTTGTCGCACAGTTTCCTTCAGCACAAAAGCTGGCACGAGCCAAAGAGCAGACGGTGCTGGCAGCATGGAGCGGGCTGGGATATTACCGGCGGGCACGGAACCTGCACAGGGCAGCCAAAGAAATTGCCAAAGCCGGCGAATTTCCGTATACCGCCGAGGCGTTGCAGGAACTGCCCGGCATAGGCCGCTATACAGCAAACGCTGTCGCCAGCATTGCGTTCGGTGAGCCCGTGGCAGTAGTGGATGGCAATGTGAAGCGCGTCTTGCAGCGCTTTACCGGACGCGAGCTGAATGAAAAACAATATTGGCAGGCAGCCGAAGCAATGCTCGATCCCGGTTCTCCGGGTGATTTTAACCAGAGCATGATGGAACTTGGAGCAACAGTCTGCCTGCCGGGAAAACCGCTTTGCGAGACATGCCCAGTACTCGACCTCTGTGCTTCACGCGGCGCTGAGGTCAAGCGAGAGCGAGAGAAACGCAGGAAAGCTGTATTGAAATATGCGCTCTGCACGCGGAATGGAAGCGTGCTGCTGCAACAGCGACCACAAAACAGTTCGTTGATGCCGGGTATGTGGGAGCTGCCTGCATTCCGTGGAATGCAGCCGAGCGGCACGCCGCTGATGAAGCTTAAGCATTCCATCACCGTCACAGATTACTCTGTGCTTGTCTTTGCCGGGAAAGGCTACAAAGGCCAATGGGTGCCATTGCGGAATGCTGATCGCTTTGCGCTTACTGGATTGACCCGAAAGATACTGCAGAAGCTGAGGGAATAAAACTATGAGGACAGGGCTATTTCTGCTCGCTACAGCGTTTATTCTCCAGCCATTTCTTGCAGCCGGACAGGCACAACAATCTCAGCAAAATTCTTTGAGCGCTGAGAGCGCTGAGAGCGCTGACTGCGCTGCCGGCACAACACCTAAACAAAACAGCAGTCGCGTTTATATTGCTCTTCGCAATGGCAAAGATGGATCAGGTAAATCCATGGCTGATGCGCGCGATGGCAGCACGGCGGATGCATTCGACACGATTCTGCGCTGCTACTCCGAAGGCTGCACAGACCCGAGCCATCTGCAAAACTCTGTGGCTAAAACGGAAAACCTGGTTGTGTGTCTTGGCCCTGGAACTTTCCGCACCAAGGGCGACTATGATTTTCTGATCGGCGCGCCACATAAAACGCAGGAGGGATTCACGCTGGGCAAGGGATGGAAGGTCCACGGCCAGGGCGTAGACAAAACAACCGTACAGTTAAGCGCTTATCTCACCATCACCAACTCGCATGATGAGCGCAGCTATCCCCTTGAGACAGGAATGAACACGGTTTTCAGCACCAATTCTGATGATGCCTCGGGCATTGAAATCTCCGATCTTACGGTGGATGCAAACTTTCCTGAGCTAAAGGGCTTTGCGCGCCAGCATGGCGTGAAGGCGCTGAACCTTGAAGCGATCCATCTGCGATCGAACGAGGGCGGCCACTGGATACACAATGTGAAGGTCATTCATGCAGCAGGCGAGGTTGGCGGCATGAATGAAAAGTATGAGACCTTCCCGGTCTGGATTGTTTCAGTGCGCCAGGGTGCCTCTCCGGCGGACAACAACCACAACATGATTGAGAACGTCGTGATGACGGATTTTCATGGCGGCGCATGCACGGCCATCGCCGTGGCAAATGCCTTGGGCGAGGTACGCAACAATATGGTTGATGGATACCAGATTGGCTACGGCGGCTGGTCAATGGGAGAAGTTTATTTCCATGACAACACAGCGACGAATACGGAGTACGGCTTCAACATCGATAGCCTGAACAATAACGGCGTACGCATTGAATCTAACCGCATTATTCATCCGCAAAAATATGGGTTTGTGATCGGCGGCGGGGGAACATACGCAAACTTCAAGATCTTGAACAACACGGTGGTGTTGAATAAGCCCGGTGCTGCCGGATTGGTATTTCAGGGAAATGTCACCCACGCGACCGTCGCCGGCAACACGCTGCAGGTGGTAGGCGCTTCACCCGGTAAATTCAAGGCGATGAGAATCTTTTCGGCACGCGGAACAGGCCCGAACCACGACAACGTTTACCAATCCAACCAGATTGCCACCGGACTGAAGGCTGCGTTTGAGGGACCGTCACAGAAGTCGCAGAACTGCTTCTTTGGCAATCACGATGAAAACGGCCATCCGGATAAAAATATGCCGGATAACCACAACGCCCCCTGCATCCAATGAGCGCCCGTGCGCTGCATGGAATGAGAACGATTTTTCCCCAAACCTGCAGACTTATCTACAATAGAAGATTAGCTGGGAGGACAAGAATGCCCGCACTTGAAGCCGGCGTACAGGCGCCGGAAATTGAGCTGCAATATCTTGACGGCAGCAAGTTTTCACTCAAGGAAGCCCGAAAGAAAGGGCCGGTGGTGGCCGTATTTTTTAAGGTGAGCTGCCCTATATGCCAGTTTGCCTTCCCCTACCTGGAACGTGTTTTCAAAGCTTATGAAAAGAGCGGCAAGCACACGTTTGTAGGAGTGTCACAAGATAATGCCGCAGACACAAAAGCGTATGTCAGGGAATTTGGCGCGACCTTCCCAATGCTGCTTGATCCTGCAGGCAAGTATCCGGCTTCCAACGCCTATGGATTGACCAATGTGCCGACGGTGTTCCTTATCTCTCCAGAAGGAGAGATCGACTTTGCGACGGTAAGCTGGTCAAAGGCCGAGGTGGAGGAGCTGAATCGCCGGCTGGCCCAAATAAACGGTACTGTCCCAGCGCAGATCTTTCAGCCGGGAGAGAAAATTCCGGAGTACAGGCCGGGTTGAGAGTCAAAAAATTAGTCCGCGGGCGCGGACAAAAGCGGCAGCAATTCAGCAGTCATTTATTTAGCCAATCAGTATTAGCAATCAGTACCAGCACTCAGCCAAAGAGGATTCCATGAGAAAACCTAGCATCATTCTGCTCGTTGTCGTTTGCTCGTTGATTGCAGCACAGGCCCAGTCATCAGCGCCACCGGCAGCGCAAAAGGCGATGAACGCCATTGACTCGGAGAAGATCCGTGCGACTGTCAAGTATCTCTCTGACGACAAGCTTGAGGGGCGCGGCACAGGGCAAAAGGGCGGCGATATGGCTGCCGACTGGATCGCGGAACAGTTCAAGAGCTACGGTCTTCTTCCCGCAGGCGATGCAGGCACATACTTTCAGAAAATCAATTTCTTTGGCGTCACTACAGACCCCAAGGAAACGCATTTTGCTTTTATTCCCAAGTCGGGCCCGGAAATGACGCTCAAATTCGCTGACGATTATGTGGCCAACGACCAGACGCACGCGACGAAATCAGAAATCGACGCGCCACTGGTCTATGTTGGCTATGGCATTGAGGCGCCTGAATATCACTGGGACGATTACAAAGGCACAGACGTAAAAGGCAAAGTTCTGTTGATGCTGGTGAATGAGCCGCCGTCTGACGATCCAAATTTCTTCAAAGGCAAAGCGCTGACCTACTACGGCCGCTGGACCTATAAATATGAGGAAGCAGCACGGCGCGGCGCGGTGGGCGTGGTGCTGATCCACAAAACTGATATGGCCAGCTACGGCTGGGAAGTGGTGCGCAACTCGTGGGGCGGAGAGACATCACTGCTGAAGGATGATACTGACCCCAAGCTGCAATCAGCGGGCTGGATCCAGTTGGAAGTGGCGCGCAAGCTGGCGCAGGCTGCGGGAATGGACCTGGATAAAATGCTGGCGGATGCAAACTCGCGCAGCTTCAAACCGGTGGAGCTGCCGGTGCGAGTGAAGGAAACCATCGTCAGCCACGTTCGCTCATTTACTTCTAGAAACGTCGTGGGCAAGGTGAAAGGCTCCGATCCTAAGCTGGCGGATCAGGCAATCCTTTACACCGCGCACTATGACCATTTGGGAATTCATCCAGATGAGCCGGGAGATAACATCTATAACGGAGCAGAAGACAATGCCACCGGCTGCGGCATTCTTTTGGAACTGGCAAGAGTGGTTGCCGCGTCGCCAGAGAAACCAAAACGCACGGTGATCTTTGCTCCGGTCACGGCGGAAGAGCAGGGCTTGCTGGGATCAAAATATCTGGGTCAGCATCCGCCTGTTCCGGCGCGCAATATCTCGTTGGACTTGAATTATGACGATATCCAGCCTCTGGGTGTGCCGGAGCAGTTGGTGGTGTCTGGGGCCGAGCGAACCAGCGCTTATCCTCTGGTGGAAAAGGTTGCTAAAGAGTTTGGGCTCGCCATTCAGCCGGACAATCATCCAGAAGCGGGACATTATTACCGGTCTGACCATTTCAGCATGGCGCGCGTTGGCGTGCCGGCCTTCAGCGTGAATGAAGGCGCGCTGTTCAAGGGACACGACTTGGCCTGGGGTGAAGAGCAGCAGAAGGATTACGTAGCCCATCGCTATCACCAGCCGAGCGATGAGTATCGACCGGACATGGACTTCCGCACAGACGCAGAGATGGCGAAGTTTGGCTTGATTTTGGGCTGGGAAGTAGCGAACCAACCTAATTTGGTGTCCTGGAAGCCGGGCGATGAGTTTGAGAAAGCCCGAAAAGCAGGCCAGTAGGCAAAGCTTCTCATCCGAAGTAAAGCAGCAGGCTGTGCTGGAGGTGCCAATAGTAACCTCAGTGCTGTTGGGAAGCTGGGATACAATCGAGCTTCCCCCCGCTCTGGCAGCCGGCTGTAAATGTCGTTTTCATTCCTTCAACGCGGTAGTTTGCCCGAACACGCCCGTCAGCTTACCCTGACCAGCGAGTCACCTTCGCTTGTGCTGGAAGGCCTGGTCACGGGCATTGATAACGTCCGCCATGATGTTTTCTTAAGCCCAAAATTTGTTGAAACCGCCCGGCAGTACATCTTTAAGCTGATCGCCAAACACGGAAATGTAGAAGAACTTGCGGCGGAAGAGCGGCTTGCTGCGCGTCCGCCGGTGCGCCCACAGGGCCAGGCTGCGCGACAGTCGGAGCATGCAGAGTTCAAACGGCAGCTCACGGAGCTGCATGTTACGTCATTGAATCGCGCCAAGGCGGAAAATAATGTTTCGCTGGATCTCCTGTTCCGCCTGGCGATCCTCAAGTTCCAGCGCACAGAACTGCTCAGCCAATATGGCCAGGTGCTGGACCGCTGCCGCGCCAAGCTGAAACTTTATGAAGCCCCGCGCCAGTCTGGCACACATCGGACCGTGGAGACGCGCGAGCGGCTGGCCGGATTCCAGATCAACAAAAAAACCGTGCTGCGGCGCGCAGGACAGGACCTGTTCGTGGTGCTGCGCGAGGCGGAAAAAGAATCCTTGGGCAGGACGCGCCGTTCACTCTTCGGCGACACGGCTGCCGCAACCTATGAACTGTTTCTGAACCGGCTGGTGTTTATTGAAGATGGCCTGGACAACTTGCTCAACGCAGAACACTACGTCATGCTGGGGACTTATGATCGCGACCGCGATCGATTCCAAACCATGCGCGAGATTGCCGCACAGTTCCTGAAGTCGCTGGAAGTAGTTCCGGACATGGATGACCCGCTGGTGGACGGAATCCTGAATGTCCCAGAAAATGCCCATGAATTGATGGCAGGTGGAACGCCGGATGATTCCAGTCCTAAAGGGAAAGCACAAAAAGCTTTGCTGAACGCCTGGGTGGAATTGCTGGAGCGGGAAAACGTGATGGCCAGCGTGATTGCTTCTTATGAAGCTGTGCCGCTGCTGGCGCAGTATTCACCGCCGATCAATCCGCAGCAGCTCAAAAATGCGTTGATCTCGCGTGAAGAGCGCAGGCGCGTGGAGACGCTGCTGGAAGAGCACGGCAAACTTTCTCCTGCAGGCCTGCACGCTGCGGTTAAAAAGGTTGAAGGATGCAGACCGGCTGAACGCGCCAAGTTTGCCGTGCGTTTCTTTACCGATTTAACGCGTTATCATCGCGACCTGCGCCGGATGGAAACCGTAATAGCTGCAATGGAAAGCGTGAATGTGCTGGCGACGGAGCGCTTCCGCGAACTCTCAGCAGTCAACAATACGCTGTATGAATTTCTTCTGGGGGAAGAGCAGAAGCCCACGGAAGAAAAAATTATTCATCACGTGGTGCTCAAGGCAGACATTCGCGAGTCCACCACGCTGACACGCACCTTGCTGGAAAAAGGACTGAATCCGGCTTCTTACTTCAGCTTGAATTTCTACGATCCTATCAACAAGCTGCTGCCGAAATATGAAGCCAAAAAGGTGTTTATTGAAGGCGATGCGCTGATCCTGGCGCTGTTTGAAAATTCCGGCGAGCCTGCGCTGGGCGTCGCCCAGACCTGCGTGCTGGCCAAAGAAATCATCCAGATCGTTACCGCTTACAACGAGCTGTCACTTGAAGCAGGTCTGCCGAGCCTAGAACTGGGAATCGGTATTTCTTATCAGGATTCCGCGCCTATGTACCTGATGGACGGCAACAAAAAGATCATGATTTCCAAAGCTCTCAATGAGAGTGACCGTCTTTCATCGTGCAGCAAGGGCATTCGCCGTTTGCTGGAAGACCGCGAGCTTTTGTTCAACGTTTTCTCATTCAAGACCGTGGACGACGAGGACACGGGCGGCAATCCAGATGAGTTTCTGCTGCGCTACAACATTGGCGGCATTCACCTCAACCAGGCCGCATTCCGCAAGCTGCGCAGTGAAATCTCACTACAGGCTTTTGACTTGCAAGTGCCCATGATCTGGAACAAGAGCACAGTGCGCGTCTTTGCCGGCATGGTCCCGCTGGGCCAGGGATCATTCCACCAGATCGTAGTGCGTGAAGGCCGCATTGCCCACATTGATGCGCGCGATTTTTCACTCAAGCAGATTACAAACAGCAACTACTACGAAGTTTGCACCCATCCCAAGATTTATCAGGCGATAGAAAGCGTCACGAGCATGGCAGCGGTCCGCTAGCTAAAAAGGACTGCGCCGAACTTTGAAAGGCACGCGCACCACGGCTTCTATATCAATCGGCACTCCATCTTTAGTGCCCGGACGAAAGCGCCACTGCTCCAGCGCTTTGCGCGCATTTTCATTTAACCGCTCATCCACGCCTTCCAGTACCCGCACTTCATCCACCCGGCCATCACTGCGGATAATGGCCCGCAAAACCACCACGCCTTCCACATGGTCCTGCATCAGGTCCTGCGGGTAAGCTGGATCAACTTTTGTAATCGCCTCCGGCGCGCTCACATCAGCGCCGGGCTGGCCCGTGGGATTCAACTCAGCAAAGCGCACAGTCCAACTTCCTACCGCAGAAGAAAGGTTCGGCATGCTCAGCTTCATGGAATAGTGCTTGCGTGTGCCAAAAATCTGCGTGTCTATGGGATCGCGCGGCTGGCTGTCAGTTTTATCCGGGACAAGAGTCCGAAACGCTGGAGCAGCAACCACGGCGCTGGCAGTAATCTTTGCCGGCGGAGCAGACACGTAAATCTCATCGCTTGCGGGAGCATTCGCGGCAGGCACGCTGTTGCCTGCTTTGATCTCAGGCCGCGCTGTTGCGCCAATGTGTCCTTCAGGGCTGGCGGCAAACTCTCCGGGGCGATTGCCTTCAGGGACCGTAATCGGGCCGGCAGGCGCAATGGGATGTGCGTTCAACACCAGCAGTTGACCAGCCTCTTTTTCGCGCGAGCTGCCGCCAGTGCTGATCGGTTGCGAAGGAGGAGCAGCAGCCTGTTCAGGCGCAGGCAAGCCGACGTTGCTCAGGTTTCTGGCAACGGGCGCATCTGCGGCAGGTGGCGCTACTTGCGGTGCAGATAAAGGCATCAGCGGAGCGGCAGGTGCGCGATTGGCCGCAATTTCAGATGACGGCGGCGCTACATCCGGTGACTGCGCTGGGATTTGAAGATTGTGAGCATTGTGCGCCGCAGTTTCAGGCGCCGGAGCAATAACCACCGGGCCTTCCAGCGGAAGCGCCTGCATAGAATGGCGTGATGTGGCTTGGGCCGACGGTGCTGCAATTACCGGCCGCGACAGCGGAATCGCCTGCATGGCATGGCGAGTTGCTGCTTGTTCCGATGGCGGCGCAACTACCGGCTGCGACAAAGGAAAAACCATCGGCTGCAATCGGCTTTGCGTCAGCGGCTCAGGCGGCGGAGCAATCTGCGGCGCATTCACCGGCAAAACTTGCAGCGGATGATTCATCGCTACGGGCGCGCCCGGGACCTGCGTAGAGACAATCAGATTCGGCAGGGGAACATCCTGCTTAAGAAAACGCGGGCTGGGCTGAACAATGGTTTGCCGGGTGCTGATGTGGTTTTCATTTGTCACCACAATTTCCTGCACTGCAAGCTCAGGATCGGCCTTCTGCGCATGGATGCGCCGCGGCGGCTGTGGCTTTGCCTTGTGCGGAGCAACCTCCGGCAAATATTCTGAAAGCTGGTAGTGCACTACTGAAGTTCTTGTAACTTTCGGCTGGTTCAGCCAAAGCAGATGGAGAGCATAAATCGTGAGCAACGCCAGCGCGTGGCACAGAAAAGACTGTCGCGCAGACCGCCATGCCACAGGGCGATGCACCAGCGCATCAGGCCAATATTCGGCGGGCTTGGCTGTTACCCAAACTGGCGGCGGAGCGGCGCGGAAAAGATCGCCTACATTGCGCGTAAACACACGTAGCCACGGCTCCGGCTCAAGGGTAAACTGCAAACCGCGAGATGGAGCTTTTTGGGTGTCCAGGGCCGCTGCTATGCTCGACTGCATTTCACTTGAACTTCCGGGCCAGTAGAAGGATTATATCGTTATTAAAACATGGAAAACTTAATGCTTTCGTGCCGAAGAATCGCAGGTCTTCTTACTTTGGTCACCTTGGCCGCTTTGTCCCAGGCCCAGGGCGGCTTTGCCGTTCGCGGACAAGACAAGGCAGGTGAGCAAGATAGCCACGCCACTGCGCCCGCAGACGATATTTCCGGGATGTATAGCTTCCTGAAAGACGGTGAATTCGTCCAGATCACGCTGGAAGAAGGCCGCATTACTGGTTACATCTCGCGCCAGGGCGAATCAGACAGCGATCGCGGAGTCTTTCTCGACCAGTTCTTTGAAAAAGCCTCCATTCAAGGCCACGATGTTGCGTTTACCACCCGGCCGCTGCATGGCGTATGGTTTGACTTTAAGGGCAAGTACGCGCGTGGCTCCGCAAAGACCAAAACTGAAGACGGATATTATCTGCTGCGCGGAACTTTGAAAGAGCTCTCCACCGGCCCAGATAAAAATACGGTCTCCCGTTCGCGCGAAGTTGAGTTCAAGTCGCTGGGCCTGCCAGACGATTCAGACCAGCCAACAGACAAGAGCAAGAAGGCAAAGACTTAAATAGCGCCATTGCACAAGCAAGGATCTTATTTCTTTCTGGATCACTAACTTCCGGATCAACGATTCCCGGTTTCTCCACCGCTGCTTGTTCATCGCGAAAAATAAAGGCTTAGCCAATTCAACTCCAGGATCAGGTCCATCGCTACATCACTCCAGCGCCGGAGGCGCGACGCGAAGTTAGCCCAGCGCGTTCCGGGGTCCCCGGCCACGCGCGGTTTTCGCGTGCTGGGGTGGGTGAGCGCTGGGAAAGGATAGAAGAAAGAACCGAGCGCCGTAGGCACGACGCCGGGATTCCCGGAGCGCGCCGGGTTTGCGCGCGTGGGGATGGAGGCACTCCTGCCTGGTTCGATGTCAGGGATCTGCCCGGTCTGTACCGGCGATGGGGGTACCCCCCCGTTTTGACCCAATTCGACCCCAGTCGACCCGAATCGATCCAATGCTGAAAGATTATGCAAAGGGTCGCAAACTTCCTCAGAGTGGTTTGGCTGACCGCTGATGGCCGATCACTGACTGCTAATTTTCAAAGAGCGTTTTCGTCTCGTCCTGGGACGCCGCCTTGCCTGAAACAAAAAAGACACAACTCAACCTGTTGTGCCCTCGCCTTATTGTAGTTCCATTTACATGAGGAAATCACGCGCGAAGTAGTTCAGCAGCACCGGTCAGTGCCCTTTGCGACCCTCTGCTGAAGTTTGGTCCATGTCCCTAAGCCCGCGCTTGCAGCGGCCAAACCCACCACGATCAATGTTGGCGTCCTTCGGAATGACGCATGAACTTTAAACTACAATGGCAGTCATGCATCTGTTTCTTTGGATATTGGCTGGCGTTGTAGCTTTGATTTTGATGTGGGCTGCAGGAACGGCGGTTTATCTCAAGCTGTTTTATCGGCATTCGCATGATCACGAGGCATATTACGATCTGAACAAGGAGGAGGGTAGACCGCGATCAGGCTCTTAGTCAGGCCAAGAAATTTTTCTTCAATAATCTCTGCATCCGGAAAAATGGCCTTCATATCTTTTTTGCTTAGCAAACGCAAATTCCTAAGGTCTTCTAAATCAGCTGGAGACGTCTGAAAAAAAATCGCCCTGGGTGAGAAACGCACAGCTTTTCTAAAAATTCTCTCCGGCAGCCAATGGACAAAAAGAAAAAAGGTGTGCAGGTCCAGCGGAAACCATTTGTTGGGCGTTTGAATGTAATACCCAGTTCCACACCTTGAGCATTCCTGCGCGAACTCAAACTGCTTTTCACGGCTGCCAACATGCTCTATCACTGAATTGCTGAACACCACGTCGAATGATTTTGATGGGAAAGGCGCATTACAAGCATCGCCCTTGACCACTTTATAGCCCCCATTGGGAATGTCCTCAGTGAGCAGATTCAAAAAAGTCAGTTGCGGCTGGGTTTGCAAGAGAGACCAAACAAAAGGAGAGCCGCCCAGATCAACGACATTGTTATCAGAAGAAATGTGGAATCGCTTCGCGAAATCCTCCATCCTTTTCCTTCTGAACTGGCGTAGCAATGGGTTGTAAAACTTATGAACATTCACAGGAATGAAGCGATTCTACTGCATTTTTATTAGAGTTGATGTTTATATCTGCGGGAACCTCTGAACAGCCCACACCTGCAGCAGCCAGACCAACATTCAACTGCATGTTTGCTTGATTAACGGCGCCCCAGCGCTGGGCAGTTCGCACTCTGGATCACGAACGATCTACCTTCATAAAATAAGTTGGCGCGGCTGGGGGATTTTTTCCTTTGATAAAAAGCTGGACCATAGAAACTGAAATCTGCATGCGGGTCACATCAATCGCCGCCAGCCCAAGGCGGTCCCAGACTTCCACTACGATTCCCTTGTCCATGACCCGGTCAAGCAAATCATTTTCCGTGGCAAAGTCGGTGCTTAAATGCATTCGCGCACTGCTCCTCATGGTCATAAACACGTTGTGTGGAAGCGGCGCAATCAACTGGCAGGCGTCACCAGCTCAAACAACTATTGCCAAGAAGTATACTCCAATGCAACGCGAGTAACAGGAATATCGAGAGTAGCCCGTAATTTTCTTCAACTCGCCTCAATTCAGTTAGCAAATCTGGTTGAATTTTTCAGAAAAGACTCGACGTAACAAACTGCAAAAATTCTATTAGAGCCACTCGATTCGATTCGGGAAATTTTTCTTGCTTCATTTGAGAAAGATGATCTCCTTCAATTTGAGGGGAAATGCACTGCTCTAACGAGGCAACGTGTCAGGGCCCGACTTTAGTCGGGCCGTCAGCGCCGATACCGAACAATTCCTTGCGCCGCAGGCCAGCGCGCAGCGAAGCGGAGCGCGCACAAAAAAATCTAGACGATGTGTTTACGCTGATGTTCCAATTGCACTTGAACTAAGTTGCCCAGGCGTTGGCGTGTTTTATCGCAATCCTGCTGGCTGAGGTCAGATCGTAGAAGGTGGTTCAGCCTGTATATTTCCGTTTGATACATTTCACACTCTTCGCACACTTTCATTTCCTCGGGATCATCGGGGGCTTCTTCAATCCATTCGTCTTCGAACATCACCTTGTTCTCCCATCCAAGGGTCTGATCGATCCTCGAATCAGCGGGCCCCGCGAAATTCGCGGTAATCACGGCCTATGAATTCAAGCCTGATCGGACACATTTCCTTGAGTCTTGAATAAGTGCGCTCTGAAATCCGGTCCCGCAAAGTTTCTTGTTTCATCACGCGCCTGGCGTCGGTCATGGTATCCGCTGGAGATCTCGCTGGTGGAACTTCCCACGGGAGGTTTGATGTGATGATGGTGGTCAGTCCCGCATTGTAACGTTCATTGATGACGTGATAGAGCATGTTGAGCGCCCACTCGCTTGATCTCTCGGCCCCAAGGTCATCAAGCACCAGCACCTCAACTTCAGTCACATCGCGAAGAATCGAATACTCGGTAAGCACGACTCCTGTGTCTTCATCGGCAATAATCTGGCGGCTGTATGTGCCTTGAATTTGCTTGAGCAACGCACTGTACCCGCGAAAGAGGCAGCGCGCTCCTTTCCGCTGAACCAGTTCCCTCAGGATCGCGATGGCCAAATGCGTCTTTCCTGTGCCGCAACTGCCCCACAGCAACATACCTTCTTTTTCGAGAGGATATTGCTCCACAAACCGCCTCGCGGTCATCAAGGCCCGCTTCAGCGATTCGGTCGCGCTCCGAAAACCGATATCAAAGTCATCCAGCGTGCAGTGCTCGAATTGTTTGGGAATCTCCGCCTGCGCAAGCAGACGCTGGGCCCTTGCGGCCATGTAGCAATCGCAGCGGGCAACGCGGTTCGGTTTTCCGGCAATTGCAATGCTCTTCCAGCCTGTCCCGCTGCAAAGAGGGCAGGCTTCGCTCGGTTGTGAATGTTGTGAAGTCGCCATGGATAAAAGGGATTAAAAATGTCACTCAGCAAGTCGCACAATTATTGTGCGCTTTGCGTTAATACTCTCCTGAACCTGCATCGTTCGCCAGGTTCTCAAATCTTGTCGATCTCTTAATAAATGCCAGCTTGACTACGCCGGTGGGGCCGTTGCGCTGCTTGGCGATGATTAGCTCTGCTTTGCCTTCAAGATCGGGATCATCCGGCTTGTAAACCTCTTCGCGGAAAATAAACGCCACCACGTCCGCGTCCTGTTCAATCGCGCCCGATTCGCGCAGGTCAGCCAATTGCGGGCGGTTATTGCCGGTGCGGCTTTCTGGGGCGCGGCTTAACTGTGACAGGGCAATCACCGGGCAGCGCATCTCCTTGGCCAGCCCTTTTAGGCCGCGCGAGATGGCTGAAACTTCCTGCGTCCGGTTCTCATACCTGCGTGTTCCCGCAGCTGTGCCTGCCACTAACTGAAGGTAATCCACAATAATCAGGTCCAGACGGCCCTGTGCCTGCTGCAATCGCCGGCACTTGGCGCGCATTTCAGAAATGGAAATGCCCGGTGTGTCGTCAATGAAAATGGGCGACTCCACTAGCGCCGCCAGAGCAGTCACCAGTTTGTTGTAGTCATCGCGGCCAAGAAAGCCGGTGCGCAGCTTGTGTGAATCCACCATGGCCTGTGAGCACAAAAGGCGTAGCAGCAGCGACTCGCGCGACATTTCCAGCGAGAAAACGCCCACCACTTTGTTGTCCCGCACTGCCGCGTTCTCGGCGATGTTGATTGCGAACGCGGTTTTGCCCATCGAGGGGCGCGCCGCCACAATCACCAGATCAGACTTCTGCAGCCCGCTGGTCATGCTGTCAAAATCTTCAAAGTGCGTTTCCAGACCGGTGATGCGCTGGCCCTGCTCGTAAAGCTTGTCAATCGATCCGAACGACTGCTTCACGATCTCCGGAATGTTCAGGAACCCACGGCCAATGCGCTGCTCCGCTACTTTGAAGATCTCCGACTCAGCCGCATCAACAATCTCTTCGGCAGGCGCTTCCTGCTCGTAAGCTTTTTGGATCGCGCTGGTCGCCGCGTGGATTAGCCCGCGCAACAGCGCTTTGTCTTTTACGATCCTGACGTACTGCTCAATATTTTTGACTCGCGGAAGGCCATCCGTGAGCGACGTAACGTAAGCCACGCCGCCCACTGACTCAATCTCCTTGTGCTGTCCCAGTTGCTCGGTGAGGGTAACAAAATCAATGGCGCGGCCCGTTTCCGCCAGTTCCATCATGCGCAGGTAAATGCGGCGATGTGAATCAAGAGAAAAATCTTCTGCGCGCAGGAACTCCGCCGCCTGCGGATATGAGGAGTTGTCCAGAAGGATCGCGCCCAGGATTGCACGCTCAGCTTCTGCGCTGGCCGGTAATCCGCGATCAAGAATGTGGTCGGTGGTTGCCATCGAGAATTTCTGTACTAACTTCGCCAACAAATGCCGCTAAAACCAGACGCAAACCAGCGAATCACCGGCGAAACTCGCCTCATCTTAGCACAAAAATTAAACCCGGCCTGTACCAGCCATACAAGCCGGGCTTGCGGGGCGAATGTTCCAGGCCGCGTGTTGCCCATGCGGCCGCCGTGCAATTCAGCGAGCTTCTCTAACGCTCACGCGCTCTGGCGCTGATGAGATTTTCGGCTTCTGGCAGCCCAGCCTAGCCACCGCAGATTAAGCTCCAGCACATCCCTTGAGTGTGCTGTCGATTCCTGAAAATCAAACCTCACTGCACGACTCGAACATTCACTCTTTGATTACTTTTTAATATCTCCAAAAGGGGAAAATGCCATCAAGTGGGATCGTGAGGTTTCGCGCGATTTCGGTGACTTTCCTGTGGATGATCAGGTCTTGCTTGTGGACGTCGGTGGAAAAACTAGTCTTAAACTCGTAGCAGCTCTGTCCACGAATTTTAAAGATAGCGACTTTTGCCTATTTGTGTGCAAGCGTTCAGAAGTTTTCCCAAAATGGCACCAAATGAGCACTGCAGCAGCTTTGCCTAAAAAAATAACTTCTTTACCGCTGATGAATGCTGAGAACACTTGACTTGAAAAACGCCAATTTGTCAGATCTTATGCAAAGAATTTGTTTGATCAGTGTGATCAGTGAAATCAATGGTAAATGCAATTTTGGGCAAAGTTTCCTTGCGGCAATGTTTGCTAAGGCTCCACGTAAATTCTGTGCACGCGCTCTCCCACGCGCGTCAAGAGTTCATACGCAATAGTCCCGGCTTTTTCTGCTACCTCTTCCGGTCGCAAAGTATGTCCATTATGCGTGCCATAGAGCAGGACTTCCGCTCCAACGCTGACGCCGGGAATATCGGTCACATCCACCTGCATCTGGTCCATGCTGATGCGGCCCACGATTTGGGCGCGACGGCCTTCTACCAGCACCTCTCCAGCACCGGAGAGACGCCAGGGCAAGCCGTCGTCATAGCCGAAAGGGACAATGCCGACCTTGGTTGTGCGTTGCGCGGTGAAGGTGCGGTTATAACCCAGCGTTTCTCCCGGAGCAAACTGCTGGATGCTGGCAATGCGGCTGGTAACTCCAACGGCCAGTTCCAGGTCCATGATTTGCTGCGAGGCCTTGGATGGATAAATTCCGTAAAGCCCCAGGCCAATGCGCACCATGTTGTAGTGCGCTTCAGGAAAACGGATGGCCCCGGCGGTGTTGGCAGCGTGAATCTGAAGACCAGTAAACCCATTCGCTTCCAGCGCAGCGATGACTTGATTAAAAGTTGCGATCTGCTTGCGTGTGAAATCGTCAGAGTTTGGATCTTCCGCCGAAGCAAAGTGCGTACAAACTCCAGTGAGCCGCATGACGCCGCTGGAGCGAATGCGTTGCGCCACTTCCAGAGCGCAGCCTGCTGCCACTCCCAGGCGATGCATGCCGGTATCGACTTTCAAATGTACGTCGAGAATGCGGTCGCTTCCGGCAAGCGAGGCCGCGAATCCCTCGACCAGCTCTGCTGAGTAAACTACCGGCGTAAGGCGATAGCGCAGTAGGTTATCCACATCTTCGCGTTCGGCAAGGAAAACCAGAATGTCCTGGTCTGCGCCGGTCTTGCGCACGGCCGCGCCTTCATTCGCGGACGAAACGCCGATGTGGTGAATGCCCAGGCGTGACATCCACGAGGCAAGCTGGCCCAGCTCAGTTCCGTAGCTGCGGGCTTTGAGCATGGCCACAATGTGCGCGCCGCCAATGTGGCGGCGAAAACTCGCGATATTGCCTTCAATCGCCGCCAGATTAATCCACATGCAGCGTTGGGCGATTGCGCCGGAAAGATCACGCACAGCCTTCACCATTCCGGCGTTGCGTGGGCCTTTAAACAGAACAGTGTCACCCGGACGCAGCAGCGGAAGCAGCCGGTCTTTGAGTTCGCCGGCGGTGGCCACGCGGGCCACGCTGCCTTTAGGCCGCACAGAATTGTAGCCGTCGGCAGTGCTCTCCAACTCGCCATTGCCGACCAGAAACAGATGGCTGAAGCCGCACTCCGCTGCCTGCGCACCCACCTGCCGATGTTCGCGGCTGGAGCTTGCGCCAAGTTCGCGCATGCCGGCAAAAGCAAATATCTTTCGTCCGCCTTGCGGCGCACCCAGCATGGCTGAGCGCAGCGCGGCATGGACTGAGATGGGATCAGAGCTGTAGCCATCATTAATAATGCGTATTCCCTGCGGCGATGACCAGACCTCCATGCGCGTTGCCGTTGGCGCGTAGCCATCGAGAGCTGTGGCGATCTCTTCCAGGTTCAGCCCCAGCAGGTGCGCGGCATAAGCGGCAAAATGGAGATCGGTGATGATTTCCGGCGAGCGCGTTTTCACAATCACGCTGCGCGATCCCTGCGCGGGAATGCTTAGCTCAAGAAGCTGGCCGTCTTCACGCAGCGAAACCGGCTTGAGCGAGAGAAGTTGGTCCGCGGCGCCAACTCTGTAGACCTTGAACTTGGCAGTTTGCGCAGACGCATCGAGAATTGGCTCATCAGCAGGAAGCAGCAACCATCCATCCTGCGGCAGATGCTGGAAGAGCTTCAGTTTTTCCTGTGCGATGGCTTCCCTGCTGCCGAACGCGGCAAAATGCGCCAGACCAATGTTGGTGAGGATTCCGTAATCAGGCGCGGCGATATTCTTGAGCGCCTCCATCTCTCCCGGCGCAGAAACACCAACTTCAAGTATCGCCAGCGGCTCAGGACGCTCCGCCGACAGCACTGACAGCGGCAGCCCTAACTGGCTGTTGTAGCTGCCGGGCGAAGCCAAAAGCTGCTTTCCGGCAAGCAAGGTCTTGAGTGCATCTTTAACAATGGTCTTGCCATTGCTGCCGGTAATCGCCAGCACACGTTGAAAGTATTCACGGCGGTGCCACCGCGCCAGAGCTTGCAGGCCGCGAAGCGGATCGGCGACCACAATGAGCGGCCATTCGGGCTGTAAAGTAAGACCTCTGAGCCGCGCTTGTGCGATTAACGCGGCAGTCGCGCCGTTGCGAAAAGCATCGGCAAGAAAGCGATGGCCGTCAGCCTGCTGCCCCTGCAAAGCAATAAAGAGCGCTCCCGGAGCGGCGCCGCGCGAGTCCGTGCAGACGCGATCAATGGTGAGCGCCGGCGTTCCGCCATGCAACTCGCCGCCAATTTCATGGGCAATGCGCTCCAGCTTTGTTGGGATCAATTTAGTTTCGCGCTCCGGTAACGCTCAGTGTACGGGATTTGCGTGCCCCATGGCAGCAGAGAACAAGGAAAGTACCGGGATCATTTAGAATCAAAGATAAGCAGATTTTTCCAACGAATGATGACCAGCCTCTACCAAAAATGGATGTACGCATGGGAGACCCGCCTTACCACGCGCGACACGAACCGGATTGTTCGTCCGCTGGAATGGGGCATGGAATGGGCCCGCCGCTGGCCGCTGGTAAACGGCAACTTCCCCAGCTCAGAGCAGAATTTTGAAAATTATCTGCATGAACTGAACGACCTGATTGTCGCCAACAGCGATGAGTTTTTTGCCTACAAAACGCCTGACGATTTCCGCCTGGAAAAACGCAAGATCGAGCTCTTCCCTACCGGCAGCAATGCGAATGAAAAAGTCCCTAAAGGAGACGGGCTGTTCCTGCGCTTTACCTCACCGGCGCAGACGCCCTATCCGGAAAATGATCTGGTCAATGCCCGCTGGTTTCCAGCTGAGGGCAAGCGGGCGGTGATTGTGCTGCCGCACTGGAACGCCAATGGCATCGCTTACAACGCGTTGGGGCCTGTGCTGAACCGCTTTGGTGTTTCCATGCTGCGGCTGAGCAAACCGTACCATGATATTCGCCGGCCGCAGGAAACCGCGCGCTCAGACTACGCCGTCTCCCCCAACATCTGCCGCACGCTGGATTCTGCCCGCCAGGCGGTCTTGGATGTGCGTGCCTGTATTGACTGGCTTGCTGCGCAAGGCAAAGAAAGCATAGGCGTCATCGGTACCAGTCTGGGATCGTGCTATGCATTCCTGGCCAGCGCACATGATCCGCGCCTGAAAGTAAATGTTTTTAATCACGCTTCTACCTACATGGCAGACGTGGTTTGGACCGGCCAATCAACTCGCCACGTCCGTGAAGGCCTGGAGCGCGACGGCATAACGCTGGAGAGCCTGCGACAGTCATGGCTGAGCGTAAGCCCCATGGCGTACTTTGATAAGTACGCCCGCTTCCCCAAGAAAAGCCTGCTAATCTATGCCCGTTATGATCTGACGTTTTTACCTGAGCTCTCACGCCAGGCCGAAGACGGCTTCCGCAAACATGGCGCCGATCTCAAGACCGTTATCCTGCCTTGCGGGCATTACACCACGGGCGAAACGCCGTTCAAGTACATGGACGGCTATTACATGATTAGATTTCTGCTGAAAAACTTATAGAACCGGCTTGCATTCAGCAGCTCCCGAATTTTTGTTCCGGTGAGAGCACCACATCAAACCCTGAGATGAAAATTTCCTTCCAATAAGACAAGAATGTTAAGGAGCTGATGATGAAGGTGCTGTCATTCCTGGGAGCAGTAGGTCTGGGTATTTTTTCCGGTGCATGGTTGGTTGCATTGCAAAAGCGTGGGCAACAGAAGAGATCATTGGTGAACATCAATGAAGCCAGCCAGGAAGAACTCGCGAGATCGCTTGGACTGCCGTCTGAAATAGCGGAGCGGATTGTGGAGCACCGGCCTTATCCCAGCAAAATCGATCTGCTGGGGCGCATGGTTGTTCCGGAAGAGATTTATGTTGCCATCAAGAATCGCATCAGCTACAAGGCATCATAAAACTCGGGCGCTTTTCGCCTCTGCTATTTGTTCTTCCACACCGGCTTGCGCTTTTCGATCACCGCGCGCAGGCCTTCCTGCACATCCTCAAGGTTCATGAGTTCGTTCAGGTAGAGGTCCTGAGAGGTCTTCATGGCCTCTTTCAGCGGACGTCCAATGGAGCTGCTGATCACGCGCTTGGTTACTTCCAAAACCGGGCCGCTGAACTCTGAGATGCGGGCGATCAAGGCATCCACATGCTTTTGCAGATCTGCTTCCGGCACTACCTTGTTTACGAAACCGAAGTGCAGCGCATCTTCAGCGGAGAGCGCTTCGCCGGTCAAAATCAATTCATACGTCTTCTTGGTGCCGATAAGTTGTGGCAGCATCACCGCGGCAAACGGAGGAAAGACACCAAGCTTAACTTCCGGCTGGGCGAACTTGGCTTTGGGTGTTGCCAGCACCACGTCAGCAAAGCCCACGAGTTCTGAGCCTGCTCCAATGGCTGGGCCATTCACCACCACAACCACGGGCTTTGAGATATCGACCATTGCCTGAAAAACGCGAGTGAATGCGTCCAGGGTCTGGAATACGCGGTCCGGGCGCGAATCCTCCAGCGATATTCCGGCGGAAAATGCCTGTTGCGCGGATTGCAGCAGAATGGCTTTAACATCGGCGCGTCCGTTGAGGCTCTCAATGGCTTCCGCCATCTCTTTCATCATGGGCACAGTCAACACATTGTGCGGCGCATGGTTCAGCGTGAGCCGCGCAATGGAATCGATGACCGAAAACTGGATGAACTTATAGGTCGGCGCCGGGACGCGAATATCGCCGGTCAGATCGGGTTCCACTCCATTCACGGGCCGTGTGGCCATTCATCACCTCGGGCAAAATTTCATGGGTATGCGAGCGTGATTATCCGATGAAAAGCTGCCCAGCACAAGCCGCTATACGCCTTATGGGACACTCGCAAGTGCATATTCCATGCGCTTCTCCCGAAAGGCCTTGTCCTTTCGGGTTGCCGCCTTGAGTAGAATGATTCCTATGAAAATTGCCTTGGGCGCTGACCATGCCGGCTACGAATTGAAAGACCAGATCAAACAGCATCTCCAGGACCAGGGGATCGCCGTGAGCGATGAAGGGACTTCGTCGCCTGAGTCGGTCGATTATCCTGACTACGCTCGCGCCGTAGCGCTAGACGTGAGCCAGCAGCGAGCTGATCTTGGCATTCTGGTCTGTGGAAGCGGAATCGGTATGGCGATTGCCGCCAACAAGGTTCACGGCATACGCGCCGCCAAAGTTGACACTGAATATGAAGCGCAAATGAGCCGCGAACACAACAATGCCAATGTGCTCACGCTGGGAGCGCGCATTTTAAAGCCGGATGAAGCTCTGCGCATTGTAGATAAGTGGCTGGCCACGCAATTTGCCGGCGGAAGGCACGAACGCAGAGTAGAGAAGATTGCAGCAATCGAAAAAGAAGAGGACAGCGCAGCTACTGCAAGATAAGCTTCTTAGCACAGTGCTACTGAATCAGCGCAAGGTTCTTCAGCAAAAACTCTTCCGCAAAAAAACAAAGGGCACAAAAACCAATCTTGTGCCCTTCATATTTTGTGCGATTCAATTGCCGTTAATCGCCAAAAACCTCTTCTTTCTTCTCTTCCACGGTTTCGGTTTTTGCCGGAGCAATTGAGCCGAGCGGCACAAACCCGCCCTGCGACTTGGGCTCTTTCAGAATGTGCTCACGATAGAGCGCTTCCATGCGCGCATCTTCCGCAGACTTCTTCAGCTTCTGGTCGCGGGCGCGCAGCTTCTCTTCGCGGGCCGTTTTTGCAATGCCCAGATCATCCAGCGTGTGATTACGGTCAGCGTGCACGTGCTCATCATTCAGCTTGAGCTTGTGCTCGCTCTGGTTCAGTCCCACGGCCTTGCCGCCGGCAAAGATCTCATGCCGTCCATGCTCTTCATACCACTTGGTGAGCGTAGCCGTCATGTGCATCTTCTCAATAATGTTGCGCCAGCCCACGCCGGTGTTGTAAGCGCAGAAGCTAATCTCGCCTTCCTGCGTGGCGTAAGGAATAATGCACTGCTCGGTGCGACGGAAATCGTAGTTGTAAAGGTCCTGGAACCACATACCGGCAATGAACAGGAAGTTCCAGCGATCCGTGCGGCGCTTTTTGATGTCTTCAATCGTGCGATCGCCAGCGACGCTGCCGTATTTCTTGTCGGCCTTCTTGGTCGCGCCAAAGGTCTTGTCAAACTTTCTGAGCAGATCAATCAGCTTAAAGTGTTTCGGCGCTTGGAAAGGATCGTAGTTCTTGGCCAGCGCCAGCGCCATGCCGAAGACGGAGAGGAATCTGCCACGGCCGGCATCGTTCACCTTGGCCACATCTTTAGCGATGTTGTCGCCGTTCAGGAACGCCGTGACCGGAACCGCTTCCTTGGTTTCTTTATCGATCATCACGGCCATGCCCACGCCGCAGTTCGGGTGACATCCGCAACTCAGTTGTCCCCAATCAGCGCTGGGACCATGAATCAGGTCAGCCCAGTCAGAGAAGGTAGACATGAACGAGATCGGGAACCAGTCGCGCTTGGGCTCACCCAGACCAGTCTGGTTTTTCACGTCGTGCGCCAGATGGCTCAGCGTGTAGCGCTGTGCCTGGCGGCGATCATTCGTGATCTCTTCATCGCGACCCGTAAATGAAACCGGCTGGAAGCTCAGGAAGCTGATGGTCTTGGGATTATCCAGCGCAAACTGGATAATACGTCCTACCTGCTCGTTGTTGATGCCGTTGATGATCGTCGTAACCGGAACAATATCAACGCCGTTTTCATGCAGGTTGTGGATAGCGCGCAGCTTCACGTCAAACAGGTTGCCGACCTGCCGGTGGGAGTTGGCGGCATTGCCGATGCCGTCAAATTGCAGGTACGCGTAGCGCAAGCCGGCTTCAGCGGCCTGGCGGCAGAACTCGGGCGACTTGGCAAACTCAATTCCGTTCGTCGCCGCCTGCACTGAGTTGTAACCAACCTGGCGGGCGTAGCGCACTGCATCAAGGAAGTACGGTGAGAGCGTTGGCTCGCCACCAGAGAACTGCACGGACATCTGGCGACGCGGCTTGATGGAGATCGCGTTGTCAAGCATCGTCTTGATCTCTTCCCACGTCAACTCATGAACAAAGCCGACCTGGTTCGCGTCCATGAAGCAGGGATCGCACATCATGTTGCAGCGGTTGGTCAGATCAATCGTCAGGACCGACCCGCGGCCATGCTTCACCGTGCTGGTTCCGTGGTTGTGCAGCTTTTCGTCGTTGTGGGCGCGAATATCGCGGCCAGGAAAAACGTCTTCCAGGTGCTTGAAAAATTCAACGTCAACTGCCATCACATCTTCAAAATGGCCGTGAAGGGGGCAGTCTTTCACCATCAGAATCTTGCCATCACGCTCAATAATCGTGGCTTTGATCTCGCCGACTTTTTCATTGAGCAGGATTTCATGCGGCACTTTGCCGTCAACAATCTGCTGCCGGATTTCCGGCACACACTTGGGGCAGAGTGAATCTGTGGAACGTGGCCAGCCTAGCGGAGGCTTGGTCTTCTCCCACGATTTCAACATCGGCTTGTCTGACCATTTTGGCGTGAATGACGGCCGGGGCTTAATGCTGTTCACTTTTTCAAACACCGCCCATGCGCCTTTCGCGGCGACGGTCAGGGCTTTTTCTGCATATTTAACCGGCTTGTGCATTTGGTTGTGACTCTCCTTGCGCCCTTTAGGCGCCCTCTTCCAAGCTATGCAACAGAAATAAAATGGGATATCAGTTCTCCATCATATTAACCGCGGGGGCTCTTTGTGATTAAGCATGTTTCCCTGAATGGGTGTAAATCATGGTTCAGCGGTGGCCTGCAGCATTAAGTGGAGAACGCCAGAAAGGCGCTAAGTTCTTGGATTTAAAGCACAACTAAGGTTTGAGCCGATCCGTCATGGCTGCCCCAAGTCGCCTGCATGATCTTGGGCCGTATGGCTTGGTCTTAAGCCCGCGTAAACTAACTCTGGATATGTCAACTCTGGATATGTTGAATATCCTCCGTGAAACCTCAGGCTACCTCTGGGTTGCACTTTGGCTGATCTGGCTGGTGAGTGCGCGTACCGCCAAGCGCACCGTGCAGAAACAGTCTCTCAAGTCGCGCCTGGTGCAGAATACTCCGGTGATTGTCGCATTCACCTTGCTCTTTGCCCACGATCTCTGGCCACACTGGCTTCGCTGGCGGTTGTTCCCTGAATCCGATATCACCCCGATGTGGATTGGGTTGGCGCTTACGGTAGCGGGATTAGGGTTTGCGCTCTGGGCGCGCTTTCGGATCGGCAATAACTGGAGCGGCACTGTGACGCTCAAAGAACAACATGAGCTGATTCAGAACGGTCCTTATGCGATTGTCCGCCATCCCATTTACACCGGATTATTGCTTGCCTTCCTGGGCACGGCAATTGTCCATGGTGACGTGCGTGGCTTTGTCGGATTCCCTTTGGTGGTGCTGGGCTGGGGATTGAAGATGCGTACGGAAGAATCTTTTATGGTCCAGCAGTTCGGCGAGGCCTATCTGGCTTACAAGAAACGCGTAAAAACTCTGGTCCCTTTTGTGGTGTAAAGTGTGCGCGCTTGAGCGAGTGGCGGCAGGCTTTGTCTAAAAAAACAATTCTTACCACTGATGACGCTAAGAACACTGAAAAAAGACCAAATTTGTCAGCAGATCCTATGCGAAGCATTTGTTGGATCAGTGTTATCAGTGAAATCAGTGGTAATGCAATTTGGGCAAAGCAGCAGCGGTATCTTCAGATGCTAGAATCAAAACTTCAGTGGGAGACGATGAATGGAATCTGTGCGTACAGGTTTGCGCCAGATCATGAATGATTTGCTGCGCACGCGTCCAGCAAAAGAGGCCGTGAGCCTGGCGTGGCCTCTGGTATGCGGCAAAGAGGTTGCAGCGCGCACACGTCCCCTGAGCTTCAATGAAGGAAAGTTGATTGTGGCCGTGCCGGACGCTACCTGGCGCAACCAGCTTCAATCGTTTGCGCCGCGATACATCAATGGATTTGAAGGACTGCTGGGGCAGATGGTAAAAGAAATTCAATTTGAAGTGAAGCAGTCAGCGTTCAGCCATCAGCCATCAGCCAAAGCAGATACGCATTGATTGCTGTGTTCACGATCAACTTTGCCGCACTTTGTTTAGGTTTTGACACGGGATTGTTTCTACGTTGTATTTCAGGACCAATAGAGATTGTGCTGATTGCTAATGGCTAATTGCTGAGTGCTTTCTTTTGCTGATTACTGATCGCTAATTGCTGAACGCTTTTTTTTGCTGATTGCTTACCGCTGATTGCTGAGTGCTCCCCATGAAAGTCACTGACAAAGACGTCGCCTACGTTGCCGATCTGGCAAACCTGGAACTGACCGACCAGGAGCGCCAGCGTATGCTCAAAGATCTGAACTCGATTCTTGACTATATTGACCGTCTGAATGAACTAGACACAACGAATGTTCCGCCGATGACGCAGATCTCAGGGAATGTTGATAGCCCAGGCGCGACTCACGATCAAGCCGCCAACCTTTTGCGCGAAGATGCGCTAGTACCATGCTTGCAACATGAGGAAGCAATGAAAAATGCGCCCGCAACGGACGGCGAGTTCTTCAAAGTGCCCAAAGTAATTGAGAGGTAGCATGGAAACCTTTACCATACCGTCTCGATTCTGCGGCCCACCCACATCTGGCAATGGTGGATACGCCTGCGGCCTGCTCGCGCGGGGGCTGGAAGGCCCCGTCGAATGCACATTGCGGAGCCCTATTCCCCTGAGGACGCCCTTGTATATCGAAAGCACATCTGCGGGCGCGGTTTTGCGGAACACTGCCAGGGTGATTATTGAAGCAAATTCCACCACACTCAACATCGAACCGCCTGCACCCGTAAACCTGGAAGCAGCCACGGAGGTGGGTTCGGCTTCGCCTGCGCTTGATCCCCGTCATCCTTTTCCCACCTGCTTTGTTTGCGGGCCTAAAAGGGATGAAGCCGACGGCCTGCGGATCTTTCCCGCGCCTTTGAATGGCAATCTTTATGCTGCCACCTGGCTGCCTGCCGCTGAATTTGGCAACGCCGGTGGCGACCTCAAACCAGAATTTCTTTGGGCTGCACTGGACTGTCCCACAGGTTTTGCCGCCGGATTTCCAGCCGCCGGAACGCTGGTAACAGGACAGATGGCAGTAAAACAGCTCGGGCCTGTACGAGTGAATGAACCATGCGTGCTGCTGAGCTGGCCGCTGGGCATTGAAGGCCGAAAGCATTTCAGCGCAGCCTGTCTCTATCAACATGACGTACCGCGTGCTGTTGCGCGGGCGACGTGGATTCGACTGGAAGGCTGATGGATATCAATCTTCAAACTGTTGAGTCGGTCCGCACCGCCATCGCGGAAAAGCGGCTTACCGCCTCAAGCCTGGTCGAAAGCTTCTATCAAAAAATCAAATCTGAAGACCGCGAAATTCATGCGTATCTGACGCTTTGTGAAAATCGTGCCTTACAACAGGCCGAACGCATTGACCGCATCGCCACCGCTGGCGGGCCGCTTCCTCCGCTCGCAGGCGTGCCGGTGGGAATTAAAGACGTGATGGTCACACGCGGCGTTCGCACAACTGCCGGCTCCAAGATCCTGGAAAACTTTATTCCGCCCTATGACTGCACTGCGGCCGCGCGGATGGAAGCCGCAGGCGCCATTGTGCTGGGCAAGCTGAATTGTGATGAGTTTGCCATGGGCTCGTCCAATGAGAACTCTGCATACGGCCCGGTGCGCAATCCGCACGACAAGTCGCGTGTTCCCGGCGGCTCCAGCGGCGGTTCTGCTGCTGCCGTTGCTGCAGGAATGGCTGTCGCTACACTTGGCTCAGATACTGGGGGCTCGATTCGCCAGCCTGCATCTTTTTGTGGTGTTGTAGGCCTCATGCCGACCTATGGCCGCGTCTCGCGCTATGGATTGATCGCATTTGCTTCTTCTCTCGACCACATTGGTCCTCTTACCAGGACGGTAAAAGACGCGGCCATTATTTTGCGTGTGATCGCGGGCCGCGATCCGCTTGATTCGACTTCTGCTGACGTTCCCGTGCCCGACTATGAAGTTGATCTAGCCAAACCGGTGAGCGGTCTAAAAATCGGCGTCCCACAAGAGTATTTTGGCGAAGGCCTTGATCCTGAAGTTCGAACTGCCGTGGAAGCAGGGATCGACAAGCTGCTCGCGGCCGGCTGCGAGATCATTCCTATCTCACTGCCACATTCTAAATACGCCATTCCTACTTATTACGTGATCGCCACAGCCGAAGCCTCAGCAAACCTTGCGCGTTTTGATGGCGTGTGCTATGGACATCGCTCAAAGAACGCTCGCACGCTTTCAGAGATGTATCGCCGCAGCCGCGATGAAGGATTCGGCCCGGAGGTAAAGCGCCGCATCATGCTCGGAACATACGCGCTCAGCTCCGGCTATTACGATGCCTACTACCAGAAAGCGCAGCGTGTCCGCGCCCTGATAACGCGCGATTTCCAGGAAGCACTTCAAAAAGTTGACGCCATCGTCACGCCCACGGCCCCGACCCCGGCCTTCAAGCTGGGCGAAAAGACCGACGATCCCCTGGCCATGTACCTGGCCGACATCTATACCGTCACTGCTGATCTGGCCGGTGTCCCGGGGATCAGTGTCCCTTGCGGCAAGGCCCAGTCAGGCCTGCCCATTGGCTTGCAGGTGTTGGGCAGGCATTTTGATGAGGCGACAGTGCTACGGGTGGCGGCTGCTGTTTTTCCGTAGTCCCGAGCGCAGCGAGGGATCCATATCAGAACGAAAATCTACAGGCAAACCTTCTAGATTTACCATCCAAAGCTCTATCACCTTTAATTCATCGTGGCTATATAGATCCCTCCCCTGCGCAAGCTCCGGGTCGGGATTTCAGAAAAACGCCGGCCTTCACAAAAACCTAACCGCTACCCTCAATTCCGGTCTAAGTTAAGCGAATGGAAGTTACAGATGCAGCCATAGTGGCGCAGGTCCTGGCCGGCGACAGAGACGCCTTTCGTGTCCTGGTTGAGCGCCATTCGCGCAGCATCTTTCGCGTGGTGTATCGCATGACCGTCAATCAGCAGGATACGGAAGAGATCGTCCAGGAAACCCTGCTTCGCGCCTATAAGAGCCTGGAGCGGTTTGAGCTTCGCGCCAATTTCAGCACATGGCTCTACCGCATTGCCGTCAATCGCACGCTTGATTTCCTGAATACGAGAAAAGCACAAATGCACAAAGACGCATATCAGATCGTTGAAAATCCCGACGCGGAAGAGAAGCAGGTGCAATTGCCTGCGGCAGACCCGGGGCCTGACCGCCTGCTGCTGAGCGCGGAGATGAAGCGCAAGATTGCCGGCGCCATGGGCCTGCTTACTCCAGCGGAGCGCGTGGCATTCACCATGCGCCACATGGAAGGCCGGTCCATTGAAGAGATAAGCCAGGCGCTGAACCTGAAGGTGAACGCAGCCAAGAACAGCGTCTTTCGCGCCGTACAGAAACTGCGGCAGCAGCTTGAGCCGTATGCCAGTCCGGGCCCCCAACACGCGCCGCGTGGCGGGATGGGAGTACGTTGAAATGAAACATCTGAGTGAAGAACAGATTGTTTTGCATTATTACGGCGACGCCGATGCTCCCGGCGAAGTTGAGCAGCACCTTTCTGACTGTGCTGAATGCCGGGCCGATTTTGCGCGCTTGCAGTCCATGCTCAAGCAGATTGAGCCACTGGAAGTCCCTGAAGCCGCTGCGAATTTTGAAGAAAAAAGCTGGCTGAACATTCGTGATCGCCTGCCAGAGAAGGGCGGGTTTCTCCAACGGCTGTTCCGGCCACAACCAAAATGGGCCCTGGCAGGCTTGATGGCTGTGCTGATCGCAGGGGCGTTTTTGGCCGGGCGATTCTGGCCGCTCCATGAACCACCTCAAATCGCACCGCAACTTGCTGCGGCCAATCCCCAGAAAATTGTACTGGTGGCGGTGGGCGATCACCTGGAACGGTCGCAGATGCTGCTGGTAGAGATCATGCACAACGAAGATACCGGCAACGTTGATTTTTCTGCTGAGCAACAGTTGGCCCGCGATCTTCTGGATGACAACCATCTCTATCGCGTAAGCGCGCAGCAGGTGGGCGATCCGCAAGTAGCGCATGTCCTCGACCAATTGGGCCGCGTGCTGACCGAGATCGCCAATGGGCCGTCAGCGGTTTCATCCGGCGATCTGCAGCAGGTTCGTCACACCATCCAGTCTGAAGGTCTTTTGTTCAAGGTGAGAGTGATTCAGTCTGAAGTGAATTCAAAATTACAGTCGCCGGCTCAGATGTCCGGCGGCAATGCTACCCAGAGGCTATAAATGAACCGCAAATTATTTTTAATTGTACTGTTTTTTGCCTGCGCTGCTTTTTCAGCGCGGCCAGCTTCCGCAATGCCGCAAGATGTGCCTTCCGCTTCACTGCTGGACCAGCAAACCGCGGAGAAGGCCAACACCCATGAAGATGAGCTGTATTCCGCAGCCAAAGACGCGTTGGACGATGGCGAATATGACGATGCCATCAAGCAATTCGATGAGGTCATAAAGATCCATGGCCGCAAAGCTGACGGCGCGCTCTATTGGAAGGCCTATGCCCTGAATAAAAACGGCAACAAGGCCCAGGCGATCACCACCATTGGCGAGTTGCGGCGGAGTTATCCCAAGAGCACGTGGCTGCGTGATGCCGGAGCGCTGGAGCAGGAGATGCGCGGCGCTGCCGTGGACCCGCAAAACATTTCTGACGAAGAGCTCAAGCTGCTCGCCATCCAAAGCCTGATGAATTCTGATCCGGAGAAGGCCGTTCCTCTGTTGGAAAAGATCATCATGGGCAACTATCCACCCAAATTGAAAGACCGAGCGCTGTTCGTGCTTTCACAGAGTGACTCAGCGAAAGCGCAGCAGATCCTCATGGGGCTGGCCAAAGCCAATAATCAGCCGGACTTGCAGAAGCGCGCGATTCGCTACATTGGCATGAACGGCAATCGCAATCGAGCTGCATTGAAAGAGATCTACAACTCCTCCACCGACATGAGCGTGAAGAAGGCGGTGTTCCAGGCCTGGCTCATGTGCGGCTGCAAAGAGGATGTCGCATCGCTGGCGCATACGGAGAAAAATCCTGAGCTTCGCAAAGAGGCCATCCGCTATCTGGGAATGATGGGCGGCCGCTCGGAATTGCTTGATTTTTACAAGAACTCTCCTGACGTTGAGACACGCGAGGCAGCCGTGGGCGCCATGCTGCTCTGCGGATGCTCCCACGAATTAGCTGAAATTGTGCAGACAGAAAAAGACCCGGCAGTTCTGGATAAAGCCATCAATACGCTCGGCCTGGTAGGCGGCGAAGAAAGCCTGACTGCGCTGACCAACCTGTATAGCACGCGGACCGACGTCTCCATGAAGAAGAAAATCATCAACGCGCTGTTTCTCCACGGCGCCGGTAAAGAGATGGTGGCGCTGGCCCGCAAAGAGACCAACCCGGAGCTGAAGAGATCGCTGATCGAAAAGATGTCTCTGATGAATTCACCGGAAATTTCGGACTACATGATGGAGATCCTGAATAAATAAGGAGGCAGCCGTGAAAACCCAAAAATCTATAGCGATTGCAATGCTGCTGGTTTTGAGTACGGGGATTGCGTCCGCCCAGAAACCCAAAGTCTCCAACGCGAAGCTGCAGGAGCTTTCTGCCGGGAGCAGCTTGAAAGCGACAGTAGACGGCCTGGTGCAGAAGCAGGCTGGGCCGCTCTGGATCGGCTATCGCATTCCTACTGCGGCAAAAGAACGGACCATGTGCTGCTTCGATTCTGTAGATCAGTTCAAGAACAGTGACAAGTGCTGTATGGGCTGCCGCATGGAGTCAGATAACAGCGGGTCATTTAACGGGACAGTCTCCGATTGCTCACAGCCGGAGCCGCTGCCTTACGCTTTTGTGTTTCTGCGCGCGACCGGCGGGCAGATCGGCAAAGTTCGCGTTTACAGCGCGGATTGCGCCCTGGAGTTTGCCAACCTGCCGCTCTATTGGCTGGAGGACGTAAAGCCGGAGCAAAGCGTTGACTTGCTAACCGGCCTTGCCCTGGCTCCGGATGCCGGCGACTCTTATGAAAAAAAGACCACGCACCAGGCAATCATGGCCATCGCCATGCATGACACGCCGGCAGCCGATGCGGCGCTGGAAAAGCTGATCCAGCCAAGCCAGCGCGAATCCCTGCGGGAAAATGTTGCTTTCTGGCTGGGTGTGGAGCGGGGCAAGAAGGGCGTGGAGCTATTGCACAAATACATAAAAGAAGATCCCGATGACAACGTGCGCGCAAAGGGCACATTTGCTTTCTCGCAGAGCAAAGAACCCGAAGCGCTGAAAGATCTCATTGATATGGCGCGCCACGACCAAAGCCCGCATGTCCGCGGACAGGCCATTTTCTGGCTGGCGCAGATTGGCAGCAAGAAAGAAGCTGCGCAGATTACAGATGCCATTGAGAACGACCCTGATACCGAGGTAAAGAAGAAGGCAGTCTTCGCGCTGAGCCAGATGCATGATGGCCAGGCTGTTCCCCTCCTGATTCAACTCGCCAAGACCAACAAGAATCCTGCCGTGCGCAAGCAGGCAATTTTCTGGCTGGGCCAAAGCCATGATCCAAGGGCACTGGATTTTCTGGAAGAAATATTGACGAAATAGTATCTCTATAAACTTCCGCGACTCTATCTGCAATCGCGAGCGCAGCGAGAAATCCATACTATCGCGGCGCTCTGCAATATCTTGAGCAACAACCAATAAATGAGGCTTCTCGGACCACAAGAAGCCTTGAACTTTTGGATGATTATAGGGTTCCCTCGCTTCGCTCGGGACAAACACCTACTGCGGCAAAAAAGTGCGCGTCAAATAATCGCTGAGGCTCATGGTGATCATAATCAACAACCAGAAAATGCCGGCTGAGATGGTGATTTTGGTGAGCTTGCTGCTGTAGTAGATGTGCATAAAGAAAAGGACCACGAGCGTGGCCTTCGTCACCGCGATGGCGAGCGCAATCACGGGATTCCATATTCCCAAGTCAACAAAAGCGATGCCCCAGGTGGCGCAGGTGCCGATGACCAGCGCGATAAAAATCACCAAGTAAAGCCCAGGCGTTGGGTGCGAATGTGAATGGTCAGACATGATCTATTCTCAAATCCTCAGGCCCCGCCTTTATGGCGGCTTATCAAGTACAGCAATGGGAACAGGAAAATCCAGACGATATCGACAAAATGCCAGTAGAGGCCGCCCAGTTCCATGGGCGTATAGTACTGGCTGTCAAAATGGCCACGGGTAGCGCGCATCAGCAGCCATGTAAGCAAGCCCAGGCCAATAATCATGTGGAAGGCGTGCAGGCCGGTCATGGCGAAGTAGAAGGAGAAGAAAATCTGGGTCTGATCGGCCGTCTGGTCCGCAGATTCTTTTGAAACTTCTTCGTGGCTCTCCGCGGCGTGATCCCTGATCTCCTTGGAAATGTTCCCTAGTTTGCTATCGGTTGCGCTACAGCCGCCAGTGGTGTTGAAGGGCTTGCCAATTATTTGGTGACCGAGGCCGGGGATGTGGCACTCGTCATACTTGTCGTAATACTCCTTGGCCTTGATGCCCAGGAAGACCGATCCCAGAATCATGGTGCCAATCAAGAACCAGATTTGGAGTTTGCGTCTGCTGGTTTGGGCTGACCATACTGCCATCGCCATGGTAAAGCTGCTGCAGATCAGCACCAGGGTATTGATAAAACCCCATATCACGCTGATGCTGGTGCTGCCCGCCACAAAGGCCGGGTAGTACTTGATGCGGTAAATCAGGTAGGCGGTGAACAACCCGCCAAACATCATGATTTCCGTAAGCAGAAAGACCCACATGCCGAAGGTGGAGGCGTCCTGCTGCTGCTCCATCGAGTCAAACTGGTGCGCCAGCGCCGGATGATGCTCGGTGGTGGTTGTCTGGCTAGTGGACAACTGGGACCTCCTCCTCTTCTTCTCCGTAGGCGTAAGGGTCCTTGGTCACGATTGGGATCTGATGGAAATTATGCGTAGGCGGCGGTGAAGTGGTCTCCCATTCCAGGCCCGTGGCCTTCCATGGATTGTTACCCGCAACCTCGCCATACTTCAATGACCAGAGGAAATAAAACAGCGGCAGAATGAATCCTACTGAGAGGATTGACGCTCCGGCTGTTGAGAGCACATTCAGCACCTGAAATTCCGGCGGATACGCCCAATAGCGGCGCGGCATCCCCATATAGCCAAGAATGAATTGTGGGAAAAACGTGAGGTTGAAGCCAATAAAGGTAACTATGGCCGCCAGTTTGGCCGGGACTTCCGGATACATTCGCCCCGTCATTTTGGGCCACCAGAAATGCAGTCCTCCCATATAGGCCGTAACCATGCCTCCCACCATCACGTAGTGGAAGTGCGCCACAACAAAATAGGTATCGTGAATATGAATATCGAGACCCAGCGCGGCCAGGAAAAGTCCTGTCAAGCCGCCGATGGTAAACAGTCCGATGAATGCCATGGCATAAAGCATTGGCGTATCCATCTGGACTGATCCTTTGTACATGGTGGCTGTCCAGTTAAAGACTTTGACCGCTGAAGGGATGGCCACAGCGTAGCTGAGCAGCGAAAAGACCAGCGCGGAATACACTGAAATGCCGGCCACAAACATGTGGTGCGCCCAAACCACAAAGCCGAAAACGGCAATGGCGATACTGGAAAACGCCACAAAGGCATAGCCGAAAATGCGCTTGCGGGAGAAGCAAGGAACGATCTCGCTGATTACGCCCATGCCGGGCAGAATCATGATGTAAACCGCCGGGTGCGAGTAAAACCAGAACATGTGCTGGAAGAGCACAGGATCGCCGCCCAGTTTGGGATCGAAGATGCCGATGTGGAAGCCGCGCTCCAGCGCCAGCAAGGTAAGCGTAATGGCGATAACCGGCGTGCCCAAAACCATGATCAGGCTGGCCGCGTAGTTCGACCATACAAAGAGCGGCAGGCGTCCCCAGGTCATACCCGGCGCGCGCATCCGGTGCACGGTGACAATGAAATTTAGCCCGGTAAAAATAGAAGAGAAGCCGACGATCAGAATGCCGACCGCCATGAGGACCACATGGCCCCGCAGATAACCGGAGCTTAAAGGCGCATAGAACGTCCAGCCGGTGTCAACGCCGCCACTGACCATGGCAATGATTGAGAAGGTTGCGCCGCCAATGTACAGGTACCAACTGAGCAGGTTGATCTTGGGAAAGGCCAGGTCTTTGGTGCCGACCATGATTGGGAGCACGAAATTGCCAATCACCGCGGGCACAGACGGAATCAGGAAAAAGAAAATCATGTTCACGCCGTGCATCGTGAACAGGCGGTTGTAGGTGTCAGCCGAGAACAATTCGCCATTCGGCGTGAGCAGGTGCAGGCGGATTAACGCGGCAAATATGCCGCCAATAAAAAAGAAGACCGTAATAGAAAGCAGATACAGGATCGCGATCCGCTTATGGTCTTTTGTAAGCAGCCACGATCTGATTCCGTAATTGTCGTTCAGGAAATGCCTTGCCGGCATTACGGGGGCCGGCGTTGTGGTCGCGGTACTCATGGTTTCTTCCCTGATGGGTTTGCAGGCCTGGTTCCCTGCGGGCTTTGTTGCTGTTGCTGCTCGTTCTGCTGCTTGTTTTGCTGTTGAATGTTCGGCACCTCACTATCACGTATTTGCGTGGGCGTGGTGCGGTTGTTCAACGGGTTCGACTCCTGCGGGGCCAGGTGTTTAATGTATTCGGTAATCGCCATGATCTCATCCTCGCTCACCACGCCGCGGAACGTTGGCATGATGGACTGGAACCCGGATACGACCTTGGCGTTCGGTTCAAGGATTGACTCACGAATGTAATTATCGTCGGCGAGCACCACGCGATTGTCTGTCAATCGGACAGGACGGCCATAGAGTCCCTCAAGATTCGGCCCGCGCGCGCCGGAATCAGGGCGATGGCAGGTAGTGCAGCCGTATTGCTGAAAGGCTTTTTCACCCAGTGAAGCTAGTGATCCTTCAGCTTTGCCGCTGGCCAGCCATGTGGCGTAATCTTCCGGCGTCATTACAATCACTGAGCCGACCATGCCGGAGTGCTTGGTTCCGCAGTATTGCGAACAGAAGAGGTGATAGGTCCCCGGTACGGTAGCCCTGAACCAGGTAAAAACATAGCGGTTCGGCAGCACGTCCTGCTTCACGCGGAAGGCGGGCACAAAGAAGCTGTGAATCACGTCCTGCGAGATCAGGGTGACTTTTACGTCGCGTCCGGTGGGAACGTGCAGAGTATTGATCTCACGCTGGCCGCCAGGATGCTGGAACTTCCACATCCACTGTTTGCCCACGCCATAGATTTCAAGCGCGTTAGCCGGCGGGCGCTCCATGTGGTAGTAGAGGGCAGCGCCCCATACGAAGATCACCATGGAGATGCCAAGCGGAATTACGGTCCAGATAATTTCCAGTAAGGTGGAGCCGTGGATTTGCTGCGCAACGTGCCCCGGTCTCCTTCTGTACTTAATGGCAAAGTACAGGATGAGAACGGCAATGAGCACCGAGAAAAAGGTCGTGAGCAGCACCAGGAAGAGGTAGAGCGCGTCCACATGCCACGCCATGCTCGAGGCCTGATCCGGAAAAATTGGGAAGTTCAAGTTCATCTAGTGCGCTGTCCTGGTTATGCGACCCGCATTGGTAACACGCGAGTCGCGGCGAAACATAAACAACATAAAACCACCGAGCAAAAGTATCGTGATCAAAGCGCTCAGGCGCAAAACATTGAAAATCGCAGCCCCGTATCTTCCCTGCCGGGGATCGTAGTGGTAACAATAGAGCAACACCGCATCAACCACGTTACCAATCTTTCCCTTGGAAGCCTCAACCAATCCCAGCTGAATATCACGCGGGGCATATTCAATTCCGTAATAGTACTGGGCCACGCGGCCTTGGGGCGTGAGCAGTATGATGCCGCTGGCGTGAGCGTATTGCTTGATCTCAGGGTCCCACGCGTAGCGGAAACCAACGGCCTGTGCCAGTGCGTCAATCTGGTCTTTTTTTCCGGTCAGAAAGTGCCAGCCCGCGTCGGCCTCCGGGCGGCGATAACGCTGGAGGTATTTCTTCTTGGCATCCATCGCGTCTTGCGGCGTTTCACGCGGATCAATACTGACGGTCACAACATTAAATTCACGTCCGATGTTGAAGCGGACAATCCCATTCATCGCGCCGGTAAAGCCGTTCAAAACCTGCGAGCACAACATGGGGCACTGGTAATACACCAGCATCATGATGACAGGCTTGGAACCGAAATACTGTTGCAACTGGACTGGCTGGCCGTGTTCATCCACGAATGCTGCATCGAGCGGGATCTGCTGGTTCAATCGCTGATCTAGTCCTACATGGTCAAGAATCGAGGGCTTCTGATTGGGGATATCGTCTCCCGGCTGCAGCTTGGGCGCACCCTGCCCCCATGCCCCAATGGTGGCACAAGCAAATAACGCCGCCATGACCACGATTTTCCGAATTGTACTTCTACTGCTCACTTCTTTGCTCCTCCCGTACTGCTGGGCGCAGGCTGGCCGGCGCTTGAGCCGGTGGGATACGCTGCGCTGGGTGCGCCTACATTGGATGGCAGGAACGGCCCGCTTACTTGCGGCAGACCCTGCTTGGAGAGAATATCCATGGCGCGATCAATCGGAATATGGATGCTCCCTGCCGCGTCCTTGCCGGTGCTGCTGAGCCACTGGTCTTCTGAGCCGCGGAAAATGCCTAGATCATGCTCGTCATCATATTGCAGGCGCGGCGCTGTAAAGGTACGGCTCAGGTGGTCTTCCATTTTGCCGCGCCCATACCAGTCCGGCGCAGGCTTGATCTCCCCTTCATGTGTGGGTGTTACCTTGCCCAAACCCTCTTTCGGAGTCTCACGCTCTTTCTGCAACTGCTGCTCCATGGGGGAGAGCTGGGCCTCGTGCGTTCTTTCCCAGTGTTCCATTATCCGGATCATGGCAAATATCAGCACGAACGAAAATATGGCGCCGACTACCAGCAAGACACCGGAAATGACGATGCCGCGAACACTAAGATCGCTGCCCTCATGCCCTTCTTTCAGATGGCCGCCGGATTGAGTTTCAAATTTATCTCTACTATCCATGTTTCGCTTCCAGCATCTCAACAAAGCCGGGATCGTTCACCGGCATCAATGACCGCTTGCTCAGGTGCAGATAAAAGAAGAACAACCAGATTCCGCCCATGGCGATGGGGCAAACCACGTACATAACGCCATCCGCCAGGTGAAAGTTATTCAAGCCCATGGGCACAGAGTCCGGCTTCATGCTACCGAACGGAGCACCCGGATAAAAGTTTGGCGCGATCTGCCAGAACAGGTCTACCAAGCGCATGAACAACAACAGGAATGCCACAAAAACAATGCGCCTGGCGTTACGTTTGAGGCTGCGCGAAAGCAGCAGCGCAAACGGGAAGGCAAAATGCACAAAAATGAGCGCGGTCCCAAAATATTGCCATCCATGATAAAGGCGCATCAGGTACCAGCGGATCTCAGAAAGCATGTTGCCGTTCCAAATGATCAGCCACTGTGAGAATGAGGTATAGGCCCACAAAATCACAAAGGCGAACATTAGCTTGCCGAAGTCATGCAGGTAATCGATCTTGAACATGCGCGAGACCGGCTCTATGGCCGCCAGCCGCGTCAGCAGCCAGATGGTGAAGCAGAAGGCCGTGAGCACCTCTCCCACCATGAAAATCATGCCAAAGACCGTGGACCACCACTGCGGGTAGAGCGACATGACAAAATCAATGGCGAAAAAGGTGATGCTGCTGGCATAAAACACAATGCCAAAACCGCTCAGGTTCTGGATACCAACAAACTGCGCCGGAGTGGACTGCCCAGCTTCTTCCTTTTTCGACCATGCGTACAATCGCCACGCCAGAAATCCCCAGACGGCAAAGAAGATCAAGGCGCGAACAATGGCGAATGGTTCATTCAGGTATAAGTGGACTTTGTCATGGCCAAGCGTGGCTGCTACTTCAGGATGAGTCCACGTATAAAGCTGTTTCATTCCAAAGGCAATTGGCAGCCAAAACAAGAACATCAGCCACACATTGCATGATGCCGCTTCCCAGATCCTGCGCCCTACCCGGCCCCAGTTGCCGCCGCTGGTGTATTGCAGCATCAGCAGGACCAGCGAACCCAAGGTCAAGCCCAGCCAGAACATAAAGCCGAACAACCAGCCACGCAGGAACAACACCCAGCCGTTAGGCAGGGTGAAGGCCAGCGCCAAAACGACTACGGCAAACACCGCGCCTACCACCAAAGACCGCGAACGGAAGCGATCAATCAGCGCCGGTGGGGCAAAGTCCTGGGGCGTAATTCGAGTCACTGTGTGGCTCATCGTTTGTTCCCCTTGGGAGCCGTGTCAGGCGTCGGCTGTTGCGGTATGGTGGCCGTAGGAGTCACGAAAGATGTATCCGGAATTCTGATTTGTTCTTCTCCAGGCTGGTTTAATTTGCCTCGATCTTCCTGCGCAACATCGCTTTCCGGCGCATTCTGGCTGAGCTGAAGGGCACGGATATAAGCCGCAATCGCCCAGCGATCTGCCGGTTTTACCTGGGCCGCATAGTCCGGCATGCCGCCGAACCCGTTGCTGATCACATCGTAAAAATATCCCAGCGGCGCATTCCGCAGGCGCTGCCCATGGAATGACGGCGGATGCTTATAGCCGCGCTGCACAATCATGCCGTTGCCATCGCCCACCCGCGCATGGCAGGGCGTGCAATAGATATTGAAGCGCTGCTGGCCACGCTCCAAGACCGCCTTCAGGTCGTCGGGCGTCTTGACATCAAGCGGCAGTTCATTGCCGTAAACGGTGCCATGCTTGCCGGTCAGGTAATAGTTGTTGGGATCGAGTTGGTCGCGATCCACATTGCGGTTTGCCAGGCAATTCTCTTCCACGTTGATTGGAGCGCTTTGGCAGTCAGGTGAAACCCCATCCATGGTGCGCGATATTGTGCCGGCAACGGGATACCGTGCCGAGCGACGGTCACTGTAGAACTCGCTGGAGCGCAGTGGGATGAATTTGGGCTGGTTATGCATGTCCTGGCGGCAGCCGGAAACTACGGCAAATACAGCCGCAGCCAGAAGTAACCACGCCACCCGGAGTTGTGCCGTGTGCTTAATAAGGCACCTCCGTGATCTCTTCAGGATGAAAGCTCTCCAGCAATCTCCTGGTATCGGCGATGCTGAAGCGCGGATCCTGCGCTTCAATGCACAGAAAGAAGCGATCGCGGCTGGCGCGCACGAAGTTCGGCGAATTAAACACCGGATGATACGGCTGTGGTAGTCCATTTAGGGCAAGCATTCCAAAGACTGCAGCCAGTGAAGCGCCCAGCACCGCGCACTCAAACGTGACAGGAATAAAGGCCGGCCAAGAGTGAAATGGCTTGCCACCTACGTTAATGGGATAACTGATCACTGAAACCCAGTACTCCAGAGAATAGCCGCCAATCATGCCCAGCATGGCGCCAATCAGCACGATCAACGGCACGCGATTATGGTGCGCGCCAATCGCCTCGGCGGCTTCTTCCAGTGGATACGGAGTATAGGTATCCATCTTGCGATAGCCAGCGTCGTACGCGCCCTTGGCGGCGTGCACCAGTTCAGTGGGCGTTTCAAATTCCGCCATTAGTCCGTAAATGGGTTCAGCAGTCATTCCTATTCCTTCACCTTGGCCTGCGGCAACAGCGCCCGCATTTCAAAGATAGAAATCGGCGGCATCACGCGGATGAATATAAAGAAGAGCAGGGTAAAGAAGCCCATGGTGCCAACAAAAATCATCATGTCCCACTTGGTGTACCAGTACATGCCCCATGAACTGGGAAGAAAATCGCGTTGCAAGCTCAGTACCACAATCACAAAACGCTCCAGCCACATACCGGTGTTGACGACCACAGAAACCAGGAACAGCCTCCAAGGGCTGGAACGGACCTTATTGAACCAGAGCAACTGCGGTATCAGGATGTTGCACAGGATCAGCATGAAGTAATAGTGAGAATAGGGGCCGAACAGGCGGTTATGCACTAAGCCCAGCTCGAATTTATCCTGGCTATACCATCCAATAAACATCTCCTGGGCATAGGAGTAAGCCACAATCTGACCTGTGGCCAGCATGAGCTTGCCGCAGTTCTGCAGGTGTCGCAAGGTGATGAAATCCTGCATGCCGTAGAGATAACGGAACGGTATGGCCAGCATCAGCACCATGGCAAAACCGGAGTAGATGGCGCCGGCCACAAAGTACGGCGGGAAGAACGTAGTATGCCAGCCCGGAACCACGGAAACGGCGAAGTCGAGCGACACCACGCTATGCACGGAGAGCACCAGCGGAGTAGCCAGACCCGCCAGCAGCATATAAGCCGTTTCATAGCGGTTCCAGTGCCGCGCAGAACCACGCCAGCCCATCGCCAACATGCCGTAAATGCGCCGCACCACCAGCGTTTTGGCGGAGTCGCGCAGGTTAGCGAAGTCAGGGATCAGTCCAATGCCCCAGAAGAGGAACGAAACAGTGAAGTAAGTCGAGACCGCGAACACGTCCCAGATGAGCGGGCTGCGGAACTGCGGCCACACGCCCATGGTCAGCGGAATGGGGAAAAGCCAGTAAGCAGCCAGCCAGGGGCGGCCTGTATGCAAGAGCGGGAACAATCCGGCCTGCATAACCGCGAAGATCGTCATGGCCTCAGCAAACCGGTTGATGGAGGTACGCCACCCCTGCTTGAACAGCAGCAGAATTGCCGAAATCAGCGTGCCGGCGTGGCCAATACCGATCCACCACACGAAATTGACGATGGCGAAGCCCCACCCAACCGGGATATTGATGCCCCAGATGCCGACGCCTTTAAACAGCAGATAACCGACGGCTGTATTGAACATGCCGAAGATCGCCGTGCAAAGAGCAACAACCAGGATCCAGAAAACCGGCGTGTGCTTGGTAAGCACGATGCCGGCAATGCGGTCTGTGACCGTGCCGAAGGTCTGGCCGGGGCCGATGATCGGCGGCCTTACGCCTTTCGGTGGTAGAACGTCAATTTGTCCGAGCGGGGCCATTCTTTATGCCTTCTCCGTCTCTGTGCCCGATTCAAGCTTGGGATTGGGGTTGCGCACCGCCGCCAGATACCTGGTGCGCGGCCGGGTATTTAACTCTGCCAGAAGCTGATATGTACGCGGGCTATCCATGAGCCTGGAAACCCTGGTGCCCTTGTCATTGATATCGCCAAAGATGATCGCCTCCGTGGGACAAACCTGCTGGCAGGCGGTCTTGATCTCGCCGTCCCTGATCCGACGGTCTTCCTTCTCTGAATCAATGCGGGCAGCGGTGATCCGCTGAATACAATAGGTGCATTTTTCCATCACGCCGCGGCTGCGGACCGTTACATCAGGGTTGCGCCCCAGCTTCAGGCTGGGCGTAAGGTAATCCGCAAACAGGAAGAAGTTGAATCGCCGCACTTTGTATGGACAGTTATTGGAGCAGTAACGCGTGCCCACACAGCGGTTATAGACCATGTCATTCAGGCCTTCAGTGCTGTGCGTTGTCGCACCCACAGGACAGACCGGCTCGCAGGGCGCATTTTCGCACTGCATGCATGGGACCGGCTGGAAGTACACAGTAGGATTCGCGACATCGCCCTCATAGTAAGCATCAATGCGGATCCACTGCATCTCGCGGCCGCGCTGCACCTGCTCCTTGCCTACCACGGAAATGTTGTTTTCCGCCTGGCAGGCCACCGCGCATGCCTGGCAGCCGACGCAGGAGTTCAGGTCTATCGACATGCCCCAGGCATATTCTTTGTAGTACTGATCGCCCTGAGAGTATCTGTAATCAGGATAGAGAGACTCGGGATGCGCCTTCTTATCCTGAGGCTCTTCGTCGGGATTCTCATGCGCGAAGCGTGGGTTTTTAATGAACTCCTCAAGCGTTGCCGCTTTCACCGTCTCCCGATTCGTTGCCGTCGCACGGTCGTTCATGCTGAAGTGGCCCTGAGTTACGGCAATGTCCCATTGGCGATTGGTAACGTTGATGGTGGCTCCGCTGCCCAGGTACTGTGCCGAGCTTGGACGGATGCTATACGCGTCATAGCCAAATCCCGTGCCTACGCGCCCTGTCTTCTTCCGTCCATAGCCAAGAAAGAGAGTTACTGCATTGTCAGGATGCCCCGGCTGAGGCCAGTACGGGGCAGCTACTTTTCTACCCTGAAATTCAATTTCAATCACCCTCTGCGCATCTGACTGGTGATCATTGTTGTCGCTTACCTGATTGAGCTTCCAGGCAGTCGCCATCGCCGGACTTACGAAGGCCACGTTGTCCCAGGTGGTGCGGCTTAGAGGTTTCGGCGTTTCCTGCAGCCATGCGTTGTTGACGTAGCTGCCGTCATAAATGGTTGGATCAGGACGGAACGCCACATCAATCGCGTTGGGATTCACCGCTGTTGGCGCAGGCAGCGCCCCCAACTTGGCAGCAACTGGGCGGGGCTGAACTGCGCTATCAGCCACAAAACCATCGTGCACCGCGCGACGCCACCAGCCTTCAAAGTCTGCATTGGGGTGCTGCGACTTCCAATAAGTCTGCACCAGATCGTAGGACGAAATCCCTGACTGGTCAGTAAAGATGGCCAGCAACTCATGATCGCTGATGCCCTCAAACAGCGGGGCGATCATAGGCTGGATAACGCTCGCCGTGCCGTCAAACGCGCGGCCATCACTCCAGCTTTCCAGGTAATGCGTCTGCGGTATATGCCAGTGCGCAAGGTCGGTAGTTTCATTCTTGTAAATGGAGAGCTGGACGCGCAGCGCCACTTTCTCCATCGCTTTGTCAAAACCCAGGTCCACCGGAGCATCAAAGACCGGGTTGCCGCCGAGAATGAACAGCGTCCCAACCTTGCCGGCATTCATATCATCCACAAGCTCGCGGATGGATTGCTTATGCTCAACCGGATCGATCTCAACAGGCTCGATATAGCTGACGGTCTGGCCAACATTGCCCAGCGCAGCGTTCATGGCGTGGGCCAGCGCGTGCACTGCCGGCAACTGGAACTCCCCGGGAACAACCAGACACTTGCCTTTGTGCTCAAGCAGATCAGCAGCTACAGCTTCAACCCACTTCTGCTGCTCTCCATTGAGCTGTCCGCCCTGAGCAGCCACGCCAACCTTTGCCGCAAGGGCGCGCGCAAGCCCATCGACCTCTGACGGTCGCAGCACCAACCGATGGTCCGCTTTTGCTCCAGTCGTGCTCGGCGAACTCTCCGCCACATACAGCCGGTTCATGTTTGTGTCTTTATCGAGCTTGCGCCCGCGCATATAGTCGCGCGAATAGCGGATAAAACCGGGGAACCATTCACCGGAGAGGAAGTCAGCGTCAAGAGAAACAACCACTTGCGCACCCTGAAGCTTATAAATCGGATCGTAATAAGCGCCGAAGGCCAGCTTTGTTCCCGCGCGAACGTTATCGCGATTCACCGGGTCCCAGCGATGCCACTTTGCCTGCGGGAAAGCCTGCTGTACAGCCTTCATCTGCCAGGCAAATGTCGGCGAGCTTACAGCGCCGGTCAGGAAACGCAATCCTGCTCCCTTGGTTGCTTTGAGCGCAGCAACCTCACTCTGCAACGCCAGAGAACACTCACCCCACGGACGGCCTTCGCCCAGATGAGTTACAAAGTTAGAACGATCAGGGTCGTAGAGATCCAGGATTGACGCCTGCGCAAACAGATCTGTCGCGCCCAGACTGGCCTGATGCTGCGGATTGCCCTCGATCTTCGTAGGCCGGAACTCATGCGTCTCCACCACGACAGGAAGAACGTGCCCATGGAATGGCATGGCCGAGGCGTAGAAGATCGGCTTGCCGGGAATCAACTCTTCCGGCTGGCGGACATACGGCAGTATCTGCTCCAGCGGCTGCTTGGTGCAGCCGGCGAGTCCGGCCAGCGCCATGGACGCGCCTGCGAGCTTGAGGAAGTTGCGCCGCGAAACCGGATCAACCCACTCTGAGGCATGGCGCGGAAATTCGCGTTCCAGCAAGTCGCCAAACGCCTCCTGACCGGCAAGCTCTTCCAGCGTGCGCCAGTACTTTGGCCCTTTGGCCTCAGCCAGCCGCTTGCGAACTTCATCCAGTTGCAGGCTGGCAGGCTTGATCTCGCTGGGCGAGATCAGATTTAGATTTGAGTCGTTGTTGTTAGACATTCTCTTCCATATTGTTTCCACCTTTTACCGGTGGCAGGTGGAGCAACTGGTTATGTCCTGCGTCGTGCGCAGGTGATACTTAGTGCGTAAAAACTTGCCCAGCTCTATCTGGCTAGTAAACGGCTTCTCCGCTCCCTGCACCTGGACCGGATGTTCATTACTAGGCTGCTGGTAGTGCATATTGAAAACTTCTTCCTTGGGCCGCAGGAACTTTTCCGGTTCGCGGTGGCAATCCAGGCACCACTCCATCTGCAGCGTGTTTTCCGCATACATCAGGGGCATCGCATCCACCTGGCCGTGGCAACTGAAGCAGCCTATGCCCTTGGCTATGTGGATACTGTGATTGAAATACACAAAATCCGGCAGATCATGGACGCGCGTCCACTGTATCGATTGGCCACTGTTGAAGCTGTAGCGTATCGGCTCCAGCATTGCGGCATTCGTCCAGATCTGGGCATGGCAGTTCATGCAGGTCTTGGTGGGAGGAATACCGGCAAAGCTGGAATCTTCAACCGAGGTGTGGCAATAGCGGCAGTCAAGCCCCAGTCCTGCGGCGTGATGCTGATGGCTGAAAGGTATGGGCTGCTCCGGCGCTTCATGCTGCCTGGTGACATAGGGCGAGCGTTGCAACTCCATGAGCGCTGCGCCTACAGCAGTAAGCAGAAGTACTACGCCAAGAATGCTGGCACGGGCCAGGGTATTTGCACTGCGGTGAAAGATCTGAGCCATTATTTGAAACTTTTTTCCTGTGCGAACCGTCCGCGTCGCCCTGCTTCGCGAATCCCGGCAGTACCCAGGAATCATTAGCGATCAGAATCACTAATGAAAACGGATGATTATAAACAAGTGCGAGCGATTCAGCCACTCTCCAATCAAAAAAATTAAAAAAAATTATTTGCGAAGGAGTGACAGCATCTTTTTTCTGCTGCAGCTCTCGTCTTGTGCTCAGAAGAAAGTTGCTCGTATTCCGATAAATCGTAAACAGTTACAGCAGGCTTGCTGTTTTTTAAGGTCACACGCTCGGCCAAGCACTAAAGTTTACTCACTCGCTTCCTGCGCGACGAAAAAAGATTCTTGCTGCGACGCAACTTCTTGCCTCCGATCTGCTGCTCAAGCGAAAACAGCGGCGCATTCCCGCGCATCATACCGGTTAAGTCGATTTGTGGGAGGCGAGAGATGGCGAAAACTGCAGCTGACGTATTGATTGAAAGCCTGATTGACTGGGGCGTTGACACTATATTCGGATTGCCCGGTGACGGCATCAACGGAATCATGGAGTCCCTGCGCACGCACCAGGAGCAGATTCGATTCATCCAGGTGCGCCATGAAGAAGCTGCGGCTTTTATGGCTTGTGGATATGCCAAATACACCGGGCGGCTTGGCGTGTGCCTTGCCACCAGCGGACCGGGAGGCGTGCACCTGCTCAACGGCTTGTATGACGCAAAAATGGACGGCCAGCCCGTGCTGGCGATTACCGGATTGCCTTTCCACGACCTGAATGACACGTTTACGCAGCAGGATGTCCCGCTGGACCGTCTCTTTATGGATGTCAGCGCTTACAACTCGCGCATCATGGGCCCATCGCACGTAGAAAATGTTGTTGAGTTGGCCTGCCGCACAGCGCTGAGCTACAGAAAAGTTTCGCACATCACCTTCCCGGTCGATATCCAGGAAATGAAGGCGGACAGAAAGCAGGCTTCAAAACGCAATGTTCCAGGACACACCTCTGACGTACGCGCGCGTAGTGCCCGCCTTCCTGAGGAAAGCGACCTGCACCGTGCTGCCGAGATCCTGAATGAAGGAAAGAAAATTGTGGTGCTTGCCGGCCGCGGCGCGCTGGACGCGACGGACGCGCTCGAACAAATTGCCGACAAGCTGGGCGCGCCCATCGTAAAGCCTCTCTTAGGCAAAGCAGCAGTTCCGGACGACAGTCCTTTTACAACGGGAGGAATCGGCCTTCTCGGCACTAAGCCGTCACAAGAGGCGCTGGAAGAGTGTGACACGCTGCTGATTGTTGGATCATCATTCCCTTACATTGAATTTCTTCCAAAACCAGGCCAGGCCCGTGCCGTTCAAATCGACCTTGACTCAACCAGAATCGGCCTGCGTTATAGCGTTGAGCTTGGATTGGTGGGTGATTCCCGCCGTGCTCTTGAGGCCCTGATCCCGCTTTTGGAGAAAAAGCAGAACCGTAAGTTCCTGGAAAAAGCGCAGGAAGGCATGAATGAGTGGCGTGAGCTGATGAACAAGCGCGCCACCAATCCGCAGAAGCCGATGAAACCTCAGGTGGTTGCGCATGAGTTGGGCAAGCGGTTGCGCGCCGATGCCATCGTGAGCTCTGACAGTGGAACGATTACAACCTGGTGGGCGCGCCATATTCCTGCCAAGCGCGGACAGCTGTTCTCCTGTTCCGGCACGCTGGCCACTATGGCATGCGGCCTTCCGTACACGATTGCCGCGCAAATTGCTCACCCAGAGCGGCAGTGCGTCGCGTTTGTGGGCGATGGCGGATTCAGCATGTTGATGGCTGAATTGGTTACGGCGGTCAAATACAAGCTGCCGATCATTGTTGTGGTGATAAAGAACAACGCTCTCGGCCAGATCAAGTGGGAGCAGATGGTCTTTTTGGGCAATCCGGAGTATGGAGTCGATCTCCAGCCGATCGATTTCATGAAATTCGGCGAAGCCTGCGGCGCTGCCGCCTTCCGCATTGATGATCCTGAAAGCTGCGGCACAATCCTGGACCAGGCGCTGGCGGCAAACCACAAAGGCCCGGTGATTATTGAAGCCGTGGTGGACCAGTTTGAAGCGCCTATGCCGGCCAAGGTAACGCTTGACCAGGCAACCAAGTTCACTGAATCGCTTGTGCGCGGCGAACCTAATCGAAAAAAGATTATAGCTACGCAGATTGCAGATAAGGTGCGCGAGCTGGTGTAAGACTTTGCTGATTTACGCGCACTCCAGGCACCCATTTATTGCGTGATCGTCATCACAGGATGCGGGAGTGCGCACTCGCCCCCCAATCCAGAATTTTCTGCATGGAACGCTTTGCCTGCATCCACGCGCACTTCTATCAGCCACCGCGAGAGAATCCGTGGATTGAAGCGGTAGAGCGCCAGGAATCCGCCTATCCGTACCACGACTGGAATGAACGCATCACCATGGAGTGTTACGCGCCCAACGGCGCTTCCCGCATATTAGATGGCGCAGGACGCATTCGGCAGATCGTGAACAATTACAGCCGCATCAGCTTCAACTTTGGCCCGACGCTGCTTTCCTGGATGGAAGAAAAATCGCCGGACACCTATTCGAGAATTTTGAAATCGGACCAGGAAAGCCAAAAGCGCTTTTCCGGGCACGGATCAGCCATGGCCCAGGGCTATAACCACATGATCCTGCCGCTGGCCAATGAACGCGACAAATACACGCAGGTGCGGTGGGGCTTCCGCGATTTTGAACGCCGCTTTGGTCGAGCGCCGGAAGGAATGTGGCTGCCTGAGACTGCGGTCGATATCCCAACTCTTGAAACTCTGGCTGCATGCGGCATCAAGTTCACGGTGCTGGCGCCGCACCAGGCTGGGCGCGTGCGCAAGATCGGTGGGCGAAGCTGGAAAGACGTTCACGGCGGCCGCATTGATCCCACACGCGCTTACCTCATCAAACTGCCATCGGGAGCAAAGCTCAACCTCTTTTTTTATGATGGGCCTATTTCTCAGGCTGTGGCGTTTGAGCATCTGCTCAATAGCGGTGAAAATTTTGCCAAGCGCCTTGAAAGCGGCTTCTCTGACAAGCGCACTTGGCCGCAACTGATGCACATTGCCACTGACGGCGAGACCTACGGCCATCATCACAAACACGGCGATATGGCCCTGGCTTACGCGCTTGACCACATTGATGCTGACGAACAGGTCAATCTGACAAACTACGGCGAGTTTCTGGAAAAATTTCCGCCCACGCATGAAGTGCAGATCATTGAGAGCACCTCATGGAGTTGCTCCCATGGAGTGGAGCGCTGGAAAAACGATTGCGGCTGCAATTCCGGCCGGCAGGGCTGGAACCAGGCTTGGCGCGGCCCATTGCGCGCTGCGCTGGATTTCTTGCGCGACTCAGTTGCCCCGCTTTTTGAGAACCAGGCTGCGCCTCTGCTGCATGATCCATGGGCGGCACGCAATGGCTATATTGATGTAATTCTGAATCGTTCGCCGGAAGCTCTCTGGATATTTTTTGAGAAGCACTCGCGCCGGCAACTTAGTCCTGACGAAACCGTTCGTGTTCTCAAGCTACTGGAGATGCAGCGTCATGCCATGCTCATGTACACCAGTTGCGGATGGTTCTTTGACGAACTGAGCGGCATTGAAACCGTCCAGGTAGTGCAATACGCAGCGCGTGTGCTTCAGCTAGCGAAAGAAACAGCAGGGCTGGACCTGGAAGCTCAATTTCTCAAGCGCCTGGCCGAAGCTAAAAGCAATTTGCCCGAACTGGGCGATGGCGCAATGATTTACGACCGGTGGATCAAGTCGGCCATGGTTGATCTGTGCAAAGTGGGCGCGCATTTTGCCATCAGCTCGGTTTTTGACGGCGACCATGTGATTCCGCAGTTCTGCTATGACATCAAAATGCTCGACTATCGCCAGACAGAGTCTGGAGCGGCAAAGCTGGCCTTGGGCCGCGCACAGGTAACATCGCGCATCACGCGAGACTCGCGGGAGCTGACATTTGCGGTTATCTATCTGGGAGAACAAATACTGCATGCCGCCGTCCATGACGTGGAGGAAAACAACGGTTATGAAGACCTGACCGCAACGGCCACGGCGGCTTTTTCACGTAATGATTTTGTTGAAGTGCTTAGCCTGTTGGACGAGCATTTTGGCGGCATGCTCTATTCACTGCGCTCACTGTTTAAGGATGAGCAAAAACGCATCCTCGATATCATTCTCTCTCGCACGCTGCAAGACGCGGAAAATAGCTATCAGGCGATCTATGAAAAACATGGCGCCCTGCTGCGGTTCATCCGGGAAATGGGCCAGCCGCTGCCGGAGATCCTGCGCATCACCGTGGAATTTCTCCTGAACAACGATCTGAAACATACTCTTGATGCTGACCCGGTGGATTTTGTCCGCGTTGCCATGCTCATGGAAATGGTGAAGCGCGAAGGAGTGCAGTTGGACCAGGCGGGCATTGGATTCGCGGCCAGCAACAGCCTCACTCGTATTCTTGTTCGTCTGCGGGAAAAACCTCAGGATCTTGAAACATTGGAGCGTGCCAACGTGCTGACCAGCCTCTTTGCAACGATGGCCCTCTCCGTGGATTATTGGAACGCGCAAAACATCTATTACTCCATTTTGAATACCGTGTTTCCAACACTGGCGGAAAAGCACGATCCGGATACACAAGCCTGGCGAGAACGCTTTCTTGAGTTGGGGGAAAAACTCCAGATCAGTGTTCCGGCATTCACGTCGAAATCAAGCCTGCAGATGGCTGGCTGAGTTGAATTCCAAAAGAATTTAAAGAGAGCCGCGTCTGCTTGTGCGACGGCTGAATTACTTGTTTGCATCTGCATAGATAGGCGGTGCGCTGCTTCCCGCTTTGGACGCTTTTTCCTCGCGAATAGCTATCTGCAACACCTCGGCAATATGCAGCGCTTTGCGACCGGTGAGACCTTCGATCTGTTGGAAGCAACTAAAGCCATCGGCGATGATCAGCGTGTCGGCGGCAGCGTTGCGTACGGCCGGCAGCAGCACTCGTTCGCCGATCTTGACTGAGACATCATATTTCCCATCTTCAAAACCAAATGAGCCGGCCATGCCGCAACAGCCTGAATCGAGCACCTGGAAATCGAGGCCTGTGCGTTTGAGCAATTCATGTTCAGAATCGAACTTCAACACTGACTTGTGATGGCAGTGGCCATGCACCAGGGCTTTGCGGTTGAGTTGTGGCGGATGATAGCCCGCTTTGTTGACTAAAAACTCGCTCAGCAAAAATGTTTGCGCTTTCATCTTCTTTGCTGCTTCATCATTGCCCAGCAGGTTCGTCATCTCGTCGCGAAAGACGGAGACGCAGCTCGGTTCCAGTCCAATGATCGGCGTGGCGGCATCAATTTGTTCGCGTAGCTCGCTTAGCACCTGCTTTAGCATAGTCCGCGCCTGATCCAACATGCCGAAATCATAAAGCGGACGGCCACAACAAAGTTTCGTCTCTGGGATGGTGACTTGATAGCCCGCGTGTTCCAGAACTTCGACGGCTGCCTGGGCGATATTGGGATGAAAATGGTTGCTAAACGTGTCCGGCCAAAGCAGAATTTTTGGGCGATCCTGATTCCGCGGGCCGCGCTCGCGGAACCATGCTGTAAATGTCTGCTGAGCAAATGCCGGCAGCTTGCGTTCTTGCGCGATCCCACCTGCGAATTTCAGCAGATGAGAAACCCCCGGGACGCTGCCAAAAAAATTCACCAGCCACGGTGCGCGCTGCGCCAACCGCGCCCAACGATGGATCAAACCCATGCTGTACGCCGCGCGTGGGCGCAGACGGCCTTCATAGTGATGGGCCAGGAATTCTGCCTTGTACGTGGCCATGTCCACGCTCACCGGGCATTCGGTCTTGCACGCCTTGCAGGCCAGGCAGAGATCAAGCGCATCCTTCACGTACTCACTTTTCCAGCCGCCGTGCAACGGATCGCCCTGCAGCATTTCAAAAAGCAAACGCGCCCGGCCGCGAGTGGAGTGCTTCTCTTCCCGCGTAGCCATGTAGCTGGGACACATAGTGCCGCCCTCTTCTTTGCGGCATTTGCTTACTCCCACACAGCGGATCGTCGTCTCAGGAAAATGGCCGTGGGCTTCAGGAAAAGAAAAATACGTCTTGACCGCAGGCGGCTTATAGGTTGCACCGAGACGAAGGTTCTGGTCGAGCGGGTTGGCGTCGATCTTTTTTCCCGGATTCATCTTCCAGTCCGGGTCCCATATGCGCTTGAACTCGCGGAAGGCCTCCATCAACTCTGGGCCATACATCTTGCCCAGTAACTCGCCGCGCGCCTGCCCGTCACCGTGCTCGCCAGAGAGCGAGCCGCCAAGCTGGACAACAAAATCTGCAGCCTCTTCCACAAAGGCGCGAAAGTTTTTAATTCCCTGCTCCGTGACCAGATCAAAATTGATACGCATGTGCACGCAAGCCTGGCCGAAATGGCCATAGAGCGCGCAGTGGTAGCCATATTTCGCCAGCAATCGATGAAGCCCGCGCAAATACTCACCCAGCTTTTCTGGCGCGACCGCAGCATCTTCCCAGCCTTCCCACGCTTCCGGTTCGCCCGGCACCTGCGAGGTCGCACCCAGCCCAGATTCGCGCGCCTTCCACACCATGAGCGTCTCCTGCTCGTCGATAAAGAGCCTCATCTTAGGCGGCTCAGGCAGGCGGCTCAGCCGATCCATCAATGCGCGCGCCTTGGCGTTGGACTCTTCTTTGGTCTCGCCGCCGAACTCGCACAGCAGCCATCCTTTGCCTTCCGGCAGCATGGCGATACTCCTGGCATTCAGGCTTTTCTTCGTCATGTTCTCGATGAGAACGTGATCCATGCCTTCGAGGCCGATAGGAGCTGTCTTGATCACTTCAGGCACGCTATCCGCTACGGCGTAAACATCTTTGTAGCCGAGCACCAGCGTTGTGCGCTTCTTGGGCCAGTCCACCAGGCGAACTTTGGCGGCAAGCGTTACCGCGCATGTACCTTCAGAGCCGACCAATGATCGCGCGACATTGAACCCGTGCTCAGGTAGAAGCTCGTCCAGGCTATAGCCAGAAACGCGTCTCGGGATTTTTGGATAACGAGCGCGAATGAGCTCCGCGTATTGATCGCGCAGCGCACGCAGACGTGAGTAAATCTCCCCGCGGCGGCCGCCCTCGCGAATGATCTTTTCCAACTCGTCGTCTGAAGCCGGGCCCACGCGCATGCGATGGCCGTCATAGGTAAGAATGTCGAGTTCCAGAATGTTATCTACCGTGCGACCGGCCATCATGGAATGCACACCGCAGGAGTTGTTCCCGATCATTCCGCCCAGATTGCAATACTCATGCGTAGAGGGATCGGGGCCAAAGGTGAGGCCATATTGGTTGGCGCGGTTGCGCAGATTGTCGAGCACAACCCCCGGTTGCACCCAGGCATATTTTTCCCGCGGATTGATCTGCAGAATCTGGTTCAGATACTTGGAAAAATCGACGATCACAGCAACGTTGCAGGATTGCCCGCAGAGGCTCGTCCCACCGCCACGAGGCAGCAGTGGCGCTCCGTGCTTGTGGGCCAGCGCAACGGTCTGGATTACATCTTCTATTCTCTTGGGAACCACAACGCCGATCGGCACCTGGCGATAGTTGGAGCCATCCACGGCGTACAGAGCGCGCGTGCCGTCATCAAAATGGATTTCACCGGCAACGGTGGCGCGCAGTTCGGCAGCCAGAACCTCGGCGCGGACGCGAGGAAATTCCACCTGCGCAGACGCACTGGGGAGCGATTTTTCCGCAAATTGAGTCACCTGCTTACCTCAGCAACACGGCGGGGCGTCATGGAGGAAATTCTATTCCAAGAGCAATAAAAATACGGTAGGGAAACAAAAGGGGCCGGCAGCAATGGTTTGCAGCCGGCCCATGCATTTGCCTTTCGCTTACTTCTTTATCCTGTCATCAATCGGTTTCTCAAGTCTCTCCTGAATTTTGCCCGGCTCCTGCAACTCCTCCCTGGCAACCGATATATTCACCGTTCCAATCCGTACCGGCGATTGCACCTTGGGGCGTGTCGGTTTGCCATCCATGAGAGGACCGCTGGGGACAAACAACAGCCTCAGTTGTTCCTGGCGTGATTTGAGCGCGGCCAGAATCGCCCGATTTGCACGGAAGGTGAACTTTGCCGGCTTGAAATCGCCATGCGCGTGCTCCCGCACACCGGCGCCGAACAAGGTCATGGTGCCCACAAAAAACGGGCTTTCAGGATTGGGAGCCGCGTTGGGCGGCAATCCCAAATAGACTTCCCACACGGCACCCGGAGCGCGCGCCGCTTCAACATTATCGAGTTCGAGTACAGGAAACTCCGTCCTGCTCTCTGCCAGCGCGGCCAGGCGCTGCTGAAACTCTTTGATGTTGATTTCTATCGCCACTTCCTCCTGGTTGAGCTCAACCGGAGGGCCGGGCCAGTGAATCAGAATGATAGGGATCAGGTAATAGATGGGGATGCGAATAGGAAGCAGACAGAAGTTATTCACCTGCGGAGGCTCGCCCTCATAAGTGTAGTTGAGCTGCTGCGCAGCGCGCAAAATATCGCAGGTGGTCATGTTGACAGGATTGCCGTTCTCATCGAAGAACGTGTAACTCTTGGTCCGCCATGACGCGGTAGAGAGCGGATCAGCGCGTCCGCCGCCCTGCGCCAGCCACAGGTTCCACAACCGGTCAATGTTGGAGTGGTGCACGTAGAAAACCGGGTCGGGAGCTGCAGTGCTGGGATTGCCCATCGCGCCGCCCATATCCACGTGCACATTGTCATGGGGATTGCCTTCCAAACCGCTCTGCCCGGAAAAATAATCCACAAAGCTGTTGCCGAAAGTCGGGTCAACATGGGACGCAGCATAAGAAGCTGTGCCCGCATTCCAGCCAGGACCGCGATCGGCCAGATAGAGTTCGCTGGAGGAATCGCGAAACGGGACCGGCAAAGACCGCTGCGTCGGCGAGATGTAATCCCAGTAAGGGAGCGCCCAGCCGGGGTCGCCGGACATTTTGCGGATGATCCGCTCAAACCAGTAGAGATACATGCGATGCCACGACCAGAAATACGGCGTGCCATGCTCACAGGTATTCCACGATGTATAGAGAGACGGGCCAGGCACGCCATGAATGGCCGCCTGATAAGCCCAGCTCAAAGGGTTGGAAGCGGGCAGCAGCTTCATGGCCTTGATGGCTTTGCGATACGAAACCAGGACGGGATCACTGGCAGTCATGGGGCCCAGATTGCGGCGGATGTACGGCGCTGCCATCACCGAATCCACGTTGAAAATGGAAGAGCCCACCACAGCTGAAGCGGCTGCGCCTGCTGTGATTATGAAACGACGACGCGTAAAACGGTTGCTCATGCAATACCCTCCGTATTTTCAAAAATGCTGTCCGGGCGGCCCCCCTTCGAAAGCGCAGGCAGCCTCGGTTGAGCGATAGTGCATTCTGCCGCTGAATCGTTGCAGGCTTTCTTTTCGAGAACCGCCGATATAATGAATGCGTTCATGCACACGCAAACTTCTACACAATCTTCATCCAGCTTGTTTGTTTCCAGCTCTTCCGCCCGCCGGAACAGGGTTTTCATAGCTTTGATTGTTCTGGTGTGGGCCGTTGTGTATATCTCCACCATCTTTCATCCACCCCTGATGGATGATGCGGACACCGTCCATGCTGAGGCGGCGCGCGAGATGGTGGCAAGCAATGACTGGGTGACGCTGCACATTAACGGCGGCTTCCGCTATCTGGAAAAAGCGCCGCTCATTTATTGGCTTGTGGCCGCAAGTTACAAACTTTTTGGCGTGCATGACTGGTCAACGCGGCTACCCATCGCGCTGGGCATGTTGGCCTTGCTGCTGGTGGTATATCGGATTGGGCGCAGGTTTTATAGCGATGAAGGCGGCCTTTACGCCGCGCTGGCGCTTGGCACCGGCTTTGGGCCGTTCATCTATACGCGTTTTCTTATCCCAGAAATGTTGGTGGCTCTCTGGCTGGCGATAGGCTTTGATTTTTTCCTGACTTCGCTGGAGCAGAGCGAGCGCGGCGAGCAGCCGTCAATCCTTATATGTTGGGGATTGGCTGCCACCATGGCACTCAACGTCCTCACCAAGGGATTGATTGGACTGGTCTTTCCTGTGGGAACAATTGTCCTTTATCTGCTGCTCACAAAAAACCTGCGCCATCTGTTGAAGCTGCGCCTGTTCTCCAGCTTTTTAGTTTTTCTGCTGATCGCCGCGCCGTGGCACCTGCTGGCCGGCTTTCGCAATCCAGCACAAGGAGAGGCTAAAGGCTTTTTCTGGTTTTACTTTGTCAACGAGCATTTTCTGCGCTATCTAAAGAAACGCTACCCCGCGGACTATGACACCGTTCCGCTCTGGCTTTTCTGGGGATTGATGCTGGTGTGGCTTATGCCATGGACAGCATTTATTGTTCAGGCGTTACGCCAGGTGCCTGCAAAACTTGCGGCTCTTCGCGACAACATGAGCGCACAACAACGAGCGACACTGGTATTTTTTCTGTGGCCGCTCTTGATTCTGCTTTTTTTCAGCTTCTCCAGCCGACAGGAGTATTACGTTCTGCCCGGTTTGCCCGGCGTTGCGCTGCTGCTGGGTGGATTGTTGGCGCGCGAAACTGCATCGCGGCCGGAAAGTGCAGAGCGACGCAGCGGAAGGATCTCATCTTTGGTACTGGTGGTGGTTGGGGTAGCTGTTTGCATCGCCTGCTTTATGCTGGCGTGGGAAGCGAAAACACCGCCGCCAAATTACGGTATCGCTGAACTACTGAAGCAAAATCCGCAGGATTATGCTCTATCATTCGGCCACTTTCTTGACCTCACGCCGCAAGCCATGGGCGCCTTTAAAATCCCGCTGCTGGTGACGGGACTGGCTTTCGCGCTGGGAACGATCTTGAACTTCCTGCTGCGGCGAAGCAATCGCACCTTTCCTGCGAATATCGTGCTGACGGTGATGACAGTCGCTTTGCTGCTTGCAGCTCATCAGGGACTCAAGATCTTCTCGCCGGTGCTTTCATCCAGGGTGTTGGCGCAGAAGATTGACGCGAACTGGAAACCTAACGCAGTGATTGAAGACAATGGCGACTATGAAGCCGCTTCCAGCGTAAATTTCTATACGCATCGCCAGATGCGCATTCTTAATGGACAGTGCAACAACATTTGGTACGGATCAAAGTTCCCTGATTCGCCGCCGATCTTCGACAACGACGCTTCTTTTGAGAAGCTTTGGAACAGCGGACAGACAGTTTTTCTTGTGACGGATGCCAAAGCCAAACCTTCCAACGAGATAAGCGACCGATGCCCGCAAAAAGACCGGCTTCCGAGCTACATCAAGAAAGAAGATGCCTGTGTGCTTGCGCGATGGGGCGGCAAAATCGTGCTTACGAATGCGCCGAAACCTTGTCCTGGTCAGCCTTCGCAGCCGTGAGGCGTTCAGGCTCGCGCGGAAAAGCGGGACGAATCTTACCTTTTTCCAGGATAAACACCTCGCCGCGCCAATGGACCGTGTGATCGGCAAAGCTGGCAAACCAGACCCAGAAGGCCACCAGGTCGCGCAGCGGCAACAGCCAAAGGTTCTTCCAAACCGCGCGATCATGCACAACACCCACCCCAACTTGAATGGCCACGGCAGCGCGGAGAGCAACAGCGGCAGCCAGCGTTATCCATGACCACCAACTGTTCGGAGCAAACAACACGGCAAAGATCGCCCACGGCAAGCCAAAAGTAAGCAGCAAGCCAATGTAGCCCATGCGGCGCGAGTCGCGGGTGCTGCGCGCCCAGCGCATCTGGTGCTCAAAAAATCCACGGAAGCTATACGCGGGCAGATGCGTTTCCACAACAATATCGGCCAGCACAACTTCATAGCCAGCCTGGGCAATGCGGTAGCCAAGCTCAAAATCGTCAGCCAGATAATCAACCAAAGGCCGCAGGCCGCCAATGGCCTCAAGCGCCGGCCTGCTCATGGCGAGAGTTGAACCAAGCGCAAAGTGAATTCCGCCTTCAATCTGCCGTGCCGCCAGCACTCCGGCAATAAAATCTGTGCTGATGCCAAGAGATTCCAGCTTTGAGCCAATCGTATTGGCCGCAATGCCGCGATAAGGGCAGGTCACCATGCCAACTTTTTGCCGCTCAAACGGCCCCATCACGCGGCGGAGATAATCGGGGGTAACAAAGATATCGCTGTCATTGATGAGAATGTGATCGTAGCGGGCAAACGCCAGCATCTGGACCAGGTTGCTGGTCTTGCGATTGTTGCCCAGCACCTCTGGACAGACATGCAGGCGGATCTTGCATTGCGGGAACTCACGCATCAACTGCTCAACCGCTTCCACTGCGGGATCGTCAGCTTCACTCACGCCAAAAATAATTTCGTATTCCGGGTAATCCTGCACGCAATGGCTGCGGAAGCTCTCATACATCTGCGGATCAACGCCGCGCAAAGGCTTGAGAATGGTGACCGGGAGAGTGGCCGTAGGCCGGGGATTGCGTCCTTCGCGCCGAAAGCGCGAAGCGCTCCGCAGGCACAGCACATAAAAGCCCATGCCGCAAATTGCGAGCCCCGCCGCCAGCAATCCTGGAATAAGACTAAGCATGAACGTTGGAGTATGTCTGTATTCTACTCTGGCGCATCTTTACTAACCTTACGGATTTAGTTTCTGTTTGGATGCGCAAAAGCAACTTGGCGGCGCAGGCTTTTCTGTAACCGTTGGCCCTTACACTGCCGGGTTACGGAGTAAGAGCAGCGTTTACCTGCTTCCAATCCAATTTCCGCAAAAGCTCCTGAATGCGATCTTCCGCGCCATAAATTCGAATTTCCAAATTCTCAATATAAGGACTATTCGGAGGATGAACAAAAGTATTGCGATAGACGCTGTTCGTTTCATCCCACTTCCCCGGACGCCCATTGCTAAAGAAGAGAACATACGCAACACCGTGCTCAAAAGGATTGTTGCGGTCCTTGTGGACAAAAGTTGCTCCCGGCACTTTGGGGTCATGTTTGGGGTCAGGCCCGTTCGCCATGGGAATCACAAACCTGTTGAAGTGCGCTTCTATCTGCAGATATTTCAGGTCTTCAGTCTGCGCCCGCCACAAATCTTTTTGCGATGTGTCCTTTATCAGCGCCAGCTTCTGCACTCGCGGCTGGATCATCGTCTGGTAGCGCTTTGAGCCTTGCTTTACCTCATAAGTGCGCCGCAGTAGCTGGTCGATATCCAGCGGACGATCATCCATGATGTTGACCATCGGCTGGTCGATCGTTTCGTCAATATGCTCGTCCCAGTCAGGCCCGCCGATCTTATCGAAAAACTTATTCATGACCGTGGTGTACTTTGTAACCGCTTTTTGTTCTGCATCTGTGGGCTGGCGCTTGTCAAAGAAACCGAACATCGCGGCCGGAATGAGTGCACACACCAGCGCAAGCATGCCAATTCGTCGCTTCATTAAATCTCCTCTGGAAAACCGGCTTTACCGGTACGGCGTAAGAATTTGGAATGAAATATGGAGCAGTCTGAAGCCATCTTGAGTCAAAAGTCAATCTGAATCCATCTTATAATATGGATAGCTGATGTCGGGCCGGATGGTCGCTGTCTGGCCGTGAACGCCGAGCTACCCATTCACGCGCAAAAACGGCGCGCGAATGGGGACCCTTGGGCTGCGCGGCTTAGAGAGAGGAAAGTCCGAACTCCACAGAGCAGTGTGCCGGATAACGTCCGGGAGGGTGGTTTCAAAGCCACTTTACGGAAAGTGCCACAGAGAATATACCGCCGCAGGCGCAAGCCTGCGGTAAGGGTGAAAAGGTGCGGTAAGAGCGCACCGCTCTTGCAGTAATGCAAGGGGCATGGCAAACCCCACACGGAGCAAGACCAAATAGGGAAGGAATTTTGGATAGCAATATCCAAAATGCGTGCCTGCTCGGTGCGCCAAACTTTCGGGTAGGTCGCTTGAGCCGTTCAGCAATGAACGGCCTAGAGGAATGACCGTCAGCGGCGGCAACGCCGTACAGAATTCGGCTTATAGGTCCGATATCACTTGCGGCCCTCAGGTTCGAAAGGATTTGAGGGCCTTCAATTTTCTTTCTGCCATTTACGACAACCAAAACCAGGATTCAAGGCCGATTCTGGGCGGCATGGTGGATGTGTAAGACTTCGACGGTTTGTTCCTTGATGCGGTAGACAGCAATGTAGGGTAAGCGAGAAAAGACCAGTTCGTGGGTTCCTGACTCGCGGCCTGGGCGTCCACGCTGTGGGAATGTTTTTAGGGAACGGATGGCTTCGTAAAGCTCAAGGACGGTGGACCGTGCAAGGTGGGGATGATGCTCGGTTAGATAGTCCTTGATGTGCTCCAGATCATCTGCCGCGGTCGGCGTCCAGCGGATACGCATCAAGACGGAAACAGCCGTCGGATACGAGCGTCCATTTCATCTTCTTCAATCAACTGGCCCTGATCAGCCTCTTGGATGCCTTGACGCACGGCGTTACGAAAACGGGTATCGTCCTCCAGCAGGCGTAAAGCGGCTTCCTTGACCAACTGCGCAGGCTCAATGCCTTCATGCGTGGCAATTTTCAAGAGCCGCGATTCTTGCTCATGGGTGAAATGGACTTCCATATTCATCAGGATAAGAGGGTATTTCCAACGCTGTCAATAGGATATTCGGACTCTTAAAAACCACGTTCATCCTGCTCCATGCGGTGAAGTTCTGCCTCAGCACGTCCGATTTGCCATTCTCTTTGAGCCCACTCGCGAATACGTCTAAGAGGATGGTTGAAGAAGGCTTCCGCAAATTTTGCCTCAGCTTCACGATGCGCAGCTAGATCACCCACGTAAAGCTGGAATGAATGAACACCTGCACAGAACTCATTAAAGGTTAGATCATCATCTTCAAAACGGGTGAGAAGAAACTCGGTTAATGGATGAAGGGACGGTTTTCCTTCTGCATTAAGAAAGGGGCGTGGGACATGTCTTGCAATCTTCCTGGCGGCTTCAACACCGTTCCTCTCAAGCCAGTTTTGGAGGACTTCAAAAGGAAGTGCTGTAAAAACAGAAAATTTCCCGACCAGAAAGTGCCACCCGATATCTTTATCAAGTGCCATTTTTCCGACCTTGTCCATCACTTCGTTGGGGAATTTACCAGCAAAAAGAGCAATGAGATTTTGCGCGAGTTCTGCCAGTTGAAATTCATCTGAAACCATTGCGCGGGTAGCTAATTCAACTGCAAGTGCGGGGTTTTGATCGGCAACTCTCGCCATAATTTCAGACCACCAGTAAGCCTCTCGTCCGGGATTCCTGACTGCAGCCTCAAGGATCCTCCACACTATCGGCGCATCTGTCTGGACCAATTCAGAAAGTTTCTGGCTGTGCAACCGCGAGCCAAGGAAATCCAACATCACGTCGGACGCTGAAGAAGCCTCCTCGCCCTCAACATGTAGCAACAATTCAAGGGCCTCAATGACCTCGTTTGTTTCAATACGGCGATTTCCAATCCAAAAAGTGAACACACGCAAATACGCAGCAGAGAGCTTATGCTCGCGAATCATTCGAGTAGCCCTCTCGAAGGCCCATGTGCGATCTCCGCCCACTAGTGAAACGTCAAGTGCAAAAACAGGAGATCGTTCCTCCAGTTCGTCTAATATTTTGTTTATCCGGCTTATATCTATGTCTGGTCGCGACAACTCGCCAAGAATGTAGCCCTTTAAAAAACTAGAGCTCTGTGCAGCGAAACTGCGTTCCACAATCATGTCTAAATGCTTGGCACCCGCATCAGCAGCGCCCAAAAAATGCCCGAAATCCCCAGCTGACTTCGCTTCCGGTGAAACTAGCCAGAGCAGCTCTTGTAAAAAAATCGCGTTGTCTTCCAAAAGCTTAACTGCAAGACTGTTCAACTCAGCATGCCACTCTTCTTCACGACCATAATGACCCCATGAGCTTGCGCCCACAGCTTCAACCAACCTGCCGTGAAGAGATGTAGGTGCTATCTTTTCGATCCATCCCGAAAGCTTTTGAAGGTAGTCATTAGGTAAAGGTGGTTGTGGCGGCGACTGATCGGTTCGAGAGCGGAACGATATGAACTGCTTTATATTGCTTGCGAGCTTTGCCCGTGTCTCTTCTCTTATTTCATTCAGCGGTACCGCGGATTCGACTTCTGCCAAATATCCGTAGCGAAGTAGCGTTTCGATTGTTGTTGTAAATGCATCCTGTGCGGCTTCTGCGAGAGTTGGGTCTTCATGCTTGGAAAACTCCAGCAAAAAGGCAAGCACCTGTTTGAAGGTGTTCTTCAACTCCGCATAGTCCTTCGGCAGCCACTCTGGAGGCGGAATTCGACCCGCAACAACTGGTGGGCCGAGAACCCGATGAGAGTGGAAATCTAATATCTTCTCAAAGGCTCCTGCCACTACGGCGCGTCCTGCTGCATCGGCATTTATTGCTCTAGCTCGCAACTTGTACAACCGTTCGCTAAATGGCACAGCAGTGCCGGATAGCTGCATCCGATATAGCTGCCGCCAAATCGCAGTGGCATTATTTCCAATTTTCGGCTCGGACTCATTAACGGCCAATTGATACAAGATCGCTTCGGAAGCGTCAAAGAATTCCGGGAATTGTGCCAAACGTTCCGCCAACCAAACAAGTTGTCGGCGTGGCCCCCAACTGGAATGTATCCATTCGGGCGATGACGTTAATTCTTGAGGCCTTGCTTTCTCAATGACATCTTTGAGCAAAGGCAAATAAAACAATGGGGATGTCTCAACGAGTGTCACGAACCTATTAACCAAGTCGAGATCCCCCAAATCTCCGGGTTTAAAATTGAGAGCGAAGTTGCGAAAAAACGTCTGTACAGTATTCCGCACCTCCGGCTTTGCGCTGGCCGATACTCTTTCGAGGAAAGATTCCTGCAATGCCTTTGGCAATTTCTCCAGAAATTTGTCTTCGCGGCCCTCGGCAAGCCTTTTCCAGGCGCTTTCAAATGCCACAATGGCAATTATTTCTGGCGTGACGCGGTAATACTTGGCTCCGCGTTCAATAAACCCCGGTGCATCTTTGATCGACGCAAGCTGTTGTTCCACGTTATCTCGCTGCAATCCGAGCATGCCGCAAACTTCGTCAAGCTGCTCGGCAGCATCTCCTTTGTGCCCCACTCTCCTAAAGAGCGAGATTGCTTCCAACGCTATTCTTTGCTCTTCCTTTAATCGGAGTTTGTAATATTCGTGGACGGTGACAATAACAGGACTTATGCTTCCGGCTGCCTTGATCTGAGGATCGAATTTGCACATGTCAGCCGCTGGCCGAATAAATCCTTCCGCTAGATGTGAATAGGACCGCAAACGGTCCGCTGGAACCGCGGGGAAATTTGCCTTAAGTACTTTTTCCAAATCGGCCGAGGTCATTTTTTCGATCTTCAGCTCTGGTGCAATCGAACTTAAGACCTCAGCGTTATTGTCAATGGCAATGGCACGCACGCGATTCCGATGGCCCTTGATTCTGCGATTAATCTGCTCTCTGGCGCCTATTGAACATTCATCTGCCACTATGATCGCATGTGCAGTCGGATCATTTGAAATCAAGGTGGCCAGTTCTACCGCATGTTCCTCATCGTCCGTGTACAGGACAAGATTCCGTGCGCCATTTAACACTTTCAGAGATTCATAAGCGGTGCGCGTTTTCCCCACGCCAGCTTCACCTTGCATGAGTAGAACCGAGTCTGGAACCTCTTGCTGAAGATTCACGAAAGCGGTGATGAGGGTTTTTGTTTGCTCGAATCCAGCACCGGGTACAAAAATGGGCGTCACGTCTGTGATTGATGCGCCCCAGGCGTCGAAGTGAAGAGAAGCCAATGCCAATAATGGTTCCAGCATCATCACGATTGCGGGATATCTGTTTGCCAAAGCCGCGACGTCGTCAACATCAAGGACACTGGGTTCCGGTGCGTCCGGTTTTACCGCTTGAACTGCTTTGCGTAATTCATCCTTCAGATCTGTCTTTTTGTCGTCCGTCAGGTGGTCACATATGCAAAGGCGGTAGGCGTCTCCCCTTTCTACACAGGAGTGGGCGTACGGCTTGTTAACTTCCTTCGGCATGTCCGCTGCAGTGACGTTTGCTTCGTCTGCGGCCTTGAATTGCCAAATTGAGCACCCCACCCGCTGCGTCGGGATGAAGCAGGAATGAACAAGCTTCAGTCTCGCCGCGTATGATGGGTGCGCCGGCGGACCGAGAAGTAAACCGAGCTCGCATTGGTGCTAGCAAGCCCGTTGGTTGAGCATGGCT